>CAMAFY010000001.1 GCA_945833885.1 uncultured Bacteroidales bacterium
GTAAGTGCGTTACACTTACTTCCGTTTTGCTCATTTGGCTTAACGAAAACGTTGGATTGCATCCTTCGTTTTCTCGCCATGGCAAACCGTAAGTGCGTTACACTTACTTCCGTTTTGCTCATTTGGCTTAACGAAAACGTTGGTAAAAGTGTGTGGTCAGATGGTGCGTTGCTGCTGAATGCCGTCGACAATGATGGCGCTGATGGGGCGCACGGGGCATAGATTCTCGCAGGCTCCGCAGCCGATGCAACGTTCGGCATCGACGACGGGTCCGTACTTCGGGGTCTCATCGTCGGGGTTGAGGGGCACGATGCTGATGGCTCCGGCGGGGCAATGATGGGCGCAATTACCGCAAAGTTTCCTTTCGTTCATCAGACAGTTCTCGCGGATGACCCTTGCCGTACCGATTTTCGTGCTGCATTTCTCGGCAAGATCTACCAGACGGATGGCATTGTTCGGGCAAACTTCTCCGCATCGGTTGCATTCCGGACGGCAGTATCCATGCTCATATCCCATCTCCGGCTGCATGAAATGGCTGAAATCGGTAGAAGGTCGCAGCACTCCGTTCGGACATTGCGAGATGCAGAGTTGGCAAGCCGTGCAATGTTGGTGCAAATGTCCTTCGCTTTCGGCTCCCGGAGGCAGTATTCGCTGCCGGCGTTCGGGGACGGTCTTGTCCTCGATGACGGCAAGTCCGCCGTCAACCTTCTTTTCCGCCTGTGCCATTGCCGCGCCCGCTGCCATCGTAGCCGTGGTGATGAGGAATGCCCGGCGCGAGGTTTCTGACGCATTGTCGGGCGTGGTGGATGAGGCCGTTCCGGTCTTCGCGGCAACGGCTTTGGGGAGCGGACGGCTGAATTGCAACGCTCCCTGGCGGCAGTGTCCGAGACAGTTGCCGCAGACCACACAACGTGAGGCATCGACAACGCTGTTCGGGGAGTCGATGCAGTGGGATTTACAGAAGCGGGAGCAGGCTCCGCAATGGTTACAACGGCTTTCGTCGACGCGAATCTTGAACCATGACCAGCGTGAGATAAAGCCTAAGAGTGTGCCGACGGGGCAGAAACTGTTGCAATATGTGCGTCCGTCGAGGGCGAAAATGCCGACTATGGCGAAGGTGACGACGGAGACGAGCAGGGCGGTGTTGCCACGATACCAACACTCTACGCCGCTGAATGCGTAACTGTCGGCGGAGGCAGCCGCCGCGGCCAGCAGATTGTTCCCCCACGAATATAGGGGCGCGAGGAGGTTGGTTGCCATACGTCCGTAGGCGCTGTACGGCTCCAGAAGGGCGGGAATGACCATGATGCCCGCTACAAGTGCGGCAAGGAAGAGGGCGAAAAAACTCCAACGCAGCCATGGAAGTGCGCGGTGGAAGGTGTAGAAATGCCTTTTCCCGAAACGCCGGCTTACGGCATTGCGGATGTGGCTGACAATGTCCTGGAAGATGCCCAGCGGACAAACAACGGAGCAATAGAGGCGTCCGAAGAGCAGGGTGGCGACGATGACCACGGCAACCGCCGCAACATTCAGGGCAAGCAACGCGGGAATAAACTGTAAGGATGCGGCCCAACTGAACCAACGGGCGGCAAAACCAGTCACATCTACAAAGAGGAATGTGACGAGTACGAACATGATGACTGCCAATATGCGGCGTAAGGTTTTGAGCATAATGGAAAAAATATTCGTTGTTAACAGAGGTCTGGTGTGTATACCCTTCTTCGCGCCTCCGTCCTTTATCGCTGAAAAGGAGGAATGTTTTTGTTTTTGCTGATGATTCCTGCCCTCGGAAACATTGCAGAAAGCGATGCGACGAGGAGTGGATGTCGGTGGAAAAGCGGAAGGAATGCGGGTGTTCAGTAGGTGAAAACGTGGTTTATCTGTTTGCAAATATAGCGGTTTTTGTTAGAAAACACTGTGTTTTTATCCAAAAAAAGCCAAACATTCCTCGGTGTTTGTGTGTTTTTCCCGTCAGAAGGTCAGTAAAAATGTTCTTTCCTTCCCAAAACATTTCATGTTTCTATTGTATTATAGGAGGGTTCCGATAATGATTTTATAAAAGAAATATGGTTGTTCTTTTGTAGAAGTTCTTATGTTTGACTCATTGTTGAAACCTCCTTTTCTTCTGATTGCTACATGTTTCAGGCTTGTTTTCATTGCATTTTGCCGGAAGGGATGCGGTGCCTTTCGTGCATAAATCTGTATCTTTACCCTCATTCCCAGCCTTAACCCAGTTAAATTTCCCGGGTCATTTTCCTTGTCTTCCCCCTTTGTCTTTAATCAACGTGCTGCATTTTATCTCCCATCACCACCGTTTGTCGGGGAAATGTACGGAGATTTCCGTTGCAAACTGCGGCACTTTCTTATGTAAAGTGCGGCACTTTCCTTTATAAACATCGGTACTTTCCGCCTTAATCTGCGGCAGTTTTTCGGTGTGAAATCCGGCTGTTTTTAGCGTTTTATCCGAAAACCTTTTGCGGGATGTTCGGCTGTTTTCTTCCTAAAATCCTTCAATCTCTTACGTGAAATTCTGTTACTTCTTTTGTAGAATCCGACCTTTTTTTATGTGAATCTCTGCTACTTCTTTTGTAGAATCCGACCTCTTTTGTATGAAATCCGGCAGTTGTTATCGTGTCGTTAGAATCTCTTCAATAGCCGAACCAAACCTTATCCTTTCTGGATGCGGATTTTTTTGGGATGGTCTTCAAAAGGGTAAAAAAAAAGATTCTGCCCTGCGTGCAGCAACCCTTTGGGGATGGAGCGCGAAAGACAGAATCTTCGGTGATGTTCATAGGGATGTCGGCGTGGCGACAATCGGGAGAGTAGGGCGTGAAACGTTGTATTTCTTCCTGCTTCGTTAGCCGTTATCATGGCCTTTATGCCGCAGCGCCATGCCTATGGTGTGTGGAATTGCAATCAGAATTCCTTGGCGACGTGGCGGATAATGCCGTGTTTCGTGGTGGAAATAAAGTCGCAGATTTCAATGATTTCAGGATCTTTGGCAATCTGTTCGTGGATTTTGATGACGGCATCTTCCAAGGAAAAGTTTCCAGCCGTTATCAATCTGAAGGCATTGTTCACGTGACGTAGGCGGCGTTCATCGATTTCGGGTCTGAAATGCTTCATGACAATCTTGTTGACACCGTGGAAAGCCGCGGGATTTCCTCCGAAGATGGCGTAGGGAAGCACGTCCTTCTGTACGCGGCATCCGCTCTGAAGGAGTGAGCATTTTCCGATGCGTACGCTGTGTTGTACCACACAAGCGGAGGAAAGTATGGCAGCGTCACCGATAATGCACTCGGGTGCGATGCTGACAGAGATGCCCAATACGCTGTGATTGCCGATGTTGACGTCGTGACAAACGTGGACCTTGTTCATAAGATGGTTGTTGTCGCCGATAACCGTGGCGGTTTCGGGCGTCAAAGACCGTGCAATGACCACATTTTCGCGGATATCGTTGCCGTCACCAATGACAACGCGGCCGGGAGTGCCGGGAACGTAGTGCAAATCTTGGGGAATGCTGCCGATAACTGCGTTATGATACACCTTGTTTCCCTGTCCCATGGTGGTGCCTTCAAGGATGCAGGCGTTGGACATGATGACACAATCGTCACCGATTTCCACGTTTCCCTCGATATAGGCAAAGGGACGGATTTCGACATTCTTGCCGATTTTGGCAGAAGGGTCGACGTATGCTAATGGACTTATCATAATATTGACCTTAGAAGTTTTATTAATCACGACCGCCGCCGAGGGCCTGGTAAAGTGTAATGACGGCAATGACCTTCTGATAACGCTCGTTGGCGACATTGAGTTGTCCGTTGAGGAGGTTCATCTGTGCGGAGAGAATCTCGAGATAGGTCGTGGTATTGCCGTTATGGAAGAGGAACTCTGTGTCGTCGTATGCCTTTTGCAGTTGCACGAGTGTCTGCTCTGCCAGTTGCGTAGTGGTGACAGACGTGTTGTAAGCCGCAAGTGCATTGCTGACTTCTGTTCCGGCATCGATGAGGGTTTGTTCGAACTTCAACTGCGCCGCCTCGGCGTTAATCTTGGCGATTTGCAGGTTTGCGCGGAGTTTTCCCTGTGCGAAGAGCGGCTGTGTCAGGCTTGCCACACCGGCAGCGAGCCATTTTCCGGAGTTCAGCACGGCAGTTCCGAGGGAATTGGTGAAGGCTCCGCTGGCAGCAATGTTGAGGTTGGGGCAGAAAGCGCCGCGTGCAGCCTGGATTCCATAGAAGTTCTGGGCCAGTTGTGCCTCGGCAATGGCCACGTCAGGCCGGTTGGCGAGCATCTGAAGGGGGATGCCGACAGAGAAAACCTCGGGGAATCCGGTTGCTGTGAACGCCGGACGCTCAATGGCGTGTGGTGCTTCGTGGAGGAGACTGCAGATGGCGTTCTCCGTTTGACGGATGTTGTCTTCGATGACAGGCAGTGAAGCCTCGATTTGGAGCAACTGTGCCTTGGCGCTTGCTATGGCAGAGGAGTTCATCATGCCGGAGAAGTCTTTGAGGGCTTCCATGGCTTCGATGTCTTTTTGCCAGAGTTCGAGGTTTGCTTTTGTGATGCGCTGCTGTTCGTCAAGCATCTGCAAGCCGTAATACATGTTGGCAACGGCAGCAATGATGGCCGTGCGTGTGGCCTGTTGCGATGCCTTGGCAATGAGGACAGTCTGTTCGCCCTGTTTCTTGGAATTGTAGAGCGTACCGAAGGCATCAATCTGCCAGCTTGCCTGTAGGGGCACTTCGTAGGTCTTGCTGTTCGAAGCACCGTCAATGAAGGCCTTGGAGACTGTTCCGGATGGCGACAGTGCAATCTGCGGCAGATAGGCAAGCTTGTTGACGCGGAGGCCGATTTCTGCCTGCTTCACGGTAAGTTGTGCCTTGCGGATGTCGGTATTCTGTTCAAGGGCACGGCTGATGAGGGCCTGAAGTTGTGGCTCCGTGAAGACTTCCTGCCATGGAGTGTTTCCGAAAGAGGTGGTGTCGACGGCCGTCATAGGCGCATTTGCAGCCTGAGGGTCGCGATAGAGGTCTTTGGCTAAGGTCTCTACGCCCTGGGTGTCGCGCTCGTAGTGTCCGAACAGTCCGCAACTGCTCAGCAACGCACTGCCGGCAATGAGGATATATAGGGATGAATACTTCATTGGATTCATTGTGGATATAGGGATGTGCTATAAATTAGTTTTTAATTCATTTAGGAAGTGTTCTTATGCTTGGGCGTTTTTTGCCTCTTGCTTGCATCTTTCAGTTCTACAAATACTTACATAGCCCGCTATGCGCGTATTTGAAGAACTGAAACCTACTGCGCAATAGTCTAAAACTCGCCTCAAGCTAATTTATAGAACATCCCTGATTTAAGCGAAGGGAATGGCGGCATGCCTGCCAGAGATGGCGTATGCCATGCCGTCTTCCCGTTCTATGGTTTTATTTGGTGTATTGCACGATGTCGGCTTCTGCATCCTTGCTCTCGCTTCCGCTGAAGTCCATGGGAGTGAATTTCTCCTGAAGGGCCTGGAAGATGCGGAAGAGTGCAGGAACGACGTAAATCTGGCAAATCATACCGATAAGCATACCGCCGATAGCTGCTGTTCCGAGTGCACGGTTACCGTTGGCACCGACTCCGAAGGCAAACATCAAGGGGAGCAGACCCACAATCATGGCAAGCGATGTCATGAGAATCGGGCGCAGACGTGCGGCGGCACCGTGCATGGCAGCAGCGGTTATGCTCATGCCCATCTTGCGGCGGTCGAGGGCAAACTCTACGATGAGGATGGCGTTCTTGGCAAGCAGACCGATAAGCATAATCAAAGCAATCTGTGTGTAGATGTTGTTTGACGGCGAACCGAAAATCATGTTTGCAATCTGACCTACTGTACCGGGAATCATGCTCAGACCACCCATGAGCCATACAAAGATGAAGGAGCCGGCAAGTCCGAACGGTACGCTCAGCAGCACAGCGAAAGGCAGCAGGTAACTTTCGTACTGTGCGGAGAGGAGGAGGTAGATGAATATGAAGCAGAGAATGAAGACGATGCCTGTACCTCCGCCGCTGTTGCCAGCCTCTTCACGCGTCAGGCCGGAGAATTCGTAGGAATAACCCACAGGAAGGTTTTCCTTGGCACAGCGGGCAATGGCTTCGATGGCCTGTCCCGAGGTGTAGCCGTCGGCAGGGTTACCGTTGATGGAGATGGATGTGAAAAGGTTGAAGCGGTTGATGACGTCAGGACCCTTTGTCGGGGTGAGCGTCATGAACTCCGTGATGGGGCACATTTCGCCCTTGTTGTTGCGGACCTTCACCTTGTAGAGCGATTCCACATCGGCACGTTGGCTCTGTTCGCCTTGAATCATCACACGGTAAATCTTACCGAAACGGTTGAAGTTCGAGGTGTAGAGTCCGCCGTAATAGCCCTGGAGCACACTAAGCACATCGCTGGGGCTGACTCCGGCACGTTTGCACTGGGCGGCATCAATGTCGATGGTAAGTTGCGGGAAGTTCGTGGAGAATGAGGTCTGTGCACTCTGGATTTCAGGGCATTTCTCGAGCTGCTTGATGAAGTCGTTGGCCACTTTCTCGAAATCGTTGATGGAACCTCCGGTACGGTCCTGAAGGTTAAGGGCAAATCCGTTTGAGACACCATAACCCATAATCATAGGCGGTGCGAAGAAGAGCACCTGTGCGTCCTTAAAGGACTTTTGCGATTCGAGGTAGAGGTTGATGAAGGTGAGGTTTGCGCTCTCGGTGATGGGGTTGCGTTCGCTCCAGTCCTTGAGTTTGACGATGCACGAACCGTATGAGGGTCCCTCTCCGCCCATGAAGGAATATCCAGAAATCATGGTGGAGCTTTCGACGAGCGGTGAAGCCTGCACCATGGAGTCGACCTGTGCGAGCAGCCGTTCCGTGCGGTCCTGCGAGGTTCCGGGAGGCATGGTGATGACGCCCATCAGCGTGCCGGTATCTTCGTTGGGCACGAGGGTGGTGGGGGTGACGGTCATGAGGCCCATCAGGGCAGCAATGCTGGACGCTACAAGGACGAGGGTGAGATAGGGGCGCACCACAAAACGGTTTACGCCCTTCTTGTACTTCTCGAGCAGACGGTCGTAGAAGGCGTTGAAACTGTCGATGAAACGCTGACCGAACAGTCCGAGTATGCCGGCAATAGCCACGGCGTAGGCAATGATGCTGACGAAGACGTTCTCAAACTGGTAGCAGTCGGCCACCATGAACACGATGGTGAGGACAAGGAGAAGGAGTGTGACGATGGGAGGGAAGTTCAGTCCCAGTTTCTTGGGGGCATACTTCTTCTTCATGGCGTCCTTGGCGGCATCCTGAGCCTCGGCAAAACGTTCCTTGAAACCCTTGCTGTGGTCGGCGGGGCTATGTGCTTTGAGGAAGATGGCACAGAGCGCCGGTGAAAGGGTGAGGGCGTTGAGGGCCGAGAAACCGATGGCGATGGCCATGGTGATACCGAATTGCCGGTAGAAGGCTCCGCTGGTACCGCCCATAAAGCTAACGGGGACGAACACCGCCATCATGACGAGGGTGATGGAAACGATGGCACCGCCAAGTTCGCTCATGGCGTCGAGCGATGCCTTGCGGGCCGAGGAATAGCCCATGTCGAGCTTCGCGTGTACACCCTCGACCACCACGATGGCATCGTCGACCACAATGGCAATGGCCAGTACAAGTGCCGAAAGCGTAAGGAGGTTGATGGAGAAGCCTATGATGTAGAGGGCGAAGAAGGTTCCGATGAGTGCCACCGGGATTGCGATGGCAGGGATGATGGTGGAACGGAGGTCCTGAAGGAAGATGAAGACGACGAGGAAGACAAGGAGGAATGCCTCGATGAGCGTCTTAACCACTTCGTGAATGGAGGCGAAGAGGAAGTCGTTGACGTTCTGGGCAATCTGGTATTCCAGTCCGGAAGGCAGGTCGTCCTTGGTTTCTTCAAGGAGTTTCTCGACGTCCTGTACAATCTTCGTGGCGTTCGACCCGGCAATCTGGGCAACCATCATGTTGCAGGCATTATGCCCGTTGACGGTTCCGCCCCATGCATAGGATTCACGTCCGAGCTCGATGCGTGCCACATCGCCAACGCGGATGAGGGTTCCGTCAGGATTGGCCTTGATGACCATATTTTCGAATTCCGAAACTTCCTGCAGACGTCCCTTGTAGCGCAGGGTATACTGGAAGGTGTTGTTTTCCCGTTCGCCGATGGTTCCGGGAGCGGCCTCGATGTTCTGCTCGGCAAGAATACCGCTGATGTCAGAAGGTACAAGGCCGTATTCTGCCATCTTCTCCGGGTCAAGCCATATACGCATGGAGTAACTTCCGCCCATGACGGAGACATCGCCCACACCGTTCACGCGCTGTACGGCAGGGAGTACGTTGATTTTGACGTAGTTCTCAAGGAATTCCTTGGAATAGCGGTCTTCTGTATCTACAACAGAGAAAATCATCAGCATGGAACTCTGACGCTTCTCCGTGATGACTCCTACACGTGTCACCTCGGACGGCAGATAACCTGCAGCCTTGCTCACACGGTTCTGCACGTTCACTGCCGCCATGTCGGGGTCGGTACCCATCTTAAAGGTGACGGTGATGGTGGCAGCACCGGTGTTGGTGGCGCTGGACGAAATGTAGTCCATGTTTTCCACACCGTTGATTTGCTCTTCGATAGGAGCGATGACGGCGTTGAGGACCGTCTGGGCGTTTGCACCTGTGTAGTTGGTGGAAACCTCTACGGTGGGAGGTGCAATATCGGGATACTGCGTAATAGGCAGCGAAACAAGGCCAAGGAAGCCCAGCAGGACAATCAAGATGGAGATGACTGTCGAGAGCACTGGCCTGTTAATAAAGGTATCGAGTTTCATTGTATTTTGCGACTACAATTATGGTAGGTTCTGTTCGTTTTTCTTGCCGTTTTGCCGTTCTTCCGGGTTTGATGTGCGGGGCTTTGGGGATGGGACGTTCGGACGTCATCTGGGGCGTCCGGACGTCATCGTCTACCGGCCCTGCTGTTAAAGGCGGAGAGAAATGCGTATTGTGTCAGGATTTCAGGCTGTACGGTTTGTCAAGTCCTGTATGGCGATGGTTTCAGAACCCACATTTATATATAATGTGTCCCGTGTTTCGGCGTCGTGTGCCGTCAGGCTTTACGACGGGCCGTGGCTTCCTTGTCGGGGATGCCGGGCTTTGTGGACGCCGATCTCCGGAAAGCGCAGAAATGTTTTGGAATGCTTTGCGACAATTTGTGCCGTGGTTCGGAAGATTACTGTCCGGGCATGGCCTTGGTGGCCATGTGTTCCTTCGACTTCTGGCGCTGTGCTTCGCTCTCCGCAACCGTGATGGGCTTGATTTCCATGCCGTCCTTCAGTTTGTTGACTCCCTCAACAACGAGGCGGTCACCGGCCTGAAGTCCGCTTGTAACTACAAAGTTTTCACCATCGTGTTGCTCAAGAACGGTAATCTCGGTGTTCTTGACTTTGTTGTCTTTTCCAACAATATAGACGAAACGCTTGTCCTGAATGGCATACGAAGCCTTTTGAGGAATGACGATAGCCTCGGCACGGCGTACGGGGAACTGCAGCACACCGGTAGCGCCGGAACGGAGGAGTTTGTTGGGGTTTGCAAAGGTTGCACGCATTTGAAGGCTACCTGTGGTGGGGTCAATCACACCACTGAAACTCGTAACTTTGCCAAGTTCGCTGTAAACAGAGCCATCGGCGAGGATAAGGGTCACGTCGGGGAGGCTCATTCGTGCGGCTTCGCTGCTGCCATTCTCGCGGGTCAACTGGAGGAACTGCTTTTCCGTCATGGAGAAATAGGCGTACATTTTCTCGAGATTGCTGACGGTGGTGAGGGGTTGTGCAATGGCAGAACTAACAAGTGAGCCCACACGGTAGGGGATTTCTCCGATGACTCCGGAACTGGTGGCGCGTACGGTGCAGTAACTGAGTTGGTCCTTTGCCGAACGGAGGGCGGCTTGAGCCTGGCCTAATTGCGCCTCAAAGGTGAGGAGCGTGTTGTAAGCCACGTCGTAATCATACTGGCTGATGATCTGCTTGTCCAGAAGTTGCTTCTTATTGTTGACGGTGAGTTGCTGCGTCTTTACGCTGGCTTTTGCCACGTTCACTGCGGCTTCGGCCTGGTCAACTGCGGCCTGATACTGTGTAGGGTCAATGATAAAGAGGGCTTGTCCCGCCTGTACGAAGTCGCCTTCGTCAACGAGTTGGCGTGTGATGTTTCCGCTTACTTTCGGACGGATTTCGATATCTTGCATACCTTTTATGGTGGCAGGATACTTGGTGCTCAGTTCAGCGGATGAAAGAGCAATGGTTTCCACTGCAAATTCATTGCTGCCACCCATTGCCTGCTGGCCGCTCTTGTCGCCGGAGCACGCTACAAGGAGCGCTCCGATGGCGAGAAAAAATAATTTTTTCATGTTGTCTTACTATTTGTTTATTTATTGTCTTTCGTGTAAATCACAACATCCGGAAACGCTGTCTACTATGTTTTTTTCGCCCATACCCGTTCTTCGGGCTGCGTTGTTGCGGTGTTTCCGTGCGTAATGCCGACATTCTCCTCCGTGTGGATGGCGGTAAATCCGCATCCTTTGTTTGATGAAAGCGGGGAGTGTCTGTCGTCCGTATTTGCTTGTTAATTGCTGTTTTACAGCATAAAGGTAAGATAAATTTCAATGCAAATTTACAAGAAAACCATAAGAACGCTCGTAGTTTTTTCTGCAAAAAGCAGTATTTTTACACAATTTTACACGGAGTTTATAGTGGAATAGGCAAAAGTGCTTATTTTTCTATACCATTTTTCGTTTTCAATATTCGCACAGTTTACTATGAAAAGCCTTGTTGAAACCCTCGATGCATACTGTTGAAATCCTTGATATGTATAAGTATAGCAGTCTCCTTTCCCGTCGTTTCCCGCCCCTTTTCATCATGCCCTTTTCCGTCGGTCGTGCAAGTTCGGTAAACGTCCTGCGGATATGGCTGGAGAAAGTGCTGCACTTTCCGATATGAAATGCGGCATTTTCCGTTGCAAACATCGGCACTTTCCGTTGCAAACATCGGCAGTTTTTGGCGGCGTCCTCCGAGGGGTCCCACCTTTTCTTTTGCGGCCATGCTTTTCGGCATACGCATGGTCTAGCATTGTGCTTTGCAAGCGTGCTGATCATGGACGGCATTCCGGTGCGAAATGTTCTGGCTTATCTCCTCACACTCTTCACAACCGCGAGGTTGGAGGCTGGCCGACCTTCCGGGCGATAACGCGTTGCTGGGGGTGGTTGTGGCGAATATGTCCTGCCGCTACATTGCTTTTCCTTTCTGCGAATTCGGAGCGAGGATAATAAAAAAGGAGACGAAACCGTCGTCGGGTGTCGTCTCCTATTAGGGAATCGGGGCATTCAGCGTCCCGGATTATTTGGCATTGTTGGGGTTTCCATTGCAATATCCTGCGATAGTGCCGATGAGTGGCGCGATTTCTGTGTTGTCAATGCGGCCGTGGAACGCTTCTGCGCCTGCTCCGATGGCGAACACGGGCACATAACCGTTGGTGTGTTGGCCCGAAGTCCATCCCAAATGAGCATTGTCGTTGAGGATTTTCTTGGCAAGATTTCCAAGTGCGCTTTCTTTGGCATACATGCTTTCCGCCCCTTTGTCGCTGCCTTCCATCAGCGCTTCAAAGGTAAGTTGCAACTGGTCCTCCTGCTCTTCGGCAATAGGAACCTCGCGCCAGAATCCGAAATTCTCGGCAAGGTCGTTGCGGACAGCCTCGAAAGTGAAGTCGTTGCCCAGTTCCTTGCGGAGTTTTCCCAGGTGTGCGGAGTATTCGGCAGCGCTGAGTTTCTGGTATTTCAGCAGGTCGGTGTGGAGGGTATAGTCGGTGTTTCCGAGTCCGAGTCCGCCGGTTTCGTGGTCAGCGGTCACCACAATGAGTGTCTCTTCGGGGTGAAGTCGGAGGAAATCATAGGCGATGCGCACGGCATTGTCCATGTCTATGACCTCGGTGAACACCGTCCGAGCATCGTTGGCATGGGCTGCCCAGTCGATTTTTCCGCCCTCTACCATGAGGAAGAAGCCTTTCGGACTCTTGTCGTACAGGAAATCGATGGCTGCGCGTGTGATGTCTTGGAGCGTCATGTCGCCGGTTTTCCTGTCAATGGCATAGGGAATGGCGCTGCGGTCGGCCTTCGATGCGGCCTCGCTTTGGAGCATTATCATGCGTTTTGCCTTGGATTTCTGCTGCTGGTATTGCTGAAATCCTCTGACAATGGTGTATCCTGCGTCCTGGCAACGGGTGTAGAGGTCGGTTTCGCCCTCATTCTTGCTGTTGGGCTTCAGGAAATCGGAGCCTGCAAAGAAGTCAAATCCGCTTGCAGCAAGGTCACATCCCACCTCATAGTATTTGCCTCGGTAGGTCTGATGTGCGTAGAATGATGCCGGTGTGGCGTGGTCGACGCTCACGCTGGTCGTGATTCCTACTGCCATTCCTGCGTTCTTTGCCCAATTTGCCACCGAGGTGATGGTGGTCACGCTGTCGGGGCGCAGACCGAGACATCCGTTGTAGGTCTTGCAACCTGTTGCAAGCGCCGTACCGCCTGCCGCAGAGTCGGTGATGCCGTTGCTGAAACTGTAGGTGGTGGCATAGGCGGTATAGGGGAAATTCGCAAAGCAAAGTTCGCTGATACCTATGCGGTTTTCAAGGGCGGCAAGGTAGGTTTCCGTACCGTTCACCTGGTTCATTCCCATGCCGTCGCCAATGAAATAGAATACATACTTCGGTGTCGTTGCTGCTCCTGCACTGATGGTGGCGGCCAGCAGCAAGGCAATCGTCAGGATCTTTTTGCGTATCATATCTGTTGGAATTTTGAAAGCGGTTGTATAATACTGCGTGTTTCTATAGAGCGGCACCCCACTTTTTGATGGTGGGGTGCTGCTGTATTCGTTACGTAATATCGGTTTGTCGTATCAGTTTATCCTTGAAACCGTTACGCAATGTCGGTTTGTCGTATCAGTTTGTCGTTGAAACGGGCCGGAAACCCCGGCATTTCAAAGGATGGTGCATCCGGTGTTGGGTTTGAGTTGCTTGAAGAAGTCGTTGCCCTTGTCGTCAACGAGGATGAAGGCGGGGAAGTCTTCAACCTCAATCTTCCAGATAGCCTCCATGCCAAGTTCGGGATATTCCACGCATTCGATGCTCTTAATGTTGTTCTGAGCAAGGATGGCTGCGGGTCCGCCTATGGAACCCAGATAGAAGCCTTTGTGGTCTTTGCATGCGTTAGTGACGTCAACGCTGCGGTTACCCTTTGCAAGCATGATGCGGCTTCCGCCGTGATCCTGGAACTCATATACGTAGGGGTCCATACGTCCTGCCGTGGTGGGACCCATGGATCCGCAAGGCATTCCTGCCGGAGTCTTGGCAGGTCCGGCATAATAAATGGGATGGTTCTTCAGGTATTCCGGCATTTCTTCACCGGCATCGAGGCGTGCCTTGATTTTTGCATGGGCAATGTCGCGTCCGACGATGATGGTTCCGTTGAGAGAAAGGCGCGTGCTGACGGGATATTGCGACAGTTGACGGCAGATATCGTCCATAGGCTGGTTGAGATCTACCTTAACTGCCTCGCCTTCTCCCGCTTGACGGAGTTCTTCTGGGATAAGTTCGTAGGGCTTTTCGTCCATCTTTTCAATCCAAATGCCGTCCTTGTTGATCTTAGCCTTGATGTTTCGGTCGGCGGAACAACTAACTCCGAGGCCGATAGGACAACTTGCTCCATGGCGGGGAAGGCGTACTACGCGCACATCGTGTGCGAGATATTTGCCTCCGAACTGGGCACCGAGACCGATTTTGTAGGCTTCCTGGAGCAGTTGTTGCTCAAGTTCTACGTCGCGGAAGGCGCGTCCGGTCTCATCACCTGTTGTGGGAAGTTCGTCATAGTAGTGCGTTGAGGCAAGTTTTACCGTGAGGAGATTCTTCTCAGCGCTGGTTCCTCCGATGACAATTGCAATGTGATAGGGCGGACAAGCGGCAGTTCCGAGGCTCTTCATCTTCTCTACGAGGAAGGGTACCAGCGTTCCGGGGTTCTGAATGCGGGCCTTTGTCTCCTGATAAAGGTAGGTCTTGTTGGCGGAACCTCCACCTTTTGTGACGCAGAGGAAGCGATATTCCATGCCTTCGCAGGCTTCGATGTCGATTTGTGCGGGAAGATTGCAGCGGGTGTTCACCTCATTGTACATATCGAGCGGAGCATTCTGGCTGTAACGCAGGTTGTCCTGGGTGTAAGTGTCGTAAACGCCGCGTGCAATGTACTCTTCATCCTCAAATCCGGTCCATACTTGCTGTCCCTTTTCGGCGTGGATGATGGCGGTACCTGTGTCTTGGCAGAGGGGAAGTTGCCCCTTGCAGGCCACCTCAGCATTGCGAAGGAAGGTCAAAGCCACGTACTTATCGTTCTCGCTTGCCTCGGGGTCGCGCAGGATTTTTGCCACTTGTTCGTTATGGCTGCGGCGCAGTTTGAAACTGACATCGTGGAAAGCCTGGTTCATAAGCAGGCGGATTGCTTCGGGTTCTACCTTCAAAATGGGGTGTCCTTCGAAGTCGCCGACGCTGACATATTCGGTAGTCAGGAGGCGGTATTCGGTCTTGTCCTCGCCGAGTTGGAACATCGGCGCATAGCGGAATTCAGGGATTTGTGCCATAAAAATATAATATTGTGTATAAGGTTACGGGAAAAGGTAATGTCTTTCTTTGGAAACGTAATGTCTTTCTTTGGAAACACGGTGCAAGCCGGCAGTCTTTTTGATGGGAACTTCCGCATTTCCGGTGATTTTTGCGGAAAAACCGTCTGTAGGCTACACTATTTTTCGTCATCGTTTGGGGGAATGTTCTGCGTTTTTCTTTGTCTCGCCTTTTTCGGAATCCTTCATTGCGATGAGGAATGTTTTGGGCATTGGGGTCTCAAAGTGGAGATGTTCACCGGTAATGGGGTGATAAAAGTCGAGACGGAAGGCGTGAAGGCAGAGACGTCCGCAGGGATCGTCGCCGTTTCCATACTTGATATCGCCGCAAACCGGGTGACCTAAATCCTGCAAATGTACGCGAATCTGGTTCTTTCTGCCGGTCTCGAGTTTCAGTTCCACAAGACTGTAAAGGTTGTTGCTGCGTAGTGTCCTGAAATGAGTGACGGCATATTTACCTCCATTGTCAACGGGTGAACTGAAAGTGAAGTAGGCTTTGTTGTCCTTAAGCCAGGACTCTACGGTTCCTTCCTCGCGTTCCATGCGTCCGGATGCCAATGCCACGTATCGGCGGTCGGTGACAATCTGTCGCCAGTTGTGCTCAAGTATCTGTTCTGCCTCAATGGTTTTTGCGTAGACCAGCAGTCCGCTTGTGTCGCGGTCCAGACGATGCACCACGTGAGCCGTGCACTTCTGGCGGCTTTTGCGGAAGTAGTCGTCGAGAATTGTCTTCACACAGAACTGATGATGGTCGGTTGCCATGGAGAGAATGCCGATGTTTTTCTCAATGACACAGATGTGACGGTCCTCATAGACCAGTTTTATGAAACGGCTTACAAGGGGCGATGCGTTTTTACGCTTTGAGATTTCCACCGTCATTCCCGGTTGTAGGAGATAATCGTGCTGGGTGACGATCTTGCGTTCTACGCGGACTCCATTGCCGGAGAGGATGGCTTTTGCCTTGGAACGGCTGATGCCATCGAGGCTCTGGATGATGAACGGCAGGAGTTCCGACGCTTCTTTTACCTTGAAAGTGGTGTATTGCGGGGCGTGAGGATTATACATTCAATGTGCTTTTGTGGGGCGACGCTGGTCGCGGATTCTGATAATTCCAATTCTTTTTGCTCTGCAAATTTAACTTTTGCCTGTCAATTTTACAAACTGTTTTGTAAAATTCCTTGTGGAAAGCCGTCCTCTATCTGTCATTTTAGGTTTGTGGGACTACAATCATCGGAATATTTGCTCCCGGCTATTCGAGAAACAGCAGTGAGATGAAGCCCAAAAGCAAGGCATACGTGGCTTGTTTCTGGTAGCCGTGGGCGTGTGTTTCGGGAATCATCTCGTCCGATGTGACGTAAAGCATGGCACCTCCGGCGAAGGCCAGCAACATGGGTAGCATTGCTTGCGAGATATTGGCGAGGAAATATCCTGCCGCCACACCTGCGACTTCCAAAAGTCCGATGGCAACAGCGATGCAGAACGTGCGCAGACGGCTGACACCTGCGAGGAGGAGCGGGGCGATGACGACCATGCCTTCCGGAATATTCTGTATTGAAATTCCCAGGGTGACGGTCCAATCGGTTGCACCGTCGAAGCCGCTGTTCAGACTTACGCCCGCCGCCATGCCCTCGGGGAGTTTGTGGAGCGCAATGGCCATGACGAAAAGCAGCACATGATTGATACGTCCGTTTCCGTGGTGTTGCTCGGGGTCGAGGCCGGTTATGTGGTGCAGGTGCGGCGTTACGAAGTCGAGTAGATTGAGGAACCAGGCGCCAATCAGGACACTTATGGCGACAATGCCCCACGGGAGGCTGCCTCGTTCGTCGAAAGCGGGAAGGATAAGTCCGACCGTCGAGGCGGCAAGCATCAGTCCTGCGCAGTATCCCAGAATGGTGTCGTTCCATTTGTGGGGCAGTTCCTTGATGCCGAAGCCGATGATGCTGCCGAAGATGGTGGCACAGCAGAGGCTGGTGGCGCTGAGAAGTAATGGGTGCATAGGGTATGTTTGATGGTCCGGACGCGGTGCCGGCGGTGAAAAAAACAGAGGAAATTTACGGATGATGCCGCCGTTCGGCAAGTGTTCAACGGTTGTTGTCGCTTATGGTTTCCGTGACTTTTGCCGTTTTATGCCTGCGATGTTCAGAAGATGCTGGCATAGATTGGGCCGACATACATCTTTTTATAATTTAAAGTGAAGGACATTCACGTTGAAACATCAGTACATTCATTTCAAAACATCGGAACATTCGTTTCAAATCATCGGAACATTCGTTTCAAAACATCGGAACTTCCGTTTCAAAACATCGGAACTTTTGTTGCGAAAGTGCGGCACTTTTTTTCAAAGGGATAAAGAAAAAGAGAGCGCATCGACAAGTATCATCGATGCACTCTCTGAATGTGTCCGGCAGGCTGATGCGTCTATCGGGGGCTTGCGTCCGGTTTTTCAACCGGGATGTATGCCCTGATGGATGCGGAGTCTGCTGCGGTTATCGGTGATTTGTGTGGAATTATCGGATGACTTGCTTCTTGCCATTTACGACGAAGATTCCTTTTTTGTTCATGTCTGCACGGCGTCCGGTAAGGTCGTATACGGCAGAATGGGCGTTGGACTCCGTCTCTACGGCTGTCATTCCCACGGTGCCATCCATGTAGATGTTGATGACGTCGCCGGCCTTGTCCGTAGGAATCACTACGCTTCCATCGTCTTGGAGTTCCACATCTACGCTCGCACCGTTGACGGTGAACAGGGCTTCGTCAAGCGAAGCGTTGGGGAACGTCATGCGCAAGGGCTGTCCCTGGTTGTTAACTACGGAGATTGTGGTGGCTTTCTCCTGTTTCCACTGGATATTTACCGTGAAATCGCCCACAGCCTTCAGACCTTCTACGCAGCCTTGCGGCCATGCTGAGGGAAGAGCGGGGAGGATGCTGATGGTGCCTGTTGCACTTTGCATGAGCATCTCGGCAATTCCGGCGCAGGCACCGAAGTTTCCGTCAATCTGGAACGGAGCATGGGAGTCGAAAAGGTTGTAATAGATACCGCCTTGGCTCTGGTCTACGCCATAGGATGTGGAGTGTTTGAGTGCGTTGTGCAGCAATGTTCGGGCATGGTCGCCGTCCTGAGCGCGTGCCCAAAGGTTGATTCGCCATCCCATCGACCATCCTGTGGAGTTGTCGCCACGGAGTTTGAGGCTGTTGACTGCGGCATCGAAATACTCGCTACCGGGATAAACCTGGTTGAAAGGATAGAGGCACATGAGATGACTCTGGTGGCGATGGCCGTTTTCACCGCTGGTATAACTTGAATACTTCCATTCGCGGAGGATGGGGGTGTTGGTCGAGATGAGGCCTGTTCCCCAGTTTCCGGTATAGGTTTCCGTGGCAAGTCCGAGGTCAAGTTTTGAATAACGGTCCTTGATCTTCTCCAGCCATGTGGCGTCGAGTTCGTCCTCGTTTCCGAGAACCTCGATGGCCTCAAGGGTGTTTTCGAAGAGTTCACGGCAAAGTTGCTGGCTGTGTGCGGTGGCATTCTGGCTTCCGGGGCCATGCTCGGGCGAGTATTCGCTGGGGCATTCATAGGTGCCGTCGGTGGCAAGTTTCAAGCGTTCTGCCCAATATTGCGAACAACTCCACATGGCGGGGAAGGCCTTTGCAAGGTATTCCTTGTCAAGCGTATAGCGATAGTGTTGCCAGAGGTGGCTTACATACCATGCGTTGGCGATGGTATAGTTCGACATCCATGAACTCATTCCTCCGAAGATGTTGGATTCGGTATGGACAGTCCATCCTACACTTTGCCCAGCATTCTTTGCGGCAAGTTTCCATCCCGGCGATTGAATCATGTTGACAATGTAGTTCAAGAACGGCAGATGGCACTCGCTAAGGTTGGTCGGCTCGGCGGGCCAGTAGTTCATTTGGATGTTAATGTTCGTGTGAACATCGGAGTTCCACGGAGCAGAGGAGGAATTGTTCCAGATTCCTTGAAGGTTGCTGGGGACATCCAGGCTGCCACGGCTCGAGGATATTTCGAGGTAACGTCCGTAGTAGAAGTAGAGTTGCTCAAGGAAAAGACCCTGTGCCGACTTGCTGTTGGCAACCGAATTGTTGTAGTATTTGATCAGGTCTTCGGTGGTCTTTGTGGTCGATGCCAACTGTGTGGCGGTTCCGAGATTGAGTTTTACGCGTCCCATGTAGCCACGGAAGTTGCTGACGTGCGCGTCTTTCAGTGCCGCATAGTCCTTTTTTGCGGCGGCATCCAGGGTTGCTGCGATGGCGGAGGCCAGACCTTCGTCGCCCACACCGGTGGAGAACGTCTCGGGATTTGTGCCGTCGTAGTCGGTCATTGCGGCAAGAAGCACAACAACTTCCTGTGCTCCCGTAACGTGTACGCCGACAGCGTCGGAGGTTACTTGGGCATTCTCGCCCACAGGTACAACGCGGAAGGTGGTGTTGTACTTAAGAAGGTCGGTATAACCCGTGAAGAATCCTTCGCTACCATTGTATTTTGCCATCTTGGCATTGATGCCTGTACCGGGATAATAACTTACAAGGAGCGAGAGAGTCTTGCCTTCGGGGGCAAGATATCGGGCAACAATCACGTTGTCGGTCTCGGAAGCGAAGTAGCGACGTTCGTAGGCGTTGTTGTCAGCATCGGTGAAATCCACGCCGCCGACGCCATCCTCAAGGTCAAGCCAGCGCTTATAGTTGGAGAAAGTCTCGTAGTCGCCGCTCTCATCAATGACGTATAGCGAACCGAGGTTCATGAATTTACCGTGATTGGGGTTGGGCTGGATGGTTGAAGTTCCCGTCCAAAGGCTTTTCTCGTTCAACTGAATCTCATCGGTATGCACGCCACCCATAAGGCAGGCTCCCAAACGTCCGTTACCAATGGGCAGACTGTATTCCATCCATTTGTTGCTGACGGTGGTGAGGGTTGTGGGAACGTTGTACCAGAGGGTCATAGGATTGGTAGGCTCCCAACTGGTGATCTTCGTGCCGCTTTGAGTATATTTTATGGAAATCAACTTCTCCAGTTCGGTATAATCGGGGACATCTTCGGCGCTGATGAAGCGGATTTGGTCGTTGACGTCCTTAGTATCCCAGAAGCCGATGTTGTGTGCCGCACCGGCACCTCCCCATGTATTGAATCCGACAGTCGTATTATCGGTGCTGGTTATTACGAAGGAACCGGACTGTGACGGGGAATCGAGAATCTGGAAGTTCTTACCTTCCGTTCCGCTCTTCAGCAGTGTGGTGGACTGACCGTTGTTCGCAGCGGTGCCATATCCCGTGGTTACATAGTTTCCGAGTTTGGAAAGGAGTTGGAAACTCTGCTGTGTTCCGATGAAAGCGAAGAGTTGTCCGCCGGAATTTGCTGCATTCTCGTTTGTAAGGAAGGTACCTGCACCATTGTCCTGCAGGTAAGTTGAGCCCTGAGTGAAGTTTATTTTGTAATAAACAGGGGCATCTGCCGTACTGAATTCCGGCAACTGGGCCCAAGAGGTCAGTGTGCCGATGATAATCAGCAGGAAAAGGGAGAAGAATTTTTTCATAGTATGGGTATAGATTGATTGTCTTCGGGTTTGCTTTTTTCCGTGGTTTCCGTAAAACATTCCGTGAGAATGTTTGCCGACAAAGTTACAATTTATTTTGTTCTTCGGCACTTTCCGTGACGGAAAATAAGAGATAATGTGGGTTTTTTCCGTACTTTTTATCTTTTATCCCTGTTTTCTGCCGCTACTTCTTCTTGTCTTTTGATGGTAAAGTGCGTGAACTTTTAAGGCGGAGTGCGTGAACTCTTGATTGTAAAGTGTGTGAACTTTTAGGGCGAAGTGCGGAAAAAACAGAGGGAAAATCCGTAGCATTTGATAGCGGAGTGGGGCGCTTTCCTGAAAAAATGACAGGGAATGCGGCTTCCATGAACGGGAAAACCCTTGATGGGGAACGGAAGTCTTTTGACGTAAGGGCGTCATTCCCCAGGACATATTGTTAAGGATCCGGCCGTCAACATCCTCGCCATTCTGTTTCCGTGGCGTCATTCCCCAGGACATATTGTTAAGGATCCGGTGTGGAATGCGGATGTCTTTCGGGTGTCATGTGGGGGAGTTCACGGTATTCAGCCGACAGGAAATCGTAGAAATTCGTTGTCTGACACCATAAAGTGCGTCATTCCCGCTTAATGTTGGCGCATTTTTTGCAGTATCTCCTCCAAACGGCATTCATGAAGACCGGCAACAATGATGTCCGCCCATTGGTCGACGACATCGTGAGGATTGGTCGTGGTGAGGCCAATCACGAAGGCTCCGCTGTCGCGTCCCGCCTTCAATCCGTTGATGCTATCCTCAAACACGACGCATTCTTCGGGCTTTGCCTTCATGGCTTCGGCGGCTCGCAGGTAACAATCGGGGAAAGGTTTGCCTCTTCCTGCGTCCTCGGCGGTGAAAACACGGTCGAAAAGCGATGTCAACGTCGGTTGTTGTTTGGCCAAAGATGCCATCTTTTTCTGGTTGCTGCTCGTCACAATAGCGCACGGAATGCCGGCATCGTGAAGTTGTTTCAGGAAGTTTTCTACGCCGGGAAACAAATCATAGGTCATCTCATCTTCGAATTCCACCAGTTGACGTTCCACTTCATCAGCAAGAGACTCTTGTCCGCTGAAGTATCGGGAACGGATGGCTACAAGGGTGTTTCCCTTGACACTGTTCGCAAAATCCTCTATTTCAGGGAAATGTTTCTTACCAATGCTGTCCCAAAAACGGAAATATTGCCCCTCAGTGTCAATGATTACACCGTCAAGGTCAAACAATGCTACTTTTAACATACGTATTTATAATTTTATTCTAATGTCAAAACATATTTATGGTGTCGGAGAAACTGTCTACGACATCCTTTTCCGCAATGAAAAACCTCTGAAGGCCGTGCCGGGAGGTTCTGCTTTCAATGCCATAATCTCCCTTGGACGCTGCGGATTGCGCCCTATTATGTCTACGTTTGTCGGAGATGACACCATCGGAACACTGACACTCGGGTTCATGAATCGCAATGGTGTCGACACGAATTGCGTAGAACGCCTGCAAGGATGTCGGAGCCATTTGTCGCTTGCCTTCCTGAATGACCGCAACGATGCGGAATATCAGTTCTACAAGGACCATGCCTCGCTGTCGATGACATTGCCGGTTCCGGCTTTCGGTGCGGAGGATTATGTCCTCTTCGGCAGTTTCTTTGCCGTCAATCCCGCCATCCGGGAGCAGGTATTCCGGTATCTCTCCGCAGCGAGAACCGCGGGAACGTTGTTGTATTACGACATCAATTTCCGTCCGACACACGTGAAAGACCTGCCTTTTGTGCGCGAAAACCTGTTGGAAAACCTGCGTTTGGCGTCTGTTGTTCGGGGCAGTATGGAGGATTTCCACTATCTTTTTGGCATTGATGACGTTTCATCCGACCGTTTTTCCTTGGCTGAAGAGGTGTATCATCAGCACATCAAGGCGCATTGCCCCTATCTTCTGGTGACCGATGGCGGCAAGGCAGTGCATGTGATGACGCCAACTTTGCACGAGGTGTTTGAGGTTCCACCCATAAAGACCGTAAGCACCGTTGGCGCGGGCGACAATTTCAATGCCGGATTCCTGTATTCCCTTTATAAAAATGGGGTGCGCCATACCGCTTTGGCGGATATTTCAAAGGAAATGTGGGCGCAACATATCGGGATTGCCCGGCGTTTTGCCGCCAATGTGTGCGGATCGCTCGATAATTATGTCGGTGATGATTTTGCCGGGCTCCTGCGTGATGAGGCGAAAAACGCTGGATAGCACAAAGGAATGTCCGGCGTCCTGTATATGCTTTGCTGTATAAATCGTTGTGAATCAGTGCGATGTAACGCAGCACCTCTTGCGGTTTCTCAGCAGGGATTCCGTTGGTTTCCGGCTAAATATCCACTCTTTTATTTGTGGTCCTCCGTATTTGTTCCGCTGAATCTTCCGCAGGATATTCGAAAAACTTAGAGGAATCTCCGGTGTTTCTGTGAAACAATAAAGGTGAACTCCAACATAATGCCATTCGTTGCATGTGTTGGGGTTCGCCTTTATTATGTGCTCTTTTGCGGCAATGCCTGTGATTCTTAGTTGAAATGATAGAGGAATGTGGCCATACCTGTGAGTGCAGGCTTCTTTTGGTCCTCAATATCTATTCTGAAAGATATGACAGCCTTGCAGATTCCGTGGATGTTTGCGATGTCGGCCAGCGTGGAAACCAGTCGGATGCGTTGTCCGCTGAGTACGGGTTGTCCGAACTTCATCTTGTCCATTCCGTAGTTTACCATCATCTTAAGGTTGTTCACTTGGATGGTTTGTTCCCAAAGATAGGGCAGAAGGCTGAGGGTAAGGTAGCCGTGAACTATGGTCTGTCCGAAGGGACCTTCCTTAGCACGCTCGGGGTCAACGTGGATCCATTGGTGGTCAAGTGTGGCATCAGCGAACATGTTGATACGTTCTTGAGGCACTTCAAGCCAGTCTGATACTCCCAGAACTTCGCCAACATGTGAGGCGAACTCTTCGTAATTGTTGATGATTAACATGGTGTAGAGTTGTATGTGATTTAACTGTTCGTGTTGTTTTTTCCGTTGGATTTCATCCTATGTCTGGTCTCCATCGCATGGCGTAGGCGCATTTCATTTGTTTTTTCTCAGCCTGTTTGGCTCGACGAAAGCGTTGTTTGCCCTTTCGATTTCCAGGTTAGGATGGTGTCGTCGGCGTTTTTCCTGCCGTGAAAAAACGTTGTCAGCGCCGGCAGGCTTCGGTCATCGTGAGCGAGGATATCTTGAATTGTTCGGTCAATATCGCCTCCGCCGTATAACTTCCGAAGGTCTTTCCTTCGTTATCACGCTCAATATACTGGTCGGTGGAGAAGGAAACGTTATAGACAATTTCGCCGTTTTCGTTGCGCGACTTCTTGATTACGTAGTCATCGTTCAAAGCAAATCTGCAACTTTTGATGTGTTCGTTGTAAGTACGTGCAACAATTCCCGTCACATCCACCTTGGTTGCATTCGTCTTTGACAGGAATTTTGTCATGACAGGCGTGATGCACATGTTGATGGTTTCCTCATCATTGCTGCCGAATGCGCGGAAAAAGGTGGTAAGGGCCATATCAATGGCAGTCTTTTCTTCGTCACTCGCCTGCGCGTCAACGGCTCTTTCCTGTTCGATGCTCGCCTCTGAGAGGTAGCGACCTTCGGGATGCCGCTCGACGTATTCGGCAATGGCTTCGGGTGTTCCTTCGTTCTTTGCGGCAATCCAATCGAGGGAATCGATCTTCATTTCGCACTGATGCACGAGTACGCTGTTGGGATAATTCTTCATGAAACGCTCATAATCGTAGCGTGTTCCTCCGATGTTCAGCCCCCGCCATTCGTTGTACATCTTCACCAGATTGTCGTAGCGTCCCTGCACTTCTGCGGCATGAATGCTGTTGGGGAATCGGTTCAGGTAGTCTTCATAGTCGTCCAACGACTCGTTATCCTCAAGGATTTCGTAGGCTGTTGCCTCGTCGTTCTCCTTCTGTTGCTCAGTATAGAAATAGTAGAATCCGCCTGCTGCGGCAAGGAGAAGTACGAGGATAGTGATGACGAGTGCGGTGGTCTTCTTCTTTTTTAGCGGCGGCTGTACATCGGCAGCCTCGTTGTTCAGGATATTGTTTTCTTCCATGTGAAATGCGGTGTGCAAGTGTTTGGGTGGGATTTGTAAAATACCACCATGAAGTTTCTTTGATGTTCTGCAGGGGGCGTATTGCCGTCCTCTTGTCTTTTTCCGCCTGAAACTATCCGTTTGTTCAGTCGTTTATTTCATAATATTCCGCAATTTTTCGGAATATCCATATTGTAAAAAGACTCGAAATGCGACAATCCTAATTTGTAGAACCCGCCTTTTTTGTATGGAAAATGCTTATTTGATATGTTTTTTTAGGCATTTTCTATTGCAAAATTACGAATTTTCCTTGTATATCTTTGTGCTTTGATGCCAAAAGAGGTATTTTTGCAATGAAAATGTCTGGAAAATGTATATGCGGCATTCAAAAACCTTTGTATAAAGTTTTCTCAGTCAGTAAAATAATTCCTGACTGTCACGACGCTTATATAGGGAAAAGGAATGGCTTAATCCAGGTGTTTTTCTAACGGACATCCGTCCTTTCAGGTTTTTCCGTCGGCGCTCTCTGCCGCAAAGCCTTGTAGAACACTCATCTATTTATAAATATAATTTGCTTTATGAAACTGAAAACTTTCATCTTTGGTCTGATTGCTTGCTTTCTGACCACAAGTTGTACGTTGACCAATGCCGCTAAAGGTGGTATGATTGGTGGAGCCAGCGGTACTGCTGCCGGCGCTGCTGTAGGTCTTCTTATCAGCAAACTCGCAGGAACTAACACAGCAAAAACTACCAGTATTGCCGCTGCTGCCGGTATGGCAGTCGGTGCAACTGCAGGTTCTCTTATCGGTCATAAGATGGATAAGGCCGCAAAGGCAGCCGCTGCTCTCAATGGTGCCGATGCCGAACTCCTCACCGATGCTGACGGAACCAGTTATGTTAAGGTCACTTTCGACAGTGGAATCCTCTTCGCTACCGGTAAGAGTGTCCTCAATGCTGCCGCTCAGAGCAGCCTCAACAGTTTTGCTCAGAACGTGCTTACTTCCGACATGGACGTAAACATCATTGGTTATACCGACAACGACGCTTGGCGTGGCTGCACCGCAGAGCAGAGTGCCCAGAAGAATCTTGACCTCTCTCTCGCCCGTGCCACCGCAGTTAGCACCTATCTTAAGGCTCATGGCGCTACCGCAACTCAGATCAGCAGCGTTCAGGGGCTTGGTGAAGCCAACCCTGTTGCCAGCAACGCCACCGCTGAAGGCAAGGCTCAGAACCGTCGCGTAGAGGTTTACATCCTTCCTTCCGCCGCTATGATTGAGGCTGCCAACAACGGTACGCTCCAGTAATTTCAACGACTCCGTTTCAAGTCATTGATATCCGCCCCTTCCGGTTCTGCCGGTAGGGGCTTTTTTTCGTGTGTTTTCACAATGCTATGACGGGAAAACGCGGAACGATGTCCAATGTTTCCCGATATGCGATGTCGCAGGGTAAAACTCTTTTACCCGTTGTATAGACGTAAAAAACGCCGGTAATCCGTAGTGGAATACCGGCGTGTATGTTTTTGTTTTCCAGAGATTTATGCGGGTTTGTCGGAGCGTTTGTACCATATCCGTTTATGTAGGATCGTAAATCCTTGGCATAAAGGTCCTGCATGTTTTGCCAAAGGAGAGTCTGCCCGTCGCTGACGTTTGTCAGATTCTCGGGAGGGGAATATGGCAACCTTCGGAAAGGGATGGTATGTCCTCAGGACACGACAATCCCATCCCTTTGTACAAGGCTGTGAAAAGTACGGAACTTTCGGGCGGAAAGTGCGGATGTTTCAGACAGAAAGTGCGGAACTTTGAAACGGAAAGTGCGGAAGTTTTTTACTTTGTTCCCCGGAAGTTTCTTGTTGATGTTTCCGGCCCTTTTGTCTCTTCTTCCGACCTCTTATGCGGCCTTCTCTGGAAGATGGGTTTTAAGGCATCAGTTTGCAGCCATGAACTCATCGAGGAATCGTACGTCGTTCTCGGAGAACAGACGGAGGTCTTTCACCTGATATTTCAGGTTTGTGATGCGTTCGATACCCATACCGAAGGCATATCCCTTGTAAATGTTCGGGTCGATGCCGTTCGATTCGAGGACGTTGGGGTCAACCATTCCGCATCCGAGGATCTCCACCCATCCGGTATGCTTGCAGAAAGCACAGCCTTCGCCGCCGCAGATGTTGCAGGAAATGTCCATTTCTGCCGAAGGTTCGGTGAAGGGGAAGTAGGAAGGACGGAGGCGGATTTGGGTGTCTGCGCCAAACATCTCGCGGGCGAAGGTGAGAAGTACCTGCTTCAGGTCGGTGAAACTCACATCGCGGTCGATGTAAAGTCCTTCTACCTGATGGAAAAAGCAGTGTGCGCGGGCGCTGATTGCCTCATTTCGGTACACGCGGCCCGGACAAATGACGCGGATTGGCGGCTGATTCTTTTCCATTACGCGGCTCTGTACCGAACTTGTGTGGGTACGGAGGAGGACATCTGGGTGACTTTCGATGAAGAAAGTGTCCTGCATGTCGCGTGCAGGATGGTCATCGGCGAAGTTCATAGAGCCGAATACATGCCAATCATCCTCAACTTCCGGTCCGTCTGCCAAAGTAAATCCCATACGGGAGAAGATGTCTACAATCTCTTGTTTGACGATTGAGAGCGGATGTCTTGTTCCCAGACGTACGGGATACGGTGTTCGGGTGAGGTCAAGACCGGAATGGTCGTCTTCAGTTGTGGACAATTCCGCCTTCAACGCGTTGAAACGTTCGGTAAGAGCGTCCTTCGCTTTGTTGATAAGCATGCCCACTTCGCGCTTTTGTTCGGCAGGAACGTTGCGGAAGTCCGCCATGAGTTGACTGACAAGACCCTTCTTGGAGAGATATTTCAGGCGAAGACTTTCAAGTTCTTCCGCTGAATGTGCCTGAAGACTTTCGGCTTCAGCCATCAGATTTTTGATTTTTTCTATCATATTTCAGAGGATATCCTTATGATGGAGTACGCTATGTTTGTTTTGTTGTTTTGGGGATGTTTTCCCTGCTTGCCGCACAAAATATGTTTTTATTGGGAATAATATATATGTGTGTTATGAGGAAGTGACATCGTATTATAAGGAAACGACGTCGCATTGTTAGGAAGTGGCGTCGCATTATTACGAAGCGATGTCGCATTGTCACGGCAACCTGAGGGCATTGTGGTGCGGTCCTTTTTCCGGAATGTTGGGGGAAAGTGGTTGGAGTGCGGCGTTTGTTGCCGGGTTGCGCTGTGAAAGATCAGTCTAACTTCAGCACAGCGAGGAAGGCTTTCTGAGGAACCTGTACGTTTCCTATCTCCTTCATTCTCTTTTTTCCGCGTTTTTGTTTTTCGAGCAACTTACGTTTACGTGAGATATCGCCGCCGTAGCATTTCGCCGTAACGTCCTTTCTGACCTGTTTTACGGTCTCGCGGGCGATAATCTTTGCACCGATGGCCGCCTGGATGGCGATGTCGAACTGCTGACGCGGCAGAAGTTCCTTGAGTTTCTCGCACATTCTGCGTCCGAAAGTCACAGAATTGTCGACATGCGTCAAGGTTGACAGGGCGTCTACTGGCTCTCCGTTGAGGAGAATGTCGAGTTTTACGAGTTTTGAGGCGCGAAATCCGATGGAATGATAGTCGAATGAGGCGTAACCTTTGGAGATACTTTTCAGTTTGTCGTAGAAATCGATGACAATCTCCGCCAAAGGCATGTCGTAATGCAGTTCCACCCGGTTGCCGCTTACGTATTCTTGCTTCACCAATTCTCCGCGTTTTCCCAGACAGAGGGTCATGATATTACCGATGAAGTCGGTACGTGTGATGATGCTTGCACGGATGTACGGCTCTTCGATATGGTCAATCTCCATGGCATCAGGCATACCTGCCGGGTTATGAACCTCGATGAGTTGCTGGTGTTTGTCGTAGATGTTGTAACTAACGTTCGGCACCGTGGTGATGACATTCATGTTGAATTCGCGGTCAAGACGCTCCTGTACAATCTCCATGTGCAGGAGTCCGAGGAAACCACAGCGGAATCCGAAGCCGAGGGCAACGGAGGATTCGGGGCTAAAGGTCAGCGACGCGTCATTAAGTTGCAGTTTTTCGAGTGACGTTCTCAGCATCTCGAAGTCCTCAGCCTCAATGGGATAGACACCGGCGAACACCATTGGTTTCACCTCTTCAAAGCCATCTATGGCCTCGGAACACGGATTTTCGACGGTCGTAATGGTGTCTCCCACCTTCACTTCCGTGGCGGTTTTGATGCCGCTGACAATGTATCCTACGTCGCCGCATCCCAATGTTTTCTTCGGACAGAGTTCCATTTTGAGTACGCCAATCTCGTCGGCGTTGTATTGTTTCTCCGTATTGACGAAGAAGACATTCTGACCGCTGCGTATGCTTCCGTTGACAATCTTGAAGTAAGCGATGATGCCTCGGTAACTGTTGAACACGGAATCGAAGATCAAAGCCTGGAGCGGAGCGTCGGGATCTCCCGTAGGAGCGGGTATACGTTCCACAACCGCGCGTAGGATATCGTCGATTCCCTGACCCGTTTTTCCGGATGCCCGGATGATTTCAGAGCGGTCGCAGCCAAGAAGTTCCACGATTTCGTCCTCAACCTCCTCAGGCATGGAGTTCGGCATGTCGCACTTGTTGATGACAGGAATGATTTCCAGGTCGTGCTCTATCGCCATATAGAGGTTGGAAATGGTCTGTGCCTGTACGCCTTGTGTGGAATCCACCACCAGCAGACACCCTTCGCAGGCAGCGATAGAGCGCGAGACTTCGTAGGCAAAGTCCACGTGTCCCGGTGTATCTATGAGGTTCAGCACGTAAGGTGTCTTACTTTTCAGTTCCTCATTGCCGCCATCGTAGTGGTAATCCATCTGTATGGCGTGGCTTTTTATGGTGATGCCACGTTCCTTTTCCAGGTCCATGTCATCCAACATCTGGCCCTCTGTTATCTGGATTGTGTTGGTTCGTTCGAGCAAACGGTCAGCAATGGTGCTCTTACCATGGTCAATATGGGCGATGATGCAGAAATTGCGGATATGTTTCATGGGCATTCGTGTGTTATGGGTGGGTTCTCAATGGGGCCGTTATCCGGTGTTCTTCATTCCCACCTTATGGAATGTCGAGGAATTTATGGGTTTGCAGTGACAGTCTCCACTGCGGATTTTGTTTGATATATTCGATGGTTTCGCGTATGATTTCCCTGTTTTTGGCCTCGTCCCCCACATCGCAGGGTTGGAGAAAGCGGTGTTTGATGTCGAACTGCCGGTATTCGTCGGGCATTTTTCGGCCATCGTAGACGACTTTCAGTTCGTCGTAGCGTTGCATTACTGGGATGGCGTGTTCCGTAAAGGCGTCTTTTGGGGAGAGTGTTACCCAGTCAACGTTGTCGGGAAGCCGGTGCGTGCCGTTTGTTTCCACGTTCACTTTCCGTCCCTTCCTGTGCAGGGCGTCTACCAAAGTTTCGGTGAGGAAGAGCGAAGGTTCGCCGCCTGTGATTACGATGGTCCGTGTGGGGAATGCGCAAATGCGGTCTACAATCTCGCTTTCCGTCATCTCTTCACCGCTTTCATGGCGTGTGTCGCAGAAAGGACACCGAAGATTGCATCCGCTAAGGCGGAGAAATACGGCAGGAGTGCCGGTGTGGAAGCCCTCACCTTGGAGCGAGTAGAAAATTTCGTTGACCTTCATAGGGGCGTTTTTTTGAACTTCGGTATGTTACTCAGGGTGTTTCCTGTGACGGATTTCCGTGGTTTTGGTAGGAGATGCTGCAAGATTACCCGTCGGCCATGGTATTATGATTTTCCTTATACGGCGTTTCTATAATGCGCTTTCAGAACATTCATAAACGTTTCCAGGAGAAATTATAAAATGCCTTCAGGACAAATATAAAGCATTACCAGGACATTTATAAAATGCCTTCAGGACAATCGTAAACGCTTTCAGGACAATTTATATGCGCTTTTGGGGCGTATATGCAGTCATTCTTGCGTGGTTCGGGATGCGTTAGAACGAGAGATGTTCGAAGCCGGGCCGTACATAAGCAGCGATGTTGCCCTCCGATTCCTGGAAAACCACCTTGTAAGCCTGTGGAATTTGCTCGCAAATCCATCGCGCCATGTTCTCTGCTGTGGTGTTGAAGTCAAAGAGTTCGTTGAGATTTCTATGGTCAAGTCGCTCCGTGACAAGTTCTTTCAGATGCGTAAAGTCGACTACCATACCGTTTCTGTCCAGTGTTTCGGTGCAACAGTATATGGTGATGATGCCGTTATGCCCGTGCAAACGTTGGCACTTGCTCTCATAATCGAGGTTCAATTGATGGGCATAAGATATTTCGATGCGTTTCGATACGAAGTACATAGTCAGAAAATCTGTGGTGGAAGATTTGGATATTTCACGGCGTTGCCGGTTTGTTTGTTGCCGGCTCCGTGTCTCTTTTGTACGTGATGTCCGACAGAAATTGGGAACGAATGCCGTGAAAGTGGGGATGTTGGTCAGACAAATCGAACCTCAGGATGGAGTTCTATGCCGAATTTGCGGTAGACATCTGCCTGAATGGTCGTTGCCAGCGTGACAATCTCCTGACCTGTTGCCCCTCCAAGATTGGTGAGTACGAGTGGTTGCCGGGGATTTACGCCTGCTTTCCCCAAGTTCTTCCCTTTCCAGCCACACTGTTCTATGAGCCATGCTGCGGGAATTTTCACCCCTTCGGTCCCGTCGTTTGCCGGCGTCTGATAGTGTGGCATGTCAGGATAAGTTTCGAGAATCTTTGTGGCAAGTTCGGGCGTCACTACGGGATTCATGAAGAAAGAGCCTGCGTTTCCCGTCAGTTTTGGGTCGGGAAGTTTCTGTTGCCGGATGGCGATGACGGCTTTTCTGATGTCCTTTGCCGTTGCACGTGCCGGTTCTATCCCATCCTTGATGAGGTGACGTTCGATAGCGGCGTGCGAAAGTGTGGGTTTGAAGCGTCGTCTGAGGCGGAACCAAACATAGGTGACGAGGAAAATGTCCTTAAGTTCATCCTTGAAAATGCTCGAACGGTAGCCATATCGGCATTCATCGTGCAACAGACTTCCCTCGTAAGGTGCGTCGTCGCTATCGGGATTCACGTAAATTCCCTCCACTTTGACGATGCAATCGGCGGCTTCAGCACCGTAGGCTCCGATGTTTTGTACGGCCGATGCCGCTACGGTGCCGGGTATAAGCGACAGATTTTCCAGTCCATACCATCCGCGTCCTGTGCAGTAGTCGACAAGATCGTCCCAAATTTCGCCGCCGCCAACGCGTATAAGTATGCTGTATTCCTGTTCTTCCGGATGGATTCCCGTGATGCTGTTGTGGACAACTATGCCGGGAAAGTGCTGATTCACAAAGAGAATGTTGCTGCCCTCGCCGATGGGAATCCATGGCAGTCCGGATGTTTTCAGGTGTTGGGCGGCTTCCAGGCATTCTTCTGTGCTGTGGTAGCAGATGAGTTCTTGGCAATCCGCATCGATGCCGAACGTGTTATAGGGTCTAAGTGATTGGGACATTTTCGCTTTGTTTGTGAATTCTTGGGTCAGTCGGGGCGGATTCGGGGATGGCGATGGTCCGCGGTTTTTCTGTCGGTCTCCGCCGTGTTCCTTTGGAAATCCAGGTTCCTTTCATCGGAAATTCCGTAGAGTTTCACCGGCGTTGCCGTATGTTGTCCGTCAAATGCCGGTTGCAGGTCAGTTTTCCAGTCGTGTCAGCATCCATTCGCCTTCCTTGTTCTTGCGGAATTGCATGTTGCTTTCCATGCCGCTGCTGAGGGCCCGGATGGAGAGGATGCGGAATTTTGAGTTGCGGAATGCCTGTCCGTAAAGGATGTTTGTGATTCTTTGTTTGGGAAGTTTCGGGGCGAAATCCAGGAATTGGTCGGCGGAAATCACGCCATCGACCACTTCAAAGATGTCGTCGTCGTAGGTGCTGAAAGGCAGAGGGTCCGTGATATGTGTCCGCTGGTACAGGCTGTCGGTGGCGAAACGTTGGTAGAAACTGTAGAATTCGCTGTTTTCGCTCTCTCCAAGGTCTTTCTCCTCAAGTGTCGTCAGCCGCCATTCTCCGTCGATGCGTTTGAACCGGTATGCCTTTGTACGGCGGGTTTCGATGTCGATTTCCTCCACTGTGACGGATTTCAGCGTGGTGTCTTTGGCCATTTCCTCCTCCTTGATGTTGTCGAAGATGAGGGTATAGACCTCGTCGGAACTGTACATCTTGTCGAAGGTCCATGCCTTTCGCTCGATGTGTTGCCGCTCATTGTCCACGATATGTGGGAGCGGGAAGTTGATGCGTTCCTTTTGAAAGTTGGGATTCTTCATGAAAGCGAAGGCGAAATCATCGAAGAGTTCATCGGCTTTCTTTGGGGGGATAATCAGTTCCTCCTGTGGAATGCTGTCGGAAACGAGGGTGTCTTCAACGAGAATGGTGTCGGTCAAGACAGCCTCTTCGGGACTTTCCGTCTTGCCCTTGCAAGAAATAATCATTGCACAGAGGGCAAGACAAAGGGCAAAAAAGGGAAAAATGCGGTTGTGGTTCATTTTTTTAAGCGGTAGGGAAGGGCAAATGTCCCCCGATTATTTCGTGCAAATATACGACAAAAGCGTAAGATTATGTATAAAAAGACGTTAAATTTTGTCTTTTTCCTCTACCTTTTTCTCCGCTTTTTATATTTTGGTTGTCGTTTTGCCCCGTGTATGTGCCTTATAAATGGCGTGATGGGCGCTGGGAATTCCAGTGTTGTCGTATGCAAAGTTCGTTCTGTTCGGGATGAAAGGTGGGCAAAACCGCCTCGCAGCCGCAGCCTTTTATTTTCGGTTTCTTCAGGTTCTCGGAATCCGTGTCTGGAAATCGTTTGAAAACAGGTAGTTGTCTTTATCGGGAGAATGTTGTTGCCGAGTGCTAAAACGGGGCTGTTTCTGGTTGTCCGCTTCCGTTTTTCATACTTAAATCATCAGTTTATAGTACATATTATATCGTGTTGATTTTCAAATGTTTCAATATTGTAGTTACGTGCTTCAACAGTGTCCTTTGCAAACCTCGGAACTTTCCTCCAAAAACATCCGTACTTTCCAGTGTGAAGTGCGGCATTTCCCGTCATAAAGTACGGCACTTTTCCATGAGGTGTGTTGACCATTCTTCCGTGATGTCCGACGTGGCTTTGTGAGTCTTTTGTCCTTTACTTCCGAATTGCCGGTATCCGTTACAATGATGGTCCGTGAATGCGCTGTAAAGTCCAATGTCTTGCCATAGGATTCCGTGTCGGGAATCTGCTTTTGTGCCGTAAAGGACCGGCGTAAGGGTGGTGCGGGGACAAAAAAATCCCCCTGCGGTGGAGCAGAGGGAATGGATGAATCAGAAACTGCAATCGAAGCCTATCGACAGATATTCGTTGAATTGGAAGTAAGTGTCATTGTCTTCGGTCTTCTTGACGCTGTTGTCGAAGCGGGGATAGAGGAAGATTTTTGTGCTCAAATACTTGTTCACTCTAAGGTTTATTGTGTTCTCCCACTCCATTTTCAGGTTCTTGTAGTCGTAGAAAATGTAGTATCTTGACCCCCAACTTATTGAATTCGTGAACTTCACTGTTGAGGTTACCGTGGCGGTAGAACCGAAAGTAGACTTGGAATGTTTGCCGTTTTCGATGCCGAACCGCCCCACAATGGCCGACCGGTCGCAGTATTTCACGCCGATGGCTATAGGAGAAATCGTAGCGTCGAAACTGGAAAGTTTCTTCTTACTTACGTGATAAGTCATACCAAGAGATATGACAGATTCGAAGGGAGACATGAAGTCTGAGGTGACAACATCCGAGTTTGCGTTAAACGTTTTGTAGAACTGTGTCCACGATTGTACCATCAAAGTGTAGTTCCAGTTCCGGATGGCTTTAAGGCTAAACTTGTTGGTCAGACGCAAAAGGTCGTTGTTTGTCTTGAATTTATGGTAGGTATCAGACTTGGTGGTCTGAAATCCCAGACGCGTTTCCAGGCAGTTGTAGACGGAAAACTTCTGCTTGTTGTCGTAATTTGCCTCGATTTTGAACTCTCCGAGCATAGAAAGGTAGTCGTCACCTCCCTTGTACCAGTTGTCGGAGAAGTAGTATTGCATGAATTTTAGGGAGAAATTCCCTTTGACAGTCCAGAAGTTCGGTCGCCTGACGGTGATTTTGAAGTCTCCAGGCATGAATGTTTCCTGCACGTTGTTCCCCTTTTTCGCCACATCGTCGGGCGTTTCCTTGCCGTCGGTGCTGTGCAGTTTCTTTTCGTCTTTGTCCTTCGGGTCGGGTTCCGCGGGTGTTTGCCGCATGATGGGCGTCGTCAGGTCAAACCTTACGCTGGTGGGATGCTTGGCATAACTGTAAAGCATCGCTTTTTGTATGGCATTTGTAGCACGCGGGGCAAGGGAAAAGGCATGCGGGTCGGGGGAGAATGGCTCGGAAGGCAGGGATGCCAGACCGGCATAGAGGGGCGTGCTGTAAAGCGTGGCGCTGGAAAAGAGGGGGAAATAGTAGGGGTTGGTAAGCGTTTTCTCCACTCCCGTAAGGCGATGTTGGCGCTTGAGCATGATGATGCTGTCGAGCGATGTGGCATATCGCGCGGCAGTCATGGTGATGGTGTCGGCAAGCGTGCCCGCTTGTTTCTGATGAGGAGTCCATGGTCCACCGGTTGTGCGTTGCCCTGCTGCCGGCAATGCCACCGGCAAGGTCAACGCTATCGTGATGAGAAAGAGGAGAATTCGTGGAAACATACAGGAAAGATTGGAGAAAAAGATAGGTTCCGGAAAAGGCCTTCCTTTGGTGTTCGGAATGATCTTTTCGGATAATGTAGGGTGAAGGGTCGGCAATATGGGTTGCCGTGTGTCGGGTTATGTATGGAAGAATCAGTGGATTCCCCTGTTGTCGAGCGCCGTTGCGTACTTCCGGGCATTGGCAAGATGGGTGCTATAGTCCGCAGCAAAGTTGTGGGCACCGGAGAAATCCTCCTTCGCACACATATATATATAATTATGATGTGCGAAGTTCAGCACGGCATCAATGCTGGAAATTGATGGAATGCAGATAGGTCCGGGTGGAAGTCCCGTGTTTTTGTAGGTGTTGTACGGACTTTCGTATTGCAGATGTTCGTGGAGGATTCGACGGAGCGTGAAATCTTGAAGGGCGAACTTCACGGTCGGGTCGGCCTGCAGCGGCATGTTCCGGCGCAAACGGTTGATGTACATTCCCGCCACCATGGCACGTTCGGGCTGGTATTGCGTCTCCTGCTCCACGATGCTCGCCAGTGTGATGGCATCAGTCTTGGTGAATCCGGGAATAATGTTGAGGAGTTTTGCACAACGTTCGGAAGTCCAGAAGGCATTGCTCTCACGTTTCATCCGATTCATCAGATGCTTGGGGGTGATAGTCCAGTACACTTCGTAAGTGTTGGGGATGAACAGGCATACGGAAGTCGCCTTTTCCAGTCCGTATTCCGCCAGAATCGTACTGTCGGTCAGCACTTTGTAGAAACTGTCGGCGGGCATTTCAAGTTGTTCGCCGAGGAAGTCCGCCAGATTTTCTGCAGTCCGCAGGCAAGGTATTGTCAGTTTCCGCGGCGTCTGCCGTCCTGTTGCCAGCCTACGCAACACCATGATGGTAGAAGTGCCGCTGCCGATGTCATAACATCCCGGCTGAATGTTTGAGGCGTAGCCCGAAAGGCGGGCCATCATGTGGAATGTTGAGCGCTGGGGAGCCTTGCTTGCTTTGTCAATCTGCTCGTAAACGTCGTCAAGGGTGCTGTTGCGGTGAATGAAAATGAGGCATTCCTTCTTGCCGGACAGGCTGCCAAAGGCGCCGAAAGCCAAAAAAACGAACAAAAGAAGTAGGACTGCCAATATGGAAATTACAACGTTTTTTTTCATCATTTTTGTCTGTTTGATATCGTTTTATGCGGCAAAATTACAGAAAAAAGCCTTTTCACGTAAAAAATCATCCATAAATCTCTTGTCAAATGACGAGATAATACTAAATTTGCACAAAACAAACGGATTTGAGCATCCGTGTGTTTTTCTCTCTTTTCCGTAAAAAACGCTGAAAAACACGTAGAAATCCATTGAAATGATACCGTGCGGCAAGTGTTTCCGTCTGCTTCCCGACCGACATTTTGCCGTTCTCCCCATCAAAAACATAAGATAAGTATGATTACATACCAGTATGTTGACTACGTAGGCTTGATAGAAAAGTCTATCAAGACACGGTGGAACAATGCTTCCTTGACCGATTTTCAAGGTCAGACATGCAATTATAAGGATGTTGCACGTAAGATAGAAAAGTTGCATATCCTCTTTGAAAATGCTGGAATAGAGCGCGGTGACCGCATCGCAATATGCGGACGCAACAGCGCGCATTGGGCCATTTCCTTCCTCGCAACCCTGACTTATGGTTGCATAGTTGTGCCCATTCTCCATGAATTCAAGGCGGAACAGGTTCATAACATCGTCAATCACAGTGAGGCACGTCTGCTCTTTGCCGGAGATTATGTGTGGCCTACGCTGACACCTGACGAGATGCCTGCCATCGAAGGCGTCATTCATTTGCCGGATTTCGCGCTGAAAGTCAGCCGAAGTGAGCGTCTTACGGAAGCGCGTGCCCATCTTAACGAGTTCTTCGGACGGAAATATCCCGAGCGTTTTACCGCAGACGATGTGCATTATGTCCCGCAACCGGATGGCGAAGCATTGAGCATGATCAACTATACCAGCGGTTCTACGGGCAACCCCAAGGGAGTAATGATTCCCTATCGTGCGCTTTGGAGCAACTATGAGTTTGCCATTGAGGTGCTCGGTGTCAAATGTAAGTCCGGCGATCGCGTGGTAAGCATGTTGCCGATGGCGCACATGTATGGTATGGCATTTGAATTCCTCTTCGAATTCCTCCATGGAATCCACATCCATTTCCTCAATCGTCTGCCAAGTCCTAAGATCATTGTGCAGGCTTTCGCGGAAGTTAAGCCGTGTATCGTCATTGCTGTGCCTCTAATCATTGAGAAAATCATCAGAAAGAACGTACTTCCGAAGGTGCAGACCCATACAATGCAGATGTTGCTCCGCACTCCTTTGGTAAGAGGTAAGATACTTGAGAAGATACGTTTTGAGATTCAGAAGGTATTTGGCGGCCGTTTCTATGAGGTTATCATGGGTGGTGCCGGTCTGAATCCCGATGTTGAGAAGTTCCTTCGCAAGATTGGTTTCAATTACACCGTAGGTTATGGTTCGACAGAGTGCGCTCCCATCATGAGTTATGAGGATTGGCAGAGGTTCGCACAGGGAAGTTGTGGTAAGGTTGCTCCGCGAATGGAGGTGAAAATCAACTCGAAAGACCCGCAACGAATTCCGGGAGAAATCCTCATGAGAGGCGCAAACGTCATGCTCGGGTACTACAAAAATCCTGAAGCCACCGCGGTAACCATCGATAAAGAGGGATGGTATCATAGCGGGGATATGGGTGTTATCGATGCAGAAGGCAACATCTACATCCGCGGACGCTGCAAAAACATGCTCCTCGGCAGCAATGGTCAGAACATTTATCCCGAGGAAATTGAGGACAAACTCAATTCTCTGCTTTATGTCAGCGAGAGCATTATCATCCAAAAGGGCGACAAACTCTATGCGCTCATCTATCCTGACTGGGAACATCTTGAGAAGGACGGGCTGACACACAAGGAAATCCGCGAGCAGATGGACAACAATATCCGTGAGTTGAATTTGCAGATCAACAAGTACGAGCAGATAGTTGGATACCGTCTTTACAAGGAAGAGTTTGAAAAGACTCCGAAGAAGTCTATCAAACGTTACCTCTATGAAGATGCGGAAGTAAATTGATATCGCATCGTAGTGCAGTGCTTTCCCACATGCACCGTTGTTATAGAAATGGCATCGCTTTGTCAAGGGGATAGGATTCCTTTGTCAAAGCGATGCCTTTTTCTTTGTCTTACGACGGATAGTAACCGTTGTTTTGATGTTGTTTTCCACGCCTGTTGCGTGAGATGAATCGCCTTTTTGCTTTCATTTTGCCCAATTTCATACCTCTGAACATTGTCTTTTTCTTCCCGATTGTTCTCCCTTTCCCAGCAGACATCCTGTCCTTTCCCAGCAGGCATTCCCTCCTTTTCTGTCTGACAGCCATGTTTCCTGTTTCGCACCGTGGCGTCCATGTCCTTTTTCTCCCGTTGTTTTCATGCTTTTCCGCAGTCCATATATGTCCGACAAGGGCGAAATACCACGCAAAGTACCGCAAAAACGGACGTTTTTTCCGCATTTGAGCAAAAAAACGTAAAAAATGTTTGGTGAAAGATGCTGATTAACGTATATTTGCAACCGAAAACAGTGTCGGAATCGATTGAACGCTTCGGTGATTTCCTCCGATTATCTTTCACTTTTTCATAGCATTCGCGTCTATACCACCGGCGTTTCCACACAGTTCCCGATAGTGTTCCGCCATAAAACCAATGTACTCCTATATATAATATATGAGGCTTTGGCATGACATTGAAGGTTGTCGCACACAGCAATATGCGTGACCTTGTGAGGTGGAAACGGAGCCAGCCGTCGGGAACTTTTGCAAGGCCGGTTCCGGAAAACGGACGAAAGTTCGGCAGCAGACAACCTCCGGATGTCCCTTCCGCTGTGGAAGGTTGCCGGAAAGCCGGAATGTTTCAATACAAAACTAAAGAAAAAGACCATGACGTCGTTTTATTTTGCATACTCCTTTACTTACTTTGTCTTTCAGACAGAGCGGGGAATGTGAGTGCCAATGCGCGACAACAAAGAATAGACCTTTGGGTCAGATTTCCCGCTTTCGAATGTTTTCGATAGCGGGATTTTAATTTTTCAGGAAAATGATTCGCTCTTTCCGGAATCTTCCCCAGGTCTTACCCCCTAAAAAACCAACATTTCAGACCAAAAATCCAAAAAGACTATAACTGAACACGCCCATGATAAAGGTTGCCATACAGGGTAATGCAGGATGTTTCCACGAGATTGCTGCCCACCGCTTTTATGAAAACGAGAAAATAGAAACGGTCTATTGTGATACTTTTGAGGATGTCTTCTCCGCCATGCAGGCGAATCCCGAAGAGTGTCTGGGGATGATTGCCATCGAAAACACCATTGCCGGTTCCCTGTTACACAATTATGAGTTGCTCAGAGACAACGGAAGTCACATCGTTGGCGAGTATAAATTGCATATAGAACACGCACTTCTCTGCCTTCCGGACGACGATTGGGACACGCTGACTGAGGTGAATTCCCATCCGGTTGCCCTTATGCAGTGCCGCAACTATCTGTGGAAGCACCGTCAACTGCGGGTGGTGGAGGCCAACGATACGGCAGGCTCCGCCGAAAACATCGCACGTGAGGGGCTGCGAGGCCATGCTTCCATCTGCCATGCCAGCGTAGCCAATCTCTACGGACTCAAAGTTTTGGAGAACAGCATCGAGGACAACAAGCACAACTATACCCGCTTCCTCCTCCTTGCCGACCTGTGCCGCAAGTCGGAAAACGACGTCCTTTGGGGCACTCCCGACAAAGCAAGTGTCGTTTTTGCCCTGCCTCATGAAGAAGGAAGCCTGGCAAAAGTGCTGGCGATTCTGAGTTTTTACAGGATAAACCTTACAAAAATCCAGTCGTTACCCATCATCGGCCGCGAATGGGAGTACCTTTTCTACATCGATTTGCAGTACGACAACTACGAAAGATACCTGCAAAGCATCGAGGCCGTCCGACCTTTGACGCGCGATTTGCGGATACTCGGAGAATACCGTGCGGCACAATAAGTCAAAAACCGTAGAACAGGCGGATTCCATGAATTGCCACCGCCAATATGCATTGTTGAGACATCGGTTGCGCCTTCCTGTATATACGGAAAATTTCATCTTGAAAACAGTTCCGGAAATCCCGTAAATCTGATAAGAAAAAGCCTATAATTGGGATTCTTCCATCGTTTCTTTCGAATACAACCTGCGGCAAATGGTGCTGGCAATGTCGCCTCCATTCCTGACCGTGTCAAGGAAAACAGAACGGAATTCTGGATACAAAGACTAACTATATCCCTACTTAACTATGACAAATGTCAAGCCTGCTGACCGCCTTTCGTGCGTAAAGGAGTACTATTTCTCACGAAAACTTTCCGAGATTGCCCGTCTCCGCGAGGAGGGACACGATATTGTAAGCCTTGCCATCGGCAGTCCGGACCTGCCGCCACCGCCACAGGCCATTGAAACCCTTTGCAAAGTGGCGCACGATGCCCATGCGCATGGTTACCAACCTACGAAAGGCACACCGGAACTCCGCCATGCCATGGCCCGTTTCTACAAGCGTCATTTCGGCGTGGAACTGGATGCCGAGCGCGAAATCCTTCCGCTTATCGGCAGTAAGGAGGGCATCCTCCATACCACATTGGCGTTTGTCAATACCGGCGACACGGTGCTTGTGCCCGACCCGGGCTATCCTACCTACACATCGCTTCCGACCCTTTTGGGAGCAAACGTGGTGCATTATCCGCTGAAAGCCGATGATGACTACCAGCCGGACTTCGATTTCCTTGAAAAATTCGACACGTCGCGGGTAAGAATGCTGTGGATGAACTATCCGAACATGCCTACCGGTGCCAAGCCGCAGCGTGAAACCTACGAACGGATTGTGAGGTTCGCGCGTGAAAGGGGCATCGTCGTCGTCAACGACAACCCTTACAGTTTCATCCTTTCCGAGGGAGAGAAACTCAGCATCATGCAGGTTGAAGGGGCAAAGGATTGTTGTATTGAACTCAATTCCATGTCGAAAAGCCACAATATGCCGGGCTGGCGTGTGGGAATGCTTGTAGGAAATGCCGAATTTGTCGGATGGGCGCTGAAAGTGAAGAGCAATATCGACTCCGGAACATTCAGAGGTTTGCAGTTGGCTGCGGCATCCGCGATAGACGTTGCCGATGATTGGCATCGCGAATATAATGTGGAAGTGTATGCCCGTCGCCGTGTTTTGGGCGAGGCTGTCCTGAAAACGCTTGGCGTTGAGGCGGACTTCAGCAAGCAGACAGGTATGTTCCTGTGGGCGCATATCCCCGAAAACCATCCCCTTTTGCCGGCTTTGGGGGCAGCAACTGCCGAAAGCACCCTTTCAGAACGTTTTGCCGACTACGTATTGAAGCAGGTGGAGGTTTTCATTACACCGGGTTTCATCTTCGGCAAGGGCGGCGACCATTGCGTCAGACTTTCGCTCTGCGCGTCGGAAGAACGCCTTACGGAAGCCCTGAAGCGCGTAAAGGCGATGATGACGACGCTGGTCTGACGGTGTGGAAAACGGCAATGTGCATTCCGGAAAACGGCACTTCAAACTGACGCTCTTGGCAGGTGTCTGCCACTGTGCAGGACACCGTCTTGAAAAGTGCCGCACTTTCCGCATGAAACATCCGAACTTTCCGCATGAAACATCCGAACTTTCCGCATGAAACATCCGAACTTTCCCTTCAAAAGTGCCGCACTTTTTAATCAAAATCTCCGCAAATTTTCCACCGCTGTCCAAAGCCCTCAAAAACAATGCGGGGGGGGCAGTCGAAGACAGAGCGGAGAAACGGAAGCGGATACTCTGTAAATGAGCAGGTATTTTAAGCCGAAAAGCAACCGAAAGGCAGCAAAATGCGACCTGCTATACAACAAAATAAGATTTTCGGTGGTGATTTTAGAACCCACCTGTTAAGTAAATTGAAATACAAAAACATACTATATGGAACTCGAACTTCAACCCCTCAACCTTCCGGGTATTGACGCCCAGCGTCGCCCCCTCGTCATTGCTGGTCCATGTTCTGCGGAAACCGAAGAGCAAGTTATGACCACAGCCTTGCAGTTAGCCTCAAACGGCATTCGTATCATGCGTGCCGGAATCTGGAAACCCCGCACAAAACCTGGCGGTTTCGAAGGTGTCGGCGAGAAAGGTCTCCCGTGGTTGCAGCGCGTACACGACGAGTGTGGCCTCCTTACTGCCACGGAAGTGGCGAACGCCCACCATGTTCAAGCGGCCCTCGAACACGGCATTGACATCCTTTGGATCGGTGCCCGCACCTCGGCAAACCCCTTTGCCATGCAGGAAATTGCCGATGCCCTTGAGGGACACGACGTGCCCGTGCTGGTGAAGAATCCCGTAAATCCCGACCTGGAACTTTGGATTGGCGCCCTCCAACGTCTGAACAATGCCGGCATAAAACGCCTGGCAGCCGTTCATCGTGGCTTCTCTTCCTACGACAAACGCATCTATCGCAATCCTCCCATGTGGCACATTCCCATTGAACTGCGCCGCCGCATCCCCGATCTTCCCATGATTGGCGACCCCAGTCACATTGGTGGCAGCAGGGAACTCGTGGCCCCTCTCTGCCAGCAGGCCATGGATTTGGGTTTCGACGGCCTGCTTATTGAAAGCCATTGCCAGCCCGACAATGCCTGGAGCGATGCCAAACAGCAGATTACACCCGATGTCCTCGAATTCATCCTCGAAAAACTGACCATTCGAAACCAGATGACGACGACAGAAGGATTGGAGACCTTGCGCCGCCAGATTGATGAGGTGGACAACCAATTGCTCGAACTTTTGGCAACGCGAATGCGCATCAGCCGTGAGATAGGTACGTATAAGAAGCAGAACAACATGACCGTCGTGCAGACCATGCGTTATAGCGAAATCCTCGAAAAGCGTGGGGCGCAGGGTACGTTGAACGGTATGAGCAACAGTTTCATCCGTGACATTTTTGAGCATATCCATGAGGAGTCTGTAGCACAGCAGATAGAAATCATGAACAAATGACACTGACTTTCCGGCAAAGGAGCGAGGGCTTGATGTTTTTTTAGGGCCTTCCTCGCAGGAAAGTCTGTCATCGCATATACCGCAAGGCGGAACCCCTTCCCGGCATCACCGCACATCCTTTCTTGACAGAGGGAATTTTGTGGGTGAAAAGGCGATGCTTTGACGTAAGGCACCGCAGGGATTTGTAGCAAGGCATTCTGGATATTATGGTAAAGTGTTAAGGATTATATGGCAATACTTTTCATGTGTATATCGGAAAATGCCGTTTCCGCCAGCAAAACCACAACAATAACAACCTCGAAGTTATGAAGATACTTATCCTTGGCGCCGGCAAGATGGGAGCCTTCTTTGTCGATCTGCTGAGTTTCGACCACGAAACGGCCGTGATAGACATCGATCCGCGCCGTTTGCGCTTCATGTATAATACGCAACGTTTCACATCTTACGATGAAATTGACGCTTTCGCACCCGAACTTGTCATCAATGCTGTGACGTTGAAGGCGACCAAGCAGATATTTTTGGAGGTCATCCCCCATCTTCCGAAGGACTGTATTCTTGCAGACATCGCGTCCGTGAAGACCGGATTGCAGGAGTTCTACGCCACAACAGGTATGCGTTACGTGTCGACACACCCGATGTTCGGCCCCACATTCGCGAATCTTGGGAAACTTGCCGACGAGAATGCCATCATCATCACCGAGGGCGATTATATGGGACGCCTGTTCTTCCGTGACCTTTATTCCCGTCTTGGTCTCCACATTCACGAATGTTCCTTTGACGAGCACGATGAAACGATGGCGTATTCATTGAGCATCCCCTTCGTCAGCACGTTTGTCTTTTCGGCCGTCATGAGACGTCCCGACGCTCCGGGTACGACCTTCAAGCGTCATCTTGCAATAGCCAAAGGAGTGTTGGGTGAGGATGAGGGCTTGTTGAGGGAGATACTTTTCAATCCCCGGACGGCAGGACAGGTGGCAAACGTCGGAGAGCGTTTGCGAGAACTTGCTGACATCATCGAGCGGCGTGACGAGAAAGCGCTTGCGGATTTCCTGCAGGACATACGTCAAAGGGTGTTGGGATAAAGTGCGGAACTCGGTCGGAATATGCAGGCGGAACGGCATACGGCAGTCCAATGACACGCGGTGCGGACCATTTGTTGCCGTGCTTCGACCCTAAGAATTACTAAAGCGCTCATTACAAAACATTTGTAAAAAGGGATTTATAGCCGTAATTATTTTATAAACATTTGCCTGTATGGTTTGTTTGACGTAATTTTGTGCGCAAATTGTCGGTGATTATCAGTAAGATAATTATCCTACCTGTTTCGTTTATTCGCATTGACACTCACCGAAAGCCATAATAAAGCAATCATTTAAATAATGAAATCCTCAATCCAGACCCTAAACTCTGCCGCAGATAACATCAGAATTCTTGCCTGCAGCATGGTAGAAAAGGCAAAGTCCGGACACCCCGGAGGTGCCATGGGCGGCGCTGACTTCATCAACGTCCTCTTCAGTGAATACCTGACATTCGACCCTGATGCACCGACATGGGAATGTCGTGACAGATTTTTCCTCGATCCCGGACACATGAGTCCGATGCTCTATTCGCAGTTGGCGCTCATCGGCCGTTATACCCTTGAGGATCTTCAGACTTTCCGTCAGTGGGGAACGGTATGTCCAGGACATCCTGAGAAGGATTTCACGCGAGGCATAGAAAACACTTCCGGACCTCTTGGCCAGGGTCATACGTTTGCCGTAGGTGCGGCCATCGCTGCCAAGGCGATGTATGCGCGTACTGGCAACCCCGGATTCAAGAAAGAAAAGATTTACGCCTATATTTCCGATGGCGGTGTTCAGGAGGAAATCAGTCAGGGTGCCGGTCGTATGGCTGGAACTTTGGGACTTGACAACCTTATCATGTTCTATGACGCCAATGAAGTGCAACTCTCTACGATGACAAGTGAGGTAAGTTGCGAGGATACCGTCATGAAATACCGTTCGTGGAATTGGAATGTCCTCGAAATCAACGGTAATGATGCCGAGCAGATCCGTGCAGCACTTGACGCCGCATTGGAGGAACACAACCGTCCGACCCTCATTGTGGGTCACTGTGTTATGGGACTCGGTGCCCGTCAGGCCGATGGCTCATCGTACGAAGCGAACTGCAAGACCCATGGTGCGCCCCTTGGTGGTGACGCTTACCGCAACACCGTGCTGAATCTTGGCGGAAATCCTGACGACCCCTTTGTGGTCCGTCCGGAAGTAGCCGAGATGTATGCCGAACGTCTCAATGAACTTCGTGGAATTGTTGCCGAACGTCATGCTGAAGAAAAGGCGTGGGCTGAGGCAAATCCCGAGAAGGCCGAGAAGCAGAACTTCTGGTTCAGCGGAAAAGCACCCGAACTGCCCTGGAATGAAATCCAGCAGAAGAGTGGTGGTCCCACCCGTGCGGCAAGTTCCAATGTTCTGGCTATGCTTTCCGAACATTGTGAAAACATGATTGTAAGTTCCGCTGACCTTTCGAATTCCGACAAGACCGACGGCTTCCTGAAGCACTCCTATAATATTACACGCGACGACTTTGGCGGTGGATTCCTCCAGGCAGGTGTCAGCGAATTGACCATGGCTTGTGTGTGCATCGGTATAGCATTGCACGGAGGATTCTTCACGGCTATGGGTACATTCTTCGTGTTCTCCGACTATATGAAGCCTGCTATCCGTATGGCAGCACTGATGCAGTTGCCCGTAAAGTTCGTCTGGAGTCACGACGCGTTCCGCGTTGGCGAGGACGGTCCTACGCACCAGCCTGTTGAACAGGAGGCACAACTGCGTCTGATGGAGAAACTCCACAATCACGCAGGCAGGTCTTCGATGCTCGTTCTGCGCCCTGCCGACGTTCATGACACCACCGTTTGCTGGCGTATGGCTATGGAAAATGTGGACACTCCCACCGGATTGATCCTCAGTCGTCAGAACGTTAAGGACCTTCCTGCCGGAACTGTTTATGAAAGTTGGCGTGGAGGTTACACCGCTCTGTCCTGTGAGAATCCGGATGTGGTGCTTGTCGCCAACGGTTCTGAGGTAAGCACGCTGGTGGACGCCGCAGCATTGCTGGCCGGTGACGGCATAAAGGCCCGTGTTGTCAGTGTTCCTTCAGAGCAGCGTTTCCGTGAACAGCCGCGTGAATATCAGGAAAGCCTGATTCCCCAGGGCGTCAAGGTGTTCGGTTTGACAGCCGGTCTTCCCGTAAATCTTGAAGGACTTTGCGGTAGCAATGGCAAGGTTTTCGGTCTCGATCACTTCGGTGCTTCTGCTCCATTCAACGTACTTGACGAGAAGTTTGGTTTCAATCCTACCAATATTTACAACGAAGTAAAGGCATTTCTGGCATAACTTCAACAGTAACAGACCTATGAAAATCGGATTAGCAAGTGACCATGCAGGTTATACGCTCAAGGAATATGTGAAGCAATATCTTACCGAAAACAATATTGAGTTCATTGATTACGGAACGCACTCCGAGGAATCGTGTGATTATCCCGACTTTGCGCATGCTCTTGCCGAAGGAATGGAGTGTGGTGAGTGCGAACAAGGCATTGCAGTCTGCGGTTCTGGAGAGGGTATATCGATGACCCTTAACAAGCATGCCCACGTTCGTGCAGCCTTAGTATGGATGCCGGAAATCGGACGCCTTGCACGTCAGCATAACAACGCAAACGTGCTTGTAATGCCCGGCAGGTTCATTGATAACAATATGGCGAAGCAAATAATGGACGAGTTCCTCAACACTTCTTTTGAAGGAGGACGTCACGAGCGCCGTGTTGCCAAGATTCCCTGCATGAACCAACGAAAAGCCTGAAAGAAACGGCCTTGAATGCTGTAGCAAAAAGCATTGGACTGTCAGAAACATTTGGGCGAAAACTTCGTCACCCCCATAAGTCAATTCAAAAGGTAATGGCATTGTTTTTGTGAAAAATATGATGTCATTACTTTGCTAATCAAGCGAAAATCAGTAAATTTGCCGCAAATTTCGTAAAAGGACAGATGCCCTTTTTAGAATTCCCATGAACTTTTATAAGTTATCTTTTGGGAAATGGAATGCTGAACTGCTACCAAATTCGATTCACCCTTAAGGAGAATCGTGGTTCAAGGTTCTTTTCCTCATTCTTTTACCGCAAATGCTTTTCCTCTGATACCCATGAACTTCATGTTCCGAATGTTGTAAAAGAGGTTTCCAACAATGGAATCGTTTGAAAGCATCTGACTTCCTATTAAACAAAAACAATGACAAAAGCAGATATCGTTAAGGAAATTGCCGAAAAGACTGGCATTGACAGCAAAGTCGTTTTGCTGACCGTTGAAGCATTCATGTCAACAGTTAAGGACAGAATGGCTAATGAAGAAAACATTTATCTTCGTGGATTCGGCAGTTTTATCGTCAAGCAAAGAGCAGCAAAGACTGCACGCAACATTTCGCGTAATACAACTTTGATTATTCCTGCCCACAATATTCCTGCATTCAAACCTGCGAAAAGTTTCCTTGCAAAAGTCGCCGGTCAGGAGATTGAAGGCGAAGATGAGGAAGACTAAACCCTACGAAACATATTAAGTCACTCAAATAATAAATCACTATGCCTAACGGAAAGAAAAAGAAAAGACATAAAATGTCTACGCACAAGCGTAAAAAGCGTCTGCGCAAGAATCGTCACAAAAGCAAATAACTAAGGTTTTGTGACACACAGAAAAAGTCAATAGCCAGCAAGTGTTCTCTGAAAGTTCGGAATCTTGCGGCTCTTGGCTTTTTGTGTATGGTGAAAATACCTTTTTTCATCGTAAAAACTAATTGGCTTTTCACAACATTCGTTTGAAGAGCCGCAAACACACACACACGACATGACAAGCGAAGTTATTGTTGATGTTCAGAAAAGTGAAATCTCCATAGCGCTTCTCGAGGATAAAAAACTCGTGGAATTCCAAAAGGAGGGTCGGACGGAACAGTTTTCCGTCGGGAACATCTATCTGGCTCGGGTCAAGAAAACCATGCCGGGCCTAAACGCTTGCTTCGTCAATGTGGGTCATGAAAAGGATGCTTTTCTGCATTATCTTGACCTCGGAATCAAGTACAAGCAGTTTGAGCATTTCCTTTCAATCTATGCGGGCAGCGATAAAAAAGTCCTGCCTTTGCACCAACTGCCCAAGCAACCTGCGACAGAGAAGGACGGAAAAATACAGAATACCGTCAAGAACGGAGACGAGGTTCTTGTACAAATTGTCAAAGAACCGATTTCCACAAAAGGGCCACGTCTCACATGTGAGATTACTTTTGCTGGTCGATTTCTCGTGCTGATACCCTTCTCGGATAAAGTAAATGTCAGCACAAAAATCAAATCTGACACCGAACGAGCACGATTAAAGCAAATTGTCACCAAACTGAAACCCAAGGGATTTGGGGTTATTATCCGAACTGTTGCTGAAGGTAAACGTGAACCGGAGTTGAAACAGGAGATTGATATCCTTGTTCAACGATGGAACGACGTCGTAGACCGAGTAAAAAAGCGCAAGACACAGGATAAGGTTACGCTCGTTTATGAAGAAACCAGCCGCACAGTAGGACTGCTGCGCGACCTTTTCAACCCATCCTTCGAGGCGATTCATGTCAATGATCCAAAGGTTTATGAGGAGGTTCGCGAATATGTCAACCTTATTGCTCCGGAATGCCTTAATGTAGTTAAACTTTACCAGGGGAAAGTTCCTATCTTTGATAACTTCAATGTCACCAAGCAGATAAAAACTTCTCTCGGACGAATTGTTACCTACAACCATGGTGCCTATATGTATATTGAGCATACGGAGGCAATGCATGTGGTGGATATCAACTCGGGAAACCGTTCACGCTCAACCGATGGACAGGAAGTTAACGCTCTGGAAGTGAACCTTGCCTCTGCGGATGAACTGGCTCGCCAGTTGCGACTGCGGGATATGGGAGGCATCATTGTCGTGGACTTTATCGACATGCAGTTGCCTGAAAGCCGGCAAGCACTTTACGAAAGGGTGGTGGAAAACATGAAAAAGGATCGTGCAAAGCATAATATCCTTCCACTTTCCAAGTTCGGATTGATGCAGATTACCCGTCAACGTGTAAGACCCGTCATGGATATCAAGGTCGAGGAGACCTGTCCATCGTGCGGAGGTACGGGAACCATCAAGGCCAGCATCCTGTTTGTCGACATACTCGAGGGCAAAATCAGAATGATGACCCGCGATATGGGAATGAAACGTTTCAGACTTCATGTGCATCCTTTTGTGGATGCTTATGTAAAACGTGGTTTCTTCAGTATCGCACGTCGTTGGAAGATGCATTATGGAATGCGGATTTCCATTATTCCTGACCAATCTCTGCCATTTCTTGGTTATAAGTTTATCAATGAAAGTGGCGAGGAAATTGATATGCGGGAAGAATGTGACAACCTATAATGGGTACGTTTCCGTATAGCATTCCGAAAAGGTTACGTATAGACCATTGACAATTATCCTTTAAAAACGTCTTTCTCTGTTTTGAAACTGCAGTACTGACCTGCAAAGACTAAGCAAAAAGAAGCCTCAAAACACTCGATAAATTTAATCGGTGTTTTGAGGCTTTGTCGTTTAATGAAGGGGTAGGTTCTATCTAAATTTCGTTATTTTCCTTTTAATAATCTAATAGTCCATGATGTTATAAACGTTTTTATAACAGGGATAAATAAAAAAATTGGAAAGAAACGATTCTTTTATAGAGCGAGAATGTCGATAGAACCTACCAAATGTATGCAATTTGTTTGCAGAATGCTGATTACTTCTTGTTCAGTGCAAGGTCAACATTTACGGCACATGCTACAGAGCATCCTACCATAGGGTTGTTACCGATGCCAAGGAATCCCATCATCTCAACGTGTGCAGGAACAGAAGAGGAGCCTGCGAACTGAGCATCGCTATGCATACGTCCGAGAGTGTCGGTCATACCATAGGAGGCGGGACCTGCTGCCATGTTGTCGGGATGGAGGGTACGACCCGTACCGCCACCGGAGGCAACCGAGAAGTAGGGCTTTCCTGCATGGATGCGTTCCTTCTTGTATGTTCCTGCAACAGGGTGCTGGAAGCGGGTGGGGTTGGTGGAGTTTCCGGTGATGGAAACGTCAACGTCCTCTTTCCAAAGGATAGCAACGCCTTCGCGAACATCGTCAGCGCCATAGCAGTTTACAGCGGCGCGGGGGCCATTGCTGTATGCAGTGCGCTTAACTTCCTTCAACTCGCCGGTGAAGTAGTCGAACTGGGTCTGAACATAGGTGAAACCATTGATGCGGCTGATGATCATTGCCGCATCCTTGCCGAGACCATTGAGGATACAACGGAGGGGCTTGTCAGCAGGCCTTGACTTGTTTGCCATCTGTGCAATCTTGATAGCGCCTTCTGCAGCAGCGAAAGACTCGTGTCCTGCAAGGAAAGCGAAGCACTTGGTTTCGGGAGAGAGCAGACGTGCTGCGAGTTCACCATGGCCAATGCCTACCTTACGGTCGTCAGCAACAGAGCCGGGGATGCAGAATGCCTGAAGTCCTTCGCCAATATACTTTGCTGCTTCCACAGCATCCTTAGCCTGCTCCTTGAGTGCGATGGCGGTACCTACAACGTAGGCCCACTTTGCATTCTCAAAGCAAATCATCTGGGTTTCCTCACAAGTCATGTAAGGATCGAGACCAGCCTTGTCACAAATTTCATTGGCTTCTTCAATCGAAGCGATACCGTGTGCGTTGAGACAAACAAGAATCTGCTTGATACGACGGTCCTGGGATTCAAATTTTACTTCACGAATCATAGCTGTGTCTCCTTATTCTTTACGGGGGTCAATAAACTTAACTGCGCCGTCTTCTTCCTTTGTGCGGCCGTAGGTGCCGGTTACGCTCTTCAGAGCCTCATCGGCGGGAACGCCCTTCTTGACAGCGTCCATGAATTTACCCATGTGTACGAATTCGTATCCGCATACTTGGTCGTCAGCATCAAGGTACATCTTTGTGATGTAGCCTTCTGTGAGTTGCAGATAACGCGAACCTTTCAGTTTGGTACCATAGAGAGTTCCGGTTTGGGAAATAAGACCCTTACCGAGGTCTTCAAGACCTGCACCGATGGTAAGACCGCCTTCTGAGAACGCACTCTGGGTACGGCCATAGACAATCTGAAGGAAGAGTTCGCGCATAGCGGTGTTGATTGCATCACAAACGAGGTCTGTGTTAAGTGCCTCGAGAATGGTTTTTCCAGGAAGAATCTCGCTGGCCATGGCTGCAGAATGGGTCATTCCGGAGCAACCAATGGTTTCAACGAGGCATTCTTCAATGACACCTTCCTTTACGTTCAGGGTGAGTTTGCAGGCACCCTGCTGGGGAGCACACCATCCAATGCCATGGGTAAGACCGGAGATGTCCTTGATTTCTTTTGCCTGAACCCACTTTCCTTCTTCAGGAATGGGAGCAGGACCATGGTTGGGGCCTTTGGCCACGCAACACATGTTTTGAACTTCGTGTGTGTACTGCATATTTTACTTTTGATGTTTATAAAAAACTTTTGTCATTACAAAGGTATTTATCATGCGCAAAATTACGCTTCGCCCACGAAACTGCCAAATTATTTGTTGAAATTTTTGTACTTTTCGCAAAACTTTCGAAGTTTCTTTGATGTTTTTGTGAAAAACGAAAGGAAAAGTTTGTGGGTTTTGCAACTTTGATGTAACTTTGTCGTGCAAAAAATACGGGAAAAGTGGCATTTTTTGTCTAATTATCCCATGTTTTGAAGCAACCGGTTCCTTGGCATCACACGCGTATGTGTCGTCTCTTTGTTTGTCCTTTATGTTTTTACAGGCGGACTTATGAGGTCGGGTGAATGGCGTATTTGCATGATAATAAAGACGCATTTGAATTCAAACATTGGTTCTTATGTACATCATTATCGGCATTTCCAATGTTCAGACAGTCACTATACATATATATATTATTATATAGAATGGCTTGAACAATAGAATGGCTTTAATAATTATATTTGTTTATCTTGAACAAACATAAGCCTTATTTGACCTGATTTGTTAAATCTCCGTTCGTGAAAATCCAATGAAAATGATAAAAGGTTCAAAACAATCTGATGCGATATGCGAGGGTCAGTATAAGATTTTTATGAGTATCGATTACTTGATTCTGAATCGCGACGATGTAATCCCGAGCGAAAGATGCAGATAAAACCGAGAATTGAATGGTGATGGTGTCTTGATGCGTTTCTATAATGCTTGCATTCGGAATGACAAATGTGAGTGTTTAGAAATGCGATTACTGTTCAACCTTTGAAAAACATTAGTAACTCAAATCCTTAATTACAAACCAATCAAAACTTTCACACATGGCAAACAATGCTACCGCACCTAAGAGTGCACCCAAGAAGTCTGACAAAGGCTTCACCGGTATTAAGTCCGGTTTCCTCGTAATCGTCTTCTGCTGGATTCTTGCAGAGAGTGTTTACGTATTCGTGTTCGGCTACAAGAGCCACTTCGCTGATGGTGATACTTGGACAAACATCCCCTTCTCCTTCTTCAATGAGGGTGAACACGAACCTGTTGGTGGCGACATCATCGGTACTGTGTACAAGGGCGGTCTCATCGTGCCTATCATCTGGACTCTTCTCTTCACCGTTGTTGCTCTCGCTATCGAGCGTACTTTCGCTATCCGCACCGCCAATGGTAAGGGTAATCTCGCCAAGTTTGCTGCAGAGGTAAAGAAGGCTCTCCGCGCTAACGACATTGATAAGGCTGAGCAAATCTGCGACAAGCAGAAGGGTTCTGTTGCCAATGTAGTTCTTGCTGCCCTCACTGAGTACAAGAAGCAACTTACCACTGATCTCGAGACCGAGAAGAAGGTTCTCGCTATTCAGAAGACAGTTGAAGAGGCTACCGCTCTTGAAATGCCTATGATGCAGGAAAATCTCCCCATCGTTGGTTCTATCGTTACCCTTGGTACCCTTACCGGTCTTCTTGGTACTGTGGTCGGTATGATCAAGTCCTTCTCCGCTATGGGTAGCGGCGAAGGTGGCGCTGACTCTTCTGCACTCTCTGTCGGTATCTCCGAGGCTCTTGTAAATACCGCTTCCGGTATCGCAACTGGTGCTCTCGCCGTTATCGCTTACAACTTCTTCACCAACAAGATTGACAAACTGACGTTCGCTATCGATGAACTCGGTTTCACTATCGTAGAGACTTTCAAGACCACTCAGAAGTAATCATAAATAAGGTAACAATAGAAAATGGGACGTTTTCAAGTCAAAAAACAAGACACATTCATAGACATGACGCCTATGAGTGACGTGATGGTCCTGCTGCTTACCTTCTTTATGCTTACTGCTACGTTCACTAAGGAAGAACCCGTCGCCGTTAATGTGCCAGGTTCAGTGTCTGAAATCAAGATTCCCGAGTCAAATATCATGACAATTTTTGTCAGCCCTGCCGGAAAGGTGTTCATGGTAATGGATAATCCTATCCGTCAGAAGGATATGGCAATGGAACTCATTGATGCTGACATGCTTGACCTCAATGCAAAGGAACTTGAAACCTTCGCCAATGTCCCCACCTTTGGTACTCCTATGAATACCATTAAAAGTTGGGTGAATATGGAAGGCGCCAAGCGTAACGAGATTCTCACAAAGAGTCCCGATGCTGGTATTCCTTGCGACAGCGTGAACGACGAACTCAAAGAATGGGTGAAGGCAGCCCGCAAAGCTTGTGGCGAAAACATGCGTATCGCTATCAAGGCGGACAAGACCACTCCTTACAAGACAATTAAGAATGTAATGAACTCGCTGCGTAGCATCGATGAGAGCCGTTATAATCTCATCACCACGCTCAAGTCCGGCGAATAATCAGATAGAATAAAGTTATGGCAAGAAAAGGTGGCTCAAAGCAAAAGAAAATGAACGCCCGCGTCGACTTTACCCCTATGGTCGACATGATCATGTTGCTCGTGACTTTCTTCATGCTCTGTACTACACTGCTTAAGCCCCAGACCATGGAAATTACCATGCCATCTGATAAGGACGATATCAAGCAGGAGAACAAGTCTCAGGTACAGACCGACGAAGCTATCACGATTATCATCGATAAGGACAACCAGATTTATTACTTCGAAGGTAAGCAGCAAGAAGCAAAACTTCAAGAGACTGCATACGGAAAGGAAGGCATCCGCAAGGTCCTTCTCAAAAAGAACATCAAGGCAGCCGAGCAGGTGGCTAAACTGAAGACTGAAATGCAGGCTAAGTTTACCTCCAATCCGCTTCAGGCAGAAAAGAACAAGCAGTATTATAAGGAGTCACTTTCTAAGATTAAGAACGCAGACGGTACTCCTACTGCCATCATTAAGCCTTCTGATGCCTCTACTTACAACAATCTTATCGACGTTCTCGATGAAATGCAGAACTGCTATATCGGTAAGTACGTTATTGATAAGGTGAATGACGTTGACCGTGCTATGGTAAAAGAACAACTCGGTCGCGATTTGGAATAATCAAGAAATCATAAGTTAACTGTAAAACATTATGTCTAAAGTCGATCTCAAATCGAAAGAATGGTGCGAACTCGTCTTCGAAGGTCGCAACAAGGCTTACGGCGCTTATGATTTGCGTGCCAAGTCAGGACGCCGTCACCTCTATGCGATTATTGACATCATCATTGGTATCATCGTTATCGGCATTGCTATTGGTCTCTTCCTTGCTGCTCAAGAAGCCATTAAAAATAGTTTTGCCGTTGAGGAAGACCTTGTTACTGAACTCTCTGAACTGAAGAAAGAAGAAGTGAAGAAGGAAGAAAAGAAGGTTGAAATTCCTCAAGAACAGAAGCAGGAAATCCAGAAAGTTGCCGTCAAAGCATCTATCGCCTTCACTGTTCCTGAAATCGTTGACCAGGTTGATGAGACCAAGAAACTTAAGAACCAGGATGAGTTGAACCGTTCTAACATCTCCATTGCCTCTCAGGATTATGAAGGTGACTCCAAGGATGGTATCAACATCGACGACCTCCGCGACAACCAGACTCAAGGAGGTACCTCTGCCCCTGTTGAGGAAGAGGCCAAGGTTTACAACGTAGTTGAGCAGATGCCTTCGTTCCCCGGTGGCGAAACCGCCCTGCTTAAATACGTAACCACTCACATCAAGTATCCTGCAATTGCTCAGGAACAGGAAATCTCCGGTGTCGTTGTACTTCGCTTCGTGGTGAAGGAAGACGGTTCTGTTGGAGAAGTAATCGTTCAGAAGAGTCTTGAAAAGCACTGCGACGAAGAAGCCGTACGTGTTGTTAAGTCTCTCCCCCGATTCATTCCCGGTAAGCAGCAGGGTAAGGCTGTGCGTGTATGGTACACCCTCCCCGTTCGTTACTCCATCCAGTAATTCTTTAGGATAGAATAATCAATTGCGATGTCATGGTTTATCCGTGACATCGCTTTTTTTTCTTTATTCTATGTATGAAGAACTTACGAGGATATTCGTGAAAAAACGTTTACACCTTTATGTGTTCATTTGGTTTTATTGTAAGAATATTGGAGAATGTTTTTGAAATCCCCTTTTGTTCCTTTATCTTTTCATTTGGTTCGTTGAAAAATTATTAAAGTATGAAGATGAGAACCTTATTTGTTCCATAATGTTTTCATTACGTTATGTTGTCCAGTGTACAATCATACCATCTGTATCCCGTACAAGTTGTTCTTAGTATCCCCCAAAATGAGAGATCTTTTGAAATGAATTTGTTCTAATGGAAATTTGAATTTTTTCCGCTAAGATTGGATATGAAATCCGGAATTATTCATAAAAGCATGGAAATCTCGTTGACATACATTTCCTGTTGAGTTGGACTGTGATGGTTCCATTTGAATGGAATTAAGGTTTATAGATGCAACCCTTTATATTGACATTCTGTATTTTCTATAATTTATTTCGGCACATCTTTCTTCTTGTTTTTAAGGTATCTCTTGCCATCTTCCGACCTCTATTCGGTTTACCATTCCAGTCCATTCGGTCACATAGCACACAGTGTTTCTTTTATCTGTGGAACTTTCCGTCCCGGATTCAGACATGAAAACTGTCAAAGTAAATACATGGAAGCCGCCTTTATTCTGTTGATTTTTCTTAGTTATGGTCGGTAAATGTGAAATGTTCCGATGTTTCTCTCTTTTTTTTTGTATCTTTGCAACAAAATCTGCGCATTTATAACAGGAACCAGATTCGTACAGATAATCCTTAGGCGCAAATCCATGGTCAGGAAGCCGGTTGAAACGGATTCGAAATCCTCACCCACAACTATTCGATGTAAGTGGAATTATTTACTGTATTTGGATTCATTCTGTCGGTTTTTCGCCTGCAATTTCCATTCGATATGCGGATAAAGTGTCAGAATACAGATTTACTTCTCTGTTTTTGCTCGCTTGTTGTTTCCCCCGTCTTTGTAGGAAACATCCCCCTTTTTCTTAAAAGATAACCAAGATTATTTTTCAGATATGAAACAAACGACAATCAATTTGTCAAGAATCATCAGCCGTTGTTGGCAACACCGCAAGACCTTTGTCATCAATTTTGTAGTTGTTTTCGTATTGGCATCGGCATACATTCTTTGTATCCCCCGCTATTATTCAGCCCAGGTGCGCGTTGCTCCTGAGGAAAAGGCTGGTGGAAGCCTAAGTTCAATATCCACATTAGCGTCGAATTTCGGTATTGACATTGGTGGAAGCATGTCGTCGGATGCCATTTCGCCAGAGCTCTATCCGGATTTGTTTATGAGCAACGATTTTGTGTCCGACCTGATGAGCATCAAGGTCCGTACTGCCGATGGTACTGTACAGACCTGTTATTACGATTATCTCTGCAACCATCTCAAAACAGAGCCGTGGACCCCTGTGTTCCGTTGGTTAAAGTCGCTGCTACCCAAACGCAAATCCGTCACTGTTGTGCCCTCTGACGATGATGCTTCGTCACTTCCCGTCGCACCTGGCGGCCGAAAATACGTCGAAGGGCTGAATCCGTTCCAACTCACCTACGATCAAACCCTGCTTTTGAAGAATGTTAAGGAGATGATTCAGTGTTCCATTGACAAGAAAACCAACGTGATTACTATCAGTGTGACCGATCAGGACCCCCTTGTTGCCGCCACGATGGCTGATAGTGTCCGTGTCCGCCTTCAGGAATACATCACCGCATACCGTACCAACAAGGCGCATATCGATGTGGAATACTATGAGCAACTTGTAGCGCAAAGCCTTGAAAACTATAAAAAGGCTCAGAAGACCTATGCCGAATACGCCGATTCCCACAAGGAAAGTGTTTTGGCAGCCGTCAGCACAAAGGAGAGCGATTTGGAGAATGAGATGGAAGGTGCCTACAGTACCTACAATGCCCTCCGTGTCCAACTTCAGAACTCCCGTGCCAAAGTCCAGGAGCGCACACCCGCTTTCAGTGTGCTTGAAGTGCCCACCGTTCCTGTAAAACCTGCCGGTCCGAAGCGCATGATCTTTGTCGGATTCATGTGCATGCTATCCATTTTCTTTACAGGAATTTGGCTTTTTAGACGAGAAATCAAAGAACATTTCAGCGATGAATCCTACGACGAGCCGTCAGCAGCATAACGGATCAGGGATAACGCTATCCCTTGTCCTTCGTGTGATGTGTGCGAAATGGCGTCAGATTCTCCGTAACACCCTGCTTGCATTGCTTTGTGCATTGGTCGTCATGTTCTTTCTTCCCCAGCGTTACCACAGTTCTTCCCGGGTTGTTGTCGAAGAGTTTTCGTATGTAGCCCCCCGTCTGAAGGCAGCCTCACTCATATTAGGTATAGATATAGGCAATCCGCAGGACGTTTACGATGCTTATCTTCCGGTCAGTTACCCCGATTTTCTTCAAGACAACCGCCTGTTGGGCCATCTGCTGTTCTCGAAAGTTACGACGATTGACCACAAGACAATGACGTACGGTGAATATCTCCGCAAGAATCATACGCCCCTTTCCGCGCATGACAAGGATATTTTGCGCCCGTCCGAAACGCTCGACAGCCTGTTGGAGATTGCCAAAGAGCAGTTGAAAATCCGTTACAACACCAAGAAATGCAGCATTCTTATGGATGTCAGCGCTGACGATCCTTATGTCTGCCAGCAGGTTTGCCGCATCATGGGCGACTATCTCCTTGACTTCATCCGCGACTATCGTGTGAAGAAGCAAAGTTCAGAGGTCGAACATTTCGCGAAGGTAGAACGCGATTACAAATGCCAACTCGAGGATGCCCAGTCCGCATTGTCGGCATTCAGCGATTCGCATTGGGGTTCTTTCCTCCCGTCTGTCGAGAAACAGAAATCCGAGATGTCGGACGAAGTGGTCTCCCTGCGTCATCTTTACGAGAATGTCAGGCTGGAACACCGCTTCTCCCGTGCCCGACTTCAGGACGTCACGCCGGCCTTCGTCGTCTACGACCATCCGTCGATACCCTCCAGTCTGTCGGGGCTCAACCGCGCTTTCTTCTGCTTCTGCTTCATCTTACTTTCCTTCTTATATTCCGTATTTTTCTATATGCGTCATGATATATGGGCGCAGATTTCGCGATGATATTCACAGCAAACCGCAGAAACATCCTTTCAAATCTCGGCTGGAGTGTAGGAGGCAAGTTGATAACCATTGCAGGCAGTTTGCTCGTAGGCCTGATAATCGCCCGTTATTTAGGGCCCGAGCGTTGGGGACTGCTGAACTACATCATCAGTTTTGTCTTTCTCTACCAGACGTTTGCCGTCTTCGGTCTTGATTATATCGAGGTCCGTGAGATGGCACGTTGCCCCGAAGCGTGCGACACCATCATGGGAACCGCCTTCGTCATTCGTCTTGTGTTTGCATTATTGGCGATGATGGCGGTGGCGATAACGGCTTGGACCACAGAGTCCGACCCTTATGTTGCCCTTATGCTCTGCATATATGCCTTTACGATAATATGCAGTACATTGAATGTTGTCCGCAATTATTTCATGGCGAAGGTGCAGAATAAGTATGTCGCCCAGTCAGAAATCCTGCGCACGCTCATAGGAATGGCCTTGAAACTTCTGCTCTTTTTCCTCGGTGTCGGTCTTACGGGTTTCATTCTTGCCAGCATTTTCGATACCGTTCTTCTGGCCTCGGGCTATCTCGCTGCCTATCATCGTAAGGTCGGAAGTCTGCGTTCCTGGTGTTTCGATGCCGGATGGTGCCGCCTGCTGCTCCGCGAATCCTTTCCGTTGATGCTCACTTCCGCTGCCGTTATGGTGTACCAGCGCATCGATCAGGTGATGATTGGCCGCATGATTGACAAGGAGGCGGTAGGCTATTTCAGCACAGCCGGTCGTTTTGTCGAAGCGCTCATCTATATCCCGATGATGCTTTCCCAGACCATTTCCCCGGTTCTTACCCGTCTTCGCGGACAGGATGAGACGCTTTATCGCAAGCGTGCCCAGTTTTTCATGAATGCCAGCGTATGGCTTAGTCTGGTCTTGGCAGCGGTTCTCTCTGCATTAAGTTACTGGATCATCTATATCCTTCTCGGCAAACAGTATCTTCCTTCTGTTCCGGTGCTACAGATTATGGCCTTCAAAGCCGCAAGTGTGGCGCTGTCCAATACTGCGGGAACCATGATTGTTGTCGAAGGACTTCAACGCTATGCTATCGTGCGCGACCTCTTCGGCTGCATCGTCTGTGTGGTCCTCAACTACCTTTTTCTGCCGCAATATGGCATCATTGCCGCGGCAGTTGTTGCCATTGCCAGCAATATTGCCGCAGGTTGGTTCGCCGACCTCTTCGTTCCCTCCTACCGTCATCTCTTTGTCATGCAGACAAAAGCCCTGTTTCTTGGCTGGCGCTCGTTCTTCAATCTTAGGGAACTTCGCGGTGCAGCATAGCGGTTTTCCTCGTCTTCATGCCTTTTCTGTCTGAGTGTTGGGATGTGGATGCCGGTATCAACATCGGTTTTTCCGCCATTTCCCGCGACAATATGGCAGGTAAAGTGCGAAAACGTTCCCATTCCTGAATCCCTCCATTTCCGAAAGTCCTCTTATGTTCATCATACCTTTCGTCTGGTTTTCCACATTGTCATTCCTGCTGTGGCGCAAGCACGGTGGGTTCGACATCAGCGTCTACATCTCCCTGCTTTATACGTTCACGTCGTTTCTTGCCATGTTGTTGGTAGCCTTCGACATGCTGGGCGATGGCGGTATCCTGTATTTCAGCAGCGATAAAGGTCTCGATTTTGTTCCGACGCTTCTCTATTGCATCACGATAAGTTTGAGCATTTTGCCGTTCCATCTGGTCTATACCCGTGACATCCGCAACATCTCCTGTGTCTCTCCCTTCATGTTCGATGCCATGAGTCTGTTCCTTATATTGGAAAGCATGCTCAATCTCTATCTTGTTGCCGATTCTACGCTCGACATTCTCAGTGGAGACCTTGCTGCAATTCGCGACAGCGTCTATGCCGGTGATGCCACTCCTGCCATGTTGAAGGCCGAATCCTTGGGCTTCATCTTCCGTGTGTTCTACTACTTCAATATGGCCACGCTGCTATGTCTCCCCATATTGTTCTATAATATCTGTTTCCGTCATAAGCCCTGGTGGTGGAACTTCCTTCTCTTCTTTGCCTCTCTTAGCGCTCCCATAGCCGGCATTCAGAGTGTTGACCGCACGGAGATGATTTATTACGCATTGATGATGGTCTTCTGCATCCTGTTTTTCTGGCCCCAGATGTCCCGCCGTCTGCGTCGCAAATTCCTGCTTTTCCTACTTCCTTTCATCGCCTTGGGTGCAGTCTATGTCACGGTGGTTAGTCAGGCCCGTTTTGAAAAACAGGATGGTGGTGCCGCAGTCCGGAATATGCAATATACCGGACAGGGTTATCTCAATTTCTGTTATTTCTGGAATTATGCCAATTACGATGAACTCACCGTAGAACGCATTTTCCCGTATTACAGCAATAGTGTGCTGAAGAAATCCAGTTCTCTCACCCGCCGTGAGGAACGTTCCGGACAGCAAGGATTCTTCATCAGCGTCTTTCCCACGTTTGTCGGCGACATTATGCTCGACATCAGTCCCATCGGAATGGTGCTTTGGGTCACCTGTTTTGCCTTTATCGGACTTCTCCTGATCCGCCAGTCGCACCGTACCCAATACGATATCTCGGAGGTTCTCCTTATCTTCACCATGGCATGTATCCCCGTTTTCGGTATATTCTATTACCGTTATTTCTCGCTTGTCTACACCTATTATATCGTATTGGCGCTGTTGTACTACGGCATTTCGCGCTATCGCATACGCTTGTAGTCCTGTTTCTCCGTATTGTTTCCCCTGTCTGCCGGCAGGAAAAAATGATGGGAAGGTTCCATATCTTGGACATCGATGTTCGTACATCCATATTCCTGTTACTAACATTCCCGCATATTTGTTATTGATTTCCCGTATTCCGCATACATGAAAGTCTACGTTATCATCGTCACCTACAATGGTATGCGCTGGATAGAGCGTTGTCTGTCAGCATTACGTTTGAGTACAGTGCCGGTTGTTCCGGTGATTGTCGACAATGCCTCCACCGATGCCACTCCCGATTTCATCGCTGAGCATTTCCCCGAGGCGGTGTTGATGCGCCAACACCGGAATCTTGGATTCGGACAGGCCAACAATGTGGGCCTGCGTTGGGCGATGTCCCAGGGTGGCGATTGGTTCCTCCTTCTCAATCAGGACGCCTATTTGCAGCCCGATGCTTTGGAACTTCTGTTGCCCCATGCCGATGGTAACAGCCTGCTTTCGCCGCTCCATCTCAACGGCGACGGGACGGGCCTCGATGCCATGTTCCGTCAGGGAACCATGGTCAATACGTGTCGTCGCGATGCCGATGCCGCCATTGCCGGCCTGCCGGTACGCCCTTTGATAGATGCCTTGCTGCTTGACGACGACCGGCCGTGCTATGATGTGACTGAGGTTTGCGCCGCTTGTTGGCTTATGCCACGGGCACTCCTTGAACAGGTTGGCGGTTTCAACCCCCTCTTTTTCCATTATTCCGAGGACAACAACTACTATCATCGCCTCGTTTTCCACCACGTCCGTGTGCTGCTTGTGCCCAAGGCGCATGTGTGGCACGACCGTCTGATACACGGCAACATCAATGTTTATAATGCCCGAAAACTCTATCGCGACCTGCTGTTGACGGCTTGCGACATCAATCGGGGCGCGCTTTCCATTGCCATGCGCTGGCTCCGGCGTCTGTATCTCTGCTACCGCCGCGACCTGCCGCAGGGTTCCTACCATCCGGGTGGCTTCCTCTTGTCCTCCGTTAAAGTGTTGTTCCTGTGGCGGAGACTGAAACATTCGCGTAGGGTGGAGCGGCAAGTTGGCCCCAGTTGGTTGTAGAAAAAAGCCGTAATACAGCACTTTTTGATACTGAAAACGGATAAGATACCGCTAAAATAGAGTGTTTAACCGAATTTTATCCGTAAAAAGTTTTGGAAAGTGCGGTAAAAGTCATAATTTTGCACTCCGTTTCAAAGGGCCTGACTGGATTTGACAGCGGGACGAGATGGTATGTAAGCATGCGGTGAGCCTGCAGGTGGTCACCTTAATCACGGCCTGTGACAATTTATCTGGCGAAAATTCTTACGCTCTCGCTGCCTAATCGAAGTACAGTAGATTGGCTTTATTCCAGCGCAAGGCGCAGGAACGAGACATCACCCAAGAGCCGTTTTCCCCGAGGCTTCTTGACCAGTGTGGTGCAGCATATCGGAGATAGTCGGCGGTAGCCTCGTACCGTGGATGAAGTTTTAGAGGATACGGCATCGTTTAAGGCTGTTCCCGCCCCACACCTTGCCCGACAATCCAATTGGGAAATAAGCATGTAGAAAGCATATGATTTCCCCGTTTGGACGAGGGTTCAATCCCCTCCAGGTCCACAAACATTGCGGAAGGATAAGCCGTTGACTCATTGTCGCAGGCCTATCCTTCCGCTTTTTCTTTCGCAAAAGTCCGTCTTGCTTTGCGCTTAAACCTGAGGGCGCTTTTCGGGCATTCCGCCTTTTCAGTCCGTGGCTGTTGTTTTCGCAGGTGGGGCTGTCCCTGGTTTGTTACCGGAGCCTATGTTGCCCGTGGTGCAATTCTTGTTCTCTTCTTTTCTTGTTTTCTTGACCTTTGTCCCGAACGCTTTGATGTCATTGCCGGGAAAAGGTTGCTGATTGTCGGAGGGAGGGCTTTGCCTTGTTTCGGATTCTTTTATAAGTCCGGAAACGGCATTCACACTTCGCTTCGGAAACATCCGCACTTTCCATAGGAAAGTTCCGCATTTCCATGTCAAAACATCCGCACTTTCCTGTTAAAACATCCGTGCTTTTTTGTGGTTTTCCCGATGCTTTGATTGAGAAGTGGAAAAAATTGATAATCAATCGGTTATTATGTTTTACCTGAATTTCTGCAAAAGGTTTGTTCCGTTGCGTTTCCTACCCTGTGTTTTGTCGGAACTTCCAGTTTCTGAATGCCTATAAATCCGTGTCGGAAAGCAGGTCGGCAACAACAAAACTGCTGCCGCCGATGTAGACGATGTCGTTGGCTTGCGCTTCTTTGTGTACGGTGTCGTATGCCTCTTTCACGCTGCCGCAGACCACACCGTGCAGACCATGCTCACGGGCAATGGCGGCAAGTTCCCCGGCAGGTAGGGCACGTCTGACGCTGGCATTGCAGAAATAGTATCGGGCATTGCGTGGCATCAGGTCCATAACTCCGCTGACGTCCTTGTCGTTCACCATACCAAAGACGATGCGCAGACAAGGTTCCGCCCAACCGTTCTCCATGGCGTCGTGGTGTTTCTGCTGCACCAGTCGCTCCAGTTGTTGTACAATGTACTGCAGTCCTCCGACGTTGTGCCCCGTATCGCAGACCATGTACGGGCGGAGGCTCAGCACTTCCCACCGGCCGCGCAGCCCCGTCAGGCGGCAAACCGCCATGAAACCGTCGCGGACATCGTCGTCGGTGAAGCGCAATCCCTCTTCTCTCAGGCATTTCAGCGCGGCAAGAATGGTGCGTGCGTTGTGTTCCTGGCAGTATCCGCCGAGTTCTCCGTGGATGAGTCCGTATGTTTTCGTCATGTAGTTGAAGCCGCCCGCCGCGTCAGGTTCGGCACTTTCAATCTCGTTCTCCGCCTCTGCCCATACGATGGGTGCGGCGGTTTCCGCTGCGGCCTGTGCAAACACTGGACGTGTTTCCTCCGTGGTCTCACCGACAACAACCGGAACATTCGCCTTGATGATGCCCGCCTTTTCGCTGGCGATGGCAGCAAGGGTGTGACCGAGGAATTGCTGATGGTCGAACGATATGTTGGTGATGACGCTTACGAGGGGCGTGATGATGTTCGTGCAGTCCAGACGTCCGCCCAGTCCGACCTCGATGACGGCGATGTCAACATGCTCGTCGGCGAAGTATTTAAACGCCATTGCCGTGGTGATTTCAAAGAAAGAAGGGTGGAGGGGTTCGAAGAAACCGCGCTCCTCGCGAACGAACTTCACGACATATTCCTCGGAAATCATACGGCCGTTCACGCGTATGCGCTCGCGGAAATCTACAAGATGCGGTGATGTGAAGAGCCCGACCTTATAACCGGCATGCTGCAAAACCGCGGCGATGGTGTGGGAACAGGAGCCTTTGCCGTTTGTGCCTGCTATATGGACGGTTTGGAAACGGCGGTGGGGATGTCCGAAATGCTCGTCCAGGATGCGGGTTGTCCCGAGGCCTTCCTTGTATGCTCCGGCACCATTTTGCTGGAACAATGGTGTCGAATTGAAAAGATATTCTACTGTTTCTTGATAGTTCATGGTTGAAAGTCTTGCATTATGCGGTGCAAAATTACAACAAAAGGGGAGAATGTCGCGTGTAAGTTCGATGAAAAAGGGAAGTTCCCATACTTTTTTCTTTCCATATTTCCCCGCTGGAATAAGGTGTGGCAGCGGAGCGGGAACAGGAAATCCCGCACTTGGGGATGGTGGTCGCAGCGCTTCCTTTCGGCCTTATATTTACGGTTTCTCGCTGATGATGGTCAGTAAAGCGCCATAAAAAAGGTAGAAAGTAGATAAGCGGGGATGAAATTCTTGAAAAAACCGAGAAAATATGAAGTATGTACGAAAAAAGTTGTAACTTTGTAGCGTGAAATTGTCTGCGGAAACCGGGAGTGCGTTTCGCATCCGTCCTCATGGCGTCCCGACGTCTTGTCCGCATCCTTTGAAAATCGAATAAACAATCACCATAAATCTATTAAAAACCATGCGCGTAATTATCCAGCCTGACTACACCGCTCTTTCAAATTGGGCGGCAGAGTACGTCGCCAGTCGCATCAATGCGGCTAACCCGACTCCCGAGAAACCCTTCGTGTTGGGTTGTCCTACCGGTAGCAGTCCTCTCGGACTTTACAAGCACCTCATCGAACTTTATGAGGCAGGCAAGGTAAGTTTCGAGAATGTTGTCACCTTCAATATGGACGAATATGTGGGACTTCCCGAGGATCATCCCGAGAGTTATCACAGTTTCATGTGGACCAATTTCTTCAGCCACATCAATATCAAGAAGGAAAACGTACACATCCTCAACGGAAATGCCGAGGATCTCGTTGCAGAGTGCGCTGCTTATGAGGCTGCCATCAAGGCTGCCGGTGGCATTGACCTGTTCATGGGCGGTATCGGTCCCGATGGTCACATTGCCTTCAACGAACCTTTCTCCAGCCTTTCCAGCCGTACACGTCAGAAAAGCCTGACCACCGACACTATTATTGCCAACAGCCGCTTCTTCGACAACGATGTCAACAAGGTGCCCAAGACGGCTCTTACCGTCGGTGTCGGCACGGTTCTCGACGCAAAGGAGGTAGTTATCGTATGCAATGGCCACAATAAGGCCCGCGCACTCCAGGCTGCCATCGAAGGACCTGTGACTCAGGTATGGACCATCTCCGCACTTCAGCAGCACAATGGCGCCATCATCGTATGCGATGAGGCCGCTTGCGCTGAAATCAAGGTGGGAACTTACAAGTATTTCAAGGATATCGAGAAGGATAATCTCTGATTTTCCCTTTTAACCGCCACACAGAAGGCATAGCCGACATCCGGTGTTCCTGTCTTCTGTGTGGCGTCTTTCTCACCCCACTTCGCCCTTTCTTCCTGCTGCAGTCCCGATCTTCTTTCGCCAGGGTTTGGAACTGCCGGTTATTTATGTCCCTCCGCCCCTCATCCGTTATCGGGGGGCTTTCAACTACGGTTCCGGCAAATCGTTGTCGGACCTTCACCAAAATTTAACGCGACGGGCGTAAAAGGCCCCTCATTTTTCTATTATAGATCCTGCAGAACCCGAAAGAATGATGAAAAAACAATAGACATTGATGTATGGATTTCTGCGGACGGTAAGCGGAATGTTTGGATTTTCCAACATGATGTTTACCGCTATTTATCATGGTATTCTGCATATATTGCAACAATATTCTGTTCATGTTACAACAGTATTTTGCATATATTGCAACAATATTCTGTTCATGTTACAACAGTATTTTGCATATATTGCAACAGCATTCTGCTCGTATGTCTGTAGCATTATGCACTTTAAAAGAAAACATTTTGTAAAACCACCATAAACATCCATCAACATGAAGCCTAAACAACTTGAAGAAAATAAACTTTCTGAGGAAATTATAGAACTTTTAGTGGTCGGTATAGACGATAAGAAGCAAAATTTCATTGTCATGTACGAGGGTGGCCGGTATACTTTGCCCAGAGAATCGGTGCAGCCTACCGACATATTACCTAAAAATTTAAGTTGTATTGTCTCAAAATACGTCAATGGTGATATAAGGATACAGCAAAATCTGGAACCATTGATAGAACATTACCTGCCAAAGGGCAGTACGGCGGATTTTTTTGTCAAAAGCGGTTACGGGCTTGACGGCAGTGCTTCCTTTGAATTGCAGGATTGCCGGTATGGTTTCCACGCCTATCTCAAAAACGACAGGAACTATCAGTTCTTCAAAGGTCAGAAATTAAAGTGCCGTATAGAGGACATTACACGCAGGAGGCCCATTATCCGACTGTTGGAAGTGCAGAGTTCTGTGGCGAACAATGCGTTCTCCATCTCCGAAGACCACTTTCTTGAACTCATTGGAACCCACAATTGGGACTGCCAAAGTCTGGCACATCTGATACTGACCAACGAGATTGATTCCGATTTCACCGATGATAGCCTCAATTGGCTTTTGGATGTGCTCAAGCGAACACCGCTCAACGAAGGTCAGAATCCCCTTGATATCCTTGCCGACATCCGCAGTTGCTGCCTGTTCCTTCTTGAGGATACCGACCTTCTGACCCGTATCGGACTACAGGAACAGCAGGTTCTCGATGAACGTTTCACCATACTTGTCGAACTCATCGACAATGTCCGTGAGGCCTGCAATTTGGGTTCTGAGAAGAAACGTAACGAATTCGTCAACAACATCCTCTGCAAACTCCGTAAGTCAGGACACCTGTATCACCCCAAAAACGACTTCGGAATCCTGCGCGTTATCTTTGCCCTTAAGCCTGAAAGCATGACGGAACGCATGACGGACATCTTTGCTGTCCTGTGTTCACGTGAGATGATTTATTGGAAACAGGACACATTCCGCCGAGAGTTTGTCCGACTTCTCGAAACCTATATTCGGCACATCGACTCGAATATTAGCCAACTTACCAGTGCCGACCGCCGCATTGACTATGTCTTCAAAGCGCTTGCTTTGCAACTGATTCTCCTTGATCGTGAGCGCGATACCGACCTTGTTGACATCAGACTTAACCATGCAATGTTCTATCGATACGCGTCGTATCGTAATCATTCCAGCGATCTTATATCCGCAGGATTCAAGAATATCTGCGGGCATCTGCAGGAACTTAATTTCAATCATGCCAGTGGCATCAACGACAATCTCCTACCTTTCCACATCATCACGCTGAACGACTTCAACGATGTCGATGATGATATGGTCTATATCTACGAGACCCGCAACCAGCGGCTTCAGGCAAAGAACGGCAACATCAGCGTCAGCCTGAACACCGATGACGACACCCGTGATGTGCTTCCTGCGTCACTTCTTCCCTGGAACAACCTGCAAGTCCGACTTGAAAAGAAGCCTAAGACGGCCATTCAGGCGCAAAATTCCACCAGCATACGGCCCTATGCCACCATGTGGAGCGAAATCTTCAACACATTGTTCCCCACTGTTCCCGTGAAAAAGCCGGTAAAGGAGGTGAAACGTAAGCGTGAGGTGAGCGAAGGCAACGATGTTTTCATCATCGTCAAGGGCAGAACTGCACAGGATTCTTCGGTCTTTGAATTTGTCATTGACGATCCCATCTTCGAGACTGCGGAAGGATGGATGCACATCAAGGAGGATGTTTCGGGATACTACGTCAATGCCACACCCGATACCTTCTGCGATTCCTTTGGAAAACCTTATCATCTGCTGGCGAAGGTCGACAGTATCGACATCGAAACCGGGCGTTGCCACTTCCGGATAATCGATATCCTCAAGAATTTTAACGAATGGTATAATTTCGATTCCGAGACAACTTTGTTCTGTTACGTGGGTGATATAAACAATCAAGGCTGTTTTGCCGTATCGGAGGACGGTATTCCCGTATTCGTTTCGCGGAAGGCGCCGGGCTTTGAGATGCTTAAAAAAGGCGACATCATCGAGGTTTCGGAACTCTATACTGAGGGATTCCCCCGTCTGCATGCCGCAAGTTTCCGTGTCACATCCCTGAATCACGACTTCAGTCTCCTTGATGCTTACCAACGCCTTATCGTACAGTATGCCGAGGGAAATTCCGATATTTACGAGGACGACAAGGAGAGCCTTGAGGCGCAGGATGCCGATGATGGTGAGGTGAACATCATGATGGAGGCATCGCATGTACGCGAAATCATGCTCCTGATTGACCGCATTGCCACCATCTCCGATGACCATATCAAGGCCTACAACTACCTTGCAATGGCACGCGTCTTTGCGAAGATGTTGCAGAAAACCGAGCAGGAACGCTACTACTACGGTCAGATGAAAATGATTGAATTCCTCAATGAATTTGAGGTGAACGACCGTAACAACGACGAGGAACTCAGCCGTTTCCACAACGATCACAGCGAGTTCTTCTCCAATTATCCCAGCCTTTACACAGGATTCCGCCAACTTGAATTCCTCAGTTATCTGGGACAACCCCAGAATAATGCCATTCTATGGGGAGCGCAGAACACAGAAACGAGTGAACTTCTGCGGAAGATTGCCAAACTGGTGTTGTCCTACAACTTCCTGATGGCTGAGGGATTGGAGAAGGAGGCCGAGGAAGCCCAGCAGCGTGTAAAGGCATTGCTGAACCTGAAGAACCGACATAGCAACCTCAAAGAGTACGGCAGGGAGGGACAAACCAAGGAGTTCAAGACCTCAATCCTCTTTCCTCCGTCGTCCGAAAACCCGCGTCCGCAGATGGAAACCATCCTGCGCGTCATCAATTCCTTCCTGAATTCGCACGAAGGTGGCGAACTTTACGTCGGAGTGAACGACCAGGGCATGGGCATTGGTGTGGAAAATGACCTCAAAGATCCGCGTTTCTTCGGTGATAAGGACAAGTATGAGCGCTATCTTCTCGACAATGTCCGCCGGCATCTCGGACCTTACGCCGACCGTTGTTGCCATGTTGAATGGGAATGTCATAACGAGCGTGACATAATGATTGTGCATATCGAGCACAGCGACTATCTGATCAAGTTCAATGGTCAGGTCTTTGAACGCAACAATTCAAGAACGCTGCCCGTAGACTCCGCACAACTGGCAAAATTCATGGAACGGCAGGGGCTGGAGTTCAGTCCCGAGGGCAACAATTCCGAGAGTCGGAAGACGGTAGCGCGGCACAACGATGCCGACTATGCCACGGAAGAAACCCGTTCGGCCTATGAAGTCGCCGCCACGGCTTCGGTAAGCGATAAGATTGCCACGGCGCGTTCAGCGTATTCATGCCGTGTTCCCGATGTCATCGGCGATGAATTTCCCCGCTATCTCATGTTCTGTGAGGGTGGACTTCAGTATCTGATAGCACCAAGTTACCCTGGTGAGGAAAATCTCTGTTTGGGTTTCGATGACAATGATGCCGCTTCGTTCCTTGTAGTTGTCTGGGAAAACGGCAGTGTCTCCCGCATTCCGCTGCGCAATTTCTTCGAGGTTGAGGAATGGCAGGCGGTGGATATCAAGAATCCTCTTGGCATTTCCTTCGCTGCCATCGCTAAAGAGACCGATTTGCTGCTGTTCTATTACAAGTCGGGACTTCACAATTATCTGAGAATTGACAGCGTTTCGAATATCTGCCGTGAGAACTCTTTTGCGCAAAGTGGAAAGAAATTGACCGAAACCCGCTTTGAAAGTCTCATTGCCTGCGAGATTCTTCCGCAAGAGGTTACGTCAAAAATAAAGAGTGTCGTCGATGTCAAAGCCGACAATCCCGGGATGGATGTCAAGGCTCGTTCAAGCCTGCTTTATGCCGTTGAGGGAGCCATCGGATATGAATTGCCGGTACTCGGATAAAGTCAGTCTGCGGTCTTGCAATCAAATGACAGATTTTCTGTAACAAGCCACGAAGCATCGCATAAAAAACCTCGGTACATTCCTTCATAAACCTCGGTACATTCCTTCATAAACCTCGGAACTTTCTTTCGCAAACTTCCGATGTATTTCCGAGAGGGCTTCAGGCATCGAGCGGGAAGTCTCTTTGGTGTGTGACACCAGTAACGAGCCTTGCAATAAAAAACGCCCCCAACGTTTACCGGAATTCCGGAGCGTTGGGGCCTTTGTTGTCTTATGATTTTTAGAGAAAAAGCGGATAATCTTCGGATGAACCAAAGTTGTGCTGATGTAAATCTGTGGGAAAGGGTGGTGGAATCTCTTCAAAAGTTTGCTGTAAGGGAGGGAATTTGGCTACGCGTCCTTGCGCTTTGAGGGCGCCAAAACATGACGTTGCTGCTTGCCGTCTCCCGTTTTTTCCCAATGCCTTTCCCTAACTTTTCGTTTCAAGTGACGGCACGAACTTGATGTCGCTGATGATAAATCCCTCTACTTCGTGGTTGAGGCTTGCCACAAGAACGGAGCGGTGCATCGAGAGATGGGCGCAAAGCGATGGGGAGTCGGCGGCAACGAGGAGAGTTTGATTGCGGATTTCCAGTGCTTTCGTGCGTTGCGCATACGTTTCACCCACAATTTTTGGCCACGCCTGCAACAACCGGTGCTGCAAAAGCGGAGTCTCCAACCCCATTTCGCGGAGGAAATGAAGTGTGACGTCGGTGACGGATTGTGCTTTTTTGCGTTCCATATACCTTTCTGTGCTTTTTGTTCTGGTTGGTTGTGGTGGATTTTATCTTTATCGTTTCGGCCTCTTAAAGATAAAAGATGGCATAACCGGCTTTGTTCCTGCGTGTTATGACCGTGATTCGTGCGGTATTTCCGTCACGCACCCGTGTGAAACGCTGAACAAACGATAGTCGCGCTGCGTCTGGTCAAGGATACTGTCGAGATGTTCACGGTTGGTATCAGTAATGAAGATTTGGCCGAAGTCGTCGCCACTGACGTAGTCAACGATGCGCGCCACGCGTCCGGCATCGAGTTTGTCGAAGATGTCGTCGAGGAGAAGTATTGGAGTTTGGCATCGACCGCACGATTTCAGATATAGGAATTGTGCGAGTTTCATGGCTATGAAATAGGTCTTCGTCTGTCCTTGACTCCCTTCTTTTCGGATGCTGTATCCGTTGAGCGTCAGGTCAAGGTTGTCCTTGTGTGGGCCGTGGAGCGTATATCCGACGATGCGTTCGCGCTCGCGCCACGATTGAAGTATGGGCAAAAGATTGCCACGTTCGCCATGACTTTCAAGACGCAGCGAGACTTCCTCGTGTGTGTTGTTGCAGAGTTTGCTGTAAAGTTCCTGGAAAATGGGGCAGTAGTCCTCCACCATTTTCCGCCGGGTCTCATAGATGATGTCCGCATCTGCCGCCATCATCATCTCCAACACCTCGCAAAGCCCCCAGTCGGGTTCGTCTTCCTGCTTCAATAGAGCGTTGCGTTGTTGCAGGCTTTTCCCATAACGGATGAGTGCTTCCAGATAAACGGGGTTCGTCTGGCTGATGACAATGTCGAGGAAACGCCGTCTCTCCTCACTCCCTCCCGTGATAAGCGAGGAGTCGGAAGGGGAAATCATGACGAGCGGAATCAGCCCCATATGCTCCGAAAGGCGCTTATATTCCTTGTCATTACGCTTGAAATGCTTCCGTTGCCCCCGCTTCAACCCACAGGTTATCACCTCTTTCTCGTCGACAAGTCCCGTGTAATGACCTTGTATCATCATGACGTCCGAGTCGTGTTTCATGGTCATATTGTCGGGCTGCATCGTGGTGCTTTTGCAGAACGACAGGTAGTAAATGGCATCCAAAACGTTGGTCTTTCCCATTCCATTGTCGCCAATCAGGCAGTTGACATTCGGTGAAAATGTAAGGGTTGCTTCGGCGATGTTCTTATAATTTAATATGGAGAGTTGTTCGAGAGTCATAGAAAATTGATGAAAAAATCGGTGATTTTCAGCATCTTTGTCGCAGAGCCCTGATGTTGAAAGCCGACAAAACTTACCGCAAAAGTAATATCTAACCGTCACACTTCAAGCATTTAACGTGAAAATTTCGCGTGAAAATGAAAAAAAATGGAGAAACAATTCATTGTTCGAACAATTTTCTGTAACTTTGCCACCGATTTATGCACCATATTCTTCGGATTCCTCTCATCGGAACCGCCGGATATCGCGTATAAAATACCGCCTTTGGCAGTGAATGAAAACCAATGTAAATCAGAAATAAAACATAAAATGTCTACAAACAATTCTGCACAACCCCTCGACATCGAGGTAGCACTCACCAAATCAGAGAAGTTCATCAACACCTACAAGAAGCCACTTCTTATCGGTTTCGTCGCCATCATTGTCATCGTTCTCGCATGGTTCGGAGGAAATCGTTGGATGACCAACCGCGAGGATGCCGCACAGGCTCAGATCGCACTCGGAGAAAAGTATTTCGCAGCCGGACAGTTTGACCTCGCCCTCAAGGGTGATACCGCCAATACCGGCAAGGATGCTTTCAAGGGTTATGTGGCAATTGCCAAGGAATATTCCTTTACTGACGCTGCAAATGCCGCACATCTCTATGCAGGTATCTGCTATTATCGTCAGGGTGATGTGAAGAAGGCTATCGAACATCTTGAGGCTTTCTCTCCTAAGGATGACACTACCATCTCCGCCAACGGCATTGCCGCTCTCGCAAGTTGCTATGCTACCGACGGACAGTTGGATAAAGCGGTCGATACATTCAAGAAGGCGGCCAAACATGCCGACAATGCTGCCCTCAGCCCCATCTTCCTCATTCAGGCTGCCCAGATCCTTGAAAGCCAAAACAAGAAGGAAGACGCTCACAACATCTATACTGACATCAAGAAGAACTATCCTACCAGTCAGTATTGCAACGTTAATGACAACAATGGTGTGGTCATCGGTGCAGAAATTGACAAATATATCGAGCGCACAAAGTAAGACTTTTTCTAAAAAAGGTTGGATGCTTTTCCGGCAAAGACCAAAAGGATGATGTGTTCATGGTGATTCCTTCTGTCCGCATCTTCCGAAGTCTTCGCATCGTAAAGCAAAGGCATCCATCTTTAAGGTAAGTTGATGGTTTTGAGAACTTGCCTGATTCTATCAACCAACCATTTAGAAGTTATACCAAAACATAAAAGTTTGTTTCTGCAGAATTCCGGTGGAAGCAAACTTTTTTTCGTTTTTTTCATCATGTCAGACTACTCTTTATTGCAAAATCCTGGCGAACTTCCCGATGCCAGTAACATGCGTTTCGGTATCATTGTTACGGAATGGAACCGTCACATCACCGACGCTCTTCTTGAAGGAGCCTTGGATGCCTTGAAATCATGTGGCGTAAGCGATGCCAGCATCAGTGTGCGTCGTGTGCCCGGAAGTTTTGAACTTGTCTATGGATGTTCCCGTATGGCACAGCATGGATATATCGATGCCATCATCGCACTTGGCTGTGTTATTCGTGGCGATACTCCGCACTTTGACTACATTTGCTCTGGAACCACAGAAGGACTTGTCCATCTTAACCTCGACGGAAAGATACCAGTTATCAACGGAGTCCTCACGGTTAATAACGAAGGACAGGCGTTGGAGCGTGCCCATCGTTTGAACAAAGGAGCGGAATTTGCCCTTACCGCTGTGAAAATGGTGGCTTATGCCCACTCTTTTGACTAAGAAATCCATGTCATTTGGCCAAATGTTTTTCTCTTTTGACGAATGATTGTTCGTCTTTTAGCAAAGGTTTCTCTGTCTTTAGACCAATATATTCCAGTCTATTCGCAACGCCTTCTTTGTCTTTAGACAAATATATTTCAGTCTATTCGCAACTCCTTCTTTGTCTTTAGACAAATATATCTCCGCTTTTTGACAAAACCATTTTGCCTTATGACCAAGAAATCTTATTCATCTGCCAAATAATTCAATAAGAAGCCTCAAGAAGAATCATGGAAAAGGATTATTTTCAGGAAATGTTTGAGCAGGCTATTTCGTTTGAAAAGAGCGGACAATTCGACCTCGCACAGAACATTTACAATGTCGCTTTGCAACTTTTGCCGGAAACAGAACGGAGTTTTCGTGCGCAATTATTGTTGCGTCGGGGCGCCATTGCCTATAAATTAAAGAATCTTCGCGGCGCTTTTGATGATTTTTCTGCTGCGATGAGTACTGATCCTGCCCTTGCCCGACGCTTCAATGGCGACTTTTCGAAGTTCTATGAAGAGGGTTGTCATTGCAAATAATCCGTAGTGTTCCATCTGAAACAGCGTATTTTCTATGAGCCAGTACCCCAAATGGTTTCTCGCCATCAACTTTCCAAGCATCATCATTGCCATGGTTTTGATGATATTCTTCATGTTCGGCGGCATCCATCCTTTTGGTGATGTCGACTCCATGTTTTGGAGTTTCATCATCTATCTCTTTACCCAGTTGCTTTGGATTGTGCCCATTGTCCTCTTTTTCATCAGCGTTTTCGCTTGGGGATGGGCGCGCGAACGTCTTGCAATAGGCTGTTGCGTGGCCGGATGGTTGGTAAACATCATCGCATTCCTCTTTGTATATAATGCCTGAGACTTGAAAAAGCCGGACAAAATCCTTGACGTTGTATTTATCATTCAGGGCTTCTGACAGTAACAAACGCTGTAAAAATCATCAGCAAACGCTATATAAAGCAGTAATAAATACTGTAAAAATCATCAGCAAGCGCTGTAAAAATCATCAGCAAACGCTATATAAAGCAGTAATAAATACTGTAAAAATCATCAGCAAGCGCTGTAAAAATCATCAGCAACGCTATATAAAGCAGCAATAAATACTGTATAAAGCAGTAACAATAAGGGAAATTACCATGAAACAATACCTCGATCTTCTCGATCATATCCTACGCGACGGTGTGGAAAAGACCGACCGTACAGGCACAGGAACCCGTAGTATTTTCGGAAATCAGATGCGTTTCGACCTTGCAGACGGCTTTCCTCTGCTGACAACTAAGAAACTTCACCTGAAAAGTATCATACATGAATTGCTCTGGTTCCTTGCCGGCGATACGAATGTGCGGTATTTACAGGAACACGGAGTGAGCATTTGGGATGAATGGGCTGACCCTCTGACCGGTGATCTCGGGCCTGTCTATGGTCATCAGTGGCGTTCCTGGCCTGCAAAGGACGGCAAAACCATTGACCAGATAGCGCAAGTTGTCGACCTGATTCGCAACCATCCTGATAGCCGACGCATGATGGTGACGGCATGGAATCCCGCAGAAGTCGATGAAATGGCCTTGCCTCCTTGCCATTGTCTCTTCCAGTTCTATGTTGCCGATGGCCGTCTTTCTCTCCAACTTTACCAACGTTCTGCCGACACTTTCCTGGGTGTACCCTTCAATATTGCGTCCTATGCGCTTCTTTTGATGATGATGGCGCAGGTATGTGGGCTGAAACCAGGGGAATTTATCCATACAACTGGTGATACTCACCTCTATCTCAACCACTTGGAACAGGCACGTTTACAACTGACTCGAACGCCAAGAGCATTGCCGAAAATGGTCATTAACCCAGAAGTAAAGGATATTTTCAGTTTCAAATTCGAGGACTTTACCCTTGAGGACTACAATCCTTATCCCCATATCAAGGCCGCAGTATCGGTCTGATAGCCGCTCCCTATGCCGTTTTTTCCGCAGCAAGCGTGCTGCATCCTTTGGAAGTCGGTACTTCTGATGCCGTCCTTCCCCTCCTAAATCCCAAACATTTCCGGTGGGTGCTATAGACAATTTTACAGAGAATACCCTGCAGACTGGTTTATAGCCCCCACTTTTTTCATTGAAAAACACATGAAAACCGGTTTCCCTTTCTCGCGTCCAATGTACGTTATGCTGAAGCCTGCCGGCTCGCTGTGCAATCTTCGGTGCAAATACTGCTATTATTTGGAGAAGGAAAAACTGTATTCCGATGTCCGGCAGCACGTGATTTCAGATGAATTGTTGGAGAAATTCATCAAAGAATACATAGAATCCCAAACCACTCCCAATGTTCTTTTTACCTGGCACGGTGGTGAGACGCTGATGCGTCCCATCTCTTTCTATCGTCGTGCCCTTGAACTGCAGCGGAAATACGCTGGAGGCCGTCAGATAGACAATTCTATCCAGACGAATGCTACGTTGTTGACCGATGAATGGTGCGTGTTTTTCCGTCAAAACAACTTTCTTGTAGGTGTATCCATCGATGGTCCGCAGGAATTTCACGATGAATACAGGCGCACCGCTGCGGGAAAGCCCACCTTTCACAAGGTGATGCATGGCATAAATCTCCTCAATCGTCATGGCGTTGAATGGAATGCTTTGGCTGTGGTCAACGATTTCAATGCTGATTACCCCCTTGATTTCTATCATTTTTTCAAGGAAATCGGATGTCATTATATCCAGTTCTCACCTATTGTGGAGCGCGTTGTCAACAGAAATGACGGACTTATGCTGGCGCCGGGTATGCAAGGTGATGAGGCCGGACTTGCTGATTTTTCCGTCACGCCTGAGCAATGGGGTACTTTCCTTTGCACCATCTTCGACGAATGGGTGCGTCATGATGTCGGAAACTACTTCGTTCAGGTCTTCGATGCCACACTTGCCAACTGGGTAGGCCAGTCTCCGGGTGTCTGCAACTTGTCGAAGGAGTGTGGGCATGCCGGCGTGATGGAGTTCAACGGCGATGTCTACTCCTGCGACCACTTCGTTTATCCCGAGCATCGTTTGGGAAATCTCCGTCAGAAGACGATGGCTGAGATGATGTATTCCGAGCAGCAGAATGCTTTTTCGCGGATGAAACTGCAGATGCTGCCGCAGCAGTGTAAGGAATGCCGCTATCTTTTTGCCTGTCATGGCGAATGTCCGAAGAACCGTTTCCTCACTGACAAGTACGGAAACTACGGACTCAACTATCTCTGCAAGGGCTATCGCATGTTTTTTGAACACGCAGCACCTTATATGGATTTCATGAAAAACGAACTTGAAAACCAACGCCCGCCAGCGAATGTAATGGACAAGTTCCACTCATAATGCCGCATTGACGTCGGGATTCTCGCATGTTGCGGTTTTTTCCGCGTATAATCCATCGTAAAACTGCGTAAAATCAAGTATGACATATCCGTAAATCATTCTCGTAAATACGGAAAAAGGGAGCATTTCCGCTCCCTTTTTTTTATGTACGTTCCCCTGTTTTCAATCTGTACGTACGGCATTTGTTCTGTATTTTCCAGTTCTTCCGATTCCTAATCTTCCCTGTTTTTGTTAGTAGTTTCCGCTGTTTCCGTCAAATTATCACGTACTGCGGCATAATATCCCCGCTTAGGCGAATACACTTTTCCGTCTTTTTTGAGTTGCTTTAAGGCATTGTCAATGGCTTTCCGTTCCATCTTCATCACTTCTGCCAGCGTATCAGCCTTAAGGGCTTCGCCGTTTTCCTGCAATTTGCGGAATACGAATTCCGAAGTTTCCCAAAACCATGGGTCGTCCTCCGTGTTGAAGAGTTTGATGGCAATGGCTGCACACGCTTCGGCATCCGCTAAGGCATGGTGATGTTGCCGCAAATCGTAACCGCAACGTTCGGCAATGATGTCAAGATTGTGGTGACCGTAGGGCCAGACCCGCCGCGATTTCTGTAGCGTACAATGGAATTCGTAGTCGGGATAGTCCATACGGTAGCAGCGGAATACGCTTCTCAGGCAATGTTCGTCGAAACTCTTGTTATGTGCCACCAGTGGTAGCCCCTCGATTTTCGGTGCTATCTGTGCCCAGACTTCGGGAAAGACCGGAGCATCGCACGTGTCTTCTTCTGTCAGACCATGCACTCTCGTACACCAATAATTGTGGTATTCCGGCACGGGACGGATAAGTGAATAGAAAGAATCCGTAATCTCACAATTCTTTACCACAACAATTCCCACGGCGCACACGCTTGTGGGTTCGGCGTTGGCGGTCTCAAAGTCAATGGCTGCAAAGTCTTTCATTTCAATCTGTCGTTTTCGTTGCCGTGGACTGCGTCAGGTTCTCTCCTTCCGTTGCTGTTTCCATGTCGAAAATCTCCGCCACGATGCGTCTGATTTCCGCTCTGTTCCTGATGATTTCCTGCAGTTCACGCAAGCGTTCCGCGTTTGAAGATTCCGGAATCCATAGTTTCAGATATCCCCCTTCCGCATACTTTTCGTCGAGATGCTCCAATGCCCGTGCGATGTGCTCCTCGCGTTTGAGATGCGGATAGTGGCACAATCCGTACTGCACGGTCCGCCGGATGATGGTTGCGGGTTCGATGATTCTGTCAGCCTCTGCGACAATCTTGCCGTAGATGCTTCGAGGTTTGTGGTCCGACGATGCGCGATGGTCCTCCACAGCCTCTGCAATTATTGCTATTTCCTCGGTGGTGAACCATTGTTTTAGGCGCTTGTCGCTCCTGACCATACGCCCTGAAACGAGGTGGTGTGTTGCCCTCTCCTCACACATCCCGAGGTCGTGGTATGCCGCAATGGCGTACACCATATCGATGTTTACGGGGTAGAGAGGCGCCAATTTCAAACTTCCTGCAATGACGCTGCGTACATGCTCCTCGCGATGTGCGGAGTCAAAATGTGCGTATTGCGGAATGATGTCGGTTTCGATAAAGTCTATCAGACTTGGGGTGATGGTGTTCATGGGGAAGTTATGCCGTTTTTTCAATGGCCCCGTATGAGGGCGGGGGCAGGAATGGTGCAAAATTACGAATTATTTTTCAAATAGAACTACCTCAATCGTTTTATGCGGTTGCTCGCGCTTGCCCGTCCTTCCTCGCATTTATCTGGAACATCTGTTGTCTTCAGTCCAAGTTTGTGTTATAGAATCGTTGTTGTAAGTTCTTGATAGTCAGGCATAAATCCGCTAATTCCTCCATGCTGTTTCAGGCGATGTCATGTGTTTTTCCTCCCGTGTGCGGTTGTGTTGAATCCCCGTATCGGCAATCTCTTTTAGAAAGTGCGGAACTTTATGGCATAAAGTGCGGAACTTTCCGATGAAAAATGCCGATGTTTTTCATTAAAAGTGCCGTACTTTTTTTTACAAGAACCTGCAACGGTAAGAACGCGTGTCAGTACATCGAAATCGAATGTTACAATTTACTTCCAAATATCCCCGACAAAACGTTCATGCGTTTCAGAATTGAGGAATGCAGTCCGTTGTTTTCTCGACATATAATGGCGTATATGTTCGTTTTGAGGAACAGAAGACATTCGCTTCCCAATCGGTTTCCGTTGTCCTTATCATCGTTCTGCTGTATCTGGGAATCCGGCTTCCTGGAAATCATAAATCAGCGTTTCCGTAGCACATTTTCGGACGGTTTTACCCTTATCGTTTGAAATTCTAATGCGGCAAAGGTCTGTTTTATATTGAGAATTCAAATGAAATTCTAAAATTTTTCCAAATTTATGTATTTTGCCCAAGAAAAAACATCTAAATTTGCACGTTGAAAATTGCGACATCCTGCAATGGAACGGTGGTTGAAGAACTTTCTTCTGCTTGAAAGCCATTGGTTTTTACACCTTACATCAGTAAAGTTCCGGCAAACGATGTCGGGGCATTTGCAAATGCATGTCTTGCTTTTTCCGCCCTTACACACATACATTCAAATCATGACCCTCAGCATACTGAAATCGAAAATTCACTGCGCTACCATTACCGAAGCCAATCTTCATTATATGGGTAGCATCACCATTGATGAAGACCTTATGGATGCCGCAGGCATTCTGCCGCATGAACATGTGCATATTGTGAACAATATGAATGGCGAACGCATTGAAACCTATGTCATCCGCGGTCCTCGTGGCACCGGATGCGTGTGTTTGAACGGCGCTGCTGCGCGGAAATGTCAGGTCGGTGACGAGGTTATCATCATGGCATACGCAGACATGACGCCCGAAGAGGCACGGAATTGGGAACCGACAGTGGTATTCCCCGATGAGACGAACCACCTTTAATGGTCGTTTCCGCATGTTTCTTCTTCATGTTTTCAGAAGACGATAAGTCAAGCATGAAAGAAACATGGTAAATGTATCGGAGGCATCCGATATGTTTTTTTGTCTTTGTCTCGAAAGACTTCTGTATATATCCAATGGTTTATACGTGCGACAGCGGCACATCTCTCCTTTGTTTTGGCGAGATGTGCCGCTGTTCTTCATTTTTTTTGTAGATGACAGGAAGAGGTTCCCTTGTTTCTCCGCCTTACGTCTGCTGCTCTGTCCGTGCTGAAAACTGATATGCCAAGCGTTCATCGCCCGACCAACAATGGATGACGCCGCAGTATTTGAAGCCTTCCTTTTCGATGGCGTTACGCATGACTACGTTGTCGCGGTGGGTGTCGATGCGGATGTTTCGATATGAATGTAGTGCGAATTGCATGGCAAGGTGCAGTATTCCCTTTTGTTTTCCGCTGCTGGCTATGCGGTGGATGGTAGCATAAGGAGCATCATTGGGCCATGCTCCGCCGTAGATGAAGTTGTATGTCGGGTCGTTTCCTCCGCGCAAGACGAAAGTGGCAACAATGGATTTGCCACCATCCTTTGCGTCATCCGGCATTGTTTCTCCGGTCATGAAAGCGGCATCATCCCCTTCCTGGCAGTCTTTCAGCACGACGTAACTGTCGCCGCTTGCGATGTCTTGCCTCAGAAGTTCCGCACTTGGATAGTCAGCGTTCCATTGGTTGGGATTGCCGCTTCCGGCCATGAATTGGCGGGCGATAGCGAAAATTTCGAGCAGACGCGGAATATCCTCCACGGTGGTTTGACGAATGACTGGTAACCCCCGGAGATTGGTTTTGAGAAGACAGTCCTTTATGGTTGTTTCAAGGTTCTTTTGGGCAACATCGCGGCGCATCAGGACGGAAAGTGGCCGATGATCGTGTCGGTTGATGGAGTCAATGAGGTTGAAAATCCGTTTGAGCGAGCCGTCATTGTCCGCAATGCTGCCTGAAATCAGCCATACAGGAACCCCGGCTTTTCGGGCACGCTTCAGCACACCGTGCGGCACTTTCCCCATCAAGGTCTGGCGGTCGGACCGGCCCTCACCGGTAATGACGAGGTCGGTGTTTTGGAGAATCCGGTCAAAGTCTGCGAGATTGAGGACAATATCGATGCCGGAGTGCAGTTCAGCCTTCAGATAAGCGAGTAGGGCATATCCGAGACCACCTGCCGCACCTGTGCCGGGAAAAGCGGCAAGTTCGGGAGTAGCGATGCCGGCGCGCTCGGTTTCGAGGGCAAATTCACGGAGGCGTCGGTCCAAAATCTCCACTTGTTCGGGCGATGCTCCCTTCTGTGGTCCGTAGACGTATGCGGCACCTTCCGGTCCGTAAAGCGGGTTTGTGACATCGCATGCCACAATGATCTTGCATTTACGCTTCGGACAAAGGTCATCCAAAGCCTTGAGCATTCCCTTTCCGGCATCGCAGGTAGCGCTGCCGCCAATGCCCATTATGATGGTCGAACATCCGCGTCTTATGGCATCGGCCATCATCTCTCCAACGCCATACGTTGTGGTTTTGAGAGGATTCCGCTGTTCTTCGGGTACAAGTGTAAGGCCACTTGCCGCCGCCATCTCCATGTATGCCGTTCGGCCGTCGGGAGATAGGGCATAGGAGGCTTCGCGCATTTCCATCAGCGGTCCGTGAACCTGAAGGCTGATATGGCGTGTGGGCAACATCTTCCGTACGCAGTTCACCAATCCTTCACCGCCATCGCTGAGTGGAATCATCGTGATTTCGGCATAGGGTAGGGCGGAATGAATGCCCGAAACTGCCGCCTGACAGGCATCGGAAGCGCTCATACAGCCTTTGAAAGAGTCGAATGCTAGTACGATTTTCATTGTGCTTGGGGTGTTGAAAAGGAGATGTTTCCCAGTGTTTTGTTTTGTTTCGCTGAAGTTTTATGCCCGTTTGTCAGAAGGCGGTATGGGACAATGATAGGAAAGGAATGCCAAATAATGGTGGGTTTTAGGGCAGAAGATGTCAGATACTGATGCTCTCAATCTTCAGTTTTACCTTTCCTGCGGGGACTTCCACCTCCACTTCTTCACCGGCTTTCTTGCCCACGAGGGCCTTGGCGATGGGCGATTTGATGGAAATCTTCCCCTCTTTAAGGTTCGCCTCATGGGGATTGACGATGGTATATTCCATTTTGGAGCCGTTGACCACGTTCGAAATCACCACTTTCCGGAAGAGTCCTACCACGTCATCACCGAGGTTTGAGGTATCCATTACGCGGGCGAACTGGAGCACACGCTGCTTGAAACGTATCTTTCCGAGGAGTTTTGCCTGTTCGCGTTTTGCGGCATGGTACTCAAAATTCTCGCTAAGGTCGCCTTTATCACGGGCCTCGGCAATTTCGTTTTTCACTTTCGGTAACTCAACATTCACCAGTTCGTTCAGTTCTGCTACGAGTTTTTCGTAACATTCCTTTGAGAGATATTCCATTGTTGCTTGTGTTCTCTTTGTTGAAAATCGGTTTCCCTTTTTGTGATTACAATGAATACATCGTTGAAATCCTGTGCAAATTTACGGAAAAACGGAAAGAGGTGGTCTGAAAAACGGCAATAAAATATCGAATAAGGGCTAAAAAGCCTTCATGACTTCTTGTAATGTGATGAGATAAGGCTTGTTGTCCACGTTTTTATTACGGAGGATTCTCGGACTTTAATCCTGAGTTTCCGTATCATTCCGGTGCTCTTTTACATAAAAAAAGCGGAGAGAAAATCTGTCAGACTCTCTCTCCGCTAATATGAACTTCAGACCTTTTTAGGGTCTTTCACGGTGTTAGCGAATGATTTTCTTGCCATTTTCAATGACAATGCCTTGCTGCTTATCATCAGCATGACGGCCATCGATGGTGAAGATTACCTGCTTGCCGTTGACGGTAATGTCGCTGATGCCGCTATCACTTCCCGCGATTGTCCATTGGAAGGTCGCAGCGGGGAGTTCGTCACCCATGCCTCCGAGGAAGAATCCTTCGGGAACTTCCATGGTGTAAATGCCGGATTCCGTGTATTCTTTTGACGTGGTTACGATGAGTTCGTTCATATCATTGCCCCATGTGCTGTCGCTGATTTTTTCGAGTTCTACGCCATCGCGCTTGAGAATGATCTTACCACTGCCACAAGCCATCTCGGATACTGTGTTGCTCCATACGTGTATAATGTGGAGAGAATTCACGGTGCTGTTGTTCGCGGGGTCGGTAGTGTAGTCGGTAGTTACGGAAGATTGACCGACTGTGTACGTAAGTGTGAATGCGGGATGCGCGCTTCCGATGGCATTAAGGAAGTATCCTTCGGGTACTTCGAACGTATAAACACCATCTTCTGTCGCAGTATAATAGATGTGATAATCGCGAACGTTATCCCAATCATCGTCCATGCTGGCATCGATGCGCGCCACTTGCTCACCATCTTTCTTGACGGTAATCAAGCCATTTCCAATACCGGTGTCTTCGTTGAACGTAATCTTGATGTGGCTGAGTGCGTCAACGTTACTGTTGTTGGCGGGATCTACGGTGAAGAAGTCGGCATCTCCACTACCGGATTTTGCGATGGTATAGTAGAGATTGATGCTGCTGTTGGTCTTACCGGTCATATATTCGCTCTCCAACCATTGCTGGTCGCCGACGCTGGCTTCCTTGATTGTGATGGTATAGGAGCCTTCTTCGGTGATGGAACCGTCGGCAAACGTGATGGTTGCCACGGAGCGATTTTTGGGATTTACGGTAAGAACAGCGTCATAGGTCACGTATGTCGACTTGTTAAGTACGCTTACTGCGCACTGATCAGCGTAAACCCACTCAGAGAATACAAGGTTTATTTCCTCAAGTGACTCAACAGTTGACTCGGAAGAGGGGTCAACCGCCGTAACGGTGATGGTCTTTTCAGGAGCCTTCAGCACGTTGTAGGGGATGCGGACTTCGCTATCATTGGTTTCGACATTGTAGCCCTCACCCATATTGTATATGGAATCCTGAAGCACAACATAGTACTTTCCGGTTTCAACAACGGGAGTTTCGAGGTTGATTGAGAAGCCTTCGACGATGTCGTCCTTGACGGTGCATTCGGAAACCTTGGTACCAGTCTCGTCTTCTACCCATACAAAGCGGTCGTCACGACGTGTGGGGCTGATGAGATCTGTTGTCAAATTGGCGCCAGCCTTGGTGAAAATGGCGATTTTCTCCAGTTTGCTGACCGTAGCACCGGGAAGAGGAGTGGCGGTAAAGTCGAAGTTTCCGTACAGAGCATTGAGCGTTACCTTGAAAATGTCGCCAACATAGTAGCGGCCGTACTTACCATTGGTCTCAACATATTCGTTGTTTACAATGACACTGTAGTTCACCAGGAACTCATACTCGTGGCAATCCTTAAGTGTTTCTTCGGGAGTGATGACCACAACCTTGGTGTTCTCGGTGTCGACAGCAATGCTTGCAGCCACCTGCTTCTGAGTTGTGAGGTCGGTAACGTAGATGGGAAGGACGCCGTTGCTGGCAATGTTCACATCTTCATCAAAGGTAAGGCGGATGTCGGTCAGAGAAGTCAGTACGTCACCATCGCTGACGGTGCGGGAAACGGGGGAAAGATCATCTACCAGTTCCGGCCCCGGGTTGTAGACAACATCGAAGTCATGGTTTAAACCATCAGAAGAGATTACGTTCATGAACTTAACTCTGATGTTCTTTCCTTCGAAAACCTCATCAGGAACAGGGATGGTGTATTCGATACCATTGTCACCTTCCTCAACGAATGTGATACCTTCGGTGACTTCTATCATACGTTTCTCATCCTCCATGGTCTGGAAATAGAGTTCAACACCGTCAAATTTGAAGGCGTTCTTCTCAGAAAAGTAGACCTTGAACTGCTTTTCGGTAAGTTTGGAACCGCTAAGAGGAGTGAATTCTGTGGCGATGTCGCTCTTGATTTCAACAAATTCGCGTGAGAATGACGCAGATCCGTAGTTACCGCTGTTCTCATTAAAAGAGGAAGTTCCGTCTTCCATGAGGATATTGTACACCTTCACGTCTATGGATCCCCACTTCATTTTCAGGCCAAGGTCGTCATACGTGCGGCGAACACCGGTAAAATCGATATAAAGTTTCTCGCCATCAACAGTGACTTTGTCGCTGTCGAGATAGCCTTCATACGCATCTCCCATCTCGGCATTTCCGATTCGCATCAGTGCGCTTGCGGTCTGTCCGTTCTCCTTTGTCATAAGAGGATAATCGAAAGTAAGGGTAACGATGCCATCTTTATCCCCAGGTGCCCAGTAAGACTTGAAAGGATCGGCTCCCTCGACGGAGAGAAGGTAGTGAGGCTTTCCAGGAACAAGCCATTCAAGTACCAATGTTCCATCGGTGCCATACTTGATGTTGTTGTCGGTTTTTGAGCAGAGTCCTGTGATGGTGAGCGTCATTTTGTCACCAACAGTATAATAGTCCTTCTGCATCCAACTGTAGAGAGTGTCCTTAAGTTCGAATAACAGTTTGCCACTGTTCACGTCAACGCGGGTCTCAATCCCGTTTGTTTCGTGACCATTGATTTGAAGTGTTGCCCAATCATCTGCGGTGGCAGGGAGGTTAAACTCCAATTCAAGTTGTCCGTCACGCTCGTCTGTGATGTTGAACATCTCGCCAACCGGTTGGTTGCAACTGACGATTTTCAGTTCATTCACGCCAGCCTGCATGGAAAGAAGGAACTTCATGTCCTTGCTGAAGCCCTTTCCTCCGGTAATATAAACGGTCTTTCCTGCTTCAACATTCGATGTTGTACGTTTGCTGAAGGTGGTTCCTTCCCAAGTGTTGGAAGCATAACCGAAACTGGAAATTTGGCTTTCGTAGTCTATATCAGTGCCTTCATCATTGAGTTTTGTGTAAACATGCATTACGGCGTCTTGTGACCATATAGTCAGAACACCGCTTTCTGTAGGTGTAAACGTGAAGTCTGTCTGATTGTTCCAGATGTTTGGCTCTTCATAGAGTTGGTCCAGTTCCAACGGAGTCCATTCTGCATAGGCAGAGAGCCCCATGAAGGCCATCAGCACAAGCAATGCTTTCCGTATGGCCTTAAAGGAAAAAATGTTAGATTTCATAAATGATGTAATATGTAAGTAATAACAATTGTTGCGTGTTTGTCCGCGCGCCTTCAAGTCATCTTCTGTGGTTTTTCCGTAGAATCTCCGTAGTTTTCGATGCTTTTAGCGTAGTCGTGGACCATTACAGTGGACCTTGTGTATATGGTATTCGCACATTATAAGTGTAAATAGTTGAAAGCAACTTCAAAAACTACGGAGATTTACGAAAGAAACCTCCGATGTTTGTGGTCGAAACCTCCGATGTTTGTGGTCGAAAGTTCCGATGTTTCCGATACCTGCATCCATGATGTCCGGTGCGAACATCCATGCGACATCAGAAGGCAATCTTCTTGCTTACAGATGTCTTGTCGGTGAACGCCTTGGCAACCACAATTCCCTTGTATCCGTTAAGCGCAAGGCTGGCCTTGGCATTGGCGGAGGTGGTGGCAAGAAGTTGGCCTCCGGCGCTGTAAAGGCTCAGTGTGACCATGCCGTCAGCACGGGCTTCAACGTTTCCGTTCTGGGCATTCAGCACAATCTTTTCCGATTCATCGGCGGTAAGATTTCCGACAGAGGTGTTGCTGGTGAAGGGAACCGTGATGGCATTGAGGAAGATTCCTTCGTTGCCTTCCATGAACATCAGAACGATTTTGCCGTTGTTGCGCTCGCTGATGTTTGAAGGATAGGTCAGGGAAAGTTCCTGTTGGTAGGTCTTTCCGGCCTCAAGTGTTTGCGGGAAACCGATGGAACTGCCGGTAATCTCGCCCCAATAGGTGCGGGCAACATCGTTGTGTACGATGCCGACATTGACAGATTTGCTGTAAGTTCCGCCTTTTCCCCACTCACCAAAGATGGTTTCCTCGGAATTGTACAGGTTGTTCATCTGGATATTTACGAGACCATCCTCCAAAGCAACGGGGAAAACGTTGATATATTGGTTCTTCATGTTCAGGGCACTCTGAATTTCCACAGTCATGTTTATGGAGTTGCTCTGCTCATCGATGTTAATGTCGGGTACATTCACGGCAATATAGGTGGGAACGTCCATCTCCATGCTCACGATGTCCTGCCAAAGGTCGCTGCCGTTGCTGAAGATGCTCTTGCCAAGTTCGTCCTCTCCGATGGGAGAACTGATGTATCCGTTACGTTGTATCATGGCTGTAGGTGCGCCAACGAGGCCCATTGTGCGGCAATAGTCCTCAAGCAGACCGTTGGAATACGGGTCGCCCGTGTAGCAATGATAGGAGATGGGGATGAAACGGTCGCCGAATATCTTCTCAAGGTTCTCGATGGCAAGGATGCCGCGCGGACAGTTCGGACAGGTTGTTCCGGTCATTTCCTCCAATACCACGCGCTTTTCGGGTTCGAAGGTCAGATTCTGCACGTAATTCTTCTTTACATCGGTGTAGTCATCCAACTGTACGGTGATGGAATATTCGTTGACGCTACCCACTTCAAGCGGCAGTTTCTCGTCGAAAGTGAAGTTTACGACGTCGTTCTTCTTGAATTCTCCCTGCTGGCTGTATGTGGAAATGGCATTTCCTTCGGAGTCGTTGAGGGTAAGGGTCAGATTGTTGAAGGTCAGAAGTTCGTCGTTGAAGGTGAGTTTGCCGCTGATGGCGATGTCTTTCTGGTTGACGACAATCTCTTTGTTTGAGAAAGACATGAGATACTTCAGGTTTCTCATTACGAGAATGTTATCAACGAACACCATACTTTGGTCCTCGTTGTTGTTCCAGAAGGCGATGTAAACCTTTTTTCCTGCATATTCTGCCAGATTGACAGCATAATGGGTCCATTCGCCCGAGAGTCCGTCTTCGGTTTCTCCGCAGTCGAGGTCGTATTCACTGATTTTTCCCTCTTCCTTCATACGGTCGATGATGCTCTTGCTGAGAACATTGATGTTCTCATTGCAGGGCCATACCACCACTTTCAGCCGGTCATTCTTGTCCGATTTGTACTTTTGTGCATCGAAAGAAAGCGTGCAGAAGGCGTCGGGGATGAGGATTTGCGGGGTCACCATCCAGTCGTCGCTCTGCGCGGCAGGGGAGTACATGGAGTGCGAACCTGCACAAATGTCGGTGCTTTCCAATGTTTCGCGTATGGAAAGGTTCCAGGGCTGGTTGTCGGCATCGAACTCCATGGCCTTCATATTCTCAATCGGTGTGTGATGGTCCCCCTCATAGCGCATCGTATTGGCGAGCGCCATGGAGATGTTGTTGAAGTCTTCTTCGTAAACAACGGCATTATCGGTGCTTACGGAGCGTTCGTAACTACCGGAATATTGGATGGTAAAGACCTCATTGCCCGTCTTAGCATTGCCCATCACGTCAGTTACAGAACCGGCTTCGAGGATAACTTTGTAGTCAGCACCCAAATAAAGGTACTGTGTGGTACGGGGAAGGAGTCCCACACTCTTGCTGTCGCTGCTGTGAGCAAGGACATACAGTTCAGAAATCAGCGTTTCCGTACCGTCTTCCGCCACCTCAATGAGTGACGATTTGGCGTCGTCGCTCACGAGAACATCGGTGTCGAAGGTCAGGACGGGGAATATGCTGGTATTGTCGATGCGGGAAAGTTCGGCGCCATCCTCGGGGAAAACCTTCGAAACCTTCACGGGAACGTTGTCGCGTCCGGTGTAGTTGAGCGTGATTTCCTTGTTCACCTTGCTGGCGTTTGTCGCCAAAGCGAGGGTGCCGGCAGGGATGACCACCTGGTATTTCTCGCCGTTGGTGAGGGTTGTGGCGCGGAAAGTGACAATGAGAGAGTTGCCGTCGGTTGCGACTTCCTTGAATCCTATGGAGTTGCGGACGGTGTTTCCTTTGCTGTCTTTCAGCATGGCGCTTGTGCTTCCTCCGAGAACCTGGATGGGTTGGCTGAAACGGAGGGTGACTTTCTCCATGGAATTGAAGGCGGAGTTCTGTGCCGGACTTACGGTATAGTCCTGAAGAAGGTCGATACCCTGGCAGATGTCGGTCATTTTTTCCGGCATCCGCACAATATAACTGTCGCCTTGCGGACTGACCATAGGGCCAAGTACGGTACCATCTGCGGAACCTGCCCACATAGTTCCCGTGTTTTCAAAGCCGGTAGCCTTGGTAAAATCAATGTTATAGCGTTGCTTGAGTATCAGCGAGAAGGGATACCAGATGTTATCGTTCATGACTTTCCACTCGCGCAACGGCGTTCCGGTGGGCGAAGAGGCATAGATGTTGCCATCGTTGTCGATGTGTCCGGCAAACATGTCCTGTTCTTCAAGGGTGCTGAAACTGTGGTATGTCTGCGTTTCTATGTCATAACGGATGGTATAGACCTCATCATTGACGTTACGAATGGAGCAGGCGAGAAATTTACCGTTGCCACTGATGACGGGGCACATCTCAATTTGCAGGAAGTCCGCGGGGGCGTTGTTGCCGTTGACGCCCACCTTTACCGATGTCTTGTTCTGCACATCGTAAAGGAATGCCGTAGGACGGATACTCTGATTGCCGTAGATGATGATATAACGTCCGTCGGCGCTGATGCCACTATAGGTTTCTTGCTTGGCATTATAGTCCACTGGCATTTGGGGAAGTCCGTCAAGTTCGACGATTTCACCGCTCTCCACATCCCAAAGCAGGCCTTTTGAATTGGAATTCATCACGTCTGCAGCGTTCTCTTCGCAGAATCCTACCGCCCATTTTCCATCGGGGGTGATGCTGTTGGCGTAGCCGGAGGTGTAACCTTGCGGCAGATTGAACTTTTTCCAGGTCTTGTTTTCCATGTCAAATACGCCTGGCTGACCGTTCATGTACGAACCGTCGTCGGTAAAGATTCCGCTATAGCCACCTACCACGAAGCGACCATCATCGGTGATGTCGTTGGCAACGTATTTGCCTTTACCGTCAGTGTCGCTGGTGGTCTTCAGTATTGTCACCTCTTTTGTTTCGGTGTTGATGATGCGTATCACACCGGATTTGCGGTGTTCAGTTGTTGCACCTTTCACAATAGCCCATTTGCCGTTGTCCGAAACCTGGTTCACGATGGAAAGGTCGTCGTACTGCTGCAACTGGAAGGTGGGGACATTCTGTGCCGACAGTCTGATGCAGGCGGCAAGCAGAAGCATCCATAGAGCAATGATTTTTTTCATCTTGTTTCTTAAATGTTGGTTTACGTGTGTATGATTGTAAATGTTTTTTGCTGGCAAAAGGCGCATTGGCAACATTCCCGCGCGGCTTTTCGCTCCGCGTGTTGCCGGCATGTTTTTAACGTGAGGTGGTTGTGATAACGTTCACTCCCTGTCTGTAACAGCGTAAAATTTTGTCGATATACGGTGCAAATTTAGAAAATAATACGCTTTTTTACTGAAGTATCAGTAAAGAATACGCATGTTTATTGGGATTTGTATGCTTTTATTTCATTTTCAGGTACAAAATGTGGTTTGTTTGCGTAGATGATGTCCGCGCAATGTTTTGCTGGTCCTGCATCATTTTTCTGTGTGATTAGATGTTTCCCCACATTCCCTCACTCCCGTCTTAAAAAGATTTGGTAGGAAGCATCCGTATTCCCTCTTGGAAAGTACGGCACTTTCCAGGATAAACCACGACACTTTCTATGATAATTCACGGCACTTTCTGCTGTAAAGTACGGCACTTTCCCCTATATTCTTTTGGACTTTATAAGGGAGGATTTTGAAACTCTACAAAAGATTCAAGAAAATATGCGTATTGAATTGAGAAACAAACTTTTACGAAAATATAATCATCATCTTCTTTCAAACAACATTAGTAAGGTGTGAAAACCGTTTTTTCTTGTCTGAACACTTCTTTATTTACGTGTAACATCAATACACCTTAACAACATGTTCGGATGTGTTCATCACCTGTTGCTGAATGGTGTTTCATAAATGCGTGGTTTTCTCTCAGGGAAGGTATGGTCTTATAAGTTCTATTACCAAGCAAGTTTGCGTTGAACGTGCTTGAATGGGAAAAAAAGAAGCACCTTGCTCAATAAATGTATTGGGCAAGGTGCTATGATGTGTCATGCCGTCATGCAAGAAGCATTGATGTCGGGCATGAAATCCGTTTAGTTGAGGACGGAGTTAACTTGGTTTGCAAGTTTGTCTGCAGGGTCAATGGCAAGGATTTGCTCAACAAAAGTCTTGCAAGTAGCGTCGTCATTGGTCTTGAGATAATAGATCATGAGGTAGGTAAGTGCAGTCTTCTTGTAGTTGAGTGCCTTTTCTGCCTCATCTGCAGGCAGGGCATTGATGAGTTCAAGTGTCTTTTCGTACCACATCTTGGGCTCATCTTCTGCAGCCTGATTGTCGCGGATCCAGAGTTTAGCACGGTAGAACGGACCCTGATATTTGTCGGGAAGTTCGTTCATATATTCCTCGAAATAGGGGTCAGCCTTCTGGATAATTGCAAGACGGGCTTCGGTGTCAACGGTACCATCCTCCTTGTTGGGGATAGCGTCCTTCACGTTGGTGAGGTAAACACCCAGACCAAGTTTGTCGGCTTCGTCGGCCTTTTCGCCAAGAAGTTCGATGTACTTCTCATAGTATGCAACACCTTCGGCGGGATTCTTCAGACGACGATAGAGATTAGCAACCTCCTTGTAACCTGTAGCCTTGGTGGGGTCGATGGCAAGTCCCTTCTTGTAGAACTCGACAGCCTGCTCAAGATTCTCCTCAACCTCGGAAGCATAGTTTGCAGCATACACATAATCGAGGTAAAGATAGAGGGTGTCGTTGTACTCTTGGTTGGTGATGTATGCGATATCTTCCTTAGCGGCGGCATAGTCATAGGTGTCCATGTCGGCGAAGAACTTCATACGGCGAACCACCATGTCCTTAGGATCGATGGGGAGAAGTTTGATGGCCATTTCCTTCATGGTGTAGGCATCCTGCTGGTTCATGAGGGAAAGGAGGTAGTTTTCTCCAGAACGGAGGTCGTCAATGGTGGGATTAGGTGTGCCGTCGAAGTATGTTTTGAAGGCAGCGCACGCATCTTTGTATTCTTCAAGTTGGTATGCGATGTCACCAAGTTGCTTATAAGCATCGAGATAGGTAGGATCCTTGGCGATGATTTGTCCGAGGATGTCCTTTGCGGCATAGGGGTTCACATATTTGTAAACGCGTGCGCTAAGACGGAGAGCCTCGATGTTGTCGGGATCGTTGGCAAGAATCTCGTCAAGTTTTGCACCAGCCTCACCATAGTTGCGGCGCATAAGGTTTACTCCAACACTGAGCATGAGTCCAGGAACATAGGTGTGGTCTACGGTGTACGCAATGTTTGCACACTGCTTGGCGCAGGGATAGATGTTCTTATCAAGGAAGAACTTACCGACGGCAACAGCCTGTTCCTTGTCCTTCTTCACCTTGCCAAGAAGTTTTTTGAAGGTCTTGTTGGCTGCTTCAGGGTCAGATGTCTGCTGCTGAATCACAGAATTGGCCAGTTCGGCGTACTCAGGATTCATCTCTTCAGCGGTGAAGTTTACTGCAATCTGTGCCTTTGCGCTACCACTTCCAAAGAAGGCTGCGGTGGCAACGAGGATAGAAAGGAAGATTTTCTTCATGTGTATGAAAGGATATTTTAGTGATTTGTATTGTCGAATACCAAGTGCAAAAGTATAAAAAACTTTACAATTCTCCTATTATTCCGCAGAAAATGTGGAAATTTCAGTTTTTTTTTCCTTTTGCTTGGCCTTTCATGGTACAAATGTGTATTATCTTTCAACAAAAAGTTTTAATTTTGCCGAAAAATAGCGCGTTGCCTTTTTGGACGTTGTTCGGAGGATTGCGTGTGCTTGCGCCGATAAAATCCGGATGTTGTTCGGAGGATTGCGTATGCTTTCGCCGATAAAATTACGTAAAACGTGCTTAATTGTGCGGCAATTTTTTGTTGCTTGCCATTAAAACTTCCTGATTCTTCATTGTCCTGTCTTGTCGATGACGAGAGTCAAAACGCCATGTGTCCCATTCTTCAGCGGGGTTATAATTACAAGGGTTTTGACAGGACAGGCGATTTTAACCCCATAAATTATAGAGTAAGTATGAAAAAGTTGATGTTCCTAATGGTAGCGTTGTCCATAAGTATATATACTGGATGTGCAAAGTCCGGCACAACGCCGCAAACAGTTGAGAATGTTCAGCAGGAAAACACAAAGAGTGTTGTCAAGATTGTTGATCCCGCGCTCAGCGGTGTTGAGGCTTTTCAGGTAATCCGCAGCGCTTATGCCGGAAAGGTCGTACTTATCGACTTCTGGGCAACGTGGTGTGGCCCCTGTCGTATGGCCATGACGCAGATTGATGCCATCAAACCTGCCCTGATGGACAAGGGTGCGGTATTCGTTTACATTACCGGCGAGTCCTCTCCTCTTGAGCCTTGGAGCCAGATGATCAAGGGAATTGATGGCGATCACTATCGTCTGACCGGCGAACAGTGGAACAATCTTTGTCAAACACTTGGCATTCCCGGCATTCCTTCCTACGTATTATATAATGCAGACGGAACAGAAGCCTTCTCCAACTTGCAGCAGGGTGGTTATCCTGGCAATGAAATCGTGCAAAATGCCATTGAAGTGGCGTTAAGTCTGCAGGCTTCAAAGAAATAAAGTTCAAGTCTTTCGGATTTGTTTGTCAGGCCTTTTCTCTGCATAAAGCGAACTTGTATATCCCGTCTGTAGAAAGTCTCCCGCCAATCTGCGGACCGTGCTTTCTACAGATGGGGTAAATTAAAAATGAAGGCCTCATGTTTGAGGAAATTATTTGCCAGATTTGAAGGCGGAAACTTCCCCTTATTTCGAGGCTTTAACAAAAAAACGAACAGGCGTCTTCCGCTTCTTTATTGATGTTTTGTGGTGAATGTAAGCGGTTTTTCCGTGATTTCCATGCGAAGCAGCGTTTTACCACTAAAAAACTTTCACCCTCATCAGGAATTCGTCCATCAAATCGTTTTCATAGAATCTGTCCAAACCTCATATAAAAACAAAACAACGTGCTCTTCTCCTCCTACCTTCATGCCCTCGGCCGCTATCTTATGCTGATGGGACGCGTCTTTTCCGTGCCGGAGAAGTTTGTCATGTATTGGAAACAATACGTGAAAGAGATGATAAAACTTGGCGTGGATTCCATAGTCATTGTGCTAATCGTTAGTTTTTTCATTGGAGCAGTCATCTGTATTCAAATAAAAATGAACATTGAATCAGCGTGGATGCCCCATTGGGTAAGCGGTTACGTGACCCGCGAAATCATGCTTCTCGAGTTCTCTTCCAGCATCATGTGCTTGATACTTTCCGGTAAAGTCGGTAGTAATATCGCCACCGAAATCGGCACAATGCGTGTCACACAACAGATTGACGCCCTTGAAATTATGGGTGTCAACAGTGCATCGTATCTGATACTTCCCAAAATAGCCGGAATGGTTACCATGATGCCGCTGCTCGTTATCCTGTCTACGTGTAGCGGAATCCTGGGTGCTTATGCTGCGGCCTACATAGGTCACATCCTGACTCCCGCACATCTTACCGAAGGACTTCAATATGATTTCCGTCCATGGTTCTTCTGGATGGGTGTAGTCAAGAGTCTTTTCTTCGCATTCATCATCACAAGCGTTCCGGCTTACTATGGTTATCGCGTAGAAGGCGGAAGTGTTGAGGTCGGTAAGGCGTCGACTGATGCTGTGGTTGCAAGCAGTATGATTGTACTTTTCTCAGATATCTTCCTAACACGACTGTTATCATGATAGAATTAGTAGATGTCCGTAAGACTTTCGACGATGAGAAGGTGGTGCTGAAAGGCATATCCACAGTCTTCGAATCGGGAAAGACGAACCTGATTATCGGACAGTCAGGTTCGGGAAAGACGGTTTTGATGAAGTGCATCGTCGGGCTTTTCGAGCCTACGGGCGGTAAAATCCTTTATCATGACCGCGATTTTGTGTCGATGACCAAAAGCGAACGCATGTTGCTACGCCGTGAAATGGGAATGATTTTCCAAAGTGCCGCACTCTTCGATTCGCTTTCCGTACTCGAAAACGTGATGTTCCCCCTTGATATGTTCTCGGGTGAGAACTATAAGGAGCGTCGTCGCAGAGCGCAGTTCTGCCTTGACCGTGTCAATCTGTCGGATAGTGGTGCTAAATTTCCAGGAGAAATTTCCGGAGGTATGCAAAAACGCGTCGCCATTGCCCGTGCCATCGCCCTCAACCCCAAATACCTCTTCTGCGATGAGCCGAATTCCGGACTCGATCCTAAGACCTCGCTCGTCATTGATGAGTTGATTCATTCCATAACCCGCGAATTCGGTACCACCACTATCATCAACACTCATGATATGAATTCCGTGATGGGAATCGGTGAACACATTATATATATATATGAGGGTCGGAAGGAATGGGAAGGAACAAAGGACCAGGTGATGGATTCTGACAATGAAAAACTTAACAGTTTCATCTTTGCCTCCGATCTTTTCCGGAAGGTGAAGGCTGCAAACAGTTAAAAACACGTCCGAAACAACCATGGATAAATTCCTGATCACGTTCTTTACCCTGGCGCCTCTCACGGTCATCCCCATGCTCGATACCAATTCCCGTATGGATATGATTGACCTTATGGATGCCGGAATGCCGGCAATCGTAGGCAATCGCTACGGTGGTGAGAGCACATTGATTGAATCTTCTGACAGTCTGCTTGGCATAGAACTGACGGATGTCAGTTATTTGGAGTTGACTTTGTTGCCCGATTCTACGTTCTGCCTGGAACATCATGTGACAACAAGTGACAGCGTCGTACATTCTACGCGGAAGTATTACACGGCCGACTATAAAGAAATCAAGAAATAGTCTTCTACATGACAACTGGTGCTGCCATCATGCGTGATGGCTTCCGCCGCGTTCCGAAGGTGTTTTTCCGGATGTCGGTTCGAAAGAATCCGTAGTTGGGCTTTGGAGTTCGGTATGGATTCAAAGAATCATCAGTAAAATCCTTTCGCACACCGAACCAACCCCTTGGTTGGCACATCAGAAAGTACATTATAATTCAATACAAATACATAAAAAGAACAACCCACCATGTCAGAATGGTTTGAATGTAAAGTAAAATTTGACCGCACCATGCAGGACGGCGGTTTGAAGAAAGTCACCGAACCCTATCTCGTCGAGGCCCTCAATTTCACGGAGGCTGAACGCAGAATCATCGACGAACTCAAGCCTTACATCAGCGGAGAGTTTGAGGTGACCAACATTACGCGTGCGAGATATGCGGAAATCTTTGAGACAATCGAGGACAGTGCCGACAAATGGTACAAAGGAAAGTTGGTGTTTATTGAACTCGATGAGAAGTCCGGTAAGGAGAAAAAGACCAGCAGGAACATGCTTATTCAAGCGGCAGACTTCCATGATGCCCTCAAACGTCTTGACGAAGGCATGAAGGGAACCATGGCCGACTATGTCATTTCCGCCATCAACGAGACTTCGATTTTCGACGTTTTCCATCATAAACTCGATGCTCTCGATAAGGCTTGACGGTAAATTTCAGAGATTTCTTTGAGAAAACCATAAAAACAGCATGGCATAAAGTCATCAAATGACGATGATCTTTATGCCATGCTGTTGTTGTTTTTACTCGCTTGTCCGCTTCTCAGAGCCGATTTTTGCGAGGCATGACGTGAACGAATGCGAGGGCGTTGTCTGAAGGTGTGTGATTTCTTCTCACAAACCTCCGGACTTTCTCAAGGAAACCTCCGGACTTTCTCATGGAAACATCCGGACTTTCTTATGAAAACCTCCGGACTTCCTTATGAAAACCTCCGGACTTTCTCGTGGAAACATTTGAACTTTATCTCACAATCATCAGATGTTTTTTATGTAAACCTCCGCACCTTTTATCATACAGTGCTGTTGCTGTGTCTTTGTATGCAGAAACATATCCTTTCAGGTGCAGAAAGTCGAAGATTGATGGCGGATAATTTGTGCTTGATTTTGTTGCGGGTAACAGATGGATTACAGCAAAACAGGATAAGTTTCGTTGCGATTAGAACAAAAAAACATGGCATAAAGTCATCGGTAAATGATGTCCTTTATGCCATGTTTCCTTTATGAGCGGGGAACAAGTGCGACAACTTCTTTTTTTCGTTTCTCCCATTCGCCGCGTAATGTCAAAGGATAGCCCTTCTTTCCTGCGTGGAGTCTGCACGTCTGGTTGTCCTTCAAGGCGCGAAGCATCGGTTGTGCACCTTGAATGGGCGTACTGATGAAAGGTCGGAAAAAGATGTCTGCCAGGAAATCAAACCAGCGGTGCATGGTAATCATTCCTGTATTCACAACGCCAGGGTCGGCACAAGCCACCCGGATGTCCATATCCCTGAGTTCGGATGCAAGATGGTGGGCGAAAATGGTCAGGGCCAATTTGCTGCGACCATAGGTTCCGAGTTGCGAAAAATGCTCGTGAAGAGGGAAGGAAAGCGGCAGGCTCCATATTTTTCGCGTGATGCTTGTAGTGAAAACGATGTGTCCGCCTTTCACAATCATCGGTGCGACGAGGCGTGAGAGCAGGGCTGTGCTCAGGCAATTCACCTGATAGTCGAGTTCAATGCCGGACTTGTCAGGTGTGCTTCGCCGTGTCATGGCACCGGCAACGTTGAGCAGTGCGGCGACGGGACGCTGCGTCTGCTGCAAATTTCCGACAAACTGACGCACGCCATCGAAACTGCTGAGGTCGAGGTGCAGGGCTTGGATGTCGCTGTTTCGGGTCTCCGCCTTAATTTTTTCAGCCAGTTTCTCCGCAGCCACCTGGTTTCGACATGCCAATATCAGCGCTTTCCCCTCGCGTGCCAGCGTTTCGGCCACAGCACCGCCGATGCCTCCGGTTGCTCCTGTGACGATGTACAATGGTTTTGTGGTGGAATCCGTCATTTTTTGTCGAGCATTTTGTGTTTAATAATCATTGCCACACAGTCGGGAAGCCTTGGTACGAAGAACACAGCAAGGTGGTTGATGAAACCGTTGACGTACTGTTTCTTGCGTTTGAACATCCTTTTGAGGGCTCCCTTTACGAACTTCTGTGGTGTCGCAAGCGCTTGAAGGCGTACACCAAGTCGCTGAAGGTTGCGCGGAAGTCCGAAAAGGTCGGTGGCAATTCCTCCGGGACAAGCCACGGTGACGCTCACTCCCTCCTCTTTTAATTCGAGGGCAAGGGCGCGGGAAAGGACACGGATGTAGGATTTTGTGGCTGAATACATGGCGATTCCCGGCATCGGCATCCAACATGACATGGACGACATGTTCAGAATGTAGCCCTTATGGCGCTTTGCCATGGCATGTCCGAATCTGTAGCACAACTGTGTTACGGCCCGCATGTGGAGGTCGATGTAGAGATTGAGGTAGGAAGGCGAGGTATCAAGGACCTTTTTGAAGGAAAAGATTCCGGCATTGTTCACCAGAATGTCGATTTCAAGCCCCTCCTTCTCGCAGTATTCATAGAGAACATCTGCAGCATCCGCTATCGTGAGGTCGATGAAATAGGAGTGGAAATGCTGTCCGGGATATCTTTCTTCCAGTTCTTTGCGTGTCTGTTGCAACGCTTCCTCTTGGTTACTGACGAGCAACAGGTGGTGTCCCATGGCTGCCAGTTGTCGGGAAAACTCCAGTCCGATACCACTTGACGCACCCGTTACGAGGGCAGTCATGGGTTCTTTTGTATGGGATGACAACATTTCAGTTCTTTTTTTCTCTCTTTTCAGCACGGCGTTTGATGTCTTCTATCTCGCGTTGTATGCGCGGCGGAAGGTCAGTGCAGTGCTTGTGGCATTTCATATCAATGGAATACATGCGGGCGATGCAGTAATTGACGTGGTCGCATCCGCAACGTTCCTCACCTTCTGCCATACGGTTGACGAAATCCGGCTCATTTACAAGTGCGCGGGCCATTTGTACGGCGCAGAAACCATTGTGAAGTACGTGTTCGATGCCTGACCTTGAGACACAACCTCCGACATAAATCAGAGGAAGTTTCACGGATTTCCTAACCTCCAGAGCGTCTTCAAGGAAGTAAAGGTCGTGGTACGGTTCATTTTTTATCATCATTTGTCCGCCACCGTATCGTACTCCGTACTTCAACCACCAGCAGTCCATGTAGTGAGTCATGGTCTGAATGGGCATCTCGCCGCGCATGACGTACATGGGAGCACGGCTTACGAAGCCACCGGTCAGCACAAGTCCGTCGACACCGAGCGTCTCCAGTTCCTGTGCGATACGGATTCCTTCGGGAAGATCGTTGCCGCCGCGGAAGCCGTCGCGCATGTTTGTCTTGACAACTACGGCAATTTCTCCGTTTGCCGCGCGTAAAACCTCCTCAATGCACAGGCGCATGAAGTCCATTCGCCGCTCAAGCGGTCCGCCCCACCGGTCTTTGCGGTGATTTGTGTAGGGCGAGAGGAACTGACTGATGAGATATCCGTGGCCGGCATGGATTTCTACGCAATCAAATCCGGAGTCTTTTGCCAGACGTACGGCATTTCCGAACTCAATAGCCATTTGTCGGATCTCCTCATCCCGCATTCCGCGTACGAGGGTGGGGGAGTAAATGTTGAAACCCGTTGAGGCTGATATGGGAATCTGCCCTGCTGTGCTCGGATGTGACATGTTTCCGCAGTGGCCAAGTTGGATGGATGCCTTGGCACCTGTGGAATGTATCTCGTCAGTGAGCGCGCGGAGTTCTCCGACAATCTCAGGTCGGAGCCATAATTGTTTGTCAAACGAGAGGCCGCTACGGGTAACCGCTGCGTAGGCAATGGTGGTCATACCCACGCCTCCCCGGCAAACGGACATGTGATAGTTGCGCAGTTGCTCGGAAGGACGGTTGTCAGGGCACATGTCCTCAAAGGCTGCGGAACGGATGGTACGGTTACGCAGGGTTACAGGACCAATAGTGACAGGAGTAAAAAGAAGACTTTCTGACATGTTATACAAAGGGTTTTGGCTGAAAATCCCGTAAAAATGTTTAGGGGGGGCAGTCCGGGGTTGTAAGTCCATAGGGGCAATCTCCCCTAATATGCGGCATGATGCGCAGGCGGATAGGGCAGGATGATGGCTGTAACCCGGAGTCCTTTTATGGAAAATGCGGAATTTCTGCCAAGTTTTAGGGAATCAGTATATAAAAGGAATCATACGTTTCAGTCGAAGATTTTTGAATTCCTCGCCGAATTCTTCTGTATAACGCTTATGGATTTTCGCTGCCCGGGGTGCCAGATTGGCGAATGTCCAGATGGCGAATACGGCACCTGCCGCCGACCATGTGAGAATGGCAAAACCCACCCATTCGAGGAACTCACCGAGATAGTTTGCAGAAGATACAAAACGGTACATGCCTCCGCGGGGGATATAGTGGCGGGTATCGCCGGGAGCACGCAGGTTGCGGATGACATTGTCGCTATGAAGGTTGATGAAAAATCCGATAATGAAGACCAGAAGTCCTGCCCAGAAACAGGGTTTTGTAAACCATTCGGTGGTATAAAGGCTGTCGGGAGCGATATAGAATATCCAGCCTCCTTGCATGTAAGCGTTGGAAATGTTGAACATCCATCCGAAGATGATGATAAGCAATGGCATACGATTGGTGCCTCGCATCAGCATCGGAAAGATGAAAGTGCGCTGAAAATAATGGATTTCAAAGATAAGGAAGAATACCAATGGAGCCACTTCGAAGCGGCGTGCCGAGTAAAACCAAAGCACAAGCATAACCATAAAGGACGGAAACTCCATAAGAATCCATCCCAAACGGTTGTTGACGCTGAGTCCCCAGCGCTTGGAATACATCATGCCATACCCGGCATTGATGAAGTAAAGTGCGACAAAAACAATGACGGCTATTCCGCTCATTGTCAACAAAAACTGATTGAACCCTTCAATTGTTGGGAAAAACTGTTCCATAATTTCAGAAAAAGCACAAAAAGGTGAATGCAATAGAATTCAAATTCTACCGCATTCACCATTATCATTTATTACGACAATGCACGATATTTGATGCGTCGGGGTTCCTCAATACCCAGACGACGGGCCTTATGGGCCTCATATTCTGTATAAGAACCTTCGAAGAAATAGACGTTCCCTTCGCCTTCGAAGGCAAGGATATGCGTACAGATGCGGTCGAGGAACCAACGGTCGTGGCTGATGACGACGGCACATCCCGCAAAGGCCTCAAGACCTTCTTCCAAGGCACGGAGGGTATTGACGTCGATATCATTGGTCGGCTCGTCGAGAAGCAGGACATTCCCTTCCTGTTTCAAAGCGAGGGCAAGGTGCAGACGGTTGCGTTCGCCACCACTGAGTACGCCGCATTTCTTTTCCTGGTCGGCACCTGAGAAGTTGAACCGGCTCAAATAGGCACGCGCATTGATGTCATGCTGGCCAAGTCTGAGGGTCTCGTTACCCTGAGACACAACTTCGTAGACCGTCTTTGCCGGATCAATGTCGCGGTGTTGTTGGTCAACGTAGGCGAGACGTACGGTTTCACCAACCTCGAAAGTACCGGCATCAGCGCTTTCAAGTCCCATAATCATGCGGAAAAGTGTTGTTTTTCCGGCACCATTAGGTCCGATGACACCAATGATACCATTGGGGGGAAGGGTGAAATTCAGGTCGCTGAAGAGTTGGCCTCTACCGGGGAAAGCCTTGCAGACGTGCTGTGCTTCTATAACCTTGTTTCCAAGTCTTGGACCATTAGGTATGAATATTTCGAGGCGTGCTTCGCGTTCGCGCTCTTCTTCTCCAAGCATCTTTTCGTAGGAGTTCAGACGTGCCTTACCCTTTGCTTGGCGTGCCTTGGGCGCCATACGCACCCATTCAAGTTCGCGTTCCAAGGATTTGCGGCGCTTTGATGCCACCTTTTCCTCCTGGGCCATGCGTGTTGCCTTCTGTTCGAGCCATCCGGAGTAGTTGCCCTTCCAAGGAATTCCCTCACCGCGGTCAAGTTCGAGGATCCATCCTGCCACATCATCGAGGAAGTAACGGTCGTGAGTGACGCAGATAACAGTGCCCTCATATTGCTGCAGATGTTGCTCAAGCCAGTCGATACTCTCGGCATCGAGGTGGTTGGTAGGCTCATCGAGGAGGAGGACATCCGGCTTTTGGAGGAGCAGACGGCAGAGCGCTACGCGACGGCGTTCGCCACCTGAAAGGTGTTCACATGTGGTTTCGGGGTCAGGACATCGGAGTGCGGCCATGGAACGTTCCAGACGATTGTCAAGGTTCCATGCGTCGGTAGCGTCAATAATGTCCTGAAGTTCTGCCAGTCTGTCAAAACATGCCTGCATTTTGTCCGGGTCTTCATAGTATTCGGGCAGGGCAAGTTTTTCGTTGATGGCATTATATTCGGCCAGAGCATCTACGATGTTCTGCACGCCTTCCTCCACAACTTGACGAACGGTTTTCGTGTTGTCGAGGTAAGGTTCCTGCGGAAGATAGCCTACACTGTAGCCGGGACTCCACACTACATTGCCTTGATAATCGTTATCAAGTCCGGCAATGATTTTCATAAGTGTGGACTTTCCGGCTCCGTTCAGACCGACAATGCCGATCTTAGCTCCGTAAAAAAAACTGAGATAGATGTTCTTTAGAATGGTTTTATTGGTCTGCTTGATGGTTTTTGTCAGACCAACCATTGAAAAAATGATTTTCTTGTCGTCGATTGTTGCCATGCTTTATGGATGGTGTTTTTGTAGTGATTATCTTGAAAAGCGATATGATAATATGGTATATCAGCAGAAACCTTACATCAGGAACTGTATTGCAGCCTTCATGACCGCCTGTCGCACCTTCATATCACTGATACAGTCGATAGGAAATCCGATGGTAATGCCTCGTCCTGGGGAAGTCCAGGCCACGCCTGCCGCAAAACCATTGGGAGAATAGGCGAATGCGGCAAAGGCAGTGTCGCCGACGGGCTCGAGAATGTCGGAACGCTGACAAGGATAATGCGTTTCGCCCGGTCTGTTGTACACAGGAATGTCGATTCCCATGCCGAAGAAAGTTCCGGAATGGTTGTGGTCTACTTCGGCTTGGTACGAAGCATGGAGCGTTTCTGCAAGGAATTGACCGTCAATCACTTGTTGCAGACTGTCGGAATGCGCTCCCGGACATCCAAGATGCGCACCACTGACAAGGAGAGGACCGCCCTTCTGGCTGTAAGCACGGAGCAATGCCTTGGTCTTTTCCGTAAAGACTTTATAATTCTTCAAATTATGGGGCATATCAGCCTGAAGTCCTCCGATATAATCTATCAGCGAAAAGGCTTGCAGGTCGTTGGAAGACAACTCATCGAATGCCGCACGTGTGAGTGATACAACGTTGACATTTGGGAATGATGCCACGATGTCATTGGTGTGAAGTTCAATACCGTCGAAGCGGTTTCCTGCCAGTTTCATGCCGGTATATTCCGCTCCGCAGTATCCTAATGCGCGGGTTCCTTCCGTTCCCATCTGCTGTACGGAGAAATTTTGTTGAGCCCCAGAGATGGAAATGTTGTCAAAATAACTGACGCCGACGTCAGCGTCAAGGTCGAAGCCCAAACGATTACAGTCCTCAATACGCGCAGGTCCTGACAAACGGTCGAAACCATTAACAACAAGTATTGTGGGAATTTTTTCCCGATTTCCGTGTTCCGCGAGATAAATGCTGACAGGTTCGGAGGGAAAACTCTCACCACCGTCATTCAAAGCCGTGACCTTAAACTGATAATGTACGCCAGGTTGTATGGGAATTTCCATACTTGTCCGTCCGTTTGTCAGCACACCATTATCCCAGTCGTCCTGTCCTTTCCGTGTGTAAAGTACGAAGTTGTCAGGCCATGCCGTGGGTTCCAGACTGTCGCGTACCGCAGTCCACCGTATTAAAGCCTTGCCCCCGCGGAGGTGTACTCCCATACCTTCTACCGGCAGGGGTTGGATAATGGGGTCTCCGGCTTGGTGTGACGAATAGATTTCACGCAAGATTGTCTTATAAATGGCGCGTGCGGCAGTGAACTTAAAATTGGGGTCGTGGGCATAAACCATGTCGCGGAAGTTCTGGTGCGACAGAAGTTCGAGGATGACAGACGGGACCTGAGGGCTTCGAGTTTCGGAATAATTCTTGATTCTGACCTCTCGTTGTGGCCAATTTACATTGAAAGTCCGCGATAAATCCTGTGCGACATGGGAAAGCATGTTTGTAGCATATCGTTCGGATGCCTTGCGGTCCAGGCCGCTTCTGTATGCCTTTTTGCCATAATCATCGTAGGGTGTTGCAATGGAAAGCGAACCATATATGGAACCGTTGCGATGAAAACCGGCATCTGTATGCAGTGCAAACTGCATTTCGATTGGAACATGGCGCCCTAATGTGTCGGGGACATAGGTTGATCCTCCGGCGAGCACGTTGAGTAGATACGAGCGTGACCGTAAGTCATCATTGTAGTCTCCAAGTCCATGTTCGCGTGAAACGAGGGTATCTGGCAGGCCCGCCCATTGGGCATAGTAGCGTGCTCCTTCAAGATGTCTGGGCAATCCTGACGTCGTTCCTTTATCATAGAGGTAATGGGCAAGGGTGTCGGTCACCATTGTTTCCCGGAGTTCAATGCGGTATTCCGGAATACTGTCGGGTAAAACGCCTTTGGCCAGCATGTCGGCACGGACAATGGAGTCGGTAACTATGGTATCAAAGGTTTGGATGACACGTTGTGAATAGGTATAAGATACTGATGGGTTGGAGCGTTCTACAAGTCCTCGACCGCCTCCGAAACGTACAGCGTCGGCTGTAACGATGGTGTTTCTAGGAGCGTCGGCGGCAATCAGTTCTACGATGTTCCGTTCATTTTGACCGGCTTCAAAGCGGAATGTTCCGAGATATACCCATGTTTTTTCTCCCATTTGCTGGTTTACGGAGAAATGTGTCGATTGTCCGGAGTGATGAACCACGTAGTGTGCTGCAGAAGTGCTGCCCGGCAGGGTGGAATAACTGACATATACGGCATAATCTCCGGTTTCCGGAATCTGGGGCTGCCATATAACGCGTGCATCTGTGCCGCCTTGGGTCATCCGGGACGTGCCGGTTTGAAAAGGAAACACCGTATCATTCAATGTCTGGAAATCGAGTCCGAACCCACGGCCTTCAACGGTTTCCCATTCTCCTTTCTCGTAGTATGAGCCGTAAAGGTCGCGTGTGTCGTTATCAACTATGGCCTCCTGTTCCTGAGTATCACGTTCACGAGGGGTGAAAACCACAGCCCCTGCACGTTCAAGCATGGGAATCAGATATGGGTATACAAAACTTTGGCTCAAAAGGTCTTCCGTAGTGCAGAAAAGATACGGACGTTGCCATCTCCAACTCTTTTTATTGTTGTCGAAATAACGGCCATGGCTGGCCCAAACACTGAGGTGTCTGCCATCTAATCCGCGTTTTGTGCGGTAAGGTTTTGATGTGTTCCTTGACCATGCTTCACCTTGATATCCAAAACCTTGAGGATAGTATTCAAAAGTGTTGCTGCAGGTGTCGGTAGTGTTGGTGTTTATAGCGCAACATTGCCCTTGCACGGTTTGTACAAGGGCAAATATGAAGAGAATGATTAGATTTTTTACTTGGTTCATCAAATGATTTCCTCCACTTGAGATTGGCCGGGGCGGAAGCCACGCGTGATGTATGGACGGTAATACTCCATGATTTCCCTCATGTCCTTCTCAATATCTCCTGTTGGGCAGAAGGTTTTATGGCAGATAATGCGGCGTTCTTGTGCGTCAATGGCAAAAAGCATGATAGGAATATTCGCTTTTTGTGCAATGTAATAGAAGCCTCGTTTCCATGTTTTTACCAGACTTCTTGTTCCTTCAGGCGTGATGGCCAGACGGAATTCCTCCGCTTCTATGGCATTCTGTGCAAGGATATCGGTGAGTGAGGAGTTCTTCTTTCGGTAGACAGGTATGCCACCTAATTTACGGAATATCGGACCAAGAGGCCAGAAAAACCATTCTTTTTTCATCAGAAATCCTGCTGAAAAGCCTTCAGACTGCGCGTAAAGTTGCCCGATTATAAAGTCGCGGTTCGAGGTATGTGGCGCGATGCACATGATGCATTTCTTGGGAATGCTCTCTGTGACATCGGAGTTCCATCCGAGCAACTTTGTGAAAATATATTTGAAAGTGCTTTTATACATATCCGATTCTCTGAAAAATGTCATGTAAATGGCAATAAATCATTGGGATTACATCCTGTTCAGGTGTCTTTTTCTCCAATGTTTTTTTGCCGATTCCTTATTGTCGTTTTTGCCGATTCCTTATTGTCGTTTTGCCGATTCCTTATTGTCGTTTTGCCGATTCCCTATTGCCGTTTTGTTGATCCCTTATTGTCGTTTTGTTGATCCCCTATTATTTTTTTCTTGGAATACTGGGATGAATCTTAAAATGCAGGGATTTTTCCTAATGATAATTTTGACTCTTTACTTGATAAGTTGGGCACCTTGGCGGATGGCATCTTCATTCATCGGGAGCAGATGGTGATGTCGTTCGGGCAAAGTCTTGCGCAATGCCTTCATTACACTCTCGATGCTAACAATAGGATGCGCTTTCAGGAAACTTCCGAGCACAATCATGTTGAAGCATTTTGCCAGTTTTTGTTCCGAAGCCAGCCGCATTGCTTGTACACAATGTATGTTGATGTCAGTACGAGTGGGGGGCTCTATGATGCCAAAGTCGTCATAAATGAGCGTTCCTCCGGGTTTTACCATGCGCTCGAACTTGTCAAGAGAGGGCTGGTTGAGGATGATTGCCGTGTCATATTCCGAGAGAACGGGCGAGGATACGGGTTCATCGCTCACGATGACCGTCACATTGGCTGTTCCGCCTCGTTGTTCAGGACCGTAGGCCGGCATCCATGATACCTCTTTGCCTTCCATCAAACCGGCATAGGCAAGGATTTTACCCATTGAGAGCACACCTTGTCCGCCAAATCCTGCTATAATGATTTCTTGTGTCATTGTATCACAGTTTATTTGCTGTTGATAAAGATGGTCAGAACGATTGTGGTTTTCTCTTATTCGTCCTTCAAATCACCTATTTTGTAGTATGGGAACATATTCTCTTCCATCCATTTGTTGGCTTTTTCGGGCGGAAGTTTCCATCCGGAAGAACATGTAGATACAATCTCTACGAAGCACGAACCCTTACCTTGCATGCTGACTTCGAAGGCATGACGCAGGGCACGTTTGGCCTTACGTATGGCTGCTACATTGTGAACACTTTGACGTGTGACATAACTTGTTCCCTCAAGTTGTGCCACCATCTCCGTAAGTTTCAGCGGAAATCCGTTAAGTTGCGCCTCGCGTCCGTAAGGACAGGTTGCAGTCTTCTGCCCCAACAGCGTTGTAGGCGCCATTTGTCCGCCCGTCATGCCGTAGATGGCGTTGTTGATGTAGATGATTGTAATGTTTTCTCCTCGGTTCAGACTGTGGATGGTCTCGTTTGTGCCGATTCCTGCGCAGTCTCCGTCGCCTTGATAGGTGAAAACCAGTCGGTCGGGGAGCAGACGTTTGATGGCTGTTGCCAATGCTGGGGCACGGCCATGTGCGGCTTCCTGCCAGTCGATGTCAATATATTTATAGATAAAGACCCCACAACCTACGGGACTAATGCCGATGGCTTTATCCTCCATGCCCATCTCCTCGATGATTTCTGCGATAAGTTTGTGCACGACACCGTGACTACAGCCTGGGCAGTAGTGCATTGGTGTGTCGTTCATCAGCGTTGGCTTCTGGTAGACGAGGGTACCTTTATTGATGATTTCTGATTTTTCCATATTTTCGCCAATGTTTTTTGTATCTTTCGTTTCCGTTATTTAGTTGCAATGTCAGTTGTTTTGTTTGCTGACAGTCTTTGACGGAAGCGGAAAGTACGGGGAAATTCCTTTGGTAGAGCGTATCAGTGGCTCTTGAATCCTGGCATACGGAAGAGGGCTTCTACCATTTTTATAATAATGGCAAGCACAGCAATGCCGTAGGAAATGTAGAGACCGCGTTCTCCGCCTTTGAAAATGAGGACACCAACAATGGCAACAAGGGCAAGGACAATGAAGATGCCGTTCAGCCAATTACGGATAACCTGCATCCTACGTTCCTTTCGTATTGCTTCCATTTGGGCTTTTATTTCCTTTTCGCTCAAGGGATTACCATGATTATCTTCGAGTGTTATCATAGATTGTACGTTTGTTTCGGTATGAATACCTCAGAGCATGGTTTTTATCTTGTCAAGAATTTCCTGAGGAGTAGGGATGATTCCTCCAAAACGTCCGTAGTGCTCTACCGGAATGTGTCCTTCTACGGCATGCTGGACATCGTAAAACATCTGTCCGGCATTGTTTTCCACCACGAGCATGCTCTTCACTTTTGTGGACAGTTCGCGGATGGCATCCTTGGGGAACGGCCATAATGTGATGGGGCGTAGCAGTACAATTTCAATGCCTTCTTCAGCGGCGATTTGCACCACTTTCTTGGAGATTCGTGAAGAACATCCGAAAGCAATGATGGCAACATCGGGATTTTCGCTTCCGATGAGTTCGTATCGCACCTCATTTTCTTCGATACTGCGATATTTCTTTTGGAGCATGATGTTACGCTCCTCCATTTTTTCCGGTTGCAGTTCGAGCGATGTGATGACGTTTATGTCGCGTTCTTTGCTTCTTCCGAGGCTTGCCCAGGGACATTCCTTGGCAATTTCCTCATTGGTCCTGCGGGGTTGCTGGGGCTGAAGAACGACCTTTTCCATCATCTGACCGATGACTCCGTCGGCAAGCATGATGACAGGTGTGCGGTATTTGAACGCGAGATCGAATCCAAGTCCTACGAAGTCCGCCATCTCTTGTACGCTGTTCGGAGCCAGGACAATCAGGTTATAGTCACCGTTTCCTCCGCCACGTGTGGCCTGAAGATAGTCGGCCTGACTGGGCTGGATGGTGCCTAATCCAGGGCCTCCACGCTGAACATTGACGATAAGACACGGCACTTCCGCGCCTGCCATGTAGGAGATTCCCTCCTGCATGAGGGCAATACCTACAGACGAGGACGATGTCATAACCTTCTTACCACAGCCTCCACCGCCATAAAGCATGTTGACGCTTGCCACTTCGCTCTCGCTCTGCACCACTACCATTCCCGTTGTTTCCCATGGGCGTAATGCCGCCAATGTTTCCAGAACTTCGCTTTGTGGGGTGATAGGGTAGCCGAAATAACCGTCGCAACCGCACAGAATGGCTGCATAGGCTACGGCTTCGTTACCTTTTAGAAGAAGAGGTTCTTGTTCCATGACAATGTTTTTTATTCTTTCAGTTTGTAGACTGTGATACATCCGTCGGGACATACCAGCGCACAACTGGCACACCCGATACATTTTTCTGCGTCGATGTCGCAGCAATAGGCGTAGCCTTTGTGGTTAACTTCCGTTTCCGACAGTTTCAGTGTGCCTGTTGGACATGCCACTACACAGAGGTTGCAGCCCTTGCAACGCTCAGTATTGATAACGACGGCACCTTTGATTTTTCCCATATTATCGGAGGGTTTGTATTTGTTGTATGATGGTGGCTGACTAAAAGTTCCACCTTGAATGTAGCGTTTTTTCGTTACCGGAGCAATTTTTCACGTCGGTTCGAGGGTAGAACGTCAGATGTCCTTCTGAGCATCTTCCGCGTTTACATCGTCTTATTCCGGTAGTTGATGTCGATTGTGCGTGTCAGGTCCGCTAAGGATTGAAGTTCTCCTTATAGTAATAGGCCTGAATGTCTTCTATCATGGTCAGATATTCTGCTGCCGGACTTTTGGGGTCGATGGCTAAAGCCTGCTTGAAGCAGGTTGCGGCACGCCCCCATTCTGCACGTTTTGCGTGGGATAGTCCTTGTTGATAGAAGTCATTTGCGGTAAATGAATGCTTCATATTTATTCATCTTATCGCGGCAAAATTACAATTTTATTCCGAATAATACGCCAATTTTATGGAAAATAAGCGCAGTTTATGCGGTGCTTTATGCTACTTCCTTTCATTTTTTTGTTGATTCCATACAAATCGAATGTGATGTTTAGTCGTTTTTCCTGCCGTTCGTGTTTGTGTGGAATGTTTGGAATGTCTGGTAATTTATCGGATATGCGCGGCGGCATTTCCCTTGCTGTCGGGCTGCATGAGGGCGGAATGCTCGCTAATAATGGGCTGGAGAAGTTTTGTTGACGGAGTCCGTCCGCAGCGTTTCAGTATTCCCTTTCCCCGAAAATACCGCTACCTATCCGCACAATAGTGCTACCACATTGCATGGCAATGTCGTAATCTTCAGTCATTCCCCATGAACATTCGCAAAAATTCGGGTCATTGCTGAAGAATTTTGCCTGGATGTTGTCGAAACATTCTTTGGCGATGAGGAATTCACGATGTATTTCCTCCGTGTCTTCCGTGTTCGTTGCCATACACATCAGTCCGGCAATCTCCAGGTTTTTGCATGTTCTCCACGTACCATCCTCGAGCATTTGCGTCAGTTCTTCGGGCGTGAAGCCGAATTTCGTGGCTTCCTGTGCGACATGCAGTTGTAGCAACACCTTCACTTTTTCCGGCAGGCCGGCGTTCAATCTGAGGTCTTTCAGGCGTGATGCCTGTTTGTCTATCTCCATCAGAAGGTGCAGAGAATCGACGGAGTGGATCATTGTCACCACGGGAACTACCATTTTCACCTTGTTTTGTTGCAGGTGTCCTATGAAGTGCCACTCCGTATCGGCGGGCATTTGGGGCACTTTTTCCTGAAGTTCCTGTGCCCTGCTTTCGCCAAAACAACGTTGTCCGCAGGCATAGGCTTCGCGAAGTTTCGTGATGGGATGGAATTTCGACACGGCAACGAGCCGTACACCATTGCGAAGTCTGCTGCGAATATCTGAAATTTGCTTTTGAAGTTCTGTCATTTTACCGTAATTTGTGGAATTTTACGACAAATGCAAAAGTACCTATTAATAAAGAATAGCGCAAGACATTCATTAAAAAAGTCACAATTCGGCGTCCTTTTCTCGTGTTTACACCCCCTTTTTGCTATGAACGTTCATGATGATGTGCTGAAAATGTCAAAAAAAATCCGTTCCCTCTTTTCACATCACCATAAATTTGTAATTTTGCCAGCGGTATTACCACCATTTTTTACGAACTGCGGTCATGGCAGTATCTGTAGATGCCTGTTGTCACCGCCACCTCTTAGTTAACTCTATAAGCAATAAAAAGCATGAAAGCACTGGTAAAGAAAGAAGCCGCAAAGGGAATATGGATGGCAGATGTCCCCGTTCCTGAAGTTGGCGTCAATGATGTACTCATCAAGATCCGTAAGACTGCTATCTGTGGTACCGACCTCCATATCTACAAATGGGATGAATGGAGCCAGAAGACAATAAAGACTCCGATGACAATCGGCCATGAATATGTCGGTGTTGTCGAAAAAGTCGGTATGGGGGTACGCAATGTTAAGGTCGGAGATCGCGTTACTGGCGAGGGACACATCGCGTGTGGTCACTGCCGTAACTGCCGTCGTGGTCTTCAACACATCTGTGAGAACAGTATCGGTGTAGGCGTAAACCGTGACGGAGCCTTTGCTGAATACCTCTGCATTCCCGAGAGTAATGTCGTGAAACTCGATGACCGTATCAGCGATGATATGGCTGCCATTATGGATCCCTTTGGCAATGCCACGCACACGGCCCTCAGTTTCCCCCTCCTTGGTGAGGATGTCCTCATTACCGGTGCGGGATTGATCGGTACGATGGCCACCGCCATTGCTAAATTTGCCGGTGCAAAGAACATTGTTGTGACCGACCTTAGTGAGTACCGTCTTGACATTGCCCGCAAGATGGGCGCAACGCTGACCGTCAATGCCACGAAGGGCGAGACCGTTGCTGGCGCAATGGAGCAACTCGGCATCCGCGGTTTTGACGTCGGTCTTGAGATGTCGGGTGCCCCCGTGGCGTTCCGCGATATGGTTTCCCACATGTATAACGGCTCAAAGATCGCACAACTTGGTATACTTCCTCCAACCACTACCGTCGATTGGAGCGAAATCATCTTCAAGGCGCTCACCATTAAGGGTATTTATGGTCGTGAGATGTGGGAGACTTGGTACAAGATGGAGCAGATGCTTCTCTCAGGTCTCGACCTCACTCCTGTGATTACCCACAAGTTCCCCATTGATGAATTCCAAAAGGGATTCGACATCATGGAGTCCGGACAGTGCGGAAAAGTCATCCTTGAATGGGACTGATCAACTGTTCATAGCAACATTTTTTTCAGGAATCCTCGGTCGTTGCTGATTTTATCTACTGTCTGAACGGCCGGAATGCTCCTTATTATTTGATTTGGCATCTTTGAGAATCCAACGTGTTTTTCAAGGATGCCATTTTTCTTTTCCCTGTTTTGATGTTGATGAAAAAGGAAAAAAAGAAGAAAGAGGTCGGGCAACCCCTTTCTTCATTTATTGTTTACTATGTTCTTATGTGCTATCCTTTCAAGCGCTTTTGCAAAGTCTTCCGGCTGGTTTTTCCGACGTTTCCAACCCTCCCCTGAGGAGTGCGGGTAGGGAGTGGGCGTTTGTTTCATGACCGCCTCCAACCCCTTCCGCTCGCTATACCGGAAAGGGTAGCGGAAAAGTGCGGAGGTTTGAGGCGGAAACTTCGGAACTTTCTAATGCGAAGTGCGGAGGTTTTATGGTGAAAGTGCGGAACTTTTCAAGGCATTCTTCAAACGGATTTTGATTATGTCTCAAAGTGTTGATATACAACGAATTGTGTTGCTCGTTGAAATATCCTTTTATATGTGAAAAGGTGTGCCCCGATATCCTTCGTGCTGTCGGTCCTCCTTGTTGAAGATGTTGGAAATCGTAGGTGGAAGGTTCAGTATTCCCGGATGAAACATGGAAAGGCCGCTTCGCCGATGGTCGGGGAAAAGTGGAAGCCTTCGTAGGAAAAGGCGGCGAGGTCATCGGGATTTGTGATTCCCTCTTTCACGATGAACCGTAACATAGCACCGCGACAAGTCTTTGCCCATACCGCCTGAATTTTCAGACTTCCATCGGGTTTCTGGGTGTAGAACATCGGTTGTACGACGTTGATTTCGCGCTTAATGCGTTGCCAATCAAAAAGTTGTTCGTATTCCGATGTCGAAAGATGTAGCAGGAAACCGTCGTCTGCCTTAACGCTTTCTATGAGGACATCTGTGAGTTTGTCGCGCCAGAAACGGTTCAACGGCCGGTCATCACACGCTTCCAGACGCACGTTATGTTCCATTCTGTAGGGAGCAATGCCGTCCATCGGCCGTAACAATCCATAGAGGAAGCAGGTAATCCACAGGTGATTTTGGACAAATTGCAGTTCTTCTCCGGTGAAATCCTCCGCTTTCAAGTGCTTGTAGGCCTGTCCGATGTAGGAAATGATGGCGGGAGTCTTGGGTGCAACGGCAAATTCCCGGTAGTATTGACTTGTTTCTACGGCTATCGAATGGCTGCAGTTCAGGATTTCTTTAAGGTCTTCGGTGTTCATACGTGCCATTTCTGCGGCAAGTGTGTCCGCGACATCTGAGAATTTTGGTCTCGTCCACGGATATTGTCCCTCCATCTTCCGCATGGTTTTGGCATTGGCCAGAAGAATTTGCATGATGCTTTTCCTTGAAAGTGTGGCTGATTATCGGATAAAATTCATTGCATTCCAGGCTTCGCGTTGAGGCTGCTGTGGTGCTTCGATGCCATGAATCTTCTTTAACAGCCACGACATGTTGGTGGCCAGTGTGCGCATGGTCTGCATTCCTTCCACGTCTTGCGCGGCCTCGCCTTCATTGCGTCCGTAGGCAAGATTCCAATATTGCGATGTGACGATGGGCATGTTCATCATTTGGAAAGGCATCAACAGGGTTTGGTAGGTTGCGGTTGCGCCACCACGGCGGCAAACCGTCACGGCTGCGGCAGGTTTTCCTACGAAGTTCGCACCGCCTGCAAAAAGCATTCGTTGCTGCAGACACAACAGTTGGCCCGAGGGCTGACCGTAGTATACCGGTGAGGCGACGATAACAGCGTCGCAGTTTTCCATCTTTTCAATGACGGTATTCGTGATATCGTCGTTAAAAACGCAACGGCTGTTGCCGTTAGCCTTGCATTTTCCGCAGGCAATGCAGCCCCTGACGGGCTTTTGTCCAATCCAAAGGATTTCGCTTTCAATGTTTTCGGTGGTCAGTTGTTGCGAGATTTCTTCAAGAGCGGTGTGGGTGTTGCCGTTTTTGCGCGGACTTCCGTTGATAAGTAAAACCTTCATAGGTGTCTTTGTTTGGTGTGTTGGCACGACGTTGTGGGAGATGGTCGGCATGGAGCCCCGACCTTTCACCCTGCCGTATTGGTGTTGTGGTGTTTGTCAGGCAATGCCTAAGAGTTCGATTTCAAAAATCAATGTGGAACCGCCCGGTATTCCGGGTTGCGAAAACTTGCCGTATCCGCATTCGGCAGGGATGTATACTTCCCATTTGTCGCCGATACACATGTTCCGCAGGGCAATTCCCCAGCCTTCAATCAGGTCGGAGAGACGGCAGGCCAAAGGTACTCCACCGCGACTGCTGTCGAATTTCTTGCCGTTGATGGTCTTTCCTGTATAATGTGCGGTGATGATGCTTCGCGGATGGGGATGAATGCCGTCGTTACGCCCTTTCTTCAGGACTTTGTAGCAGACACCTTTGAACAGATGTGTCACGCCTTCTTCGTTTTGTTTCGCAGCAAGCCAGTCCTTGTTGGCCTGTGTATATGCTTGTTTGTTCATGGGTGCGGATATGTTTTGTTGAACGATGATGTTTTTGTTTTGGATGTCTTGATACGCGGAATCCGTATCCTCCATTTGCAAAATTACGGAAAAACATCGGAGTCGGCAAGCATACGCCCTGACGATGTCGCATAAACAGCGTGGAGAATGTCGCAAATGAGGATTCGTTGTGCCGTATTTCCGGAATCGGATGTCAAAAAATCCCCATTATCGCTGCAATAGGATAATGGGGAGAATGTGGATAAACCGTAGGGTAGTGTATGGATGAAGGCCTTGCGGTTATGCTTGTTTCTTGTGGATTTTTCTGTATGATAATGCGTACGCTTTGTAAATCCCGTCAATACGCTTTGTGGTTTGCTGATGCCTGACAGATTATTTGCCGATTTCTGACGGATTATTTACCGATGCCTGACGGCGCATTTACTGATGCTTGGCGGTTATTTACCGATTTTTGACAGCGCATTTACTGATGCTTGGCGGACATTCACTTGCGTTCTTTGCCGAGCATGGCGAGACCACCTTCTGATGTTTCGCGGTAGAGAGAGGGCAGGTCGCGTCCGGTTTTTCCCATCACGGTTACCGCTTTGTCGTAGGGTATGCGGTGACTTCCTTCGGCAAAGGTGGCGTAAATGTTGGCGTCGAGGGCACGACCTGCCGCATGGGCATTGCGCTCGATGCAGGGAATCTGTACCAATCCGCAGATGGGGTCGCACGTCATTCCCAAGTGATGCTCCAGACCCATCTCGGCTGCGTACTCTGTAGCACGGACTCCACCACCGAAACTGTAGTTCGCTGCGGCGGCAGCCATGGCACATGCTACGCCAACTTCCGCTTGGCATCCTGCCTCTGCCCCGGAAATGCTGGCAAGAGTCTTGGCAACGTTACCCACAATTCCCGCTGTGGCGAGCGCATGCAGGGTACGTTGGCGCGGAACGTTGCGACTTTTTGAGATATGATACAGCACTCCGGGTACGACACCACAACTTCCGCAAGTGGGAGCCGTGACGATTTTGCCTCCCGATGCGTTCTCTTCGCTTACGGCAAGCGCGTAAGAGAATACAAGACCACGGCTTTGGAGGTTGGAACCATAGCCGAGTGCCTTGATATAGTATCGGGGCGCCTTGCGTTGAAGATTGAGGCCTCCGGGTAGAACACCCTCGGTTTCAAGACCGCGTTCCACGGATGCTTTCATCACATTCCAAACTTCATCAAGGTAATCCCAAATCTCCGGCCCTTCGCAGACGTCAACGTAGTTCCAATAGTGCATGCCTCGTTCCTCGCACCATTTCATGATGTCGGTGAGATGCTCCAATTCATATACGTCGGGAGTGTCCTGTTCCGTCGTGCCTTCTTCGGCAAGTGCGCCTCCACCAACGGAGTAAACGGTCCAGGGGGCGGCAGGATTTCCGTCGGAATCCAACACTTCGAATTTCATACCGTTGGGATGAAAGGGCAGAATGATTTCGGGATGCCACACGACTTCCGTACGTTCTGCACCGAGAACTTCAAGAATGGCGGCGTCGGTAAGGTGTCCTTTTCCTGTGGATGCAAGACTTCCGTAAAGTGTGACACGGAAACGTGGGGCGTCGGAATGGAGTTCGAGATAGCGGTTTGCCGCGGTTCGGGGTCCCATGGTGTGCGAACTGCTCGGACCGTATCCGATGCGGAAGAGTTCTTTAAGGGATTTCATAGGGTGTTCCTTGGTGTATTTTTATTAGAAAAAGGTGTGGACGGCCTTTTATTGTCCGTAGTATTGGATGGTGTATGTTGCGTTCAATGCTCCTTGATGTAGCCTTTTCGATATGCGGTCAGCAGACGGTTGAGGTCCTCTATCTGCAGTTTCATTTCCGCTCCGCGGTCAGTTTCCGCCACAAGTATGCGGTGGTCACTGCGTGTGATGATTTGTTTTGTGGAGATAATGTCCGTACCTCGGGCCACAGCATCCGCTCTTGAGGTGAAAGGTTCGTGGGCAGCGAGGTAGAAACCTTTGGAATGATAGACAAGCGAATAGCCTGCAATGCCGGTGGTATGGTGGTATGCTTCGGCAAAACCTCCGTCAATCACGAGCAAACGTCCGTCAGCCTTCTGCGGATTCTCGCCTCTTGACGCATGAACAGGCACGTGTCCGTTGATGATATACCGTTGTGGGCCGTTCACTTCGAAGTGGTCGAGGATGCCATCTACGACCGTTGCATTGTCGCGGAGCAGGTAATAGTGGCCTTTAGGTTCCTCGTGCGTCTTCTTGTCTTCAATGAAATAGCGTTCAAAGGTCGCCATTTTTCCTTTGTCGAACAAAGGACTGTCGGGACCACTCCAAAGATAGGTGAAGAAATCTCGGGCTATATGACGTTCATCTGCGGTCGCCGCCTCGTCGTATGCCGTACGTACAATCTGTTCTACTCGGTCCATTAGGCTTCTTCCGCAGAGTTGCTCGCCAAAAATGCTGACCTTCTTCAGACTGCCATCGGCATTCAGGGGAATGGATGCGTGGAAAAGGAGGTTGCCGTTTGTGATTTTGTACATCGAACCATGGGAGAGTATGAATTCGATATGCCGTTGCAGACGCTCGCTCATGCGGAAACTCCGGCAGAGACTTTCCATCAACGTGGCCTCTTCTTCGGTCAAACGGCACGGATCTGCGGGATTTATGGTCGGAAAGTTCGTGTCGAGGAGCGGATAATCGGTATCTCCGATGCGAATAGTTCCGTTTTCAAAATTACAACATCCGAGCAAATCGCGGTCACTCATGTTCCATTCAGGGTATTTCTTCACGAGTTGTCCGAGCAACTTGAACTCTATGATGGCGATTGCTTTGTGCATTTTTGCGTCAAGCAGGCGTTGTTTCTTCGCAGGTTTCCCTTCTGGACGCAGATAGTGCGGATGAAAGACGGTACAATCATCGTTTGCGTAGGTTTCAAGTGCAAAGGTTGCCAATGGAACAAGGTTGATACCGTAGCCATCTTCCAGCACGGGTGAGTTGCCATAACGCAAAGAAAGGCGTAGGACAGTGGCGATACAACTGATGTTTCCTGCGGTAGCACCCATCCAAAGAATGTCGTGGTTTCCCCATTGGATATCGATATGATGGTGGTTGCAAAGTTGGTCCATTATGATGTGGGCACCGGGACCACGGTCAAAGATATCTCCGAGGATGTGAAGTCGTTCTATGGCAAGACGCTGGATGACATTGCAGATGGCGACGATGAAATGGTCGGCACGTCGGGTCTCGATGATCGCCTGAATGATTGCCTCGTAATAGGCATGCTTGTTCGTATCCTCCGTACTTTCGTGCATAAGTTCCTCAATTATGTACGCATACTCCTCAGGAAGGCTCTTACGAACTTTGGATCGCGTATATTTTAATGAGAAGTTTCGGCAGATAAGTACAAGGTTATAGAGCGTCCGATGGTAGAAACTATCATCAAGTTCGCACTGTCTGTGAAGAAGTTCGAGTTTCTGTTCGGGGTAATATATAAGTGAACAGAACTCATGTTGCTGACTTTCGCTCAAAGGCTCCACGCCTTTTGGGCGCAAAGGTCCGTCAACGGAAAAGATATCGGTGACTCTTCTCTTGATGCGTCCGGAAGCATTTCGCAAAACGTGCAGGAAAGCCTCATGCTCACCGTGGAGGTCTGCAACAAAATGTTCCGTAGGTTTCGGTAGATTGAGAATGGCCTTCAGGTTGATGATTTCCGTGGTGACAGCGGGTATGTTGGGAAATTCGCGTGCCAACAGTTGAAGGTAGCGAAGATCATCCTTGACGGTTTCAGTACGTTTCATGTTAAGATTGATGATAGTTGGAGGCTAAATGTTGCGGTAACATTTAGTGAAAAGGAAGGAAGGGTTTGGGATTGTGTTATCCGTTTTACGGAAATTGACTTCCGTTTTCGGGTAGTTGATTTTCGTTTTCCGGATATTTGTCATCTTTTTCCGAGATATTTGTTATCCGCTTTCCGGATATTTGTCATCCGTTTCCCGGTAATTGACGTCGGTAAAGTCAGCAAAGTGAAAGTGACTTTCGGACTTTTCCCGTTTCCTTCATGGAAGTCCTGTCGGTATGACTGCGCATACTCAGCAGGACTTTTTGTACAAGGGGTTAAAGACCTTCGGCCTGCAGATAGCGTTCGGCCTCCATTGCGGCCTTGCATCCCGATGCTGCCGCTACGATGGCCTGGCGATAGTGGGGGTCGGCAACGTCGCCGGCTGCATAGACACCGGGGATATTCGTGCGGGGCGTCGGACCATCGGTGATGATATAGCCGGTTTCGTCGAGGTCAAGTTGGCCACGGAACAGTTCAGAGTTCGGACGATGACCGATGGCCAGGAAGAATCCGTCGATGGCAATGTCAAACTTTTCTTCATCAGCCTCGCCCTTACGGCGTACGAGATGTGCGCCTTCTACACCGTCTTCACCAAAGAGTCCCAGCGTATTGCACTCAAAAAGGACTTCGATCTTCTCGTTATTGAACACTCTATCCTGCATGGCTTTTGATGCTCGCAGGTAGTTTTTGCGGACAATCAGGTACACTTTTTTTGCCAAACCTGCGAGGTATGTGGCCTCTTCGCAGGCAGTGTCGCCTCCACCTACAACGGCTACGGTACGTTTACGGTAGAAAAATCCGTCACAAGTGGCGCATGCGCTCACGCCTTGTCCGCGATATTTCTCCTCATCTGCAAGACCCAGATACTTGGCGCTCGCACCAGTGGCAATGATAAGTGTGTGTGTCTGTACGGTAGTATCGTCATCGAAGGTGAGGACAAACGGATGTTTCGACAGGTCGGCTTTGACACATACGGCGCCACGTACTTCTGTTCCAAAGCGTTCTGCCTGACGTTTGAGGTCATCCATCATTTCATTGGCATCCACACCTTCGGGATATCCGGGGAAATTTTCAATTTCTGTCGTCTGGGTAAGTTGGCCTCCGGGCTGAAGTCCTTCGTAAACAACTGGGTTAAGACCGGCGCGTCCGGCGTAGATTGCCGCAGTATAGCCTGCAGGACCGCTGCCAAGAATGAGGGTTCGGAGTGTTTCCATATTGTGGAATGATTGCTTTTATTTTGATAGGTTATAATAATCTATGATGTGTTTTACCGCATGTCAATGATGTTGACACCGGGATAATCTTTTGGATTGAAGGCGAAAGATAAGGGATTCTTTTGGCCTAACTGTGTGAAAGAACGGACTGTAATGTTGGTCCACGCCTTTCCTGAACGAAATTTTATAGTCTTTGGCTTTGATGTCTTCGGATTGATGTAGATGTACATCTCCTGAATACTCTGTTTTTTTGACGTTGCAATGAGATGGATTTCCTGATTTCCATTAACTGTCTTCATGGACATCTTGTAGCCTTTCTTGTAGAGATTGATGAAGTTCATCGGGTTCATCTCCGCAATTTCCTTGGCGGTGGGAGTGATGACATTGACCTCGCCTGAGCCATTCACCATACTCCATTCTGTTTTACCGTCAAACCAGATGTTGGCTTCCGGACTTTTGAGTGTAAAACGGTTGTTCTGGGTGATGAGTGTTCCCGATGAAGTGCCTTCTTTGCTCTTGGCCGTGAATTCTATTTTTACGGCACCTTTGCTGCATAGTGCCGCAGTCTTGTCTAAAACGCTCTTCGCTGTCTGCGCGGAAAGCAGGATGCACGATATCGAAGTGAGGAAGAGCAGAATAAGTCTTTTCATTGTATTATCTGTTTTTGACGGATGCTGGAACGCCGCCTTACCGGTATGTTGGTAGGATGCTGTTGGACGTGGCATTTTTAATGCTTGGACATCGGCGGAAAAAGTGCGGCAGTTCGTGATAAAAAGTACGGAACTTTATCATTAAAAGTGCGGAACTTCCGGGTGAAAATTGCGGCAGTTTTCCAGACTTACCTTTGATGTCTTTCTTTTGATGCACAAGTGATTGATTCCGAGATGTTTACCGGATTTTTGTGATTTACGGAAATCGTCCTGACCACTTCTCGTATTTGTTGTTATTGCAGTTTGCAGGTGAAAGCGGAACTTAGGAGTTTGAGCAAAAGAGGGTTTGACAAAACAATTCTCGTGATTGAAACTTTGTATTGAGTGTCCTCCCGTTCATATAAAATGTATTTGAAGGATTCATGGCGTTTGCCAAGCATGTATGACGGGCGATTGGGAGACAAGTGGTAAAAGGAGCAGTAGGCCAAAGTTTTTTTTACGATTTTTTCCAAAGTCTTTGGGCATTCTTCTTCTGCTATACCACGATGCTCCAACCTCCGGTCTTTTGCATGTTGTCAATCAAACTTACGTCCGGCTTCACGAAGAGCCTGCAGGATTTTCAGCAGTTCAATCTCGCTCTGCACAAGCACCTCGCGAGGTTTTGAGCCGTTTTGCGGACCTACGATGCCGGCTTCCTCGAGTTGGTCCATCAAACGTCCTGCACGATTGAATCCAACACTGAAGGTTCGTTGGATTTTCGATGTACTTCCGGTCTGGGTGTTGACGACGAAGCGTGCGACCTGCTCAAAAGTGCTGGTGCCGTTTGTCGATGTAATGCCTTCAAGTCCTTCGCTGTTGTCTTCTGCAACTAACGGCAGTTCAAAGGGAGCAGGGTAGGCTTGTTGCTCCGAAATGTACTTGGTGATGGCCTCAATTTCCGGAGTGTCGATGAAGGCACACTGAACTCGCGTAATCTCACCACCGGCCTGGAAGAGCATATCGCCGCGCCCGATAAGGTTGTTTGCGCCGGAACGGTCGAGAATGGTCTGACTTTCCACCCTCTGAGCAACCTTGAATGCGATGCGTCCGGGGAAGTTTGCCTTGATTTTTCCCGTGATAATGGTGGCGCGAGGGCTTTGTGTGGCAATGATCATGTGGATACCTACGGCACGAGCCAACTGTGCTATGCGTGCAATGGGCAACTCTACTTCCTTACCAGCCGTCATGATCAGGTCGCCAAACTCGTCGATAATGACGACGATGTACGGCATATAGTGGTGGCCGTTGTTGGGGTTGAGATGCCGATGACAGAACTTTTCATTGTATTCCTTGATGTTTCGACAGTGGGCGACCTTCAACAAGTCGTAGCGGTCGTCCATCTCCTGACAGAGCGATTTCAGCGTTGTCACCACTTTTTTCACGTCTGTGATGACTGGTTCTTCGCTTTCCGGAACCATGGCAAGGAAGTGATTGATGAGCGGAGTGTACATGGAGAACTCCACTTTCTTGGGGTCTATCATCACAAGTTTCAACTCTGAGGGGTGCTTTTTATAGAGCAACGAGGTGATGATGGCGTTGAGTCCGACACTTTTTCCCTGACCTGTCGCACCGGCAACAAGGAGGTGTGGCATCTTGGCAAGGTCAACCATGAAGATTTCATTCGTGATAGTCTTGCCGAGAGCAATGGGAAGTTCGTACTTGGTATCGCGGAATTTCTGCGTGTTGATGACGCTTTCCATGGAAACAATCTTTGCCTTCTTGTTCGGAACCTCAATACCAATGGTGCCTTTTCCCGGAATGGGTGCTATGATACGTATGCCAAGAGCACTCAGGGAAAGCGCGATATCGTCTTCAAGATTGCGGATTCGGGCGATGCGGACACCCTGTGCGGGCTTGATCTCATACAGCGTAACGGTAGGACCAATTGTGGCTTGTATGCTCTCGATCTCAACAGAAAAGTTGCGGAGAACATTGATAATGCGTTCCTTGTTCTCGTTCTGTTCGAGCATATCTATCTCACTTCCCGGCGTTTCATGCCGCTTGAGGAGTTCGAGGGTCGGATATTTATAGCGGCTGAGATCGAGTTTCGGATTGAAAAGACTGTCACTAACCTGTTTTCCTTCAAGGGTTCGGGTACCGGCGGTCGCCTCCTCCTCGGTCGATTGAATGTCCATTACAATCTCCCCATCCGTGTTCTCCTCCTTGGATTCGGGTGTTTCATCCTCTTCCATGGGGGCATCGGGCTTGCCATTGAGCTCATTGGTTGGCTCATCTTCCTCGAATTCCTCATTCAACTGCTCATCAATGAGATCGTTTTCTCCTTCGTTCTCTTCGCTTTCATTTGCAGGCTTGTCGGTAAGGTCGATGGTTATGCTGCCTTCCTCCTCGGTTCCGGTTAGATCATCATCGGTGTTTTCATTGGAATCCTGGGAGGAATCATCCACAACATCCTCTTCTTCGATGTAAATATCCTGTACTTCCTCATCATTCGAGCCGAAGATAAGTCGTCCAAGACGGTGGAATCCCTTGAAAATCCAAATGAAAATCTGTGTGAACCAATAACCAAGATATAGGATTGTTAGGCATCCGAGTATAACGGTTGCAATGGTTGCACCTACGTAAGTGTTGAGGATTCCCACAATTTCCTCGCCACTCATACCCCCAAGACGGAAACTGAAATTGTCCGATATTGCGGCAGGGAGCCAGTCGGAGATACAAGCCATGTCGAGGGTTATGATGATGATGATGGCTGTGCAGTGCGAAGTTAGTGCCCAGAACTGCAGTTGTCGTGCCGCTTGTCCGAGGATAAGTTTCATTGCAATGCAGATAAGGTATAATGGAACGATGATGGCAGAGATGCCGAAGAGCCGGTCCATGAAGAAGTGGGAACAGTATGCTCCAAGCATACCCGCCTTGTTTGACGCACGAAAACTCTCGTGTGCGAGTACGGATGCTTGGTCTTCTGGTCCTGTAAATATATTGCTGATGAAGGCGATTCCCAAGAAAAGACCAAGTATCAGCAGAACGCTTGCCACAACGATGCGGATAATGTCACGACGGGCATCAATACCAGCCACACTCTTCAGTTCGGCTTTCAACTCGGATTGTTTGTTTTTTGCGGGTTTCCTGGTCTTCTTTTTGTTGGAAGAATCTGCGGTTTCCGTTTTCTTTTTTGTCATTTCTTATTCTTTTGTGGTCTGTGTCGGCGGATTCTATTCGGTTTGTTTCCTTGCAGACATTTTAGGTTTCTGGTGTTTGTCTCAGATGTTCCCTATGCCTTCCGCCTGTATTCCGCTGCAAATCGTCCGTACATCAAGCACGGAAAAAAAGTTATTCTAATGGTTTCAGATGGTGTTCGATGACACGTTCGATGGCTCTTTCGCAAACGGAGCAGAAACTTTCAGTGTCGTTTGTCTTCATTCTGCAATTCATGAATGCCCGGAAAACACCCTTTGACTGGTAGCCTCCGCCTTCATAAACACCGATATGTTCCATGTCGTTTGCGTCAAGTCCGTCCGCAGAAGTCGGAACTGGGGTTCCCTCAGGAAGCATGTCTTGCCATTTATCTTCGAATGCTGTCAGCGTGGTAATGTTCTGTTCCCAGGGTTCAATTCCTGGGAAATAGAACTGCTCATATTGGTCATCGTAGTAATATTCGTCGGCAAGTCCTCCGAAACTGTGGCCGAATTCGTGGACGGTTACGGGAAGGCAGAGCGGATGGTGCGCTGCTGACAGGGTGTAACTGTTGTAGATTCCGCCTCCGCCATAGTTGTCGGTATTGGCAAGAATGATGATATGTTCGTAGGGGATTCCCGCCAATGCGTCGTGCAAGGTCTTAAGTCTGAGTGTCGTAAGGTAACGTTGGCTATAGAAAGTGTCGAACGATGCCGCCAACGCCGTCTCTTTCCACAGGTTGTCGTGCGGAATGCTTACCCCGCTTTCTCGGCTTTCAAGAGCAACGGCTGTGAAGTTGAAGTCGTTTTTATGGGCGGAAAATGGTGCGTATTTCAGAATTTCGCGGCATGCTTTTTCGGCATCTTCATAAAATACTGCCTGCTCCTCTGCTGTGTATCCCTCGGCAACGATGGCTATATCAATGCATTTTTTGCTGTCGCCGCCCTGATGCAGGATGCGATTTGCGGCAGGATGGGTGGAAGGTATCGGACGAATGAGAATGTCGTTGGGCTTTACAAGATGTTTATAACTGCTTGAAACGTTGTTATGTGTGTCAAAAAGTATCACTTCTACCCAAGCATTCTTACGGGGCATCGGCAGTTGGAAGATGTTTTCAAAGGACTTCCAGTTGCTGACAGCCTCTTCTGTTGTCTGCCATTCCTGGAACAGGGTGCTGAAAGATGTGCAGTATATGACTTCTCCCGTGGATTCATCGGTCATCTTTATCGTACCATTTCCGCGCAAAGCAGGCTTGTTCAGGTTCACGCGACGTCCATACCATCCTGATGCACTGCGGAGTTCGTCAAGCGAAATGCGTTGGTTTTTGGCATTACCCGTGAAGATATAGTCAACGCGGAGTGTGGAATCGCAGAACCATTTGTCGTAGTTGTCGTTGATGTTCGTGGACATTGCTGATGGCGTCATCCCAATGAATGCTATGGCAGTAAGGAGATTCCGCAAATATTCTTTCATGGTCATGTGTTTTGAAAATTTGTATGTTGCAGGTTTGTTGCGCATCCTTTTGCTGCATAATGTTGATGTTTTCATTTTGATGCTGCGACAATTGAGGAATGATGCGTTGTGCCCGCACATGGTTTAGTCCGCGAATTTAGTGTTTTTTTCTTGTTTATCGCATCCTTTGAGCGAGGAATTTGAGGATTTTGTGCCGTTTTTGTAAAAAAAAGTCTTGTTTTGTGTTTTGTAATTACGTAGTAAAAGACTTTTTAATCATGGAATTTTGAATGAACATCTTCCGCACTTTAAGTTTTGTAAGTTCTGCAAATTTGCATTTCCTGCTTGTGGATATGTATCAGGTGCCAAATTCTTGTCCTTCGAAAGTGCGGCACTTTGTTTTACAAACATCGGAACTTTCCATCACAAACATCGGAACTTTCCCTCACAAAGTGCGGCACTTTCTGATGCAAACCTTGGAGGTCTGTCATTGTGTAAACGGAGGTGCTCGGATTGAAACTTTTTGGAATGATAATGGTATCATCCTTTTCTCCAGTTCTTTCTTCTCAACTTACGGAACTTGGGTTTTTATGTTTCATACATGAATGTTCAATCCTTTTCGTTTTATATGACGAGAGGCGTATGACAGAGGTTGTGAAGAAAAGAAAAAGAAATCCGGCAGAATGCAAGAATGAATGCCCGTGTTTACGGACAGACTATGCATACTGCCGGATTCCTATATCGGAGTTTCCCTGTGAAACCACAATGTTATACAGTACATTTAATGGAATTCTGCGTAGGTTTTGTTGAAAATTATTGCATAAACGATGTGAATTCCTATGGCTGAATTTTGATGTTTACATATCGTTTTGTGTAGAGATTTGCATATCGGTATTGACTTCGTGAAAATACACTCCGATATGTCCTGATGATTTTTGCTTTCTATTCTATCGTTTCAATATAGAAACTTACAGGTCGAAAACCGTCGTTGCAACTGAGCATTGCGCTATATGGGTTTTTCATCCACCCATCATAAAAGTTCCCTTTGCCGCATGCCAGGTCTTCAACAAACGGTTTTAGGGTCTTCCATGCCTCAGGACAGAAGTTGTCAGGGCGCTGCCCTCCGACGGAAATCCAAGTGTCTCCCTCCTGAACATCGCAGGTATGCTCAATCGGGTTCTCATATTTTTCCATGAGGTCGTTGTGCTGTATCTTGCGGACAACGGTGATTCTAATGTCTTTCATAAGTAATTCTGATGTCTTGCATGCTTGTTGTTTCTGTCGTTTCTTAGAGGCTTGCCTTGAAAATGTCGAGGATGTCCTGTTCCAAAAGCGGCACCCACGCCTGGTTCAGGCCTTCAGTGTCGGCCACATGTTTGGCCATTTCGCCCAGACGTACCTCATCAATGCCAACCTCTTTCAGCGTCATGGGGATGCCTATCTCGCGGAAAAAGTTGTGAAGTGCTGTAATGGAGGCCTCGCAACCTTCAACTCCGAAAACATTTTTGCCGAACTTTTCAATCCGTTCCACCACCTGTTCGTGTAGAATACCCGTAGAATGGGTGAGGATATGCCGCATCCATCGGGGAGCAATGATGGCAAGTCCTTCGCCGTGGGTGATGTCATAGTAGGCGGAAAGTGCGTGTTCCATGGAGTGCATCGGCCATCCGCTTCGACTGTTTCCTAAGCAATATATGCCGTTGCATCCGAGTGTTGTAGCATAGAATATCTCTGCCCGTGCGTTGTAATCCTCGGGGTTTTCCAAAACAATCCTCACGTTTTTGATGAGCGATTTCTGCGCACCTTCCATGAAAGCGTCGTTCATGTCGATATGTTCTGCGCAGAAGTATGATTCCATGATATGGTTCATACAGTCCGAAACTCCCGCTAAAGTCTGTTTTACCGGCAAGGAGAAGGTATAGGTAGGGTCGATAAAACTTACCGCAGGGAACACGAATTGAGAACGATAGGGCAACTTGTCGTTGGTTTCGGTGCGGGAAATCACAGCCCCCATGTCGTATTCGCTGCCAGTAGCCGCCAAGGTTATGATGTCGACAATTGGAATTGCGGCCGTCGTTGGCTTGCGTCCGCAGACAATATCCCAGGCTTCCTCTATGTTTTCGTAGACCTTTCCGCCGAGGGTTCCGGCAACTCCGGCAATGGCCTTTGTACAATCGAGCACAGACCCGCCACCTACGGAGAGAATTACGTCGATTTTTTCTTCCTGGCAAATGCGAACTCCTTCCAGAACACTGGGATTGAATTTGGGATTGGGCTGAATTCCTGGGAGTTCAAACAAGTCCTTGTCGTGAAGAATGTCCTTCACCTCGTCATACAGACTGATGCTTTCCCCTTTGGCAATGCGTTTAATGCTGCCACCTCCATAGGTGATGAGTACTCGCTGTCCAAAAAGTTTCATTACATTTCCCAGTTTTTCCTTGACAACACCTTTGCCAAAAATAAGTCGGGTTGGGGTCTGATAATCAAAGTTCTTCATGGTTCTTATGTGTTTTTGTTCTGCATCATGGCGTCTTTATCCGATAATGCCACGAATTTTGTTTGAAATTATTCGAGGAAGGCACTATCAATTTCCATTCCTACAAGGCGATTCAGGCATTGCGCTTGTGCCATTTTGGGTATGGAAATCCAATAGTCCTTCCTCGAAGAATGCGCATAATGATAATGCGGATATGGTTATTCCGCCTTCAATGTGTGGATGTATTTCCGTCCGTTTTTGATGTACAGACGTCCGGTTTGCGGATTTTGTATGCGACGTCCGCTGAGGTCATAGATGACATCATTGTCCGATACGGTGTCAATGATGATGTTTTGGATGCCGTCGGTCGGAAGAACAACAGGGATGAATGAGGACTCGCTTTCCAAATAGGCGGTGTTGGCGGGCAGGGCGATGTTGGTTTTATGTGAGAATCCCAGTTTACCTCTCACGGAAGCAAGGATGGCTCCTGTGAATTCCTCGGAGGAAATTTCTTGAAGTGAGCCTTTCAGGCATGTCTCTATGGGGGAAACTTCGGCGTCAACTATCTCAAATGTAAAGTTTGAATCCCCATTTTCGCTTTCTTTCTTCGAGCAAATGAATCCGGTTTGAGCGGGTATGCAATCCACGGCGCTCAGTACAACGGAGGTGGCTTCAGCGTCAATCGCTGCGGCATACAGGGTCTCCGTCTGGCAATTAGCAGGGACTTTCACCGCAAAAGGCAGGCATGGTGTCACGTAGTCTACGCTGGATGATGAGCAGACCTTCTCCGCAATGCACATCGTTTTGGCGGGGATGAGATACCAGTATCCGGCGACATCTCCATCGTTTACCGTCGAAAGTCCGCCTTTTCCATCACTGATGCTTCCGGCTAATACGTCCTCTCCATTGATACTTACGAAGTGACGGGCATACAGATATGCGTCATTGTTGTCGTTGACTGGGCTGATTTCCACAGTTTCTGGCAGACTTCCTCCCTGACCTGTCGCAGTTGTCAGGTACGAAGCGTTGTTGGGGGTAAAGACAGTATAAGCGTTTTCAGCGGTTTGGGTGGCATCAATGCGTAATACCTGATTGACGTTTTTGTCCCAAAGCGTCCAATTAAAGTCGCCGTTGTTCGTGGTGAGCGCACCGAAATTATCCTGTATGTCAACTACAAGATAGTACAATCCGTTGGTTTTTTCTATCCGTTTGCTGTTGGCGATTCGGTCACAGAGGTCGGAATATTCGCAGGCTTTATCGAGATTGTCCATGTTTTCTTCCTCCATGAGCAATGACAGCGCCTCTACAATTTCCTGCTGTGTGCTTTCTTCGTCAATGATTTCAGGTTTTCCTACTGCGCCTTCGGGAATGCGGTTGCAGGCCTTCAGGAACATGTTGCTGGCGTAACCGACCGGTTGATAGGTGAAAGAGGTGTAGTCGTCAGGGACATCGGTGTAGTAAACGCGGTTTTCCTCGGCATTGTATGCCATGTATTTTCCTTCATCCTCGGCTTTAAGGCTGTAAGATTCGCTTTCTTCATTGGAAATTCCCTTGACGAGTTCCCATTTTTTGTTGTTGTAGGCAAGGGTAGCATCGGTGCCTTTGTGACGTAGTTCAAATCCTTCGTCAAGACTTCCGGAGATATTCCAGAGGTTGTCGTTGTCCTTTACCGCTTTCCAGTCGTTGATGTTGTCGCAGGGAGTGGCAGTATCGCTGTTGCCAATCCGCATAAGGCGGTCGCCCGAACGCTGAAGCATCCATGTTTCTTTGGGGAAGGGGAGTGCTTCTTCACCATTCACTTCAATCGAAATCTTGGTATCTGTACCGACAGATTCTGCACTTTGGCTGAGGACTTTGTAGAAATCCGGTGAAAAGCCCTTCACATTCAGGTTACGTTCCAAATAATTGTCGAATTCCTTATAAGGCTTTTTGTTGAGAAGATATGTCCAGTGGACGGTGGAAAGCGTCATTTCGAGTGGAACACTTTCGAATGTCATCATGTTTCCATCGTCAGGTGTGCTCCAGCCGCTCACCGTAATCTGGTTGTCTCCTCCGATGTTGATGTAGTGGGTTTCGTCAAATCTCACCACATTCGTTCCGTTGTCAAGTTTTGTTATGCTGACAGGATTGCGTGGAGTGCTTGAAAGCGTACAGGTGGAATTCACGAATTTGTGTGCGTGTACGCTGTAAAGATAGGTGCTGCCATCAATGTTTACCAGACGGAATTGCAGTTGGGTTCTGAAGGCATTCACCATAGTTCCCAGTCCGGCTTCTGAAGAAGATACAAGGCGTGTTCCGTTAGCGTTGACTGCCCATCCGCCACGTTCTGCCGTCCAAGCCGTGAAAACATCCGATGGTGCTTCGGATATTGTCACCTTATTGCCGGCATCAGGCGTGTTGGAGGTGTCGATTTCCAACTTGCCACTTTCATTGATGTTGATGTAATGTTCTGAATCGAAGGCGATGATTTTCGTACCATCGGTCTGTTCTTCCAGCGTAATCGGGTGCTTCGGTTCAAGAGAAAGGCTATAGTCCGGGTTGACAAATTTCTGTGCGGATACGCTGTAAAGATAAGTGGCATCCTGCTGTTCGGAGAGCACGAACTGCATTTGCGCGCTGGTTGCACCGTCGCCTGTGGCGTCGATACCGGCATCCTTTGATGACATGAAGCGGACTCCCTCGGCATCAACAGCCCAGTTGCCGCGTGATGTTGTGCCGATGTTGTAGACTTTCGGCAGTTCAAACTTCGTGTCCTTGCTGAAGGTGAACGAAATCAGACCGTTGTTTTCGGTGATTTTCTCAATGGAACAATGCATCTTGTACTCACCATCCATATTTGGATTGTAGAGGGTTGCGGCAGGATGACTGTAGTCTGTCAGTTCCGTAACTTTGGCCGTTCCCGGGAAAGGACTTGATGCTGCGTTCTGATAATCCCCACCTGCGGGTATGTGAACGTAGCGTGGATGGTCTATATCATCGTTGGGCTGGTTCCAATCCCACACCGTTTTGTCGAAATCAATATGGAAAACCATAAGTCCATGTCCGCCTTGTGCGCTGTCGAATCCCGTCTTCTGACGGTTCTCAAGTACGAAGAACTCGCTGCGGTATGCGGGGTTGTAGATGACGTAAGCCTCCTGATCGGAACTTAAACTCTGCATGTCCGTCACGGTTGTGTCCTCAGTCAGTTCCTTCAACTCCAGCCATCCCAGTTGTACACGTTCGTAGGCGGTGAGATTTGAAGGGATTTGTCCGTTGCTGAGGTGGCCTCCTCCCGACATCAACGACCAACTTTCAGGGTGGTTTGCTCCGCTGTAATCCACATCATAGAGGTCGGAAAGGCCAAGCGTATGCCCCATTTCATGGCAGGCAGTTCCGATGCCGCAGAGTTTTGTGTCGCCCATTTGCTCCCAACCGAACATTTCCGATGCGCAGGCATACTGCTGTGCGTAGACGCCATCACAGAGGACAGGCTGGTTGGTTGCCCATTGATGGGCCCAGATGTAGTCCTCGCTGTTACCCGAATAACTCTCATCGTAGCCGGCATATACAACGAAAACGTTGTCGACATACCCGTTGTTGTCCCAATCGTATTTGCTGAAATCGGCATATTGGTCGGCTTGCCGGAAGGCTTCTTCCACCATTTCCTGGACGTGGGCGCTCTTGCTGCCGTTGGAATTGCCGCCATAGTAGGCCAATTCCTTGGGCATGGTCACTGGACCTACAACGTCCATGTTCAGTTCAAACTGGTTTTTCGACTGTGCGCAATAGTAGTCGTAGACACTACCTTTGGCATCTTCAAAGTCGAATCCCGCCTCATTGAACATACGGTCAAAGACCTCTTGGGTATGATTGCTGCGGAATTTCAGGTCGGAGAACTGGACAAGGATTACAAGACCTGTCTTCTTTCCCTTCCAATTATATATTTTTCCGGTTCTGGAAATCGCCTTTTTGGGCATTGATTCCATGGCGCTGAAATGCTCGTTCCGCGCTTCTTTTGCTATGGTGTTGAACTGTTGGCGGATGCCAATCGCACTGTTTGCCATAACCTTTTCCTGTGATGTACGCAAGGATGCTTGGTGTGCCAGCATGCCGGTTGACGCAAGTTGTTTGTCCTGAAGGCGTGCATAGTAGTAGGCTCCTGCGGCGTTTCGCACCAAAGGCACGCCATCAAGGGTTTCGTAAAAGTGGAAAAACTCATCTCCACGAAGGCGTACGGTTAGCGTTGTCCCGTCAGGTTGTGTCACGGTGATTGGGGTCGGGTCAGCAGGAACGCCCATTGCTGTGAAACACCAACCTGCTATCAGGAAAAGTGTAAGCAGAAGTTTCTTCATAATTATTTGGATTTAAGATTTATACAGGGTTGGAATTGCCTTTCAAAAGATGGAATATAACGACAGAAAATGTTATCGTTCACTTGGTGATATATTGATGGAAATGCCTTGAATGTCAGGTGTGTTAGCGTTTCAGGTTGTATCTTTTTCTCAATTCTTCCTGCTCTTCATCGCTTAAAGATTGGAAATACGCCTTCCAACCTGGGCAGAAACCTATGTGCCAGCGCCAGAAACGTCCGATCAATGATTTTGGAGAATTGTCGTATTTCTTCCTCATGGGGCATTGAGGACAATTATGCTTCTTTTCCATTTTTGCGTGAAGGGTGTTGATGGATGATGGGAATTTTCAGAAAAAAATGCGGATAGGGTGGTGCAGGTCCTCAAAATCATGGGGGGACATTTCTCACCGTCCTTTTCCCGTTCTATTTCTGTCTTCCGTAAGTTTCATTGTTGTCTTTTGCGTGTGATTGTGCAAGATTCTGTGCAAAAATACGAAAAAATCAAAATACATTTCCGCCATTCTGTGGAAAACATGGACATTCTTGATAAAAAAGTACGGAACTTTGCTGTAAAAAGTGCTGAACTTTTGACTTGAAAGTGCGGAACTTTATTTACTAAACCTCCGATGTTTTCATAGGGCATGTTGCAGGCTACCTGCCGTATGTCTGCACAATTCCAACATCATCCATTGTGCTTACGTTGAGTTAAATGGCGGAAACGTTATGTCAATCGCAAGGAAATTGTGTGAAATACATACATTTTTTCAGGAAACCTTGCATTCCTTTTCGTTAAATATCTGTACTTTTGCTATCGTTTCTCAAAAAACATTCCCATGAATATTCTTATTGCCGATAGCGGATCAACGAAGACTGAATGGCTGATAGCGGTGGTTGACGAAGTGTCCGACGCTTTCGAAAGCCGCAGTTTCCGGACTTCCGGACTCAATCCTTGCCTGATGGGTGATGATGAGATTCGGAAAATCCTGCTCGAAGAGGTGGCACCGCGACTCGAAGACCTGCATTTTGCCCGCCTTTCCTTCTATGGCGCCGGCTGTACGCCCGCACAAACGGAGCGGATGTCTGGCCTTTTGCGCCAATATGTTGCGACAAACGACGTGGATGTTGCGAGCGACTTATATGGCGCCGCCCGTTTGCTCTGCCGGAATACTGAGGGAATTGTGGCTATTTTAGGCACAGGAAGCGGAAGCGGACTCTTTGATGGCGAACGTTTTGTTCGGCAGACTCCCAGCATGGGATTCATACTCGGTGACGAGGGAAGCGGAGCCGTGCTGGGCAAAAACTTCCTTGGCAACCTTTATAAGGGGCAGTTTCCGGAGGACGTTACGGCAAAGGCGATGGCGATTCTCGGCCACGATTTACCGACAATCATAGAACATGTCTACCGAAAGCCCTGCCCTAACCGTTATCTGGCATCGTATACCCATTGCATCAAACGCTTGGAACAGGAGGAAAGCGTCCGTGTTTTTCTAAGGAATAACTTCGAGTCTTTCTTCCGACGCAACATACTTTCTTATGGCCGCCCTGAATTGCCGGTACATTTTGTCGGTAGTGTCGCTGCCGTATTTGAGCAACCTTTGCGTGAAGCCGCCGCTCTCTGCAACTGCAGGATTGGCGATATTGTACAGTCGCCTTTGAGCCGTGTGGACCGTAGTATGTTCGTCAAGAGATAATCCGTCGCAGTTTTCACGGGAAAGTTACGGAAGTTATAGGGGAGAAATTCGTCAGGTTCATTCTCCTTTATCCGGAGTATCATCTTTGTTTTCTCCGTGAAGAACATAGGTTTTACTTTTCTTTTTCCATAAAGATACGGAGCAAAATACATTTATTACCAACACATTAGATTCGGCAAAACACAAACTTTGAGATAAAACCACACTATATGCAAAAACAGACTAAGGCTATTCATTTCGATTATCAGCGTCCGGATGCTTATGGAGCATTGAGCATGCCGGTATATCATTGCGCAGCCTATGAGTTCGAGAACGCGGCAGACATGGTGGAATCCTTTTGCGGACGTTCGGACATGCCCGACTATTCGCGTGTAACCAACCCTACAGTAACCTATTTTGAGCGGAAGATCCAGGCGCTGACCAAGGCGCAGGATGTGGTCGCTTTCAGTTCTGGCATGGCGGCCATTTCGAACACTTTGTTTTGTCTTGCCGCATCGGGTCGCACCATCCTCACATCGCGCCATCTTTTCGGCAACACCCTTGCTTTGATAAACGGGACGATGAGGCGTTTTGGTGTGGAGGTCGTTTTCTGCGACCTCACGGATTTGAATGCGGTAGAGGCGGCCATAAGCGAGAAAACGTGCTGCATTTTTATGGAAATCATGACAAATCCTCAGTTGGAGGTCGTGGATATTCCTGCCCTTTCATCGTTGGCGCATAAGCATCGTCTGCCCCTTATCGCCGATACCACCATGGTTCCCTTCACCGTTTTCGATGGTAAGGCGCTCGGCATTGACGTTGAGGTGGTGTCAAGTACGAAGTACATCTCCGGAGGTGCAACATCGATTGGCGGAATTGTCATAGAACATAGCGTGAACCCCGAATTCAAGCAGCGCATGCGTCAGGAGATGCTGATGAATTTCGGCGCATACATGACGCCACATGTCGCTTATATGCAGACACTTGGCCTTGAAACCCTTGCTGTTCGCTATGAAAAACAGACTCAGAATGCACTCTTACTGGCGGAAGCCTTGGAGAAAATGCCAGGAGTAAAGGCTGTTCGCTATCCCGGACTTCCGAACGATGCCTTTCATCATGTTGCAACACGTCAATTCGGAGCGCGTCCGGGTGCCATGATTACCATGGAATTGGCAGACAAGGAGTCGTGCTTTGCATTCCTTGACCGCCTGAATCTTATCCGCCGTGCCACGAATCTCTTTGACAATCGTTCGCTTGCTATACATCCGGCAAGCACGATTTTCGGAAATTTCACAGAGGAACAGCGTCGCTCGATAGACATCAGTGACCGAATTATACGCCTCTCCGTAGGTCTTGAAGCCGTCGAGGACCTTATCGAGGACGTACGTCAGGCGCTGGAAGCATAGACGTCTTGCCTGAAAAGCATAAGCATCTTTCATGAAAGTATAGACGTCTTGTATGAAAAGCATGGACGTCTTGTGTGAAAAGCATAGAGGTTTTGTGTGAAAAAATATCGGAAAATTTGCGTGTATGCACGACACACAGTTATTGGTATGCCTGTTTTTTAATGTTTCTTTCCAAAGATTTTTCCAACTGTCTTTATCTCATCTTTAAGAAATGCAATACAATTTTGATAAAATCATTGAACGTCGTGGTTCCGGTGCCTTGAAATACGATGCGTTATACGAACGTTATGGCCACGCGGATTTGACTCCGCTGTGGGTGGCGGACATGGATTTCGAGACACCTTCCTTCATTACTGACGCCCTGAAACGGAGGCTTGAGCATTCAATCTTCGGTTATACAGTCGAGCCTGCCGATTATTGGCCCACAGTGATGGAGTGGATTGACACACATCATGGATGGAAGACACGGAAAGAATGGTTCACTTATATTCCCGGTATTGTAAAAGGGATAGGAATGGCCATCAATGTCTTTGTGAAACCTGAAGAGAAGGTCATCATCCAGCCCCCGGTTTACCATCCTTTTCGCCTGACTCCCGAGGGTAATGGTCGGGAGGTTGTCTACAATCCCCTGCGCGAAACCGAGGGCACATATCAGATGGATTTTGAAAATCTTGCCGCTGTGGCTGATGAAAAGTGCCGGATGCTGATACTTTCCAATCCACACAATCCGGCAGGAGTGTCGTGGGATTCGGAAACTTTGCGGCGTCTTGCCACCTTTTGTCGCGAGAGAAACATCATCGTCATCAGTGATGAGATCCACTGTGATATGACACTTTGGGGAAATTCTCACGTACCTTTTGCCTCTGTCAGCGATGATGCCGCACAATGTAGCATCACTTTTGGTGCGCCTTCCAAGACCTTTAACATCGCAGGTATCGTCAGTTCTTATGCGATTGTCCCTAATCCTGAAATCCGTGACCGCTTTTATGGTTGGCTTATTGCGAATGAACTGAACGAACCTACGCTGTTTGCGCCCATTGCCACCATTGCCGCTTTCAAGGAAGGCGAGGAATGGCGCCGGCAGATGTTGCGCTATGTTGAGAAAAACTTTGAATTCCTTGATGATTTCTGTGCCCGTCACATTCCCCAGATACGGCCGTGGCGGCCCCAGGCCTCGTTTCTTGTCTGGCTCGACTGTCGCAATCTGCACTTGTCTCATGAGGCGCTTGTCAGTCTTTTTGTGGATGATGCCCGCCTTGCGCTCAATGATGGCGAAATGTTTGGCAAAGGTGGAGAGGGATTTATGCGGCTCAATATCGCCGCCCCGCAAAGCATCCTTGCCCGTTCTCTTGAACAACTGGCGGATGCCGTGGGAAAACTTGCAGGAAAATAATGTTGTTTCACCTCAATAATCCCTGTATACAAATCTCATTGCATGGATAATGAAATAGGGCGGACATCCTTTTTTCGAGGATGTCCGCCCTTGTCTTCTACTGCTCATTCCGTAGTTGTCTTATACGGAAATGGGAGTGTTTATTTGTTTTCTTTGGGGTCGGCGAGTTCAACTGTGAAACTTCTGTTGAGACCTGACTGTGTTTTTGCGCGGATCCACAGCACACGGTCGGTACTCATGTTGGCAGCCTTCACGGCATTTTCAAAGTCTTCGACGGTATTCATCGGCACATCGTTGACCTGAGTGATGATGATGCCCTTTGAAATGCCAGCATCCATCATCTTTCCACGGCGGATATTGTTGACGACAATGCCGTATTTGAGTCCGAGTTCCTTCTTCTCCTGGTCGGTAAGTGCCCGTAGTGAGGCGCCAAGAGCATCAGTGTCGAGGCTTTCAAGTTGCGAGGTCGTTCCCTGCGCGTTGCGGAGAGTCAGTGTGGTGGTGTATTGCTTTTTGTTGCGGAGATACGTTACCTTCACCTTGTCGCCGGGACGATGGGCAACGATAGCCTCCTGAAGTTCGCCGAATTTCTCAACACTCCGGCCGTCGACACTCGTAATGACGTCACCGCTTTGTATGCCTCCTTCGTCAGCGGCACCGTCAGATGTCACCTCATTTACGTATATTCCGGATACCGTTCCAAGGTCAACTTCCTTGCCTTTCTCCTTTTGCATGTCGATATAGGTGCTGACATCTGTACCAGCAATTCCAAGCAATGCACGCTGAACAAAGCCGAAATCGCGGATATCCTTCACCACTTTGTTCATGATGGTTGTGGGGATTGCGAAGCCATATCCTGAATATGATCCGGTCTGGGAGTAGAGCATGGCATTGATTCCTACGAGTTTTCCTTCGGAATTCACCAAAGCGCCGCCGGAATTTCCGGGATTTATGGCAGCATCGGTCTGAATGAAACTCTCGATAGAATTGGAAGCGTTGAGGCTACGTGCTTTGGCGCTGACGATACCTGCCGTAACAGTTGAGGTTAAACCATAGGGGTTTCCGATGGCAAGTACCCATTCGCCCACTTTAAGGTCGTCGCTTGATGCGATTTCTATCGGAGAAAGGTTCTCGGCTTCAATCTTGATTACGGCTAAATCCGTGTCTTTATCCGTACCGATGATGCGGCCTTTGAACTCACGATTGTCGTTAAGTTTAACAAGAATCTCGTCTGCTTCGCCGACAACATGGTTGTTTGTGACGATATATCCGTCGGTTGAGAGGATAACTCCCGATCCTGACCCCTGACGCTTCGGCGTTTCTATCTGGCGGCGCTGCTGTCCCTGTCCGCGATTGCCGAAGAAGTCTCCGAAGAAGTCGGAGAACGGGTCATAGTACTGAACCTCTTCCTTCTTGCTGTTGGTGGTCACTTTGATGAAGACCACGGAGTTTGTGGCACGTTCCGCAGCGTATGTGAGGTCAATCGGTTGTGCAGCCGATGGAGCGCGCTGGGTAACGGCTTCTGTTTTATTGTTCAAAGAGTTTTTTTCTGAGGAGTCTACCGCTTTAACTGCAACGGCTGTCATGCTGCTGCTCAGGATGGCGCATAATGAAAGTGTGCCAATCATTTTCTTGTTCATATATTCTGATGTTTTCAATGTCTTCATTTTTTATGATGTTGGACAGATGTTTGTGTAAGGTTTCTTGGAATGTCGCTACAGACTGTTCCGGATGTTCCATGGAAACCTCTGGATGTTTCATGGAAACCACAGGATATTCCACGGAAACGCTCAGGATATCCAACGGAAATGTTCCAGATGTTCCACGGGGATGCTCCGGCTATGTCACGGAAAAGTTCTGTATTGGACATGAGAATGATTCGATGTCTGTGATAATAAGTTTCGATGTTTTTGTAGAAACTTACGTTGTAGTTATGTCCTTAACATGGCGGAAACCGGCTGCTTTGTGCGCGTGATTTCGTCTGCAAAATTAGAGACGAATGTAAAAAAATGGAAGTTATGTTGCTGTTTTTTTTTGGAAATTGAAATCCTTTAACACACGCATACGCAGAAAATTGTCAGAGTATCAAGTTCGAATCCCACATAAGTTCTGCCATAATCGCATCGGAAATAAAGATGCCTTTTCGCGTCAATCTTATTCTTTTCCCGTCATTTTGAAGGTCACCGCTTTGGATATATGGTTGTGCTGTCCGTAGCAAATAACGTTGTTCTTCGTATGTCAGTTCCTCCAATGCCAGTCCCTCGCGACAGCGCAGGCGGGTCATTATCTTCTCATCGTAAAGTTCCATCGTGTTAAGTTCCTCAATTTCGTAAGGCTTTCCGTTGTCCGTTTGTCGGGAAGATGTCCAGAATCTGTTGTAGAATTGCAGGTTACAGTCGTTGCTGCGCCGTGTTCTTACTCCGTCATAGGAGTGTGCTCCTGGTCCAAGACCAACATATTGCCTTCCGTTCCAATATCCTCCGTTGTGGTACGATTCGTATCCGGGACGACAGAAATTGGAGATTTCATAGTGTAGGAAGCCGGCTGCATCCAATTTGTCGCAGAGCATGCTGTACATTTTCACAAAGGTTTCTTCCGAGGCCTCGCGTATTTTGCCCTTCTGTTTGCGTAAGAACAATGGGGTCCCTTCCTCAATACTCAGCGCATAAGACGATAAATGCCTGATGGGTAATGTGATGGCCTTATCAATATCCGCCTCAAAAATCGCCAGGTTTTGTTGTGGAAGTCCGTAAATCAGGTCGATACTGATATTCCCGATACCGGCGTTGTAGAGGTTCTCGACAGCGGAAACTGCCTCCGAAGCATTGTGGCGGCGGTTGATGGATGCAAGCACTTCATCGTGGAAACTCTGTACTCCCATACTCACTCTGTTGATGCCAACAGAGCGAAGTGCGGCGGCGAAGGCAGGGGAAACGTCGTCGGGATTTGCTTCAAGCGTGATTTCCGCATCGTGATGTACGGAAAAATTCATAAATATGCTTTCAAGAATCCGTGCAATGTCGTTGACCGGCAGTTGCGAAGGTGTCCCGCCACCGAAGTAAATGCTCCGTACTGTCCGCCCCTGGGCTTCGGATGCCCGGCATGCCGCTTCAGCCATCACCGCATGGGTGTAGGCTGTTTTCAACTCGTTTCCGCTGACTGTGCTGTAAAAACTGCAGTAGTCGCAACGACGGGCGCAAAAGGGAACGTGGACATATACGCTGCTGTTCATCTTGTTTTTCTCGGCTGTCTATAAGGTTTCTACAGAATGTTGGGATATGTTTGCAGGATTTGCGTTGCGAAAGCACAAAAACACAGGAACATCTTGTCATATATATAGATATATGTGTCAGATGTTCCTGTAATTTGATTTTGAGGATTGTTGGTTGAATTACGGATGTCCAAGTTCGTTTGTCTTAGTCATCCTCAAAGTCGTCGCCGAAAGAGAGTTCGGTTTCCACGACTATTGCCACGTCATCCTCGTTAAAGTTTCCTTGCTTTTCGCTGACAGCCTTTCCGATGATGTAGGCAACGATGGCGTCAATCTCGATGTTTACGAAACCATCCTCATCAGGTTCTGCTTCGAGAGCATCGCTTTCAGCGAGGTATTCCTCGATGAGGTCATGGAAATAATAGAGGTCGTCGTCAGAAAAACGTTGCGAAACCTCTTCGGGAAGATTGGCGCGCACGAAGTCGATCACTTCGGTGTCGAAGGCGGCGTCTTTGAGCAGTTCTTCGTCAAGTACAGCCATAGTGTATGTAGGGTTTTAGGGTTGTAATGTTGACGATAGGAATAGTTTACTCGCCGAGAAGGGCCTTTACTTTCTCCGTAAAGACACTTTTTGAGGCGGCACCCGTCTGTTTGTCAACAATTTCACCGTTCTTGATGAAGAGAACAGTGGGAACATTGCGTACCTTGAAGTCTATTGCAAGGTCTTCACATTCGTCTACATCGGCCTTTGCTACAACAACACGTCCTTCAAACTCCTCTGCAAGTTCGTCCATAATGGGGGACACTTTGCGACAGGGGCCGCACCAGGTTGCGCTGAAGTCAAGCACGATGGGAAGTTCCTGCTCGAGCAGGGACTGTGCATTCTCGGGGGTTACAGTTACAGACATAGTCGTTTTATGGTTATTTGGTGTGTAAAATCTGTTGAATGGTCAAGCGGTCAGGGCATCTTGTGTGGCACTCCGGGTGTATGGTCGTCATTGGTTTTGAGTGGATGTCCGGAATGTCCGTGTATTCAAACGGATGCCTTTCTTTCGCTTGCATTGTGCAAAAATACGCAAAAATTCGCTGATTTGTCCAAATAATCCGGAAAATATTTATATTATTACGCTACTTTTCTTTTTTAAGGTGGGTTCTACAAATATGATTTGTTGGATTTCGAGTCTTTTTTTCGTGATGAAAATTCTCTGTTTATGGAGGAGTATGCCGGGCTATAGGTAAATGAACAGCCTAAAAGATTCTATATTAGATATGTGTTTGAAGAATCTTTTATGCTTCAAAATGTGTATCTTTTATGTTTCAAACCATGTAGCCCACCATCCTTCCGCTCAGCATAAGAACCAGTTTCCTCCGCACTCGCTTTGCCGAATGGAGTCGTTTCATCACAAAACTATGGGAACTGTTTACGCTCGCGATCTGTAGAATCCTACTTTAATGTCTTCCATGTGAGTCCATCCTGCGGTTTCCTGTTGGTGAAAACGAAGGAGAAGAGGTATCCGACCGCGGTACTCACGCACATGCCGATGGCTCCATAAAGGAGGAACGTCGCCGGTGTGAAGTATTTTACCGCGAATACTGCGGCAACACCGCTGAGGAATCCCACCATGGCAGCCCTTCCGTCGATGCGGGGGAAGAAGATTCCCATGAGGAAAAGTCCGCCAAGTCCGCTGGAAAGCAGGCCAAGAATCTCCTGGAAGAAGTCCAAAAGCGAGAGGATGTTCCATGTTGCCATAAGGATAGCGATGCCCATTCCGAGCAGACCGCTGACAATGCAGGTGGTTCGTGCGCAACGTAGGATGGCGTGTTGAGAGGCTTGTGGGCGGAAACGCTGGTAGAAGTCGACGCTGAACGCCGTGGCCACGGAGTTGATGTTGCTGGAAATCGTACTCATTGTGGCGGCGAATATGGCGGCAATCAGCAATCCTGCAAGGGCTTGCGGCAGTTGGCTCATCATGAAGAACGGGAAGATGATGTCGTTCTTCGCCATCGTTATGTCCATGGCTGCGGGATGCGTCTTGAAGAATGTGTAAAGTCCGGCTCCGATAGCGAAGAATGCGATGCTGACAACAACGCTCATCACACCGTTAAGCATGATGGAACGGCGTGCCTCTCCCTCGTCTTTCGTTGTAAGATAGCGCTGGATGACGGTCTGGTCGGACGTATAACTGATGAGGTTGTTCGCCATTCCACCGATGATGATGACCCAGAATGTCGCGCTCTTGTAGGACAGACTCCAATCGAAAAGGCGCATCTTTCCATCGGATAATGCCATGTCGATGCAACCGGAAATGCCGCCTTCCGTACCTACGGCAAGCCATACGACCGCAAAGATGGCGCCGCCGACGAGGATGAAACCTTGGATGACGTCGCCCCAGACTACGGCCTCGACGCCTCCCATGGTGCAGTAAAGAATGGTGATGATCGCCATGAGGACAATGCAGATGTAGATGTCAATGCCCGTCACCGCGGTAAGTGCCAACGAGGGAAGGTAAAGGACGAGTGCCATTCGTGCGACCATGAAGATGATGAACAGGGCACTTGCCATCAGCCGTGTGGCGGCATTGAAGCGTTGTTCCAGATATTCGTACGCCGTAGTGACGTTGAGACGGCGGAAGAAGGGGAGATAATAGCGGATGACAGGGAAGGAAACGAGCAGGATGGTCACGAGCATGGGATAGTAAGTCCAGTCCGTGGCAAAGGCTTTTGCGGGATACGCCATGTAGGTGATGGCGCTGAGCATGGTGGCATAGATGGATATTCCTGCCGCCCACCATGGTATTCGTCCGCCGCCTTTGAAGAAGTCGTCGGCACCGCTTTCGCGTTTCATGAAGTAATATCCCAGGGCTGTCATGCCCAGAAGGTAGAGGCTGATGACGAGCCATCCCGCCCAACCGAAGTGACGTGTGGCGGAAATCTCCACGCGACTGACGCTGTTGCTGCGGATTCCCGGCATGGTTTCGCCTCCGATGATTGTCCATCCGCCGTTGTTCGCCACAACTGCTGCCCCCGCACGTGCCATGTTCTCGGCGTCGCCAGCCGTACTCCACGCTCCGGTGATGGTGTTATAGACCAGGATATGACGGTTGAAGCGGTACCAATCTGGCGTATGTCGCAGATAATCATCGCCATATTCGCCGCGGACGGCTTTGGTGAACACCTCGCGGTTTGTGCCACCGAATATGAGGATATGCTGCGAACCCGATGCTACGGCTGTGGCACCAACGATGGCCGCAGGCTCGTCTTTCGACGGTCCCTCCGCGATGTTCCAGGTACCGTTTGCAGGGGAATAGCGCAGGACGCTTTGGGCAACCACCTCTCCGGTGGCGTCGGTTGCTGACGGAACACGATAACCTCCGAAGACATAGAGGCATGGTCCTGCGTTGTTGTTCTGGATAACGGCTGCGGGTTGTATGCGTACTCCGTCGGGCATTGGCGGAAGTTCTTCCCAGACACCGGCTTTTGGCCACGCCATACGCCATACTTTGTCTACCGCCTCGCCGTTGCTCGTTCCACCAACAACGTAGATGTAGCCGCCAACCTTGTCGTATGCGGCGGAAAGGTTGTCAAGTGGAAGCGGAAGTGGTGTGCTTTCCGTCACTTTCACGGCATCTTTCCCTGATGGCGTAAGAAGATATACCCCGTTTAGCGAATGTTCACCGTTGTTTCCTCCGATGCAGAGCATGCCTTCATCTGTGGAAAGGGTGGCGCCATAGGCGGTTGGCTGGGGCAAATGGCCGACGGCGGCCCAATTTTCATTGTCGCGAAGCATAAAAATGCTGTCGTACATCACCTTTTTTCCGCCATCGGCAGCAGGGAGAAGTGGGAAGTTGCAGCCACCGGCCACGCAGATTTCACCACCGAGCATGGCGGCGAAGGGGGCGGAAACACCCTGTTCGCAACCAACGGAAAGCGGAGGAAGACTGCTGATATTGACGGTGTTGTAATGTGGCTTTTCCGCATCTGACGCCGTGTTTTGGGCATGGCAGAGCGTCATGGCAGGGAACAATACGCCCAGAAGTAGGAGGAGAAGTGTGCGTTTCATCAGAAGATTTAAGGTATTGTGAAGATTTTTTTGACAATATCGTCGGATAAAAATATGCTGCAAATTTAATAAAATATATCTTAATGTTCCATCTTCTTTTCCGCTTTTTCGATATTTTAGGCGGTTTTTCCACCGCTTCGAATGCAATTTTGCAGATTTTAAAAATGATGTCGGTGCGTTTCCTGAATTTTCATGCCGCCCTTCCATTGTCCGTTCCTGTGAGCACGTTGCATCGGATAGCGTTTTTCATGGCCTGTCTTGCCGTCGTTTCTCCGTCGGTATTTTGCCGTTTCTGTCCAAGGGCTATTTCCTTGGATTTCGCGTTTTCTGAAAATGCTATGAAAAAGTACGGCACTTTGATGGGAAAACATCGGAACTTTGATGCTTGAACTTCCGCACTTTCTACAGTAAACATCCGCACTTTTTTCCGAAATCCTCCGCACTGTTTCTGGTGCCTGTCTGCACACCGTTTCTTTTGGGCTGGCGGATTGTGCGGAATTCCCTGAATCTTGTCTTGCGGATGATATGCCGGTGAATTGCGGTGCTTCCGGTTTTTGTGAGGACAACGCCAAGTGTTCAATGTCCGTTCATCAATAAAGCAAAAAAAAGTACGGCAAATTCCGTGCTGGAAAGTGCCGTACTATGGATTGACCTCGAATGAAGTCTTAAGGTCGGTTATCGGATGGTTTTGCCTTCGGAAGTGATGGTTATGCCTTTACCGGGCAGGGCAAGGCGGCGTCCGTGAAGATCGTAGTATGTGGTTGCCTCGGTGTTTTTGATCTGGACTTCATCGATGTTTACGATAAGATTCTCAATCTCGTAGAAGGTGAAGCGGCTACCATTGTCCGATGAGAAGGCGTCGCTGGCATTCCAAAGTGCAAGATATTGGTTGCGGCTGTTGAAGCAATTATGCTGCGTACCATGGAGACGAAAGGAGTATCCTGCGCCGTTTTCGTTGTAGTCGAAGCGGGTTGTCACGTCCTCTTTCGTGTTGATGTCGTAGAGTTTCGTGCGTGCGGAGGCCTCGCTTCCCGTGATGCCGAGAACGTAATTCGGGCCGGCGGCGACATTGAAGAACTGATATCCGTCCTCATCGTTGCCGCATACCACCCAAGCACCTTCCTCATCGGTGGGCTCAGTGCCGTTGTCCAACATCAGGTATCCCGAAGCATCGGTATATTTTGTGCTGACCCATCCTTGCTCAACCGCGCCGTTCTGGATGTGCCATGCGGTGGAACCTTCAGCCCACTTCCCGTCTACGGGCATCGGGCTGGCGCAGGGAAAGGTGGCTTCCTTGTCACCGGGCTCCGGTTCATCGGGATCGGGAACGAGCGATTCCTCGACAAAGAGACCTTCGATGCTGACCTCCTCACCAATCATCATGTTGGCGGGAATGGTGAAACAATCGTTTTCGTCGAAGAGCGTGTAGGGATATTCGGTAATGATGTACTGCGGATTGCCGTTTTTGTCGAACTGTTCGCCGGCGACATTGTAGCCGCACTTCACGCGGACACCGAGATGTCCGAATCCGGGAGCCGGTGACATCTTGATGGTAAACGCCTCGCCATAGGGAGCGGTGCGGTTGTCCAATGAGAGACCTTCGGCATCAAGCACCTCGCCGTTCAAAGCACCCTGGCTGACACGCAACTGATCGGCATGGACATCAAGCATCACATCGACGATACCACCGCCATTATTCAGGATGAGGTTGCCGGGTTGTGAGTTGCCGGCAGGGTCGGTGCTTGCCCAGTCTACCTTATAACGCATACGATAGAATCCGTATGCCATGTCGGCAGGCAGGGAGAATGCGGGTGAGGGATTGCCAATCTGGTTGCCGTTTGCAACGGTTTGTCCCAGACTGTTCGTGTTGGAGCCGGTTTCATCGGTGAACTGATAACTTACGATGTCCGAACCTTCGGCAGGTGTTCCGTCGGAATTGATGTCGTAAGAGAACTTACCGTCGTTGCCAAAGTCGAGATAAGTGAAGGTGCTCATCCAAGCGCCGGTATATTTATAAGTGGGAGTCAGCGTGTCGCCGGCCTTAGCACTGAACACCGTTGATGCGGTAAGGTCGTAGTAGTTGCGGTCAAGTGTCAGGTTCTTGCTCTGAGTTGTGAAACTGCCACCTTCGAGTCCGACGGCAGACATGAAGCGGTCGGTACGGGCAAGTGTGCTTTCACGGTCGAAACTTACGGCATATTTCTCGGTGGTGAATCGGGGTTGCGAATCATCGTTGACGAGAATCTCGTCGACATAGCAGACAAAATCGCTGGCATCGTTGTGGGGAGAGCGCACGTCGGGCACGATGACGAGGGAATAGATGTCGATACCGTCCTTCTCGGGGTCGGCATAACTGAATCCGTTGAACGATACTACGGCATCCACCCATGCGTCAGCCTGCACGCTTTGTACGGTGACGGCGTTGAACTGTTCGCATTCGCCGTCCTGCCAACTCCAGGCTTCTTCTGTGCGTTTTCCGAGTCCGATGACCATAACACGGCTTTCTACCGGCTTGTTGACCATAACATGGAGGTAGCGACGCTCCTTGGTCAGACGGAAAGGTTCTTTAAGATCAACGCGTACGCCGAAGCAGTTGCTGCCATAACGGCTGCGCTGTACGGCAAGCATGTTGGAGGTTTCATTGGGGGCTTTGCCGAGAACTTCGTCAACCTGGTTGAGATGGTTGGTGACAACTGCGGCGTTTCCGGTCAGCGCACCTGTGCGGAAGGGCGACTCCTCCCAGGAATCGTATACGCTGATGGCCTTGTAGTCGTCGGTATCAAAGGTGATGTTTTGCGCTGCCATGGGGAGTGCCATCGTCGTCAGCGCGAGGAGAATATGTTTTTTCATAGGGCGTTGAAGGCGTTAGAATACACTAATGTTGGAAAGAGTGGGGCATGCGCGGGCGCTGTCGATTGTAATGCGCAGGGATTTTGCTTTGTATCCGCTGCCACTGTAACTGGAAGCCGTCTTGCCGTTAAGGGGAATGATGCGCTTGTAACCCACGGTGGTTGTCTGGATGTTCTTTGCAAGTTCCTTCCAGTTTTCTCCATCTTCGGTATATTCAACCTTGAAGTCCTGGATGCGTTGTCCGAGACGGACGTATTCCATCATCTGCAGATAGCGTACTGTTGTCGGCTCATCCCAGGTAAGAGTGATGGTGGCGGAGGTGGTGCCATCGTTGGTTGCCCAATAGGTTTCCTTGTCGCCATCGGTCATGTTTCCAACCTTGTAGTCGCGGTTGGCGCCGGAAGTGCGTACTTCGCTGGCGGTAATGGTGGCTGAGGGTGCGAGGTCAGTGCCCAAACGTGTGGTCATCATCTCGCCCAACTCCTCAAGTCGGCTGACGGTGGCTGCGGGAAGCGAGCCGGTCTTGTCGGGCGGGCAGTTCAGGATGAGGGTGGAATTGCGGCCGACGGTCTCAAGATACATCTGGAAAAGACGCTCGGCGGTGAGCACAGTTTCGCCTGCGTGCCAGAACCATCCGGCACTTGTGGCCTTGGCGTCGCTCTCTCCGGGCAGCCATTGCCAACCGTTTTCCTCGCCGGTCTGGCGGATGGCGTTGCTTTCTGTTGTAGGATTGAAGGTCGCCCAGTTTGTTTCGCCGGCATAACCCTGCTCATTTCCAATCCATCGGGCCTCGCCTCCGACACCCCACATCACGCAATTCTTGCAGATACGGTGGACTCTGTCGCGGAGATTGGGGACATCGTAGTAGTAACTGGCGTCGATACTGATGGTGGTGTTCTGGCCTCCATAGTATCCGTCGCCGCCATTGGCGCCGTCGAACCACATTTCGAACTGGTCATCACCGTACAATGCCAACTCTTCGCACTGCTTGAGGAAGACGTCGGTAACGTAGTTGTCCTTGCCATAGTAGGCACTGTTGCGGTCCCAGGGCGACACATAGAAACCGTATTTCATGTCGAGTTTCCGTGCGGCGTCGGCAAAAAGTTCAGGGATGTTCGCCTGTGGGCCGTAGCCGGAGGAGCGGGTCATGTTGTGATCTGTCGTGGCTGTTGGCCAAAGACAGAAACCATCGTGGTGCTTCACCACGGCGATTCCGCCCTTCATTCCCGCTTTCTTGCAGGCTGTGAGCCATTGTTTGGGGTTAGGCATCTGTGTCGGGGCGTATATACTTTCGCTTTCATCACCCTTTCCCCATTCCTTGTTGGTGAAAGTGTTCATGCCATAGTGGAAGAAAGCGTAGAATTCCGTTTCATTCCACAACAGTTGTCTCTCACTTGGCACGGGATGCACGGCCAAAGGTTGGTTGTCGGCATCGGTCAGAGTCTGCTCTACCAACTGAAACTCGCCCTGGGCGTACAGTTGTGCGCAACAAATGACTGAAATTCCGAGGAGGAAAACTACTTTTTTCATAGATTTTTATTTAGATATTAAGTGTGTATCCGATCTTTATTCTGGTTAACAAAGTCTGTCCACGACGTGGATTTCCGCCTTTCCACCCTTGAAGGTTTGAGCAAAGCGTTGATGCCACCGCGAACTCCCACCTTTGATGTGTGTAGGTAATGGCAGTAGGCTGCCGCAAGAGCATCGGTGGCGTCGAGGAAGGGCAGCATGTCGGCATCGGCAATCTTCAGAGTTCTCTGCATGATGGACGCCACTTGCTCTTTGGAAGCCGCACCACGTCCGGTGATGGACTGCTTGATTTCAGAGGGGGAATACTCGCGGATGGGAATCTGCCGGCAGATGGCTGCACTGATAACCACGCCTTGGGCACGTCCGATCTTCAGGGTCGTCTGAATGTTTTTGCCGAGAAACGGGGCTTCAATGGCAAGTTCGTCAGGCTTATAGGTGTCAATTATGCCGGTGATACGTTCGAATATTCGGCCTAATTTAAGGTAGATGTCGCCCACTTTCCGCAGGTCGATGACTCCCATGGCGAGCATTTTCAAAGCCTTTCCTTCGTCCTCAATAAGTCCGTAACCAAGGATGTTCGTTCCTGGGTCTATACCAAGGATAATGCGACTGTTGTTCTCTTTTTTTGGGGGTTCCATACGGCAAAAATAGTACATTTGCCGATAAGGATGAAAAAAAACGCGTGTTTTTCGGTCAAATCAAAGAAAAACGCCGTATATTTGCTAACAAATTACATAAAATCAGCACAAAGATGAAAAAAATACTTATGTTGTCTATCTGCCTGTTCGCAGGTTTTTCAACGTCAGCCCTTGCCCAGGCAGTGATAAAGTTCGAAAAGACAAGCCATGATTATGGCGAATTCAAGCAGGAAGAGGTTCAGACCTGTGTATTCAAGTTCAAGAATACGGGTGACCAGCCTCTTGTAATCCATCAGGCATTCGCATCATGCGGGTGTACCGTTCCTTCGTATTCCCGCGAACCAATCGCCCCGGGAAAATCGGGAGAAATCAAGGTGGAGTACAACGGAAAGAACAAGGTTCCGGGACATTTTAAGAAAAGTGTCAGCGTACGCTCCAATGCTTCGAACGCTCTCGTGCGCCTTTACATTGAGGGTGAAATGACCAAATAAGTATAAAGTTGCAACAGGAAGGGAAAACGGTTCCCTTCCTTTTCCGCTTTATACACCGTTTTTCCGCTTTGTACATACATTGTTTATATGAATGTAGTACAACTCATTCAACAGTATACTCCCTTTTTTTCATACTCTGGTTTCAGAGCATTCATTCTTTTTCACCCTTTTTTGTTCCAATGACAGACAATCATCTCGTCGTAATGGCCGGTGGCGTAGGTAGCCGTTTTTGGCCCATGAGTACGATAGAACGTCCCAAACAGTTTCTCGACATCATGGGTGTCGGGCGGACAATGTTGCAACTTACCGTAGACCGTTTTGAAGGTATTATCCCGAAAGAGAATGTTTGGGTGGTAACAGGTGAGCGCTTTGCCGGAATGGTAAGGGAACAATTACCGGAAATCCCTGCCGACCATATTCTTCTGGAGCCTTGTGGAAGGGGTACGGCACCCTGCATCTGCTATGTGTCATGGCGCATAAAGATGCGGAATCCGCGTGCGAATGTTGTGGTGTCACCTGCTGACCACGACATCAAGAACGTTGAGGAGTTCCGCAGGATAGTGAACGATGCGCTGGATTTTTCAGCAGAAACCGACAGCATCGTTACGCTTGGCATAAAGCCTTCACGGCCTGCTACGGGATATGGTTACATACGTGCGGACCTCAGTTACCCTGCTTTGCGGCATAAAAGTATGTTCCGTGTGGATGCTTTCAAGGAGAAACCTGATCTGGAGACGGCGAAAGGTTATATCAAGCAGAACAATTACTATTGGAATTCCGGCATTTTCGTATGGAATGTCTCGACCATCATCAATGCTTTCAGGGTGTATGCCAGGGAGATCTCCGAAATTTTCGAGAATTTGCAGCCTGTATACGGTACAGAACACGAGCAGGAGAGGATAAATGTAGTGTTCCCCACCTGCCCGAACATATCGGTTGACTATGCGATTATGGAGAAAGCGGAGGAAGTGTTCGTATCTCCCGCAGACTTTGGTTGGAGCGATCTGGGTACATGGGGCTCATTACGTGACCAAATCCCCCATGACGAGTATGGAAATGCTATCGTCGGTCAGGGTGTAAGGGCCGTTGAAACACACAACTGCATTATACATTCCTCAACGGACAAGAAGATAGTTGTACAGGGACTTGACGATTGCATAGTGGTCGAGAGCAATGGCAATATACTGATTTGCCGGCTTTCCGAGGAGCAACGTATAAAGTCGTTTATGTAAACTTCCGACATTCCCTTCCTTTTTCATGGTATTTTCTGAGACGCTTGAAGCCTGGTACAATGAGAATGGTCGCATTCTTCCGTGGCGAGAGACGCAGAATCCCTATAATGTTTGGGTAAGTGAGATTATTTTGCAGCAGACTCGGGTAGAACAGGGTAGGGCTTATTATGAACGTTTCCTAAACAATTTCCCCGATGTCGCCCATCTTGCCGCCGCGCCTCTTGACCATGTTATGCGCGTTTGGGAAGGTTTGGGCTATTATAGTCGGGCGCGGAACATGCATTGCGCGGCACAACAGATTGTGGAACGCGGAGGTTTCCCCACAACATTTGAGGATTTGCGAAAGTTGAAGGGCGTTGGTGAATATACGGCTGCGGCATTGGCATCATTCTGTTTCGGTGAAGCGAAGGCCGTTGTCGATGGAAATGTATACCGGGTCCTTGCACGTTATTATGGCATTGACACACCAATTGATACGACCGTCGGGAAACGTGAGTTTGCAGAACTTGCGCAAACGGTGATGGACAAGCGCAATCCTGCTCTTTACAATCAGGCGATAATGGATTTCGGTGCCATGCAATGCACACCAAAGGGTTGCAACTGCTCCGCTTGTCCTTTTGTTGACAGTTGCAGAGCATACGCCGAGAAGAGAGTGGAAGATCTGCCACAAAAGAGTAAACGTACGACTGTTTCCGTAAGACACCTTATATATATAATATTAGAAAATACGGAAGGGAAGATATTGATTCATCGTCGTACGGACAAAGATATTTGGCAAGGATTATACGAACCGTTGTTGTTTGAGCCGGAATCTTCTTCCGAAGAATTCCAAATCATACCGAATTTATTGCACTGGCTGACAGATTATGGGTGCAAAATGTCAGCACGTTCGCTTCGAATTGATCGGCATCTTGAAGGCTTACGTCATCAGTTAACTCACCGTACACTTGTTGCCCAAGCCTACCGTATCAGAATCTTAAACGCAAACGACCTGCCTCCGATGGAAGATTATCAATGGGTGAAGCCAGAGGATATGGAACAATATGGTTTTCCGAAACTTGTTAACAATATATTTTCCTTGATGAATATCCGTTAGAGAGCCGTGTTTTGTATAAAATGTTGCAAAACAGGTTAAGGGATAATACAAAACAGATGATGTGATAGGACAAATCAAGTGAGGAGATTTCACAAGGCAAGTAAGGAATTTACACAATGTAAGTGAGGAAATTCTAAAAGGCAAGTGTAGAATTATTACAAAAAAGCGTTGGTTTCAAACCGATAAATGGAATGAAACCAACGCTTAATTTTATGACGTTTTCTGAATGATATTGCTTGTTTCCTCGAACAGCGTTGCTTATTAGTCGAACAGTGTTGATCGTTTCTTTGAACAATGCAGTTCGTTTCTTTGAACAATACAGTTCGTTTCTTTGAACAATACAGTTCGTTTCTTTGAACAATGCAGTTCGTTTCTTTGAACAATGTTGTTTGTAAAGTGGAATGCTGAGCAATGAATTGCTGAGCATTCCTGCAATGTCATCCGTTTTTCAATTATTGGAAATAAGTACGGAAACTATCAAAGATCTTCTTTTTCACCTTGTCACTTGCCATCATATTAGGACTATCCTTCATATTCTGGAAGGCAGAGTTCTCTTCTTTTGAAAGATTCTCGGGAATATAGACACTGATGTTGATGATGATGTCACCCTTTCCATAACTATATCCGTTGCCGTTTACTTGAGGAAGTCCCTTGCCTTTAAGGCGCATACGGGTTCCAGGTTGCGTTCCAGGCTTGATGTTTACGCGCACCGGGCCTTCCAATGTCGGGATTTCTATGGTGTCACCCAACGAAGCCTGACTTACGGTAAGCAGAAGATTGTATATCAAATCGTTGGCATCACGGATAAAGACATCGGATTGTTCTTCCTCAATCAGCACTTGAATGTCACCGGGAATACCGTTATGACGTGCGGCATGACCGCGATTAGGAACGGTAAGTACCATACCTTCCTGTACGCCGGCAGGGATTTTTATCTCAACGATGTCCTCACCGTTGATGACACCTTCCCCCTTACATTTGGGGCAAACGTGGTCGATGATGGTTCCTTCTCCGTGACAACGTTGGCAAGGCACCTGTTGTTGCATGATGCCAAAGATGCTTTGTGCCTGCTTGATTGTGAAGCCTTGCCCGTGACAGTCCGGACATGTCTTGGGTGATTCTCCGTTAGCGCATCCGTTTCCGTGGCAGTCCGGGCAGGTAATCTTCTTCTTAATCTTGAACTTCTTCGTTGTTCCGTTAAGAATGTCTTTGAGGTTCAGACGTACTTTTACGCGAAGATCACCGCCCTGATAGCGCTGTGGACCACGCGAACGTCCACCGCCAAAGCCAAAACCTCCGCCTCCGCCAAAGATATCTCCGAATGCTGAGAAAATATCATTGATGTCTTGGAAGCCACCGAACCCGCCTCCTCCAAAGCCACCTTGGCCGTTTACGCCCTGTTTTCCAAACTGATCATAGCGGGAACGCTTGTCTGGGTCACGGAGAACATCGTAAGCCTCGGCGGCTTCTTTGAACTTTTCCTCGGCTTCCTTGTTACCGGGATTGCGGTCAGGGTGGTTTTTCATGGCCACCCTCTTGTATGCTTTCTTGATTTCTTCGGCACTTGCATCCTTGCTGACGCCGAGAATATCATAATAACTCTTTTCTGCCATATCTTTTCTTTTGTTAAAAAAGGAGAGAAATGCTGTTATTGACCTACCACAACTTTGGCGTGGCGGAGAACTTTGTCGTTCATCATGTATCCAGCCTGCACAGTATCAATGATCTTTCCCTTCTTTTCTTCGCCCATTGGTAGGATGGCGACAGCCTCATGATAGTCAGTGTCGAATTCCTTTTCTGCAGTATCCATCTTTGATAGACCGTGCTTTCCGAGTGTAGACTGGAGTTTGGAGAATATCATTTCCAAGCCTTCCCGGGCAACATCTATGTTGTCGTCTGATGCGATGTTCTGCTGTGCGCGTTCCATATCATCGAGAATGGGAAGAATACTTTCAATCACTTTGGCTCCACCATTAAGAATTAGGTCTGCAATATTCTTCTGTTGCTGCCGACGATAGTTGGTGAAATCCGCTACTTGACGCAGCAATTTATCGTTAAGTTCTGCAATTTTGTCATTAAGTTCGGAGATTTGTTGCTCAGCCTCTGCCAATTTGTCAGCCTCAGTCTTTTCCTTCTCTTCCTGAACTTCGGACGTCTCGGTGTCTTTTACAGTATCTTCTGCCTGCTCCTTTACGGTGCCTTCAGTCTGTCCCTTTACCTCTTCCGGGTTGTTCTGCTGAGTTTCTTCGTTCATTTTATTGCTCATTTTAGATGATTTTTTAGGATGGTGCTTCCTTTCTTCCGGTTGATTTCCGGAGAATCACCGTGTTTTCTGATTCGTTTTACGGCAAATGTTGTGCCAAAGCACGGAAAAAGGAAGTCTTTTTGAACTTCCTTTCCAATAATATATTATGTACTTATATACAGGATGTCATGTGTTTTGTTGCATTAAATCCTGTTCTTTGATATATCAATTCTTATACTTTAGTACATCTATTCTTGTACTTTTGTATATCAATTCCTGTTCTTTGGCCAACAGTCTATGCACCTTGATACATCTTTTCGCGGAGTTCCTTGATGTGGGCATCATGAATGTACTCCTCGTAGTTCATCAGTTTGTCGATAGTTCCATTGGGAGTGAGTTCGATAACACGGTTGGCAACGGTGTTAATGAACTCGTGGTCGTGGCTGGCAAAGAGGATATTGCCTTGGAATCCTTTGAGGTTGTTGTTGAAAGCCTGGATGGATTCCATGTCAAGATGGTTGGTAGGTGTGTCGAGAATAAGGCAGTTTGCGTTGCGAAGTTGCATACGTGCAATCATACAACGCATCTTTTCACCACCGGAAAGTACGGTTACCTTCTTCATGATTTCCTCATCCTTGAAGAGCATTCGACCGAGGAATGCCTTGAAATACACCTCGTTTCCTTCACCGAATTGCATCAACCAATCAAGCATGTTCAAGTCTTGCTTGAAATATTCCGTATTGTCCAGCGGTAAATATGCCGTGGTAATGGTCTGTCCCCACTTGTATGTACCGGCAGTAGCCTCCTGATGTCCGTTGATGATTTCAAAGAGTGCGGTCATGGCACGCGGGTCGTGGCTGATGAAGACCACCTTTTCGTTCTTCTGAACTTGGAAGTTCACGTCGCTAAACAGAACGGTTCCGTCTTCAGATACTGCTTTCAGGCCCTCAACTTCCAGAATCTGGTTACCAGGCTCCCGTTCCATTTGGAAGATAATGCCGGGATAGCGTCTTGTAGAAGGCTTGATGTCCTCGACGTTAAGTTTCTCAAGCATCTTTTTTCTTGATGTTGTCTGCCGGCTTTTCGCAACATTGGCACTGAAACGGCGGATGAATTCTTCAAGTTCCTTGCGCTTTTCCTCTGCTTTTGCCTTCTGGTTCTGTGCTTGTCTCAAAGCAAGTTGACTCGATTCGTACCAGAATGAGTAGTTTCCAGAGAAGAGTGTGACTTTTCCAAAGTCGATGTCGACGGTATGTGTGCAGACTTGATCGAGGAAGTGTCGGTCATGGCTTACGACAAGTACGGTATGCTCGAAATTTCCAAGGTATTCCTCAAGCCATTCTACTGTTTCAAGGTCAAGGTCGTTCGTAGGTTCGTCGAGGAGAAGGTTGTCCGGTTCACCGAAAAGAGCCTGTGCCAGCATGACGCGGACCTTCTGTTTTCCGGATAAGGATCCCATCAGCTGATAGTGAAGGTCTTCCTTTATTCCAAGTCCTGAGAGGAGTGTTGCGGCATTGTTTTCGGCTTCGTAGCCTCCCATGTTCGCAAATTTGTCTTCAAGTTCTGCGACCAGGATGCCGTCTTCATCTGTAAAATCTTCCTTGGCATACAGTTCATTGCGCTGCTGCATAAGGTCCCACATGACGGTATGTCCCTGCAATACGGTGTCAAGTACGGTCTGGTCGTCAAATTTGAAGTGGTCCTGACTCAACACACTGAGACGTTCGCCGGGTCCCATTTCGAAAGTTCCCTTCGTAGGTTCCAACTCTCCGCTGATAACTTTCAGAAGTGTGGATTTTCCAGCACCGTTAGCACCAATGATTCCATAGATGTTTCCATTGGTGAACTTCATGTTTACGTCTTGGTACAGAACGCGTTTGCCGAACTGTACGGCAATGTTTGAGAGGGTAATCATATCTTGTCTTTATCTTTTGTTCCTATATGCTTGCGGTTGATGTCTTGACCGGCCGAATCTGTTTCATGGCATTGAAAGACTGCGATGTCCGAATTTTTTCCTTCACAACACGGTTAACGTTCTTGATAAAAGGAGGGAAAATGTATAAATTGGTCCGTGGTCTTTCGGCGGTTATCCAAAACGCGTGCAAAATTACTCCTTTTTTTTCACACAACAACTTCCCATATCCGAAAAAGGTTTTACGGCACTCATCTATATAATATTGTTGGTAAGTGGAGTTACCAAGACTGATGAATCTGTTTCTGTTTTTCTGTAATATGATGTGATGGAATGTGTCTTGTATACAGAAAAAAGCGTATTTTTGCAGTGTTGTTCTCATCCGGAAAGCCCTTATTCTCCGTTCTTTTTTCATTAACAATCAGATTATGCCAGCATATTTAGTTGAAGATACCCGCAAAGTCACCACCAAACGTCTTGCGGAAATGAAGGAACAAGGCAAGAAGATTGCCATGCTTACCTCATACGATTACACCACAGCCACCATCGTTGACGCGGCAGGTGTTGATATAATACTTGTCGGCGATTCGGCATCCAACGTTATGGCGGGCAACAAGACCACACTTCCCATAACGCTCGACCAGATGATTTACCATGCAAGTTCCGTTGCACGTGGCGTCAACCGCGCGCTTGTAATCTGCGACATGCCGTTCGGAACCTATCAGGTTGACGAGGTCAATGCCGTAAGAAACGCCATCCGTATCATGCAGGAGTCGGGTGCTGATGCTGTAAAACTTGAAGGTGGTAGCGAAATCATCGGTGCCGTACGCAGAATCCTCGAGGCTGGCATCCCCGTATGCGGACATCTTGGCCTTACACCTCAAAGCATTTGTAAATTTGGTACGTATGCTGTGCGTGCAAAGGAGGAAGATGAGGCTGAAAAACTTGTCTCCGACGCCAAACTTCTTGAAGAAGTCGGCTGCTTTGCCATCGTTCTCGAAAAGATTCCTTCGGCCTTGACGCGGCGGGTTGTTGAATCCGTCAAGATTCCTGTCATTGGAATCGGTGCCGGACCGTCCGACGGACAGGTTCTGGTGATTGATGATATGCTGGGTAAGAACAAAGGTTTTTCTCCCAAATTCCTGCGTCGCTATGCCGATCTTCACACCATTATGACCGATGCCATCGGCCAATATGTCAGTGATGTCAAGGATGGCAGTTTCCCTGATGCGGTCACCGAGAGTTATTGATGCGTTTTATAGGTCGCCTCTCTCTCCCAATTCTTAGCAGTTTTTTTCGTGTTTGTAACGTTGTTTTTCAAAGGAAGGCAAGAACCTATGTGTGGGATTCCCCCCCAAAGCACAGCGTTACTCCACTTTCACAACAATACAATGCCGCTGATACCATAAGGGATTTACGGTAAAGATTCTACTGTGCCTTATCTCCGATGCAAGGCATAACCGTTTATTTGTCAGAGTTTTATTGTTGTGTCATCCCTAATGCCCTCATAGAAGTTTCCGAATGCGTTTACCCCATATCTGTTTCCTTCTTCTCTTTTTTCTGAGCAATGTCAGTATCCGTGCCGTAGTTACAGACCACGATGCCGATAAGCGGCGTGTGGTCCGTAAGGTGCTGCCCGTTCCTGATGTCATGCCTTCGCAGGCTATGAAGGAAACAATTGTGCGTATTTCTTTGCCCAAACTCCCATCAAATGCGGGGAATGGTCATGAAAAGGGCCTTGAAGGCATTGACGTCAGCCACTATCAGGGGCGTATTGATTGGCAACGTGTGGCAAAGGAGGGCGGTGCGCGCTATGCCTATATCAAGGCAACTGAGGGTGAAAAACTTGTGGACGAATACTATTCCTACAACATTTCCGAAGCCCGGAAGGCGGGTCTTGCCGTGGGAGCATACCATTTCTATCGTCCACAACGCGGAGTTGAATCAAATTTCCGCAACATGACGTCTGTCATCAAGCGCCAGGACATTGACCTTTTGCCCATTATTGACGTTGAAAGCACCGGTGGTGTGAATTCAAAACGCTTTTTGGAGGACCTGAAAAAGTTTGTGAAAATGGTCGAGAAACACTATGGTTGTCAGCCCATGTTGTACACAGGTCAGAATTTTTATAACAAGCATTTCCAGAATTTCCTTACGGACTATTGCTGGATGATTGCAAAATATCAGGAGGAATCGCCCATACTTCTTGACGGCAATTCCCCATGTATGTGGCAATATACTCAGCATGGTCGCATCCCCGGTGTCAAGGGCAATGTTGACCGTTCACGGTTGATGAGTGACAATTTGCGCCATCTCTACATCGAAAGCCATCGGCGTTGACATCCCGAACGTCAGATCTACTCGTTTGAAACATCCGTAATTCCCGTTATAAAGTGCGGCACTTTCCACATCGAAGTGCCGCACTTTTTATTGTAAACATCCGCATTTTTTTATTGTAAACATCCGCACTTTTTATTGTGAAGTTCCGAACATCCTGTCAGAAAAGTCCGAACCTTCTTTTTATCCTATAAAAACATTTGCCATAGGAGTCTCATGAATTGTGAGAACGTCTTCAATTATATGGTGCTCCGATGCTGGAATACAACGCCTTTATTTTGCTTTTTTTTGTGGAAAACAAAGCGATGCGAATTGCGTGAATTTCGGTCTATCTATATTCTTTTTGCGGATTCTTTCTTTGCGGATTACAGGAATTGAGAAGTCCGTCCTCTATGCTTTGGAGAAAGAATTGTTGCGTCTTTTTAGAAAAATATGGCGTTTTTCTGCTGAAAATAAAAATAAATATCTAAATTTGCAGTATAAATACCTGCTTCAACGTGGGAATTTTTGAATGTCAGGTTTGGCACTTTACACCCTGACACTCATATACATTGATAAAAGGAATGTCGCAAAAAAATCGGGAATTCCGGATGTGTTTTCCGCAATTCTTTGATAATCAGCCTTGTACGCGTGCTGGGCTGAACTAAGATTATGCGCATGTGGTAATTGGAATCACCAAAAACATATAGTCGAACAACCGTTAAATGCCCAGTCAAGGTCGAGCAGAAGGCGCCGAATGGTACGTCATGCGCGTTTACAAAAACGAGCGAAAAGCGGAGGAGATGCTTTCCTCTGCCGAAGGATTGTCGTACTATTTGCCCAAACAGCAGGCCATCCGCACCCGGCATGGACGGAAGGTCCTCTGTTGGGTTCCCGTCATTCCAAGCATGGTGTTCGTGTATGCTACCCATCAGGAAATCGTAAATTTCAAGAAGAAAGTCTATAACGACCTGCAATTTATCACTACAAATCGCGGAGGAAATGCCCGGTATCTGATCGTCCCTACCGCACAAATGGAGAGTTTTATCCGCATGTGCGACCAGAAACAGCAGACGATAGCCTTCTATCAACCCTCGGATCTTCATCTTGATAAGGGTACAAAGGTCAGGATTCACGGCGGCATCTTTGATGAAATGGAGGGAACATACCTGAAAATGTCTGGAAAACGACGGAAACAGTTCGTCGTCATTCTCTTGGACATTATCGCCGTTTCTGTGGAAATCCAGCCGGAATTTGTGGAGATTATCGAATGATATTTATGTTTGTGCGGATGTCCGAACTTGAAATCTCAAATTTATAACGTGTTTTTGCGGCATTCACTCCTGCCAAAACTGCAGATTTCGATTCTTTTGTCCGGAAAACGCCGGTTTTTCTTTTGATGAAAAAAAGTTTTTCTTTCATAATTCTATCCTTGCCCAGCCTTATTTCTTCCTGTTTTCACGTAGCATCACATCCTTATTCTTCAAAATTCTAACAACGTAAGGATTAGGAATCGGATGTGTTTTACTGGAAATATGTGATGGACCGCCCTTGCAGGAGAGCATTCTTCCTCCATCGTTACCGATAACAATGTCAACTGGAAAATACTATCTTTGCGTAACTCCATTCTTCCCTTCACCGAATAATTGGCGGGGATCTTACGTTTTAGACCAGGTAAAGGCCATAAAACGCAACTCCGATTTTGAGGTCTTGGTCTTCATGGAAGGCGGGAAGAACGATGCGGACTACGTGATTGATGGTATTAAAGTCTATCGATATACGGTAAAATCATTACCTTCAAACATTCTTAATGGCTTTTTTAACGACTATAACTCACGTTCTTTTTTGAAGAAAGTCCGGTCGTTAGGCATTGATGTCGAGGATATCCGTGTTGTACATTGCCATGTCTCCATGCGCGCCGCTTGTGGTTTGACGTTGAAAAGGTTGAACCCTGAGATAAAGGTTCTGTTACAACACCATGATTTAGACCCGTTTAATTTGAGAAGTGGCGTTATCGGGCGCTACAACCGTTGGAACATCCGTTATCGTGCTTCAAAGGCTATCGCCCTATACAACCAGGTGGATGTCCACGTTTGTGTCAGTAAAGCATGCGCAGACTCCCTGAAATCCTTTCCCAATGCACGCCCCGAAGAATGCTATGATGCTTATATACGCTCATTGAACCTCTGCAAAGGCTTACCTTCCATACAGCCCAAGTCCGTTCAAATACTTTATAATGGAGTGGATTGCAACCTGTTTCATAAGCGGGAAGACGCTCTGAAATGCAGAAAAAGTCCGGAACTGTTTAGAATAGGTGCCGTAGCAAACTTCAATGATCTTAAGGGGCATCTTACGCTAATCAAGGCTTTCGAGGAGTTGCATAAAGGGCATGACAACATCGTATTGTCGCTGCTTGGTACGGGAGAGACGCGACGGATTTGTGAGGAGTATTTGAGGAATCATGGATTGATCTCCTATGTTGAATGGCCGAACGAAGTCACACACAATAAACTTCCGGAGTACTTCCATACGCTGGATCTGTTTGTTTTACCATCGTATTTCGAAGGTTTCGGATGTGTATTTACCGAGGCTGCCGCATGCGGAATCCCCTTTATAGGATGCGTTCATCAAGGCTATTCCGAGTATATCACGGATAAGGACAAATGGCTGATCCAGCCTCACGACTATAAACGTTTGGCGGAACTTATTGAAAGTTATATGAAATCGCCCGTCAAACAGCAATATAACCACTCATTCAATATCGATGATTTGGTAAAGGATTTCCTGTCTGAATTAAATTATTAGTGAAAATAAATGTCGGAAATACGGGAATGAAAGGTTTGTTGTTTCCGACAATCAGAAATACAAAAACGCCAATTCGACATTATGACCTCCTTGCAGAGGAGTTAAAGATTCTATCCATTCTTTCCGGTTTTCCGTAATCGGTGAAAAGACTTATTGTGAAACTTCGCCATGAAATTGATACAATCATTAATGCAATTCTATAAAACGAGCAGGATGTCATTCCTCTTTGGAGTGATAACCGTCTGTTCCGTAGTAGGTTTCGTTCCGCACATCCCGCAGAAGTTTACCTATGTTTTACTGATTGTGTTCGCCCTTTACAATTTTTGGAAGCCGCATAAGACCAGTCGATGGCTCCTTTTTTTCCTATTGTATATCCCTACCGAATTGCTGATATCACAGCCTGATCCGCTTTTCAAACCGTGGCCGCGCTATGCAATGTTTGTGCTGTTGCTGATGTGTGTCTCCCCATTATTTCAGGGCGAATACCACAGAAACAGCCGGCATCATTTGATGCAAATGCTTTTATGGTCATGTGTTTTTCTTGGCGTTGGCTCCTTTTTCTGCTGGTTTTTAGGAATTAACTACATGAGAATCCGGAACATCGACTTCATAAACAACGTAGGTATGTTCGGAGGTCTCACGCCTCATTCCATGTTGCTCGGACCAATCTCAGGTATAGGCGCCATCTTTTTGTCGTATCTTGCGATGAGCAGCCGGAAAAAATGGGTTTGGTTGCTTGTCATCCTCTGTCTTTTCTCGGTCATGTTTTCAAGTTCGAGAATTGCTCTTGCGGCATCCTTGGCCGGCATAGCCGTAACCTTTTATAAACTTTCCGGAAGTTTCGATAAATTTTTCCGAATTTCCGTCATCACCCTGTTGCTTGCAGGCTCCACATTGTCGTTTTGGGGGCGTGCAATGGACGGAATGATGAAAAAAAACTCCGACGCCATTTCTACGATAGACATGTCTTCCCGATCGGACAAATGGGGTATGCGCATAGAGGAATTCAAAAGTAGCCCGATGTTTGGCATAGGTTTTTCTTCGGTTGATAAGGTGAAAGCGGTGGAAGAATACGATGCCAGCACCGGAATCATTGAGCCTGGAACCTCATGGCTGACGATATTTTCGATGCTCGGACTTGCGGGTGCGGTGATAATCCTCCCGTTTTTCTATCGCTGCTATAAGATATTGTGGCATCAAACTGACGCCTATCATGCCACAATACTTGGCATCCTGACCTTGCTCTATGTACACATGCTTGCCGAAGGTTACGTCTTGTCTGGCGGTAGTTTCATGTGTTTTGTCCTGTGGTTGACGGTAGGCGTGGCGTATGACAGCAGAAATCCTTCCTGATAGCCAATGAAACTCGTCATATACTCCGTCGTTCTTAACCAGCATCAGGCTCCTTTGGCTGATGAATTATGGAACTTGACGCACCATGACTTTGTATTCGTCGAACTGAGTCGCGTAAAAGAGTATAAAGGGGGTGCGGAAAACTACACCAATCGTCCGTATCTTTTGCAGGCATGGTCGACCTCCGAGGCCTATTCTCAGGCTTTGCTTCTTGCAAGAACGGCAGAGTGCTGCATTTTCAGTGGTGTTGACGCACTGCCTTTTCAAAAGGAACGAATGCGTCTGCGGTTGTTATCCTTCGATATGAGCGAACGTTGGCTGAAGCATGGTTGGAAAAACCTTCTCTCCCCCCGGTTGTTAAGGTGGTTATCCGCTTATTACCTCGGTGGCTGGTACAACAAACCGCTTTATAAATTATCGATAAGTAAGTTTTCTGCGCTTGATCATTATCGTTTAGGAACGTTCAGAGGCAAATGTTATAAGTGGGGCTATTTTACGCGAATTGAGGACATTCCGTTTCCCGAGCATCGTGTTCTGAATACATTTTCGGGCGATTTCCAGCAGGAAAATGCCGAGGACGTCTCCTTTGTCCCACGCTCTTCCTCTCCTACACAACTGATGTGGTGCGGACGTTTTATAAATTTGAAGCATCCAGAACTCGCCATTTTATTGGCGCATAGGTTGAAGAAGCAGGGCGTTTCATTCCAGTTGCACATGTATGGCGACGGGGAAAAGCGCTCGGAAGTGGAGGATGCTGTAAAGGAATTTCGCCTCATGGATGTTGTAAACTTCCATGGTAATGTCTCGAATGTGCAGGTCCGCGAGGCGATGAAAGCCAGCGACATCTTCCTTTTTACCTCAGATAGAAAAGAAGGGTGGGGGGCTGTTGCCAACGAATCGCTGTCCTGTGGTTGCGTTCTTGTGGCAAGTGATGTCATTGGCAGTTCGTCTTATATTATAAAAGATAAGTATAACGGATTTCAATTTCTTGCACCATCAACAAAATCTTCTGTAAAGCATCCCGATTTTCATGCGCTCGACGATATGGAAAAGAAAGTGTTTAAGGTGTTGGAGGATAAAGGGAAAATGTGCATCATGCAAAAGAATGCGGTCGAACATATAAATAGACTGTGGAGTCCGCGCCGCGCTGCCGAAAACCTTTTGCAACTCATCGAGGAATTAAAGAACGGTCATGGGTCATCCATTACAGAAGGTCCTTGCAGTAAAGCGTAAAAAAGAGATGAAGATTTTACAGACTATTCCTGGACTGAGTGCGCAATCCGGCGGGCCTTCCACCTCAACTCTCAACTTATTGGACGGACTATCGGCATTGGATGTTCAGGTAGATTTACTGACAATAAAGACAGATGATATGTTAGGGTGTGGGAAACCCTGGCTGAAGGTCGTGCCTGACGATTATAAGACACCTTTTGCTTTTTCTCGGAATATCTGCAATTTTCTTAACGAAACAGAATATGACTTATACCATGCCAATGCTCTTTGGATGGGTGTTTCGCACATAACATGTAAAACAGCCCGAAGAAAAGGAAAACCATATATCGTATCTCCACATGGAATGCTCTATCCTACGGCACTTGAGCATCATGCCCTGAGAAAGAAATTGCTGCTGAATTTGTGGTATTATAAGGATGTACACCATGCTTCTTGCCTGCATGTCACCTGCGAACAAGAGGCTGTTCATTGCCGTAGGTTTGGATACAAGGGACCTATAGCCATCATTCCCAATGCCATTTTTTTGCCAAAAGATGTGAAATGCAAGACATTCATTAGTAGGAATCATGGAGACAAATTAGAAATAGGCTTTCTCGGTCGTCTTCATCCTATCAAGAAAATTGAAAGGGTTTTCCATGCTTTGGCATTGCTGAAAGAGGAAAATCCGAGCAATTCGCAGTTCTTTCACTTTCAGATAATGGGAAAGGGCGATGAAAACTATGAAAAAAAACTTCGGGATGACGTGAAAAAGTTATCGCTTGAAGGGAATGTTGAGTTCGTTGGTTTTGTATCTGGAAGGGAGAAGTACGACAGATTGTCTCAGATTACAGCGTTGATGGTTCCCTCGGAACAAGAGAATTTCGGTATGATTGTCCCCGAAGCCTTGATTTGTGGTACGCCTGTTTATGCAAGTCATGGAACACCTTGGAATGAATTGAACGAATGTCAGGCTGGATGGTGGACGGATAATGAACCGGAAACCATTGCACAACTCCTAAAAGAGATTCTTTCCCTCTCTGATGAATCTCTATTAAGAATGGGTAAAAACGGACGGATTTTGGTTGAGAACAAGTATGAACAACATAAGGTTGCCGGAATGATGAAAGAACTATATCAGTGGATTATAGTTGATAGAATGGATATAACCTGTAAACCGTCTTTTGTTTATTATTGAATATGACTGATATTAAGGTTGATTTATCAAAATATCATAATGGTTTGTCGCGAAGACATCAGATGATTCGTTTGCTTTGGAGCATCGTTTGGCCATTAGGAACATGGTTCCTGCCCCGATCATTAGGTATGCCATGGAAGCGTTTTCTGCTTCGATTATTTGGTGCCAGGATATCAGGCACAGCAAATGTATATTCCTCAGCACGGATATTCTATCCCGCAAACCTTGTCATGGAGGAGTATAGTTGCATAGCATCAGATGTTGAATGCTACAATGTCGATAAGGTGTTTGTCGGTGCTCATGCTACAGTTTCGCAGGGAGCGTTTCTGTGTACTGCCAGTCATGACATATCGCACCCCCGTAATCCATTGGTTACAGCCCCAATCTTCATACGCGAACAAGCCTGGATTGCAGCAAGAGCCTATGTAGGTTTAGGCGTCACGATTGGGGAAGGTGCCGTTGTTGGTGCAACAGCAAGCGTCTATAAAGACGTCGAGCCCTGGACAATAGTGGGCGGAAATCCTGCAAGATTTATAAAAAAGCGAGAAGTGAAGGAGGATGGCTTCTAACGGAATGTAAAGGCGTTTGGCACAAAATCATGCGATAAATAAAATGTTGTACATCATTTTCCTCGCATCGCAATCCTGATTGTTGCGTAGGAAATGACGGTAACTCTGGAAAATGTTACCCCATGATTTTGCGTTTTCCTCTATGTGCTTACTCTTTGAATATTGTTTATGCTTGACGTAACGACCATTATTCTCACATACAACGAAGAACTTCACATACGTAGATGTTTGGAAAACGTATGCTCTTTTTCAAAAAAAGTGTATGTGATAGACTCGCCTTCTACGGACAATACGGTGGAAATCTGTAAGGAGTTTCCGCAGGTTGAGGTGGTAGTACACCCATATCCAGGTAACCAAGCCCAGCAATTCAACTGGGCGATAGACCATCTCTTGATAGAGACAGGTTGGGTCTTGCGTGTAGATGCTGACGAATATCTTCTGCCGGAACTCGTGGACGAACTTATGGAAAAGTTGCCGGTTCTGTCCGAAGACATTGCAGGATTGGAATTCAAACGCCGGCACATTTTTATGGGAAAATGGGTGAAATCAGGTGTATATCCCGTTGCCATCATGCGAATGTTCCGCTATGGAAAGGCACGATATGACAATAGATTGATGGACGAACATCTTGTATTGTCAGAGGGACAATCCGTGGTCTTTGACCATGATTTCTGCGATCATTCCCTAATAAACATCTCAGATTATTGTCGCAAACATATTCAATATGCACATCGTGAAGCGGCACAATTAGTGTCGGAAACCTACCATTTTTATTCCGGTATTCAGCATCCGGATGCAATGAAGTATGGATGCCAGACAATGGAAACGCGGAAGAAAAAGAGCCGGTATCTAAAACTCCCGATGTTTTGGCGCTGCTTTGCCTACTTCCTTTATCGTTATATCTTGAAAGGAGGTTTCCGTGATGGTAAGGAAGGATTCCTGTTTGCTTTCATCCAAGGATGGTGGTATCGGACCTTAGTTGACGCCAAATTGCTTGAGTGTAAGCGCTATATCAATTCCACAAACATTTGCACAAACACCCCAGAAGGACAGTCTGAAATCAAAAAATACATTGCAGAGCATTGGAACATCTTCCTATAAAATACAGACACTTCCTTGGCCTTTTGCGCTTGGGTATCGGTGCGGAATGCGACATTTTCCAGTCTTCGGAGCAGATAGACTGGCCTATCATACACCGACTTGCGGAGGAACATTGCGTCATCGGTCTGTGTTATGCCGGCATAGAGCGGTTGCACAGGGAGATGAGACCACCGCTTCCGGTGCTGATGAATTGGTTTCAGCAGACGGAGGAACTGACCCGACAATATGCTTCCTTCGAATCATCTTTGGCAGAACTCGCACATCTGTTACACGCTCAGCAGATACCCTATGTTGTTTTCAAGGGATTGGCTGTGGCGAATCTTTATCCCAAGCCATCGGTTCGCCAAAATGGGGATATTGATTTCTACGTTCCTCCATCATATTTTCGCAAGGCTTTGGAGGTCATAGAACAATCTTTCAATGTTAAAATCAACAAGAATTGTGTAGATAAACACCATGCTTTTAATTTCCAGAGTGTACGTTTTGAGATTCATTTTCAATTGGAAACATTCGGAAATTCAAAGCATCAGCAACGTTTTGACGCGATGTTGGATTCAGACATCAACACGATTCTCCCAAATTTTGAAATACGCGGAGAGAAAATACCCATGCTTCCGCCGACAACAGACTTGATTTTACTGTTCAAACATTGGTTTAACCACCTGTTGGGAGAGGGTATTGGAATCCGGCAGACAACAGATATAGCCCAAGCCATTAAATGCTATCGTGATAAGATCGATGTAAAGACTCTCCAACATCGGCTTCGTGACATTGGATACATTAAGGCTTTTGATGCCGTTATTGCATTAGTGGAGGAATACTACGGAATATCTTGGGAGGAATATTGGAAAGAGTCTCCTTCATTACCCAGGTTCCGAGCAAAACCCTTTGCGGAAAAACTGATGAGCGATGTGTTCCGGAATGGTAATTTCGGACGTTCTGATTACAAACACCATCGTGGACTCTTAAAGCGCCTTGAAACTTTCTTTCGTTTCACGGCACATTCTTGCCGCTACTTCCCACTGGCAGCAAATGACATTCTGTTTTTGGTTCCTCGAAGAATCCTTATAGCCCTCAAATCCTTTTATATATAAATACCGGAAGTCGCAGACATTCGCATTAAACTATCAATGGATACCCTCAAGGTCTGTTAATCTTTTTGTGGAAAACCGCGATAGTGAAAGTCCGTTCAACCGGTTTATTTTGTAAGATGATAAAGATTTCTATCATTACCGCTACCCTGAATAGTGCCTCAACCCTCCGTGATACCTTTGACTCGATACTGCGTCAGAATTATACAAACTACGAGTTGATAGTCAAAGACGGCGGCAGTACTGACGCGACATTGGAGATATGTCAGGAATATGAAACGAGGTTCAAGGGTCGAATGCGTGTCATTTCTGATAAAGACACAGGCATTTACGACGCGATGAACAAAGGTATCTCCGCCGCAAGCGGAGATATCGTCGGCCTATTGAACTCAGATGACTTCTATACTGCGGATGATATCCTGCATACCGTTGTAGAGAATTTCAATCAACATCCGGACATTGATGCCCTATATGCCGATATTCATTATGTGAAAGACTCGGATATCACCCGTACGACGCGATACTATTCAAGTCGTCTTTTCCGTCGTTCATGGATGCGTATGGGCTTTATGCCTGCACATCCTTCGTTCTATTGCCGAAAAACGACGTATGAAAAGTTCAAACTTGGTGAACTTTCCCAATGTGATGCTTTGGGAAATCCATATAAAATATTCTTTAATCCATCCTATAAGGTTGCAGGTGATTTTGAGAATCTCCTGCGTATGATTTTCAACGGACGGATAAAGACCCACTACATATCCCGTGATTTCGTCACTATGCGTACGAGTGGCGCATCATCATCCGGGCTGATTTCCCATAAAAACATCCACAGGGAGCAATTGAGAGCGTTTAAGGAAAATGGCGTATACTCCAATCATTTTCTGATTATGCTCCGATATGTTTATAAGATAGCAGAGAAATCATGGAGTAAAATCCGCTTGTAGCGCCTGTTGTTATCCGATAAGATTTATGGGAATGTAAGTGTATACTGTAGAAAAAGCGCCTGTTTCCTAACAACGTTTATTCGGACAACAATTACAAAAAAGGCTCCAGTCATATCTAATCTACCGGATGTCGGAGGATGATATGGCTGGGGCCTTTTTTGTAATGTGACGTCGTTTTCGTTAGAAAGTGTTGTTCTTCAGACGACCTTTAGTGGTGTGAAAATCAATAGTTTTCTGCATGAACCTCGAAGTAAGCCTGAGGATGGGCGCAGGTGGGGCAGATTTCAGGAGCCTCTGTGCCAACAACAATGTGTCCGCAGTTGCGGCATTCCCATACCTTAACCTCACTCTTTGCGAAAACAGCAGCGGTCTCTACGTTCTTCAACAGGGCACGATAACGCTCTTCGTGCTGACGTTCGATGGCTGCAACAAGGCGGAATTTCTCTGCAAGTTCGGGAAATCCTTCCTCTTCTGCGGTCTTTGCAAAGCCATCATACATGTCTGTCCATTCATAGTTCTCACCTTCTGCTGCAGAAGCAAGGTTCTCTGCGGTGTTACCAATGCCGTTTAATTCCTTAAACCACATCTTTGCGTGTTCCTTTTCGTTGTCAGCAGTCTTGAGGAAAAGGGCTGCAATCTGCTCAAAGCCTTCCTTTTTGGCTTTGGAAGCGAAGTAGGTGTACTTGTTGCGAGCCTGAGATTCGCCGGCAAAAGCGGCTTCCAAGTTCTTCTCAGTTTGGGTTCCTGTGTACTTTGTCTTCATGTTTTTGTATAGAATATGAATAATTTGGAATTGATTTCTTCTGCAAAATTACAATATAACTTTGTATTCTTTCAACTTTGCAGGGAAAAAAATCACAGAAATGACGAAAAAAACGGATTCTGCTCCCAAATATTTGATGCTGTTATTGCGTCTTCGACTGTATGGTACGTTCGAGGAAGTACTTCTGTAACGCCTCTTTGTAGGCGTCAGATATCGGTACACGCTTCTCGCCAAACACTAATTGCCCACGTTCGTAAGCCTCAATTTTGTCGAGATTTACAATGTATGAGCGATGAATGCGCATGAATTGCTGTGCGGGAAGTACGTTCTCAAGGTAGCGGATGGCCATAAGTGAAACAACGGAGTTTTGGCGTCCTTCCACATAAATGCGGACATAATCGCGCAGTCCTTCAATGAAAAGGATATTTTTGAGGCGTATGCGTACCAGGCGATAATCGCTTTTTACAAAGAAACTGTCCTCAAGAATCGTGTCGTGTGACGATCCTTGTTCCATGTTGATGTCATCGATTGCTGCAGAGGTTGCGGGAGTTTCAGTCTGAATGGCTTGGTTCTGGAGTTCAAACCATTGGAAAGCCTTTGCCACACCCTTCATGAAACTGCTGTAATCAATGGGCTTCAGCAAGTAGTACAAGGCATTTGTGTCCCAACTTTGTACGGCATATTGGTCAAAGGCTGTTGTGAAAATGATGCGGCTCTTCATATGATTGATGATCTGAGCAAACTGAAGTCCGTTCAAATCAGGCATTTGAATGTCGCAGAATATCAGATCAACATCCTCACGTGTCAGGAAGTCAAGTGCCTGCATAGCGCTGTTATGCGTGCTCTTTAACGAGAGTCCGGGTGTCTTTTCTACGTAAGATTGCAGAAGTTTTACGGCAAGAGGCTCGTCATCGATAATCATACACGACAAAGTTGTTCCTTTTGCATTGTGCTGGAGATTGGGGACTGTGGTGTGTGACATGGACAGAAAGTTTATGTTTTTGCGGTTGATGTTCTAAAGAATGTCGGGTGATTTCTTGCTTTTACAAGGCAAAATATACGGAGAATTCCCTATGACATTTTATTATAGTTCAATTTTCAGGAACGATTGATAGTGCTCTCCATCGGGACAAAGGCCGTACGTCCAGAGATGACGTTGCTTATAATAGATATTCAACATCCGTTCTACCTGTTGGAGTCCGAGGCCAGCCGTGTTGGTAGTGTTTGAGTTATTGTTGTCTTGTACGGTTTGTCTGCAGATGGAATTTGTACAAAGGAAGGTCAGTTGGCGTTCCTTGACAACCAGTTTCATTGTAATCGCAGCCTTACCCGTCGGTTGTAAACCATATTTGAAGGCGTTCTCTACGAGATATATGAGGATATTAGGTGCCACCAACAGGTTCTCATCGTCATAGTCGAAACTGGTGTTTACGACGATTGTATCCGAAATCCGAATGCGCATTAGCGAAATATAGTTTTTCAGAAAGTCCACTTCCTTCTTCAAAGGTACGAATTCCGCGTTGCTTTCATAGAGTTGGTAACGTAGCATCTTCGACAATTCCACGATGGCATTTTGGGCTTTGGACTGGTCGAAGGCAACGAGCGAATATATGTTGTTCAGCGAATTCAGCAGGAAATGTGGGGATAATTGATGACGCAATACCTGTAATTCAGCCTCAGCCCGCGCTGTTTCCGCCTTCTGGCGCTCGTTTTCGCTACGTTGCCACCGCAATGACAATTGAAGAATTATGGCAACTCCCGCTGTGGTAATGAAAGTTGTGAAGTTGCGGACCATACCTTCAAGGAAGATTTTGATGTGTCCTATAGTAAAACTATTTGGTGGAAAGGGGTTATCAGGCAAACCAAAAAAGTCAGGAAACCGCTTATTGATATACGGAATCAGGTAATTATACAGCACTTCAAACATCGTTGTCATGATGATTGCCGTGAGTATGACAATGAGAAAGAGCAACTTGTAATGCTTTTTTTCCTTGTAAATCAGTTTAGGGACAAGGAAAAAGTATATGGCATAGAAGAACAAACAGGAAAAGAATGTGGTTATTATATGGGGAATGTGCCGATAATAATCACTGTGCATGGGCTCTCGGGCAAAGAGAATCGGGGAGGTGAATATGTATGTCCATGCGATAATGTGGATGGCATTTATGGTTATCTGCAATCGTTTGTCCTGAGGCATATTGAGAGATGTTTGTATGAAAATTACGTCAGGTTAAGGCTTCTTCATTCCGTACTATGGTATAATATGGATGAAGTTCCTGAAATCCAAATCCCCGTGGCAGGCTTTTGGTGGAGCCTGCCTCGGGGGTTATTCATGGCGTATGGCCTCGATGGGGTCAAGATTTGCGGCACGTCGTGCTGGAAGGTATCCAAAAAGTACACCGATACATGTGCAGACAGCAAAACTTACGCAGACAGACCATAGTGGAATGGTGGCGGGGAAATGGAAAATCATTGTCGTCAGGCAGGAGATTCCCCATCCTGTAACGATGCCGATGAGGCCTCCGGTAAGGCTGATGAGCACGGCTTCGATGAGGAATTGCAGAAGAATATCCATGCCACGTGCGCCGACAGCCATGCGGAGACCAATTTCCCGGGTGCGTTCCGTCACGCTTACCAGCATGATATTCATGATACCTATACCCGCGACGAGCAATGAAAAGGCCGCCGCCACTACGAGGATGATGGTCACAGTATCCATGGTTGACGTCATGGTTTCCATCATTTCCTGTTGTGAACGTATGGTAAAGTTGTCTTCAGCGTCGTCTTTCAGTTTATGATTTGCGCGCAACAGGGCGGTAATCTCGCTAATTGCATCGTCGCTGAGTTCTTCTGTAAGTGCCGAACATACAATGCTCGAAAGGAAAGTCTGGGCTTGAATACGTTTCATCACCGTAGTATAGGGTGCGATAATGACGTTGTCCTGGTCCATTCCCCAGTTGTTATAGCCCTTCGACTCCAAAACTCCGATGATGCGGAACGGAATGTTCTTGAAGCGAATGTTCTTGCCTATAGGGTCGACATGACTGTCTTCTCCAAAGAGTTCCTTGACGATTGTCGTACCGACGACGCATACTTTTGCGCTTTTTCTTACGTCTTCTTCGGTGAAACATGTGCCGCGTTCCACCGTCCATTGCTTGATGTCGAGGTAGTCACGTGTCTCACCATAGATGGTAGTTGACGTGTTTTTGCTTCCGAAAATCACCTGTCCTGATGCACTGACCTCAGGACTTGTCTTTGCCACAAGCCGTGCTTTATCGCGGATGGTGATGTAGTCTTCAATCTTCAGCGTCTGCATTTCCGACGGGTCTCGCCGCACTCCGCCTCGCATATCTCCGCCGGGACGCACGGTAAGCAGGTTGGTTCCCATCTTGGATATCTCGCTCCGTATGCTCTCTTTCGAACCTTGTCCGATGGCCATCATGACAATCACGGCGGCAACACCGATGATGATTCCCAGCATTGACAGGAATGTTCGGCTCTTATGGGAGAGGATGGCTTTTAGAGCGACTTTGAAAAGATTGCTGTAATTCATTGAAATGGGATGATAATAGGAGTTTTGTCAGGTGTGTTTAATGGGGATTTGATTTTCCGGATGCGCCATATTTTGGTAATTGTTCAGCCTTTTCCGGCAAAGAGTACGGACATTCGGTTCTGTCCCGTTTTCAGTTTAGGATAGAGACATTCGAAGGGGTGGTCTCCCATCGCCTCCTGACAAAATGTAAACTTTTGTGGAATGATGTTTGAACATCCGTCAGTCGTCCTGCGGAGCAGGGAGCGCTTCGAGGGCTTTACGAGCCGAAAGGATGTTGGTGTTCTCCACATCTTCACGGATTTTACCGTCTCTCAGCGTGATGTTTCGGCTCGAATAGCGTGCGATTTCGGGATTGTGGGTAACGAAGATGATGGTTCGGCCCTCCATGTGCAGACGTTGGAAGAGGACAAGCATCTCGTATGAGGTGCGGGTGTCCAGATTTCCCGTAGCCTCATCGGCGAGAATTACGGCCGGATCGTTGACCAAGGCTCTTGCAATGGCCACACGCTGCATCTGTCCTCCCGACATTTGGTTGCTCTTGTGGTAGAGACGGTCCTTCAGTCCTACGGTGGTCAGGGCTGCAATGGCCGCTTCACGCCGTTGCTGGGCGTTGTATTTCTTGTTGTACATCAACGGCAATTCCACGTTTTCTACGGCTGTTGTGTTGGGCAGCAGGTTGTAGTTCTGGAACACGAATCCGATTTTCGTGTTCCGAAGTCTTGCACGTTGTGAACGTCGCATCTTTCTTACGGGGGTACCATCCAGGATATATTCGCCGGAAGTGGGGGTGTCGAGGCAACCAAGTTGGTTGAGAAGGGTTGATTTTCCCGAACCTGATGTTCCCATTATGGTGACAAATTCTCCCTCATATATCTTGAAACTTACTCCCCGAAGGGCGTGAACGACCTCATCACCCATGATGAAATTGCGCCGTACGTCCTGTAATTCGATGACAACCTTTTGTTTTTCAGATGTTGGCATAGGGATGTTGTTTTACTTCTTTTTGTTACGTCCCGGCTGGGGCATGAAGGGATTTTTGCTCTCATTCTCGTTTTCCGTCATGGCATTGTCAATGCGGAATTCGGTAATCACCTGTTCTCCACCTTTAAGACCACTCTTGATTTCCGTGAGAATGCCGTTGGTCTCGCCGGTTTCTACGGCAATCGCCTTGTAGACATTACCCTCGCGGACCCAAACCTTTGAATTTCCCTCGCAGTCGACAATGGTTTCATCGTCTTTCATCAAGTTTTCGTTCGGAGTAAAGGTGAGTGCGGCTATGGGAACTGCAAGAACATCCTTCACTTCCTTGGTGATGATGGTTACGTTTGCGGTCAATCCGGGTTTAAGTTTCAAATCCGGGTTGGGTGCGCTGATGACCACTTCGTAGGTAACGACGTTGCTTTCCGTGGTGGCTTCCTGACGAACTTGAGTGACGTTTCCTTCAAAGACATCATCGGGATAGGCGTCAACCGTGAAGTTTACACGTTGTCCTTCTCTAACACCGCCGATGTCCGCTTCATCGATATCGGCAATCACGCGCATATCCGTGAGGTCTTTGGCTATGGTAAACAATGTTGGGGTGCTGAAACTCGAAGCAACGGTCTGTCCTTCCTCGACTGCGCGTGTAAGAATGATGCCATCGATGGGTGATGTGATGGTAGCATAACCAAGATTTGTGCGTGCTGTCTTCACGCTTTGTATGCGTTGGTTGTATGTAGCGCTGGCCTGCTGGTACGACAATCGCGCCAGTTCAAAATCGTTGTCACTGATGTGCCCCTTCTCATGAAGCACTTTCTGACGGTTATAGTTTTGCAGTTGGTAGTCAAGATCGCTCTTTGCCGATGTCAGTTGTGCCTGCGCTGTCTCCAACTGAGAGTTGAGGTTCTCGCGGTCAAGTTCAGCAATAACCTCTCCTTTCTTGACAACGGAATTGTAGTCAACGTAGATATGGCTGATGATACCGCTTACCTGTGTACCCACTTCTACGAGGGTTACCGGTTCAATGGTTCCTGTTGCGGTCACGCTGCTCTTGATTTCCTGACGTTCTACATTGACGGTGGTGTATTGAACACTGGTTTTTTCTTTGCAGCCGGTCAGCAACAATGCTGTTCCGACGAGCAGTGCTTTTGCTGTAATCTGGAATTTCATATCTGAAAATGGGAATGTTTTTGATGTGATGAATAACAAAAAAGATGTTTTTATGGGAAATCAGCCACAACGATGTCCGACTGTTTTCAGTGCGTTTTCGGATGTTTTGATGCGCTTGTTCCGTAATCGGCAGACATTCATTGGATTATGTATGTGGATTATATACATACTTGATGTTGTAAATGCCGTTTCCGTTGTCTGTATTGTCGGTCGTCATCATAGGGATTTCCCCGAAGATATTAGAGTTTGATGGGCTTTCCCTGATAGAAATCCAGGAGGAGCAGGTTCAAAACTGTGGTGTATTTATCCTGCAACAACGTTTGTCGTGCGTTCAGCAGGTTGTCGCGTCCTTGCAGAAGGTTGGTGATGTCGGTCATTCCCAGACGGAATTGTTCGTCAAGAAGTTCGTAAGTGGTGGTCATACTCTTGAAGTTAGTCCTCGAAGCCACGAACTTTTGTTGGTTGTTGTTTGCGTTGAGCCAGTAGGTTTCGATGGTCTGGTAGAGCGTCTTCTGCGCGTCTGCGAGGTCGAGTTGCGCGATGGTTTCATTCACTTTTGCGCGCTGTATGGCGGTGGAAGTTTGTCGTTGGTCGAAGATGGGTATGGAAAGTCCAAGACTGAGTTGCCCGGAAAAATTGTTTTTCATCTGTTGTCCGGCATCATTTCCTCCGCTGACATGTGAGTCGCTCACTCCGGCTCCGAGTGAGATTGACGGCAACCGTTGTGCCTTTGCTATGCGTGTTGAGATCTGACTCTGCTGTAAAGACTTTTCGCTATTTTTGATTTCCGGACGGTTTTCGAGGGCATAATTGTAGACATCCTCCTTACTTGGAATCAGTTGCAACGCGTCGTTGTCGTCGATTTCCACCGTGGCTACGGAGAGTTCGTCGCCTGCACCGAGTTCCATAAGTTGCTTCAATGCCAGAGTTTGTTCGGCAATCATGGTTCGCGTGTTCACCACATCATATTCGCCGTTCGCCACCTGAGCCTCCAGTTGTGCCAGTTCCGAACGTGCCATCTGCCCTTGTTCCACCATGTCGCGTCCGCGTTCGCAGATGATTTTATCGTGTTCCAACAGTTGTTCGTTCACTTTCAGCGCCTCTTTCATATATATAATCTGTACGTAGCGCTGCGTAATCTGTTCGATAATGCTGTTGGTGCTTGTCTCGACATTGAGTTTCGCCATGTCACATGTGAGTTCGGCGTTCTCAATGTTCATCATTCTTCTGCCGCCGTTCCAAACGGTCCATTGCGCATTTACGCCATAGTTACCACTGTAATTGGCTTTATTGGAGGACGATGACGCGATACTTCCATTGACGATGTTGCTTGCGCTTTCTGAAAGTGGGCGCCAGATGAGGCCTTGTTGCACACTTGCTGACACCGAAGGCAACAGACTACCGCGCTGTTCGTTGATATTGATTTCGCTCGTTTCCACATTGGCTTGCGCTTTCTGCAATGTGATGTTGTTCTTCACAGCGTATTCTATACATTCTTCCAGCGTCCATGTGTGTTGGGCACTGGCGCTAAGCATGCCGAAGAACATCGCTGCGAGCATGAAGTTTTTTCTCATATATCGGTTGGAATTTAGGAACTTTGTGGAATGTTTTACGGAAATAATGTATAAAGATATTAAAGTTTTGCTCTTCCGATTGTTGTATGCAAAATTACGGAAATGGCATGAGACCGATGAACATTTGGAAACCTAAATCAATTACTATTCGACAAAATGCACATTTTCATCGTTTTTGAGCGACAAGGAGATTGCTTTTCCTTTTTTTAAGAATTTATAAATATGCCATATTCTTCCATTATATACATCGAAAAGCCCCGTAAACTGTAATTTTAATACCATTTTCGTTATCGTAGAGGTTGATTTTCGTCGTCAGAAATGCTTACGCTGGGATGTGAAGTGCTACGCTCATGGTGTCGGCAAGCATTGCACACCTACTCGTTTATCGCATTGGAGAAAGTCGGAATGATAAGCATTTTCATATCGAAAATCTTAAAAGATTTTGACAGCGATGCGTTGCTCTTTTAGAGCGGTTTCAAGCGATATTCTCATGATTTCTTTCTCATTTACACCTGTTTTTCAGACATGGAATATGGAAAATACGGAGGTTCCTGTAAAAAAGTACGGAAAAACCATCCCCAAACCTCGGAACTTTGCACTGGAAACTGCCGCATTTTCAATCCAAAAGTACGGAGAAATTTTCAAAAACTACAGCATACTGTTGCAGGAATTAACGTAAATGCGCGGCAAACCCGTGCTTTTTGCTGTAAAACTATCGGTTTTTAATTTTCGAATATTTCCAGTTGTTGAAGGGTTTGATGGCTTTCGCGCCCCTTCTTGAGGCGTTTAGAAGGCTTCAAACCAGATGTCATTTAATCAGAAAATACGGCTTAAAAATATTGCACACCTTTTGGTTTCCGATGTTTTTTCCGCATGTTAGTAGAAGAAGACGGAGGATTAAACTCCGCTTTTATCCGCTGTCGCAATACACGACCTACGGTATTTCGGGCGCGAAAAATGCGGTGCAGGGTATCGTTGGCTTCATCTTTCGCGCGATTGATGACTGATGTTTCGCAAAAACTTCGTACTTTTGCCACCGCCTTGTCGCGTGGTTCTTCTGCGGGATATAGGTCTGCGGATGTCATGACATCCCCGTTCTTTCACCGTAAATACGAATATCGTGTGCATTTTTTGCGCGAGATACCACCTTTAATCTTTCAATTTCAATATGTTTTCCGGAATAGTAGAGGGCACAGCCCGCGTAGTAAAAGTAGATAAAGAGCGTGAAAACGTACACTTCACACTCACCTGTTCTTTTGCCCATGAATTGGGAATCGACCAAAGTCTTGCCCATAATGGCGTATGCCTTACCGTTGTAGCGGTTGGCAACAAGGGTATAAATCCTACCCATGCTCCGTTGGGCGAACAGGAATATGTGGTCACCGCCATGAGTGAGACCTTGGAACGTTCGAACCTCGGACTGTTGAAGCCGGGTGACGAAGTGAACCTTGAGCGCTCAATGATGATGAACGGACGCCTTGATGGTCACATTGTTCAGGGTCATGTTGACCAGACCGCTGTATGCATTTCCCGTGAAGACGAGGATGGAAGTTTCCGTTATACCTTCCGATATGCAACATCTGCCGACATGGTACGCCGTGGTTATTTCTGCGTTGACAAAGGAAGTGTCACGGTCAACGGCGTTAGCCTTACGGTTTGCAACCCTTCTGATGACACATTTCAGGTATGTATCATCCCATATACCTATGAAGTGACGAACTTCCACAACATCATGCCCGGCACGGTGGTGAACCTCGAGTTCGACATCATCGGCAAATACATCAGCCGTTACAACGAAATTCTGGGGAAATAGCCTTTCCTTACATGAGAAGGCCTGGAGGTGGCACACAGGGGAAACCTGCTTCCATACCGAGAATACGCTGCAATCATTCCGCGGGCGGCGGCATTCCTTATTGAAAACGTCAAAGGATCTTATGCGAAAAAAAGAACTTTTTGAGCACGTACTTGAGTATTTCAGGCGCGAACACATAGAGGAAACCGGTAAGGCTCCGGAGTCTGACCGTGAAAGCATCGACACCGAACTGCATTATGGCAGCACTTTTCAATTACTCGTAGCGGTGATGCTGAGCGCACAATGCACCGATCGACGCATCAATACGGTGACTCCTGCACTGTTTGCCGATTATCCCGATGCTGAAACTTTGGCGGTGGCGCAGGAAGATGTAATCTATGAGTACATCAAAAGCGTGAGTTATCCCAACAACAAGGCCAAGCATCTCGTCGCTATGGCCCGTGCATTGGTGGAGCGTTTTCAGGGCGAGGTTCCGCAAACGTTGCAGGAACTCACACAGTTGCCGGGTGTGGGGCGCAAGACAGCCAATGTAATCCTTGCCATAGCCTTCGGGCAGCCGGCATTGGCAGTCGATACCCATGTGTTCAGGGTCAGCCATCGTCTGGGACTTGTTCCGAAGTCCGCAGCCACACCTTTTGCTGTGGAGTCGGCTTTACGCCGCTACATTCCTGACATTCTCGTGGGACATGCCCACCGTTGGCTCTTGCTTCATGGCAGATACGTCTGCACAGCGCGTAGTCCGAAGTGTGCCTCCTGTGGACTGTCTTCCGTATGTTCTGCTACGGGAATTGCAGCGCGCCCTGTCCCCAAGCCGAAGGTATAGGTGGATGATGAGAACGTTTATGTCCTTTTCATGGAAGGCTGGAACAACCACAGGCGGAGTAATGAAACTCTGTTGTCCGCACTGCTGTTGATCATACCCGTAATACACATTTCATAGCCTCGAAAGAAAGTATCGGCGACAGCCGCAGATAGCGTCGTCGATAGTAAAAAGAAATTCCGCAATGTCCTGTATGGAAGGCATTGCGGAATTGTTGTTATGTGAAGTTTTAAGGGATGCTTAGGGGATAGATGATGGTATTGCTGTAAAAGGAATATCGTGCTGCGATGTGCAAAATGTGGATAACATCGGTTGATTGTATGGTGATGGCTGTAATATCATCCTTGTGTTTTTATAATGTTTTCCGCCATTTCCCGTGCTTTTGCCCGCGCCGGTTTCCCGGTTTCTGTAAGGGGTATTTCGTCAACGGGCAGGATATTCCGCGGACGTTCATGGCGTTCTGTACGGCCAACAAGGCGTTGTGCTACGACTTCGGGCAGCGTTTCCGGTGTGTCGGGCACGTACATTAGTGTCAGCGCCTCGCCAAGAATGGGGTCTTTGACGGCAGTAAGCAGATAGGGAACTCCGAGCGTACCGATGCTTTGTTCAAGTTTTTCAAGGGAAATCTTGATGCCTCCGGAAGAGATGATGTTGTCGGTGCGTCCGAGAATGCGGAATCTACCCTGTTCGTCTACCTCAGTTATGTCATGGGTGACAATGGTTTCGGCGCAGACGGCTGGGGCATGGATGTTCAGACATCCGAATTTATCGCGGGAAACCTCGACATCCGGCAGGGGGGTGTACCATTCACTCTGTTCCTGACCATTGAGTCGCCGCATGGCAATGTGCGATAGTGTCTCGGTCATTCCATAGGTGCTGTATACCTCGCCTTCGCAACATTGTAGGGCATCAAGCAGTTCAGGACTGACAGCACCTCCGCCGATGATGATGCGGGGAATGCGTGAAAACACCATGCGCTCGTGGACATCCTGAAGGGAATTCCAGGCTTGCATGGGGGTGAGGGCAAGGAAATGTGGCAGAAGTGGGTGCCCTTCGGCAGGGATTTCGGGGAATAAGCGAAATATCTGGGCAATGTCTTGCAGAGGATGTGACGATGGGGGGACTGCAGACAGCCGGAGATTTCCGACAATGGAGCGCACCACCATCATCTTTCCTGCAATGTATTTCAGGGGCATGCAGAGCAATGCGTGGTCACCGGAACGGAGGCGGAGGAAACGGAGTGTCATTCGTGCGCTGGCTTCCATCCGTGATTTCTCAACGGTGATAGGGCGCGGCTCCCCGGTGCTTCCGCTGGTGTAGACCTGAAGCGTTGGGCTTTCATCAGACCAATTGCGGCGAAAGTCCTCGACTTCATTCTCAAACATCTCGCGCGTTTTCCCACCTGTATGCCATAATTGTTGACCGATGATGTCGAGTTGCGGGGCGGATGTGTTGTCGGTAAAGAGTTGTCCCGTACCCAGACCCTGGGGGAGTGTGGGATGTTGTTCGGCACACCATTGTGCAATGGCGTTAAGACCGATATTGCTTTCCAAAGCCGAGGTCGCCCAATATCCGATGTTTCGCTCGCGAGCAAGGGACATCCACTCCTCGCTTCCAGAGATTCCACCATGAAGTGAGGGCTTAAGGATGATATATTGCGGTTTGATGGTGTCAAGAAGACGTATCTTTTCTGCCTTTTCATTGACACCTATGAGTTCTTCGTCAAGGGCAATTGGGATTGGACTTCTGCGACAAATGTCGGCCATTTCCTGCCATTGTCGTTGGGCAATGGGCTGCTCAATGCTGTGGATGCCGAAGGGTGCAAGTTCGCAAAGCCGTTCAAGGGCATTGGTATTGCTGAATCCTCCGTTGGCATCCAGGCGAAGTTCTATGACATCTGGCGGAAAATGCTCTCGTAAAACACGGATAAGTTGCAATTCTCGTTCCCAATCGATGGCGCCGACCTTTATCTTTACGCAGCGGAATCCTTGGTCAACCTTTTGATGCATACGCCGTAACATCTCGTCGAAAGTCCCCATCCACACCAGGCCATTGATGGTGATTCCCTGCTCGCCACGGCTGAAATTGTTGTCGTAAAGACAAAGGGGCGAGCGTCCGGCCTGCGATGCCTGGAAGGAAAGCATCGCGGTTTCCATTCCAAAAAGGATGCTCGGATAGTGCTGTAAATCGGCATAAGGGATGCTGCCGCTCTGGGAAAGCAGGTGACAAGCCTTGGCAAGGATTTCCTGATAGTCGGGGGTGTCATCACAACTGAGACGCGGAAGGGGGGCGCATTCACCGATGCCGAAGTACGGTGTCCCCTCTTCACGGATGGTAATATACCATACTTTACGCTCGCGATAGACGCCTCTTGAGGTGCCTGCCGGCTCTTTGAAATGAAGAATGTATGGACTGTAACTGACCGTCATGGCGAACTTCTTCAACATTTGTTCTTAACGTCTGTGGAAATTATGTTAGGGAAGTTTGGGAAATTTGCTCCAGTCGGGTTTTCTCTTTTCCAGAAAAGCCTGCCCGCCTTCGTGCGCTTCATCGATGAGATAATAGAGCATTGTAGCGTCGCCTGCAAGTTCTTGGATGCCGGCCTGTCCGTCAAGTTCAGCATTCAGTCCGGCCTTTATCATACGCAATGCAAGGGGCGAGCGCTCCATCATTGTCTTTGCCCACGAAACAACCTCATCTTCAAGGTCGTCAAACGGAACAACTTTATTGACCATTCCCATTTTTTCTGCCTCATCAGCGGTATAAAGACGGCACATGAACCATATTTCGCGTGCCTTCTTCTGACCTACGATACGCGCAAGGTAACTTGCACCGAAGCCAGCATCAAAGGATCCGACCTTAGGTCCCGTCTGTCCGAACATAGCATTCTGAGAAGCGATGGTAAGATCACAAATCAAATGCAGCACATGTCCGCCTCCGACAGCAAAACCATTGACCATTGCTATGACGGGTTTTGGAAGAGAACGTATCTGTTTCTGAACATCGAGTACATTAAGACGGGGGACACCGTCGCCGCCAACGTATCCTCCGCGTCCTTTAACGTGCATATCACCGCCGGAACAAAAGGCTTCGGTGCGTAAACGTTCGGCTTCGCTCTGACCTTCTACGGCAGGACTGTGCGCTCCTGTGAGAACCACGACGCAGATATCGGGATTTTCACGGCAGATAACCAAAGCCTGACTGATTTCGCTCACGGTAAGCGGAGTGAAAGCGTTGCGATAACGGGGACGATTGATGGTAATTCGGGCGATGCCTTCAAAGAAATCGAAAAGAATTTCCTGAAAAGGCTTGATGGTGGTCCAGTTTCTCATGGCTTATTTCATTGTGTTTCGTGGTACGTTCTTTTATTTTTCTGGTGAATTCCTTGTGTCTAATTTGATGTATTGTTTGAATCCGGTTTCTCTATTCCTTGTCTTGCCTCTGTCGTGCTTCTTATGTTTTTATAAAATTATTCTGAACATCGTGGCTAAAACATTGGGACATACAATCAAATTCCTGGGACTTGTCGAGGTGTAATCCTGAAATCTGGGAAAGGACGTGTTGGAATTTCAACAAGAGAATATGGAATACAGGATGTTGCAGATGGGCAGAATTCTTTGCAGAGAAGGCAGAACGAGGTTATTTCGTCACTGATTTTCCCTCAAGATATTTGCAATAGATGCGGATAGCACTCTCAACCATACGTGCACAAGGCCGCGTGGCGTAATAATGTTCGTTGCGCTCTGCGGGGGTGGGGACGGATGATGCCGTGCCGCCAAGGAGTTCGCGGCAAAGCAAACTTCCGTTATTTTTGCGGAATTCACCGGCAAGATGTTGTACGAGTTCGTAGTTTTCTTTCTTCAAAGCCGCAGAAGGGTAGGGATTCTCCAAATCTTTACCCGTTTCAAGTCCGGCAAGAAGGAACATTCCACAGGCGCTTCCACAGGTTTCACGCATACGTCCGATGCCACCACCAAAGGAAGCGGCAAGGCGGGATAGAAGATTTTCATCAAGACCATAGACATCGGAGAATGCCATAGCGACAGATTGTGAGCAATTATATCCGTTCATGAACAGATCGACACCTTTTCGAACACGTTCTTCAGTAGTCATTTCTTTTACGTTTTTTTGATGATTGGGGCTTATTTAGTTGTTCCTTCTTTTTGCGCTGGAGCATCTTCCACCACTTTGATGAAGCCTTTCTCGGTCATCCATCCCTCAGTTTCGGTGCCGGGAATGGAGATATGAATCCAGTTTTTCTCACTTTCATCGTTAAGAATGGTGAAGATCTGTCCTTCTCGAAGCGTGATTACCTCCTTACTGTTGGGGGAAGGAGATGTCAGAACTTTGACTTCCGGTGAGGAAATGATGGCTTGCATGTTATGGTTGTAGCGGTAACGCTGTATGGAAGCGTTGACAATACAGAATGCCATACCGAACAATGCGATGACGAATACCGTGAATCCGGCTTTCCGAAGGGCAATGCGTTGGGGAAGAACATAGACAGCCAAGGCCAGAAAACCAAGCAAAAGGAAAAAGATGCTGAAGGTTGTCCATCCCTCTACGCCGTATGTGTTGACGAGCATACGGAACCATTGGATAAAAAACATCTCATCGCTCTCGATATCTTGCAGACCCATGTGCAGTTGAGCCTTTTGAAGATTGTCGTGAGCATGGGTGAATCCGGGACGAATGCGCAGTGCACGGAGGTAATTGAGCGAGGCTTCAGTATACTGTTGTTGGCGGTAGTGGGCATTACCAAGGTTATAATAGATGTCGGCGGACGGAGTTTCTCCAATCTGTTGCAGGGAATCCGCCACCTGAGAAAGAAGGGTCGCTGCAGCATTGTATTGCATACTGCTATAGGCCTCTTCTGCCTTCTGGACTCGTTCATCGGCAATGGACAGAAACGGACATAGAAACAGCAGGGTAAGGATGAGGATATGTCGCATGGTGATGATGGGTGCTTGGTGGAATAATTGTGCTTGTGAGAGAAAGGAAATCGGGAGAATTTAGCGTTTGAAAGCGATAATGAGTACGGATTCTTCCAATAGTTTTCTCCGAAAATTTTAATTGCATCTGCTGGTTTTCGTGGTGAAACCTTATCGAAGCACTTGTTTAGAGTTTGGTGTCGATGCGCGTGATGATGTCGGAGGCACTGTGGAGATGGGCCTGTTTTTTTGACTTTTCCGCATCGGGAGCAAAGCGGGCATAATCGCAAGTCTCAAGCAATGTCTTTAATTGTTGGAGGATATCGTTTGGAATCTCCTTTTGTTCCAGTGCGTCAAGAAGACTTTGCGAGGTGAGGGTTGCGGCATTAAGTCTGAGTTTGTCGGTAAAATAATTGCGGAGAATGTTGGAAAGTTGTCCGTAGAAGTTGTTGTCCTCCTTACCTTCCGTGATTTTCTTCTCAATAGTCCTCAATGCTTTCATCGCATTTTTTTGCGCTTGTGAGGTGCGCCATCCGGCAATGTCGGCACGAAGTGAGGCACGTTTGTTGGCAAAGGTCAGGACAAAAAGGCCAGCAACAATGATGAAGATGTATAGAAGGACGTTCGAGATACTGCCAATCCATAACATTCCACCGCTGAATGTGCCGTTGCTATGGGTGGAAGATGCCACGTGACGATAGGGCGAAATCTCCATTTCGCGGGACTTTGCGTCGTAATTTCCTTCGTGAGCGCTACGGGTTCCCTTTTTGATGTCCAAAGGAATTGCAGGGACGGATAGGGTAACGTAGCGGCCTGTCTCGGGATTGAAGAAAACGAAATCCTGTGGTTTTAGGGTGTATTGCCCGATGTTTCGGGGTACAAACGTGTAGTCGAAATACATTTCTCCGCTGATACCATCGGCATTTACCTTGGTATTGTCGGTAGTCTTCGGCTCAAAATGCTCAAAGTCTTTGGGAAACGGCATTTCAGGAGCCTTAATCAGTTTCATATTTCCCTTGCCGCTGACGGTGAGTCTGAGGGTTGCAACATCGTTGGTACGGGGTATGGGGGTGATAAGTTGGGACTTTATCTTGAAATTGCCGACACCTCCGGAGAAATTTGCAGGACGGGGAGTGGGAAGTGGCAGCACTTCGATGTTCAAGTCGGGACTTTTGCGCAGAACCTTGACGTTGATGTTCCCACCACCATTGAAGAATGCGTCTATGGCATCCATCTTTGTGTCGCGTTGCAGCACGTCGCATTCAAAGGAAATGCCGGGAATGGTAATCTTTCCTGTTTGTTGTGGGAAGACAATGTATTTAAGATTGGTGGCCACACGGTAGAGTCCATTGTTCTGGCGTTCCGTATTTGGACTGAGATTGCGCGGAAGTTCGATTTCCTGTGTCCAAAATCCTTTGAGGTCAGGCTTCTGTTTCAGCATGACATTTGCCAAGGCTACGCCTACTTTTGCGTGAACATTGTAGGTAAGCATAATGGGTTCCTGCTCGTAAACACGGTGTTTTGTGGCATCAACAGTAAAGTACAGGTCGCGTTGTGTGATGGCAGAGCCTGCATTTTGCGGTTTGACGTAATAGTCTTCATCGTCTTCTTGCGGCTGGTTACCCGTTGATGCTTTGCCGTTTCCCTCCTGAACGTTGATGGACAACGGCTTTGTGCGTAATGTTTTTCCGTTGACCCTGATGCTGGCTACGGGAATATTGAATGTTCCTTTCTTATCCGCTTGTAGTACAAATGTGTATGTAGTATTGCTCGACTTGGAGGATTTACCGTTGATGTACTGATAACTTGAAAAATGGCTTTCGGAAGGGCCTACAAGTTTTTCAAATCCATTGAATGCCGGACACGAAAAATCCGTACCCTCAGCATTGGAGAGCACGAATTTTACTTTGAATGGCAAACCGGTTGTTACCGTCTTTGGTGCCTGGGCTACAAAGGAAACCTGTGCCAGGACCTCGGTAAAATGGAAGCCGGCACAGAGGATGGTAAGGGTAAACAGAATATATCTGAGAAATTTCGTCATAATCGTCATCAGGAAAAATGGGAGAATGGACGGAGAGGCGTGGAGAATTGAGGATGCAACATCGGATGTCCGTATTGGAAACTTCGGAACAATCGATATGAAACCTTTGGTCTTTCAATGCGAAAGTTCGGAACAATTGATGTAAAACCTTTGGTCTTTTAATACGAGAGTTCAGAAGGATTACGATGGGTTGTCGTGGCTTGAAAAGGGAAGGACAGACTGATTACCAACCTTTTTCAAGTTGCTTGCGTCGCGGTTGCCCGGCATTCTCCATTTTTTTTCGGGTTTGTTGTTCTGCCTGTCGGGTGAGATTCAGTATTTGTTCGACATTGTCCTCCGACATTTGCTGCTCATTGTTTTGCTGTTGTTGTTTATCTTGTTGGTTTTGTTTGTCGTTTCCGTTTTCTTGGTTCTTGTTTTGGTCCTGTTGTTGTTGTTCCTCCTGCTGTTGTTGCTGTTGTTTTTGACAGAGGGCCAGGTTGTATCGGGTGTCATTATCGTAAGGATTGTTGCGTAAAGCCTCTTTATAAGCATCAATCGCGCGTGAATAATCCTTATTGTTCTGATGAATGAATCCGATATTGTGGTATGCCATGGCACGAACCATGCGGTTCTCTTCGTTTTTTGCGGCATTCGCGAAACATTGCAGGGCATCTTTTCCGTTTTTCTGTGCCAGATAAGTGTCGCCCAGGTTGAACATTGCACGGCTGTTACGGGGATTTTTCTCCAAAGCCTTTCGGTAACACTTCTCAGCCTTCGTCCATTCGCCACGGCTAAAGGCGCGGTTTCCCTGGTGAATCATGCCCCATTCTGAATTTTGTGCCAGTGTCGGGATGGCAAAGATTGTGAATAAAAGGAAAATATGTAGTAACCGTTTCATAAGATGAATGGTATATGAGTTGTGGAAGATTGGATGTCGTGTTTTACTGCTGCTTCTGAAAAAGATGGAAACGGTTGTAGAAAGGATTCTTTTTGTCCAAGACAAACATCTCGATGAGGAGGATGATGAGGAGGAGAATGCCGACAGCCTGGAATTGTTCGTCGACGGCGTTACCATAAACCATCCGGGATTCGTTGTGTTGAAGTTTGGAAAGTTCCTGTTGAAGTTGGTCTTGTGCAAGGTTACTTCCGTCGATATGATAGAAAGAACCGTTGCCAGCCTCAGCGATTTTCTTGCACATTTCGGTGTCAAGATGCGTGATAACCACCTCGCCACTGTTGTCAGTGAGTAGCCCTTCCTCGGTAGGAATGTTTGCGCCTTCGGGATTTCCTATGCCCATTACATAGACATGCTTACCCTCCTTTGCCGCGGATTTTGCTTCCTCAACGGCACCGCCTTCATGGTTTTCTCCGTCAGTTATGAGAACTATTGCCTTTCCTACACCCTTTTCCTGCGTGAAACACTTTGATACAAGACGGATGGCGGCACCGATATTTGTGCCTTGTAGCGACACCATGTCCGTATTAATGTTGTCAAGAAAGAGTTTTGCGGATATGATATCATTGGTGATTGGCATCTGCGGATACGCTTCTCCCGCAAAGACTATCAGGCCCGTCTTGTCGTTTTGCATGCGGTCGAGGAGGGTTGATATCAGCAGTCTGGACCGCTCCAGGCGGTTTGGCATCACATCGGTGGCGAGCATTGACCTCGAAACATCAAGTGCAAACACCACTTCTATCCCTTTTTTCATCTCCGTCTTTGTGCTTCGACCATATTGAGGCCGTGCAATCATAAGGATACATAAGGCTATGGCGATGCAGAAAATGGAGAATTTCACCACAGGACGCATGGTTGAACGGAGAGGGGTCAGTTGTCGGAACAATTGACGTTCGGCCAATCGTGATTCTTCACGCCGTTTCGAGCGTTCCGACACCACGAAACAGATGATGATGACCGGAATTATCAGAAGAAGATACAGATATTCTGGATGTGCGAATTGAAACATGCTGATGCTTTTTATGGCAGAAATGATGTGCCGTTCCAGTTTTCTTTTTGCGGCATATCATCGGAAATTCTTAGTGGGTGTTGTGTCAAGTGTGGTATCTTGTTGTTCAAAGGCGGACAAATTTCAAGATTGCTTAGGTGGAAATGTGCCGACAAGCCATCCTTAATGCCGCCGTCCGAACGGAATTTCATCGTGTCCGCAGGTAAAGAATGCGCCTAAGGTATGCGACGGAGAATGGTAATTCGGAGCAGAAATTCAATGATTAATGTCAGCAATAGAGCAAAACCGAATGGAATATACGCCTCATAACGTCGGGAATAGTTGTGTGTCTTGAGTTTTACGCGCTCCAATCGGTCGATATCGCTGTAGATTTCGCGGAGTTTGTCGTTGTTTGTGGCAGCATAGTAAAGACCTCCTGTTATTTCTGCAATGCTTTTCAGTGTTTTCGGGTCCATATCGCTTTCCACAGTGGCGTAGTAGTAACTGCCGTCTGGCATGATTCCCACAGGCATCTTCACCTTTCCTTGCTTGCCAACCGCGATGGTATAGATGCGAACTCCCTTCTTTTTTGCAATTTCCGCCGCTGTCAGAGGGGAGATGTCTCCGGTGTTATTGGCGCCATCGGTGATGAGTATGACCACTTTTGATGGTGCTTTGCTTGTCGCCAGACGGCTGACAGCATTGGTAAGTCCCATGCCGATGGCGGTACCTTCCGCGATGATTCCATGCTGTTGCAGGTCGCAATTAACATTCTGAAACAGGGAAAGCAGCGCCTGATGGTCGGTTGTCATCGGGCATTGTGTGAAGGCTTCTCCTCCGAAGAGCGTCAGTCCGATGTTGTCGTTCTTGCGTCCAGAGATGAATTCCACGGCGACAGCCTTGGCAGCCTCAATACGATTAGGTTGGAGGTCTTGCGTGAGCATGGAGACAGAAACGTCCATAACCATCATGATGTCAATACCTTCGACCTCGGTTTCCGATTGTGGTGATGATGTTTGCGGGCGAGCCAAGATGATGACAAGGAGGACGAAAGCCAACATCCGCAGGATAAAGGGTAGCGGATGACAGTAGTTTCGCCACGTTGCAGGCAGTTTTCGATATCCTTCTGTTGTGGCTATGCGGAAAGTTCCCTCATATCTGTCGCGGAGAAAAACGTACCATAGGATAAAAGGTACAATGAGTAGCAACAACAAAAAGTATGCAGGATGTGCGAATTGCATGGATTTTCAATACTGTATTATAGATGTTCGGGAAGGCAAATGTAGATGTATGGGAAAGCGAATGCCGTTTTTGAGAAAAATTCATCGGATTATACCGATGTAGAAAACAGAAGGAGGCATGTCGCAGATCAGAAATTCGCGACTAAATCATTGAAGAACGGTATCACGATGTTCATTAAAGGAAGTAAAGCCAAAGCAAATATCCTGTGTAGAACATCAGTGAAATGCTGCAAAAGAGCGAAAGGACGGCAGCCGTTCTGAAGATGGTCTGGCGACGTTGTTGCCCGTTCTTGACGACGATTATGCGTTCTTTGGGTTGTGTATTTTCCTTGATTTTCTGCTTTGTGGTATGGATGTAATCGACGGCTTGCAGCAATGCACGGTCCGATTCCGCCATGCTTGCGGGGTATTTTGCAAACTTTACAAGGTCGGCGGTCTCAAGAATCTCCCTCAATTCCTCCAATGCTTCGGCATCACCTGTTGCATTCAGATGCTGGATGATCTCATTTGACGTCATTTCTTTCGAATTGAAATGGAAGCGTTCATGGAGATATGTGCGCAGGACATCGGTCAAAGCCATGAAGTATTGCTTTTGCCAATCGCCTTCACGCTTTTGTTCTTTCAGTTCGTTGATGGCTGTCAGCGCGGAAGTTTGCGGAGGTGTTGGCGGTGTTATTTTGACACGTCGTACGACAGGTTTGGAGATGAGACTTTGGATGTAGCAGTATACGAAGACAATGAGCAACAACCATACTGCCAAACTTTGGAGCATCAGCCAGGGTTTCCAGACGAATATCGTTTCAACCGGCGCCTTTAACGGGCGAAAATCATCGGGATGTTGAAGGTCTACATTGACAGTGTTTACTTTAAGTCCTATCTCATTCTTCGACAAGTATTTATGTCCGTTTACCTCAACTTCGATTTTAGGTATCACATATACGGCACTGTCAAAGGCCGTCAGAAGGTAAGTGCGGGTAAGTTCCCAATGGTTTCCGTCGTTAGTGACGGTGGTGTCGATGCTACCGGCTTGCAGCATTTCCACACCATTGGTGACATATCCGTTCTTAAATTCGGGGAAAATCACCTTGGAACCCTTCTTACATGCCACTCTTGTCGACATTTTAACCTGCTCACCAATGAGGATTGCCGTGGAATCAAGGCTGTTGTCGACCACCACATCCTGTGCGGATAAGGTGCTTATGGAGAGGATGCCGAGAAATAATGCCAATAAATATCTGATGTTCATGGTGTTATCTTTTCTGTGGTGTGGGATGTTGCGTTGGAGATTGCAGATGGTTTTCTTATTCCTCCCTGCATTTGCAAACTCTATTCCAGCCCTTTTCGGATGAGAGTTTTATCGTTCCGCTTGTTTTGGGGAAGTACAGAACCATGTTATAACCGCAATACTGTTCAAATCTGTACGGCATCAGGTGAGGTTTGTTTGATATGTTCATCCGTATGTATCAGCATTAGTACGATATATGGTGTGGCAAAACGAGTGTAGGAACAGGTGGTTTCCGCCGTAAAAGATTGATTGGCAGGAAAACACAATCTGAAAAAACACAATTTAGATTTGCCGAAATTGTTTACATCTCCCCTCTTATTATGATGAATGTGAGGTTCATATTATGATAAATGTGAGGAGATGATTGCTGAGAATTGCGGTACGATGCATGCCACTGTTTCGTCAAGCCCTGCGTCCGAACAGGTTTCTGAGGGGGATGACATAGTCTGTTCCGGTGGCAACGTCGGCATAATCGACCTTGCAACGTCGGAAGATGGTGGCAAGTTTGTCGGAGATTTCTCTCCAATATGCGGCATGTGCTTCGCGGACTTTGCGGTTTGCCGTATCAATGAGCACTTTATGTCCGGTTTCAGCATCCTCCATTTTGACAAGACCTACGTTCGGAAGTTCTTCCATACACCGGTCAAACACCCTCACAGCCACGAGGTCGTGGTGACGTCCTGCCATGGCTATCTTTCGGGATATGGGACTTTCGGGTGTCGCATGGCGGATGTTGCGGTCGAAAAAGTCGCTGATGAGGAACGCAATGCACTTCTTCCGTTGCACACGCATCATGAATTCCAACGCGGCTGCAATGTCTGTCTTGGTGCTTTTCGGCTCAAAAGTCAGCAAATCGCGGATGATGCGGAGGATATGTCCGCGTCCTTTGGCGGGAGGTATGAATTTCTCGCAATGGTCAGAGAAGAAAATGACACCGATTTTGTCGTTGTTTCTAATGGCGGAGAAGGCAAGCGTGGCGGCAATTTCCGTCAACAGGTCGCGCTGTGTTTGGATTTTTGTGCCGAAGTCCAGTGAACCCGAGACGTCGATAAGGAGCAATACGGTGAGTTCGCGTTCCTCTTCGAAGACTTTGACGTACGTTCTGTCGAAGCGTGCGGTCACATTCCAGTCGATATCGCGGATGTCGTCACCCGGTTGATACTCGCGGACTTCGCTAAACGACATGCCTCTGCCTTTGAATGCCGAATGGTATTCGCCGGCAAATACGTTGTTCGTCAGGGCCTGGGTCTTGATTTCTATCCGCCGGACCTTCTGCATCAGTTTCTGGATTCTCTCGTCCATGTGGGGAAGACTGCTGTGAGTTTTGGGTGAAAAGTTGTGGTTATATGGGGTATAATGCCGTTTCAAAAATAGGGTGGTGAAGCGAAAATCCGCAGCATCCACGTGTCTATCAGCGTCGGTAACGGGCGTATTCTTCCGAAAACGTCATTAAGGCACCTCCACTTTTGCAAGTATTTCAGAAATAATGTGCTCGGTTGTCATTTCTGCCGCTTCGGCTTCGTAAGTCAAACCTATGCGGTGACGAAGCACATCGAACGCTACTCCGCGGACATCGTCAGGCACAACGTATCCTCTACGATGGAGGAATGCCAGCGCACGGGCGGCTAATGCCAGACTGATGGTGGCGCGAGGGCTGCCGCCATACGCGATGTAGGGTTTAAGATGTTCAAGATGATAGCGCTCGGGGTAGCGTGTGGCGAATACGATATCTGTGACGTATTGTTCGATACGTTCGTCAACATACACCTCTTTCACCGTCTCTCGGGCCTGGAGAATGGTGTCGATTCCGATAACGGGTGCAACCTTTCGTCCGGCAATGTCTCCTGCCATCGATGCGCGGAGAATCTTCTTTTCCTCGTCAATGTTGGGATAATCCACCACAACCTTCAGCATAAAACGGTCGGTCTGCGCCTCCGGCAAGGTGTATGTTCCCTCCTGTTCGATGGGGTTTTGTGTAGCCATTACCATGAATGGGCGGGGCAATTCAATGGTTTCCTCGCCAATGGTCACCTCGCCTTCCTGCATGGCTTGGAGCAGGGCCGATTGAACCTTGGCCGGAGCACGGTTGATTTCGTCGGCAAGCACAAAGTTTGCGAACACCGGACCACGGCGTACGCTGAAACTATCCTCCTTGTGAGAGTAGACCATTGTTCCGACAACGTCAGCGGGAAGCAGGTCGGGAGTGAACTGAATGCGGCCGAAATCGGCGTCGACCAACGCTGCAAGGGTGCGGATGGCAAGGGTCTTGGCAAGACCAGGCACGCCTTCCAGCAGGATATGTCCCCCAGTAAGGAGCCCGATGAGCAGTGCTTCGCTGAGATGTTGCTGACCTACGATGGTGCGGGACATACCATCTGTGAGGAGAGTTACGAACTCCGACTGACGGGTAATCTTGTCATTCAGGGCGCGGATGTCGGTATTGGTTGTCATCGTCATAACGCTATTGTCTTATATGATGTGTTTGTTTTATTTTGCAGATTCTTGATGTTCAGGTTGGAAATGCCGTGACCTTATACATCCAAAATTGATGCAAATTTACGATTTTCCTTAAGAATCTTATGTGAAATCCGTGTAAATTCGTGCATTTATACCTGCTTTTGCATCTGAATTGCGACGTTCTCCGTCAACTTCCATGCTTTTCTTCTCCATGACAGGCAAGAAAACGCGAGTGGAAACGTGAATGTCCTCTTTTATAAACGCGTAATCGATGAACGATCTCATGGTGTCATGGCTTCACTCCTGCGGAACAATCTTCAAAGTCGGTCTGGAGTTCATAGAATAGAGGATTGGAAGGAATGACGGAGGATCCGTGTTTCACGTCACTGACACGCATGATAAAGCGGTAGATTTCGCATCATGTTTTAGATTATGACATAGTTATGTCAAGATGATTTTCAGACCTCTTTTCGACGAGATGCAACCACCCTTATGACGGCTTTTGAAATCCATCAAAAAAAACATCAGAACTTTCATTGACAAACATCGGAACTTTAAGGTGTAAACATCCGTACTTTTTGATGAAAAGTTCCGATGTTTCCCATCCTGTATCCCGAGCAATGTTCGAGTCTTAGCAAATGCGGTTTTTCATGGGCTACGCCCCTTTTGAGGAAGGCATTTGGATTTTCCGGAAAAAAACTATGGTTGATGAATAAATTTTCTTGAATTTGGTACTGGAAGCCTCTCATGTTATTCTGTAATTTTTCAAAGGATATGGATATTTGTTCACATATTTTGAATACATAACCCTTACAAAATGGTAATACAAGAAATATGGTTTTTATAGAATCTTTTCGGTAGAAATGCTAAAAGAACGGATAAGCGGGACGCTAATCTATGCCGAACAACAATAAAAAGTCTATAAAAGGTGAAAGGAAAACAAAAAATCCCGCGTAAAAGTTTGTAAGTTCACACGATTTAATGTATTTTTGCACGGAAAAATGTATGTGCATCTTTCATGGAAGTGTAAAAGAATGGGTCTACAACCTTTGCGGCAGATATAAAATCCGCGGCCATAAATTAGAAAAAGAGAAACAAATATATATTCAAAAACCATATTATGATGGAAACCTTTAAAGTAAAAAAAGGATTGGACATCCGTCTTCAAGGCGTCAGTGCCTGCGAGACTGCCGAAGCGCAGCCCGCGGGAGAGTATGCTCTTGTTCCCGACGATTTCCATGGCATTGTCCCAAAAGTCAAGGTCAAAGAAGGCGAACAGGTGCTCGTAGGTACCCCGCTTTTCGTTGACAAGGCCACGGAGACCGTGCGTTTTGTATCGCCCGTTAGTGGAACGGTCACGCTTGTTGAGCGAGGAGAACGCCGCAAGGTTCTCAGCATCCGCGTCAAACCCGACAGCGCACAGGCGTACAAAACCTTCGAAGTTCCTGACCTCAAGACGGCAACTGCCGAGGAAATGTGTCAACTTCTGTTGGAAGCCGGCATCTTTGCCTTCCTTCGCCAGCGTCCTTATGACGTAGTTCCTACACCCGGTGTCATGCCAAAAGGCATCTTCATCAGCGCATTCAGCAAGATGCCTCTCTCAGCAGATTTCAAGTATGTTGTGAAGGGGCAGGAGGAAGATTTCAAATTAGGTGTTGCCGCTTTGGCGCGGATTGCCAAGGTATACGTGGGCATTTGTCCCGAGCAGGCTGGCACAGCCGTAGGAGAAGTTGCGGATGCCGAAGTGAATGTCTTTGACGGACCTAATCCTTCAGGCCTTGTCGGAGTCCAGATCAACCATGTTTCGCCCGTCAATAAGGGGGAGGTTGTATGGACATTAGGAGCGGAGGAGGTGCTTTTCCTCGGACGTCTCGTCCGTACGGGAAAAACGGACTTTACCCGACTTGTCGCCCTTGCCGGTAGCGAGGTGGAGCATCCTGCCTACTATCGCTGCAAAGTGGGACAGAGTTTGACCGCACTTCTCGAAACAACCCTGAAACCTGCCGACCACCATGTCCGCGTCATTGATGGCAATCCTTTGGTGGGCCGCAAGTCAAATGGCTTCCTTGGGGCGCATACCACGGAGGTTTGCGTCATTCCAGAGGGCGACGACGTCAATGAAGTTTTGGGTTGGATAATGCCACGTTTGGGAGAACTCTCCGCGCACAGAAGTTATCTCAGCGCTTTTTGCGGTAAAAAGGCTTACAATCCCGACTGTCGTGTGAAGGGAGGTGAGCGTCACATGATCATGTCGAGCGAATATGAGCGTGTGTTCCCTATGGACATTTATCCCTCATATCTTGTAAAGGCGATTATAACAGGCGAAATTGACCGACAGGAAGCATTGGGCATTTATGAGGTCGCTCCCGAAGATTTTGCCCTTGCTGAGTTTGTTTGCTCCTCAAAACTCGAGTTGCAGCGTATCGTACGTCAGGGTCTTGATATCCTACGTAAGGAAAACGCCTAAGGAAGACGCCCATTTTAGTCGGGTATCTGCAGGTAATGGCTTGCTGTTGGAGCGGACCCGTTTCCGCCTGCGCAGTCGTTCCGTTTGAACACTTCCGCTGATCTGCCATGGAAGCAGACTGATATACGGAGGTGATGCCTGACGAAACGTCAACAATAAGACAACCTATTCCCCAGAAAGAATAAGATAATGATTAAAGAATTTTTTGATAAAATCCGGCCACACGTGGAGGAAGGTGGTAAATTCCACGCTTTCCGTAGCGTATTTGACGGTTTTGAAACCTTCGCACTCGTCCCCAATACGACCAGTAAGACGGGAGTGGCCATACACGATGCCATAGATTCCAAGCGAATCATGAGTTTCGTGGTTATCGCTCTGTTGCCTGCCCTCCTTGTAGGTATGTACAACATCGGCTATCAGAACTACAATGCGGCAGGTGTTTCTGCTGATGTCATGGAGATGTTCCTCTATGGTCTTGTCGTGATGCTGCCGAAAATTGTAGTCAGTTATGTTGTCGGTCTTGGAATCGAATTCGTAGTGGCGCAATGGAAAAATGAGGAAATCCAGGAAGGTTACCTTGTAAGCGGTATGCTTATCCCCATGATCGTGCCTGTAGGAACTCCGCTTTGGATGCTTGCCGTGGCAGTAGCCTTCAGCGTAATCTTCGCAAAGGAAATCTTCGGAGGTACCGGTATGAATATATTCAATCCGGCACTTGTAGCCCGCGCTTTCCTTTTCTTCGCATGGCCAACACAGATGAGCGGTGACAAGGTATGGGTAAGTACGGAAAGTTATTTTGGACTCGGATGCCAACTTCCCGACACCTTCACCTGCGCCACTCCGCTCGGCGAGGCTGCGGCTAACGTGGCTGTGAGCGCATCGCCCGCCGAAATGATGTTCGGACTTATCCCCGGTTCCATCGGTGAAACCAGTGTTATTGCCATCGCTATCGGCGCCCTCATCCTTCTGCTCACACGCATTGCCAGTTGGAAGACCATGCTCAGCGTTTTTGTTGGTGGTGCTCTTGTGGCTCTTCTCTTCGATGCCTGTGGCTCGACAGAGAATGCTGTGGCTCATCTTGGCGTGGATCACCTCTGGTTGGGCGGCTTCTGCTTCGGTGCAGTCTTCATGGCTACCGACCCGGTCACCAGTTGTCGTACAGAAAATGGTAAATATATTTACGGTTTCCTCATTGGTGCCCTTGCCATCACCATCCGCGTTTTGAATCCCGGATATCCCGAGGGAATGATGCTTGCCATCCTCTTTATGAATATGTTTGCTCCGCTCATTGACTATTGTTTCGTGCAGCGCAACATCAATCGCCGCGCTAAACGTACCGCCAATCGTTAATCACCAAATACTCAGACAAAATGAAACTGAACACAAACAGCAATATATATACGATTGTCTATGCGTCGGTCATGGTGATTGTTGTCGCTTTCTGTCTTGCATTCATCAGCGATTTGCTGCGTCCCTTGCAGGATGACAATGTCGCCAATGACAAAAGAAGTCAGATTCTTGCCGCACTGAATATCCGCAATGTCGAGAATGTTCAAGAAGAATATGACCGTGTTCTCCTTCGAGATATCGTGGTCGATGTCAATGGAAACACCGTACAGGAGAGCAATGGCTTCCAAGTTGAGAGTAAGGAAATCCTTGCAAAGAATGATGCCGACAAGCGTCTTCCTGTCTATGTTTGCAAGGTTGAATCCGATACGCTTTATGTAATTCCTCTCTTCGGCCGTGGTCTTTGGGGAGAACTTTGGGGATATTTGGCCCTGAAGAACGATTTCCGCACGGTTTATGGCGTATATATGAGCCATGCCAGCGAAACCGCCGGTCTTGGAGCACGCATCACCGAGGAACAATTCCAGGAGAAATTCATCGGAAAGATGGTTTTCAATGAAGGTGATTTTGCGGAAGTCCTTCTCGGTGTGAAGAAGAAAGTAGAGACTCCGGACAGCGAGGTGGATGCCATTACTGGCGCTACTCTTACCTCGGATGGCGTGGACGACATGTTCAAGACCAGTCTTACTCCGTACAATAAGTTCTTCGAATCGTTGACGGAGTCCGTGCAACCGTAGTAGAATAACAGGTGACAGGGGTGCTGCTTTTGGATGTTTGATACTTATAAAGCAACATTTTCCCATTCCTCTCCTGAAATATATTCACCGTTAGATTCTTCAATTCCAAACAGAATATGAGTCTTTTTTCACAAACCAACCGTGAGGTCTTGACGGGACCTCTCAATCTCAATAACCCGGTCGTTGCACAGGTGCTCGGCATCTGTTCTGCTCTTGCTGTTACTTCACAACTTGAGCCTGCTATCGTCATGGGACTTTCGGTGACGGTCATCACAGCCTTCGCCAACGTCATCATATCACTTTTGCGCAATACTATCCCCAATCGTATCCGAATTATCGTACAGTTGGTAGTAGTTGCCACACTTGTAACCATCGTCAGTCAGATTCTAAAGGCGTTTGCCTACGACGTCAGTGTCCAACTTTCCGTATATGTCGGACTTATTATTACGAACTGTATCCTCATGGGACGCCTTGAAGCCTTCGCCATGATGAATGGTCCTTGGGAATCATTCCTCGACGGAGTCGGCAGCGGTTTGGGATATGCCTGGGTACTTGTCGTAGTAGGCTTCGTTCGAGAACTGCTCGGGTCCGCAAGCCTCCTTGGTTATGAGATACCATTCCTCGCTTCTTGCGACTTTTTCCACAATGGTATGATGACGATGCCTGCGATGGCTCTCATCATTTGCGGCTGTGTCATCTGGGCACACCGCGCCATCAATAAGGAACAATAGCACAGATTTCGTAGCCAACTCCAGCATGTTATAATTCGAACATGTTAACAATAACATTATTATAATGGAACATCTTCTAAGTCTTTTCGTCCGTTCGATCTTTGTGGACAATATGATATTTGCCTTCTTCCTCGGCATGTGTTCGTACCTTGCCGTATCGAAGACGGTGAAGACAGCATTCGGTCTCGGTCTTGCCGTTACCTTTGTGCTGCTTGTCACGGTGCCGGTTGATTATCTGTTGCAGACTCGCGTGCTTGGTCCCGACTGTCTGGTTCAAGGTGTTGACCTTAGTTTCCTCTCTTTCATCCTTTTCATTGCAGTCATTGCAGGAATGGTGCAGTTGGTTGAGATGATTGTTGAGCGTTTCTCTCCCTCTCTCTATGCTTCTTTGGGTATTTTCCTCCCATTGATTGCTGTAAACTGTGCCATCATGGGCGCCTCTCTCTTCATGCAACAGCGCATTCAGATGGATCCTGCTACAAGTACGCAGGCCATCGGAGGCGTAGTTGATGCTATGGTTTACGCCCTTGGTAGTGGTATCGGATGGCTGTTGGCTATCGTTGCCCTTGCTGCTATCCGTGAGAAAATGGCCTATACCGATGTGCCACGTCCCTTGCAAGGGCTTGGCATCACCTTCATTGTTGTAGGACTTATGTCCATGGCCTTTATGTGTTTCTCCGGTCTTAATGTCTAATATCGTAAAGGATATATCATATTATATATGAACACATCACTTATTTTAGCGAGCATTGGTGTCTTTTTGGTCATCATTCTCGCATTGGTAATCATACTACTTGTTGCCAAAAACTATCTTTCTCCTTCAGGAACGGTCAAGATAACCGTCAATGGAAAGAACACCGTTGAGGTCGAACAAGGCGGCACTCTCCTTGGAACTCTTGCAGCGGAAGGCATCTATCTTCCCAGTGCTTGTGGTGGAAAAGGCTCATGTGGTCAGTGCAAATGCCAAGTCGTCAGTGGTGGAGGTGAGATACTCGACTCTGAAAAAGGCCATTTTTCGCGTAAAGAAGTTAAGGACCATTGGCGCCTCGGATGCCAATGTAAGGTAAAAGGAGATCTTGAAGTTAAGGTCGACGACAGCGTACTTGGCGTAAAGGAATGGGAATGTACTGTAATCAGTAACCGCAATGTCGCTACCTTTATCAAGGAATATAAGGTGGCATTGCCTCCAGGTGAACACATGGATTTTGAGCCAGGTTCTTATGCACAAATCCGCATTCCTGCATTCGAACTTGACTATGATAAGGACTTCGACAAGAAGGATATCGGTGACCTTTATCTGCCTGCTTGGGAAAAATTTGGCCTGTTTGGACTGAAATGTGTCAATACTGTACCTACCATTCGTGCGTACTCTATGGCAAATTATCCTGATGAAGGTGACATTATCACCCTCACTGTACGTATTGCAACACCGCCCTTTAAGCCCAAAGATCAGGGTCCTGGCTTTATGGATGTCAATCCTGGTGTCGCTTCCAGTTACATTTTCTCATTGAAACCTGGGGACAAGGTTACGATGAGTGGCCCTTATGGTGACTTCCATCCCGTATATGATTCTAAGAGAGAGATGATTTGGGTAGGTGGCGGTGCAGGAATGGCTCCCCTCCGTGCTCAGATCATGCACATGTTAAAGACCCGTAATTGCCGCGATCGTGAGATGCATTACTTCTACGGAGCCCGTGCAATTGATGAGGTTTTCTTCTTGGAAGACTTCCTGGAACTTGAGAAAGAGTTCCCCAACTTCCATTTCCATCTCGCTCTTGACCGCCCTGATCCCAAAGCAGATGGGCTCGGAATCAAGTATACTCCCGGTTTTATCGCAATGGTAATGGGTGATACCTATCTAAAACAGCACGAAGCACCTGAAGATATCGAGTACTATCTTTGCGGTCCTCCCATGATGTCGAAGACGGTATGCGATCTTTTGCATTCGCTTGGCGTTGAAGACGATATGATTCGTTTCGACAACTTTGGTGGATAACTTGTAATATATAGCATTCGAAAAAGCGTTTTCGGTTACAATATCCGATATTTTCCATTTGCCTTTTTGAAAAATGATGGGCAATGTGTCGAATATCATACCTAATTCTTGGAGATAGCCTTTCAGTTTATAAGGTTGTCTCCATTTTTTATATCTAAAGAATTTCATTCTCTTTTTAGCAGATGTTTATGTTTCGTCTGATTAAAGTTAATCTTTAATTTGTAGACTCTTACACATTATTCAACAATCTCAACCCTATTTCAGAATATAATATGATTATTTTTACCTTCAGTTTTTGTGCATTATTTGATTTATAAATTGTGTTCCACACGTTCTTTTTCTTGTATTTTCCTAATTTTATTCTTTATTTTTCCAAGAAACGAATGTAATATGCCGCACATTGAAATGTCTAAACAACTGCTATGAAAATAAAAAAGAGGAAAGTCTAATGGCTTTTTTCCAAAATACCAGGGTAAACTATTTGCATGACTGCATATTTTTCGTTTATTTTGCATACTGTAAAAGGTGTAATTCCCTTGAAAAACACCTCATCGCACTAACCATAATTCTATACTTTCAAAAAAACATTTTCGTACCATGGCTCTAAATAGACAGATTGTCGAATGCGTGCCTAACTTTAGTGAAGGACGTGATAAGCAGATTATCCGTCAGATAACTGATGTCATTGAGGCTTCGGAGGGCGTAAAACTTCTTGACGTTGACCCGGGAGAGGCTACAAACCGTACCGTCGTTACTTTTGTAGGTTCCCCTGAAGCGGTTGTCGAGGCTGCCTTTCATGCTGTAAAAAAAGCGGCAGAAGTCATTGATATGCGCCGTCATCATGGTGCTCATCCCCGTATGGGTGCTACCGATGTGCTGCCTCTCGTTCCTGTAAGTGGAATAACCCTTGAAGAATGTGCGGAACTTGCCCGCAAGTTGGCGGAACGTATTGCTTCAGAAATAGCGGTTCCCTGTTATTGTTATGAGGCTGCCGCTTTCAAACCGGAGCGCAAAAATCTCGCTGTATGCCGCAATGGCGAATACGAAAAGTTGGCAGAGCGTATGACAAATCCCGAGGAAGCCCCCGATTTTGGCGCACGAGCATGGGACGAAGGCGTTGCTCGTACTGGATGTACCGCAGTTGGCGCACGCGATTTTCTGATAGCCGTTAACTTTAATCTCAATACTACTTCCACGCGTCGCGCCAATGCTATCGCTTTCGACGTGAGAGAGAAGGGACGACCTGAGCGTGACGGCAATCCGATTACAGGAAAACCTCGGGTAGATGCCAATGGAGATGCCATCATGCGCCCCGGAACATTAAAGGGAACCAAGGCTATTGGCTGGTATATTCAAGAGTATGGCATATCTCAGGTCAGCATGAATATAACAGATATTCAGCAAACGCCCCTTCATATTGCATTTGATGAGGTTTGTCGTGCCGCACAAGCAAGGGGGCTTCGCGTCACTGGTACAGAAATTGTCGGACTTGTTCCCGAAAGAACCCTCATTGACGCAGGTCGATATTTCCTTCGTAAGCAGCAACGTTCTGTGGGAATTCCTAAGGAGGACATCATTACAATAGCCATCAAGTCCATGGGTCTTGACGATCTTCGTCCGTTCCATGCAGAGGAAAAGGTTGTGGAATATATGCTCGATGCTGACAAATCCTCAGACGTTGCCCTAACTTCCCTGACGGTTAAGGGATTTTCTGATGAGACGGCCCGTGAATCACCTGCCCCTGGTGGAGGTTCTGTATCTGCATATATGGGATCTTTGGGCGCAGCCTTGGGAACAATGGTCGCAAATCTCTCTGCTCACAAGCCCGGATGGGACGAACGTTGGGAAGAATTTAGTGATTGGGCAGAGAAAGGTATGCTTCTTCAATCCCGACTCCTTCAACTTGTTGATGAGGATACCGAGGCTTTCAACCGAATTATGGCTGCATTCGGACTCCCTAAGGGAACTCCCGAGGAAAAACTCCAACGTTCTGAAGCCATACAGTCCGCCACTTTGTTTGCGGCACAGGTTCCTATCGAAACCATGCGCGCGTCTCTCAATGTTTTTGAACTCTGTAAGGCGATGGTAAATCAGGGAAATCCCAACAGCGTTTCCGATGCTGGTGTTGGTGCCCTTGCGGCCCGTGCTGCTGTTTTAGGTGCTGGTCTGAATGTGAAAATCAATGCTGCTTCACTCAAAGACAAGGAGATGGCGGCAACGCTTGTTGCGGAGGCCGACCAACTTATTGCACAGGCTCAGGATGCAGAGGCCGATATCATAAGCCAAGTTAACGAGGTGATTGCCCGCTGATTCCCTTCTTTTAGTGTTTATGTCCAGTCTATATAGACGGGTTCTATAAACCAATGCCGTAATATAGAACGTGGTATTATGCTTTTAGTTTTGTCAGTTCTCGGTCATATTTCAGAGAAAAACTCTGTACATACAGATATATAGTTCGCTATATTCCATTAACCTTAGTTTTCCTTCGTGTTGAAAACAGACTTGAATTCTGACAATTCAGAATAAAAGCACCTACCAGAAATCTATTTTCCCTTTATTATTATATATATTGTGTACAACGACGGATGTTGAGAATACGACATTACGATTTGATGAAGTCCGAGTTTTATTTATTTTATCCTGAAAATCCACATTAGTGATGAATTCCATTGATACTTTTGCTGCGGAGATACGTGCAGGCATTCCCGATATTCTTCCCCAGCCCAAGCCTTACGACACCACCATCAACCATGCTCCTCGTCGTAAGGATATCCTTAACGATGAGCAAAAGCGTCTGGCTCTTCGTAACGCTCTGCGTTATTTCCCGAAGAAATTCCATGCCGAATTGGCTCAAGAGTTTGCTCATGAACTTGCTGAATACGGACGAATCTATATGTATCGTTTCCGTCCTGACTACGAGATGTACGCACGTCCAATCGATGAATACCCTCATCGCTCCGAGCAGGCGGCCGCTATTATGCTCATGATTCAGAACAATCTCAATCCGGCAGTAGCACAACATCCCCATGAACTCATTGTTTATGGTGGAAATGGCGCTATTTTCCAGAATTGGGCTCAGTATCGTTTGGTCATGAAGTATCTTAGCGAGATGACTGATAACCAGACTCTCGTCATGTATTCTGGACATCCTCTCGGCCTATTTCCTTCACATCCCGGCGCTCCCCGTGTGGTTGTGACCAACGGAATGGTCATTCCCAACTATTCCAAGCCCGACGATTGGGAACGGATGAACGCTCTTGGAGTCAGTCAATACGGACAAATGACGGCTGGTTCCTATATGTATATCGGTCCTCAGGGCATTGTTCACGGCACAACCATTACAGTTCTCAATGCCGCACGCAAACAATTAGCACAGCAACCCGGGCGTAAGGACATTTCCGGTATGCTATTCGTATCCTCCGGACTTGGAGGAATGTCCGGTGCACAGCCGAAGGCGGGAAACATTGCCGGCGTGGTTAGTGTTGTCGCAGAGGTCAATCCGCTTGCAGCGGTCAAGCGTTATGAGCAGGGATGGGTTGATGAATTACATTACGACCTCGACGAACTGATACCTGCTGTCCGTGCCGCGGTTGAGGCGCGTCGCACAGTTTCCATGGCTTATGTGGGTAATGTCGTTGATCTTTGGGAGCGTCTTGCCGACGAAAATATCCACGTTGACCTTGGAAGCGACCAGACATCCCTTCACAACCCATGGGCAGGTGGCTACTATCCAGTCGGACTTTCTCTTGAAGAATCCAAACAGATGATGGCCGATGCCCCTGATGCTTTCCGTGAGTGTGTCAAAGCATCCCTCCGTCGTCAGGTGGCAGCCATCAATCGTCTTGCCGAGCGCGGCATGTATTTCTTCGATTATGGCAATGCCTTTATGCTTCAATCCGAGCGTGCGGGTGCCGATATCGTGAGCGAGAATGGCAAGTTCCGCTATCCTTCTTACGTGCAGGACATCATGGGCCCTCTTTTCTTTGACTATGGTTTTGGCCCCTTCCGATGGGTCTGCACATCGGGCAATCCCGATGATCTTGCTGTTACCGATCGTTTGGCCACCGAAGTTCTCGAGAACATCAAGCAAACGGCTCCTGAGGAAATCAAGGGACAGATGGACGACAACATCCATTGGATTAAGGAGGCCGGACGCAATCATCTTGTTGTAGGTTCGCAAGCCCGCATCCTTTATGCCGATGCAGAGGGTCGAGCAAAGATAGCCTTGGCGTTCAACGATGCCATCCGTCGCGGTGAAATTAGCCGTCCTGTCGTACTTGGTCGCGACCATCATGATGTCTCCGGTACGGACTCTCCCTTCCGCGAAACCAGCAATATCTACGATGGTTCGCAGTTCTGTGCCGATATGGCTGTCCAGAATGTCATCGGCGATTCCTTCCGAGGTGCCACATGGGTTTCGCTCCACAATGGTGGAGGAGTCGGATGGGGAGAGGTCATCAACGGCGGTTTTGGTATGGTCATCGATGGAAGTGACGACAGCGCGAACCACATAAAGGACATGCTTTTCTGGGATGTCAATAATGGTATTGCACGTCGTAGTTGGGCACGTAACGAAGGTTCTATGCGTAGCATTGAGCGCGAGATGTTGCGAACCCCCGGCCTTACAGTCACTATGCCTAACCTCGTTGACGATGACATCCTTGAAGGTGCATTCAAAAACTGACACTTTCGTTAAGCCGGATAAGCAGTTCGAAAGTAATTGAAACGTGCTGTTTCCGTGCCATGACGTGAAAACAAAGAATTGACTTTTAACCTTTTACAGTCTTTTTGAAGGCTGTAAACCAGATTCTACCTTAGAATTCATATCTGTATTTGCCTCTTCCATAATGTTTACTTTTGTCATCCTCCTCAAATCCTTTTGTGCTTTATTATCTGTATTAAGGGATAAAGACTGAGGAAATTCTTGGTTTTATCTGGTTTGCAGCCTCTTTTTTACTGAAAAACACATATATATGATTCACGAAATATCCTCAGAGCATCTTTCCATTGAGCGTATTGGTCAGATTTTGGAACAAGGCATGGAGATTCGTCTCTCCGAAGATGCCGTAAAACGTATTGTAGCCTGCCGCGAGTATCTCGATCATAAGATTGCGCGTTCCGAGCGTCCTATATACGGAGTCACCACCGGTTTCGGTTCGCTTTGCAATGTTTCTATCGATGTGGACCAACTTGCGAAGTTGCAAATCAACTTGATGATGTCGCACGCATGCGGAACAGGTGATACCGTTCCCCGCGAAATCGTCAAGATTATGTTGCTTCTCAAAATTCAATCGTTGAGTTATGGTTATTCAGGTTGCAAACTTGATACCGTGCAACGCCTTGTCGATTTCTTTAACAACGACATCTGTCCTATTGTTTATATGCAGGGTTCCCTTGGAGCCTCCGGTGATCTTGTTCCTCTTGCCCATCTTTCTCTGCCGCTCGTCGGACTTGGTGAGGTGGATTATCAGGGTGAAATCATTTCCGGTGCCGAAATGCTCCGTCGAAAGGGTTGGGAACCCATACATTTGGCTTCGAAAGAGGGCTTGGCATTACTGAATGGCACGCAGAATATGAGTTCGTTTGCCGTGTGGGCTCTCCTGCAAAGTCATCGCCTGAGCCGTTGGGCCGACGTCATTGCCGCCCTCTCTCTGGATGCTTATTTCGGACTTGTCGAGCCATTTACCGATGCTGTTCATCAGGTTCGACCGCATAAGGGACAGATTGATACCGCAGCCGCCATGCGAAACCTCCTTGAAGGCAGCGAAATTGTCCTTCAACCTAAGCCGTATGTCCAAGACCCTTATTCATTCCGTTGTGTTCCCCAGGTTCATGGTACGGCAAAGGATACCATAAGTTACGTGGAAAGCGTCATAGATACCGAAATCAATTCGGCAACAGACAATCCTACCGTCTGCCCTGACGATGATATCATTATCTCCGCAGGGAACTTCCACGGCGAACCCATTGCACTTCCGATGGATTTCCTCGCCATTGCCCTTAGCGAACTTGCCAACATTTCCGAGCGGCGTATCTATAAATTGGTATCCGGCACACGTGGTCTTCCCAGTTTCCTTGTCGCATCTCCAGGGCTCAACAGCGGCTTTATGATTACACAGTATACGGCTGCCTCTGTGGTAAGTCTCAACAAGAACTATTGCAGTCCTGCGTCTGTTGACAGCATTCCTTCCTGTCAAGGTCAGGAAGATCATGTGAGTATGGGAGCTAATGCAGCCATAAAACTCTACCAGGTGGTCCTCAATACCGAGCGCGTTTTGGCCATTGAACTCTTCAATGCCGTCCAGGCTCTCGATTTCCGACGTCCGCTCAAATCATCACCTATCATTGAATCTCTCCACGACAGTTTCAGAGAAAAAGTGCCTTTCATTACAGTCGATGAGGTGATGTTCCCGCACATAGCCACTTCCATTGACTTCCTTCGCAATCATTCCTTTTGACCGGTGACAGCCGTTTTGCGGTCAGACAATTCGAAAACATTTCCTTCGTCCACTGCTGTCATGCGGCAGCCGTGGGCGTTTTTTTGAATCGGTGACTCTCGGTTGCCGAAATAAAACCCGCAAACCTTTGACAATTCCAACAGTAATGAAACGTTTATTGACAAACATAGGCATACTTGGCGGGGTTGAAACCCAATCACGCCTACGTGTTCAAGGTGCGGAAATGGCAGAATTTTCCGTTGTTTCCGATGCTTACCTCTGCATTGAAGATGGTCGTATTACCGCTTTTGGCCCTATGTCGGAATTGAGCATCGAGACAGAAAATCCTGAAGAAATCATTGATTTACACGGCCGTTGTGTATTTCCATCATGGTGCGACCCCCATACACATATTGTCTATGCCGGTAGCCGTGAGGGTGAGTTCGTCGACAAAATTCGCGGTCTTTCCTATGAGGAGATTGCACGTCGTGGGGGAGGAATCCTTAATTCTGCCGATTTGCTCCATACTATGAGTGAGGACGACTTGTACAAGCAAGCCTATTGCCGCGCCGAAGAGGTGATGAGAAAGGGTACCGGCTGCATAGAAATCAAGAGCGGTTATGGATTAAACCTGCATGATGAACTGAAAATGCTGCGCGTCATACGTCGGCTTCGCGACAATCTTCCCATGCGTGTGGTATCCACCTTCCTCGGGGCCCATGCTGTCGGCCGCCAATACAGCCATGAGGAATACGTACGTCTGATCATCGAGGAAATGATTCCTGAGGTTGGACGTCAACAGTTGGCTGATTACATCGATGTCTTCTGCGATAAAGGATTCTTTACCCCCAAAGAAACGGCAGAAATGCTGGAAACCGGTGCAAAATGGGGCATGCGTCCGAAGATTCATGCCGAGGAACTTGCTGCGTCTGGCGGCGTCCGTGTTGGTGTAGACCACAATGCCTTGTCGGTAGACCACCTTGAAAGCATGGATGTAGCGGGCATTGAAGTGCTTCGTGGCAGTGAAACCATGCCCACAGTATTGCCTGGTACATCGTTTTTCCTTAACATGCCGTGGGCACCTGCCCGCAAGATGATTGAGGCAGGCCTTGGAATTGCTGTCGCAAGTGACTATAATCCCGGTTCCACACCTTCGGGCGACATGAAGTTCGTCGTCAGTCTGGCTTGTATCAAACTCCGTCTTCTTCCCGAAGAAGCCCTGAATGCCGCCACACTCAACAGTGCTTATGCCATGGGATTGAGTGCCGACTATGGTTCGATAGCCGTGGGAAAGGTTGCCAATTTCTTTGTCACCCCCCCCATTCCTTCTTTGGCTTTCATCCCTTATGCCTATACAACACCTTTGATTGAGCAGGTTTGGCTTCGGGGAGAATGCGTATGACGCTTCCTGAACATCCATGAAAATCCCCCATTGTACGGCAAGTATATTTGCGTGCAATGGGGGTCTTTTTAACGTTTTCCAGGCTTACACGTTAATAAATCCGTGTTATTTTGACCTTTATCAGGATGTTTTACATCTAAGATGTGCATTTTTGCTTTGAAAACATCGCTTGCTTCAACGTTGATGTTCAAAATAGAACAGATCTTTTTGTTGGAACACACAGCATCAGTAACGATAATGTCTGGTATATCGCCTTGAAAGTATTCCGGAATCTTTTGGATATTCTAATCCTTACCATGATTGGAAAAAGCGGAAAGACTGGCTTTTCCGACATATATTACGGAAATATTTACTACTTAAATTCTATTGATTATAAAGTGGTTACGGACGTTTATTCTTCTTTTCTTCATCATGTTTATCATGGATGTCGGAGCGCAGAATTTTATTGAGAAGTGGAACGACTTCTACAAGCGCTATGATTACTACGACAGCCACGGAAATTTGACGAAATATATTCAGCAGAATGAATTCTACAACCGTAAGGACACGAAAGACAATCATGGCAATTTAGTATCGAGTAGCAAGTACAACGAGTTCTACGACCGCGAGGAATACAGGGACAGTCGCGGCAATCTTTTGGGCTATAAGAAGTGGAACGATTTTTATAAACGCTACGATTACTTCGACTGTCACGGTGTGCTGAAAGGGTATTATAAATATAATGACTTTTACAAACGCTGGGAATATTACGAGAGATAGGGAAGTTAATGGTTCTCGTACCTCTTGTTTTCAACCGTTTTCTTCAAATGTATTTATGGGATGGGTAGTGATATCCATCCTATTATTTTGCACTCTAATAAGTTTCGGATGGTAAACGTCACTAAAACGTCCGTACTTTCATTTATAATCATCGGAACATTCTGCCACAAACATCGGAACTTTGATGTGGAAAATGCCGTACTATTTGACATGTAATTTAGAAGAATTTGAAATTGTTCTTATTCAGTTGAAAATCAATTCTTTGACTTTTTTATATTAAAGTATATTTTTAGATTTGTAAAATTCACCATATCTGCAGAATTTTGTATGGATTTTTTCTGCCATTATCAAATGTTTGCAAGATTGAAGGCAAATAAAAGAACCTTGTAAGTTCAGTCGCAATGGGCTGGGCCTACAAGGTTTTCAGTATGAATTTACTCTGTGGAGTGGGGGATAGCGGGGTGAAAATTCAATGGTATATCAGGAATTTCGCTTGGCTTCAAGGCGTAACATCTCATCACGTAACAATGCTGCCGTAGTGAAATCAAGGTCTGCTGCCGCCTTTTTCATGGCATTCCGTAGGGTTTCGATGCGCGTATCGAGGTTATATGCATCGTTGTTTTCCGCCGCCATGCTGAATCCCGCTTGTGCGGCAATGGCATACGGATCGGCATTCTTCGCGGTGTTTTGTGCCGTTGAAGCCTGTCTTCCGTCACGTGCCTCAACACGTGCCTTACCGAGAACCGCAAGGTCGTTACCGATTTGTTTCTTGATTTGCTTCGGAACAATGTGATTTTCCTCGTTGTAAGCCATCTGTTTTGCCCGTCGACGGTTGGTTTCGTCGATGGTCGCCTGCATGGATCTGGTAATTTGTTTCGCATACATGATGACGCGACCATTGACGTTTCTGGCGGCACGTCCGGCCGTCTGCGTCATGCTTCGCCGGTCACGGAGGAAACCTTCCTTGTCCGCGTCGAGGATAGCCACCAATGCCACTTCCGGAAGATCCAGACCTTCGCGGAGAAGATTGATGCCCACAAGGACATCATATACGCCGGATCGGAGGTCTTCCATAATCTTGACGCGCTCCAAAGTGTCGACGTCAGCATGGATATATGCCGTCTTTACAGCCTTGTCAATGAGGTATTCCGTCAGTTCTTCAGCCATACGTTTGGTTAGTGTTGTCACGAGAACACGCTCGTCGCGGCTGGTACAATAGCGGATTTCCTCCAACAGATCATCGATGGGAAAGTCGGTGTCGCGGACGATAATCGGCGGGTCGAGGAGTCCTGTGGGGCGTATTACCTGATCGATATATACGCCACCGGTCTTCGTAAGTTCGTAGTCGTTGGGGGTAGCACTCACGTAGATGGTCTGTGGTGTCATCGCTTCAAATTCCTCAAACTTCAGCGGACGGTTGTCGAAAGCAGCGGGAAGTCGGAAACCATAATTGACAAGACTCTCCTTTCTGTTCCGGTCGCCGCCATACATTGCCCGTATCTGCGGGACGGAAACATGGCTCTCGTCGATGACAAGCAGGAACTCTTTGGGGAAGAAGTCCAGCAGGCAATAGGGACGTGTTCCGGGTGCGCGGCCGTCGAAGTAGCGGCTGTAGTTCTCAATACCGGAACAATGCCCCAATTCGCGTATCATTTCTATATCGTAATTTACGCGTTCTTCAAGGCGTTGTGCCTCAAGGTCTTTCCCCATCTCCTTGAAAAGCGCCACTTGTTCCTTGAGATCATCCTGAATTTGATGGATGGCTTTCTCGCGGGTTTCGTTGCTTGTTAGGAAAAGGTTGGCAGGATAGAGTTTATACTCTTCAAAAGACTGGATGTGTGTACCGGATTCGGCGTCAATTTCTGCAATACCGTCAATCTCATCACCCCAGAAAGTGATTCGCAGAACATTGTCGGAATAGGCAATCCATACATCGATGGTGTCGCCTTTTACACGGAAATCACCTCGCGAGGGCGCCACATCGTTACGGGTATAAAGGCTGTCGATGAGCCGGCGCATGAGTGTTCCCTGCGAAATGAACTGACCTGTGCGGAGAATAATGACGTTCTCGTAGAAGGCAGAAGGGTTTCCCATACCATAAATGCACGATACTGAGGAGATGACTATCACATCGTTGCGCCCGGAAAGAAGGGAGGAAGTGGCAGCAAGACGCAATTTATCGATATCGTCATTGATGGCAAGATCTTTTTCTATATAGGTGTCTGTGGAAGCAATGTACGCTTCAGGCTGGTAATAATCGTAGTACGATACATAGTATTCCACGGCGTTCTCCGGAAAAAAACTCTTCATTTCAGTGTATAACTGCGCTGCCAATGTCTTGTTGTGGCTCAATATCAGTGTGGGAATACCGATATTGGCGATGACATTGGCAATGGTAAAAGTCTTTCCGGAGCCTGTAACTCCCAGCAGAACCTGTGCTTTCTCACCGTTCCTGACGCCTTCCGTCAGTTGTCGGATGGCCTCTGGCTGGTCACCTGTCGGAGCATAGGGTGCCGTAAGATGGTATTCTGGCATTGTAACAGGGGACTACTGCTTGTTAGGCATGACCAATCCGAGGATAAGATACAAGAAGAATCCGGGGAAACATGCGGAGAAAAGGGAAAGAGCAAGGTATGCTACGCGAACAACTGTGGGGTCGAGGTCGAAATATTCAGCAATACCACCGCAAACTCCAAAGATTTTACGGTCAGAGGATTTGGTAAGTCGTTTAACGCTCATAGGGAATAAGGGGATAAAGTGTGGTGAATGATAGGAAAAACATTGTAAAAAGCATTGGCATCTTCTGAAGATTTCCGTCAAAAGAGTCCCCAACGCTTCTTCTTAGGCTGTTCGTTGTTGAGGTTTTTGCGGTAGTATTCCTCCAATGTCAGGCCATCGTTGATAAGAGAATATACGACACCCCAATCGGGAATTCCGCCAATATTGCGGTCATCAATGAAGATGTCAGCCTGAAGTTTCCGACTATACTCATGGTCATCGCTGCTTTCTTCTTCGTAATTCTTGTTGACGGCGTAGAAGATGATGCCACGTTCTTCGCACCATGCCACGGCTTCGTCAAGAAGTTCGCCCTCACGGACGCTCCAAAGAATCAGTTTGTGACCTTCATTCATCAGACGTTTCAGGGTGGAAACCGCGAAGGGACGTTCCTTTCCGATGGCAGGGTAGCTGTGTTCGACAATGGTTCCGTCGAAATCTACGGCGATTATCATATTGGTGGTCTGTAAGTAGGTTGGAAAAGTTTGGGGAGGTAAGGGTAGGGATGAGGCTTCAAATAACGCGGGCTCCGGAACGCATGGCCTCCTGAGTGGAACGTTTAGGCTTTTCAGTCACATTGATGCGGAGGTTTTCCACTTTACATTTCTGCTTGATGCTCCGTCCTTTTCGTGGCGTTTGACGGAAAAATCCGAAAGGATCAAAGGAGAAAGGCTGAAGTTCCTCGGTGTCGTAGACGATAACTTCGCTTTCAATTTGCAAATCCGGCAAGGAAATCGTGCCCGTATTGTCGCTTCCAACAATATATCGTTGGAACACGACAGCATAATATACGCCATCTTCCATACGGACGCGCTGTTGTTGCAGTTCGTGATTTGGGAGAAGTCGCATTCTTCCACCTTTTGCCTTGATGTTCTTGCTCAGCATTTCAATATGGCGGAAAGGGACTGAACTATAAACAACAACGTTCACCAGCATGCTATCATTCACGATTATCTCATCGTGTGTCGGCTCATAGGAGGCGAAAATACGGATGTTGTCTTTCGCTGCAGCGTCCTTTTTGTCGGTAACGGCGGCAAAAGATGTGGATATCGTAGCAAAAAACAGAATGAGAGATAAAAGGATGTTATACAGTTTGTTGGACATTTTTATCTATCGTTTTCGTTAAAGGTGGGTTCAATAGATGGGCATTGCCTTCTTTTGTATCTGCCTTCGTGATTGGAATTCCTGAAGATAAAGCATCATAACACCCGTTATGAGTGAATAAACAGGGAGTTTTAGTCGAGAAGAGACCAAAAGATTGAATATAGAACCTACAAAACTTCTATGAGGATTTTCGGTTGTAATTTATAGAACCGACCTGAAAATGGCTTGTTAAGTTCTGGGGAATTTATGCCTTTTATGCGTCAAACCTGTTCAGGATTGGCCTTAACGGGGTTGAGACTTTCGCATTCTTTCAACCATTCACTGCTGACAGCGTCGGACGGCATGCGCCAATCTCCGCGTGGAGAAAGGGAACAACTTCCGACTTTTGGCCCATCAGGGAGACACGAACGTTTGAACTGTTGGTTGAAGAATCTGCGGACGAAGGTCGTCAACCACTTATGAATGGTCACATCGTTGTAGGAGGGTCCGCCGTGAAGTCCGCTGAATGCCTGCTGTGCAAGGCGGAAAATCTTACCCGGTCTGAAGCCAAACCGGAGCAAATAATAGAGGAAGAAGTCATGAAGCTCGTACGGTCCGACCAAATCCTCCGTCTTTTGAGTGATGTTCCCCTCACTATCGGCAGGGATAAGTTCGGGACTGATGGGTGTATCAATGATGTCGAGTAGCGTTTTCCTGCTGTTTTCGTCGGCAACATTCAGAGCAACCCAGTTGACAAGATGCTTGACGAGGGTCTTGGGAATGGAACAATTAACGGCATACATGGACATGTGGTCGCCATTGTACGTAGCCCATCCAAGCGCAAGTTCGGAAAGGTCGCCGGTTCCGACAACAAAACCACCGGTTTGATTAGCAATATCCATAAGAATCTGCGTACGTTCACGTGCCTGACTGTTTTCGTATGTCACGTCATGTACTGCGGGATTATGTTCTAAATCGCGGAAATGGATGGTTACAGCCTCGGCGATGTTAATCTCGCGGATGGTGATTCCCAGCGATTCCATCAGCATTATTGCATTGTTATATGTGCGGTCGGTGGTGCCGAATCCTGGCATTGTTACACCGACAATGCCGCGTCGGTCAAGACCAAGACGGTCGAATGCATTGACGCATACGAGAAGTGCGAGGGTGGAATCCAGGCCTCCGCTGATGCCGAGCACAACGGTTTTTGCATGGGTGTGTGCGATGCGCTTTGCCAAACCTTCGCTCTGGATACAGAGAATTTCCTCACAACGGGCATCAAGTTCCTCACCCTGCGGAACGAAAGGCCAGGGATCAATCTGCCGAAGACCGCTGCTTTCTTCGTAAAGGAAGGGGTTCGCGTCGATTTCGATGGGAAGATTCTTGCTGAGGTGCGGTGCAAATACCTCTATACTCTTGGCGAAAGTTGTGTTTTTGCGGCGTTCTGCCCGCAGACGTTCCACATCAATTTCCGTAACCAGCGTCTGAGGCTCAAAAGAGAAACGGAGACTTTCTCCGAGAATCTTGCCGTTTTCTGCAATGATTGCCTTACCGCCATAGACAACATCCTGCGTGCTCTCGCCATAACCTGCGGAAGCGTAGACATATCCGCTGATGCATCGTGCGCTTTGTCCGCTGATAAGGGAGCGCAGATAGGCGTGTTTTCCGATGATATCATTGGATGCTGAGAGGTTGAAGATGATGTCTGCACCATTCAATGCGCGGAGAGAACTTGGAGGAATTGGCGCCCAAAGGTCCTCGCATATCTCAATGCCGAACTTCACATCGTTGACGTTGAATATCAAATCTGCGCCAATGGGCACATTCTGTCCGCAGAATTTTGTGACAGCGTTTTCAGGAACTACCGTCGAAGATGCGAACCATCGCTGTTCGTAAAACTCGTTGTAATTGGGGAGATATGTTTTGGGAACGATGCCGTAGACCTTACCTTTTTGGATAACAGCAGCGCAGTTCAGCAGCACAGAGCCGTATCTGTAAGGGGTTCCTACAATCACTGTGATATTCAAATTACGGCTGAATTCTATCAATTTCAGCATTGCTGCCTCTGCATTGTCCAGCAAAACCTGCTGTCCAAACAGATCTTGGCAGGTATAACCTGTGATGGACAACTCTGGGAGGCAGAGGATTTCAACACCTTGCCCGTCGGTACGCGCCATGATGTTCTCAATTTCATTGATGTTGAAAGAGATGTCCGCAACCCGAACCTGGGGTGTTGCCGCAGCAATTTTTATCAATCCGTCAGTCATTGTTTTGTACTTTGTCTATGATTGTGACAACGTTTTTTATGGCGTTGCCAAAGAATTGTCATGAATATATAGGGGATTTTGTGTCGATGAAGTCATAAATGGATACTGTCAATATCCGCAAAATCCTCCATACAGGATGGAGGATATAATTAAAGAGTGCTCTACTTTTTCTTGTACAGCACCATGGTTGAAGGTATTTTCTCGAGTTTTCGTCCTACAACTTTACGGATGCAATTACCTCCTGTTGCCTCATATTTGAAGGTCGAATCGTTGATGGCTGTTAGGACGATATCCTGTGAATCGGAACCGATGTCGTTCGTAAAACGCAGGCGAACTTTGTTGTCTGTGACCTGATGTCTTATCAACATCCATACACCATACACATGATTGTTGGTCTTTCCATCGAGGTATCCGTGGGTCATGCCCAAGAATGACATGCCAGGTACCTCAACATTCTCTTCATCAAGGTTGAGATGGATGCGAATTCCTACCTCTTTGTTGTAAAGAGTGCCGTTGAAAACCGACTGGCCATTGGTGATGGCAGACGTGAAAAAACATATTGTGATTATGAGAATGCGGATAAACATAAATGGGTGTTCGAATGTTTTGGAGGAAGGATTTATAGAAACGGAGAGAATGCTCCGTATAAAAAAGAGAATAAATTCCGTTTTGTGATGATTCCTTCGATGTTTTGTCGTGTCGTGCGATGCTTATTCGTAGAGAGAAAGGCTATATCAGTTTCTGTTTCAGCCGTTTGCAATCTATCACACAATTACCTTTCCAATTGTGTCTTTTCGGTTTACGTTTCCAAAGTGTTTATATTTCTGAGATGAAACTCTTGGAAATTCCTTACGAAAATTCAACCTTTTCAAGAGAGAATGGGTGCTATTCCTCGTCGTCAGTTCGGAGAATCATGGTGGTGGCACCAATGGTGATGATGGCGCCGTCCTCGATGTTCACCCGGTCTTTCGGACCAAGTATTTCATTTTTCAGGAAGGTTCCTGTACCGGAAGGCCCATCGCTGAGGACAAATCTCGGATTTCCGTCCTTGCCGATGATGACATTTATGCGGCAATGTGTTGTGTCGACACTGGGATCGACGGTCTTTATGGGCGCATTGGCATTGGTTCCGCGAACAAAACGTCCGATGCGGTTCTCGCCTTCATGGAGCATAATCTCCTGGCGAAAATGGAAGGCATTTTCGATGACCACCAGTCTTCCGTAGGCTTTTTCCTCCACCTCGTCCTCATTTTCATTGCCGTTAAAAGAGTGATAGTCGTCCGAATCAACAGGTTTGCTGGTTGTCTTGTTCGCGCCCATCCGAATCTTGAACTGTTTTCTGCATTCCGGACATTCAAAGACAAGGGTGCTTCCGGGGGCATACAAGGCATCATCGAAGACGATGGCTTCGTCACATTTAGGACATCTAATGCGTTTCATGGAGGGAAAGTTCTATAGATAGTATGCTGAAATACGATGTGTTAGTGGGGGGATTGTTCCTGCTCAGATTCATGTTATCCGTGTTTTGCTAACCGGGCATCCAGAATGGGAGTGTCTTTCGGCGTACCTTTCACGCATCAAAAGCGTTTATTCAATGTTTATTAAACACATAAATTCCGCGCAGACTATACGCGGAAACAAAAGAACAGATAGGAATTTCACTCCCAGCAAATGAGAGATTGAGGCAGGAAGACTGGGAGACCTATGGAACAATGTTTGGACAGAGAAAAGTATTAAAGCGAATCAAGGGGGTCAGGATTTCAGTTCCATCACCCATGCTTCAGCAAAGGTTTTGTCCTTGCTACGTGCTTCTCTCAGTGCGGCCTGTGCGGCTTCCTGGCTGGAGAACGTGCCATAAATCACCCGTGTCATCTTACGATGGCAATATTCTCTGGCGGAATGGTCACCGAATTCCTGCATCCTATTGACAAGATCTTCGGCACCTTTATGGCTGACAGCACTGGCAAGAACAATGGTAAATGCCGGCTGCGGCACGGCGCTTTCAGTCTTTTCCTGCTGAATTGGGGTAGATGTCGCCTTGATTCCTTGGGTACCGGTCTCCCCGACCTCCTCTGTCACAGCAGATTCTTGGTGGATATTGGCCGTCTGTTGAAGTGATTGTTTACCTTTATCTGTGACGTTTTTTGCAGTTTGTCCTGCGCTTTTTTCAGATGATGTCCGGACGTTTTCTGCAGACCCAACAGTTTTTTCCACCGAATCCTTCGCAATTTCAAAGAGTGCAGTGACTTGATGGAAGATGCCAGCCTCAGAAGTTTCAATCTCAATGGCCGTTCCTAAGGGTATGCGAATGAAATAGAACAGCGTTAAAACTGCCGCGATGGCAGCATAGCGCAGGTAGTCCATACGGATATGAAGGGTGAGGGAATCGGGCTTCTCTTCCTGTTCCTTAACCTTGTTTTTCTTCTTTTCGCTGGTGATTGTTGCGGCAAAAACGCTGTCCAAGCCGTAGTGGCGTGGTGAAAGAATGCCGCATGGAAGGGGTGTGAACTCGTAGGTGCTTCCAACGGAAGTATGGAGGGTTCCCACGCCACAAATGGTGAAACAGCCCTTAGCGTCCAGCACCCGACGGCATTCTTCCACCTCAGATTCCAGGAAAAGGAGCGCTTCTGCGTATGGAATATTGCAATCCTGTGCGATGCGTTGTGCCAACAATCCGTCGTTCATCGTCAAACGCGGATTGAACGAAACGTTGCGGTAAGGGGGCAGAAACACCTCTTCTTCTGCTATATATGTCGCAGGACAATCCTGTGCCACGAAGCCACCAAGCCCCGGGACTATGACGCAGTCGTGGTGCAACAGTAATTGTTCTATATGTGTTGATACTTCTCTCATGACGGCAAATTTAGTTCTTTTTGGCGAACCTACAAAGTGTTTTTGCAGAAAAATCCCAAAAAAACGGTTTCCGAAAACAGAGAGATAGATTTATCTTCCAATTATCGACGGGTTGACTTCCTATTAAAGAAAGGAAAAACGACCGTCAAAAATGTTTTTGGAATCCGATGTTTGATTTTTCGCAGTTCGATGTGTCTGGAAGATCGTTTTGGACATACTGCTGGAAAGTGCGGAACTTTCGGTTCCAAAGTACGGAACTTTCCCTCGTAAAGTACGGAACTTTTCAACGCAAACTTCCGATGTTTTTGAAGACGCATTCTGGTAGTGTGAGATGAAAATGTTGAAGAAAGAAGTTTGATTTACAGATGTTAATTGATGAAATATATGTATTACATTGTAAATAAGTTTGTTATATTGTTGTATTTATATTTTTACTTTATGCTGTATTTGTCAGATGGTTTGACTAAAATTTCAATACATTTCATCTTATATCCTTCATTCTACTTTTCCAGTTTCTCTCCACCACGTTAAGATTCTTTCCGTATCCGAGAGTATAAATGACGCAATAAAATTAGATGTAGTATGCTGTATGAAAGAACAATCAGTGTAGTGTGCTGAAATGTTGCCGGAAGTTGGTTTAACGTACTCCCATAATATATGGAATGATATGCCACAATTAAATGCAGATTTTACGTAAAACTACTTCTTTATTCTATTTATATATTATAAAAGATGTGTGAAGTTCGAGTAGGAATGGCAGATTGACCTGATGTTGAAAATCCAAGATAAGGTAGTAAGGAAGCACACAGATACCTCCCGAAAAATTGCTTCTTTGCGAAGATGGTACATAGCGGAATGAAAGGAATGGCACCAAATGACAATTTTATGTCCAGAGTACTGTCTTGTTATAACTTGACGAATTTTGTATGAAAAACAGCAATTCGGTTTGAAAGGTTCAGTTTGCAATTATTGCACATTGGATACTTTTTGACATTGTAACGTTATTTTTTTTTGAAAAACAACGGGAAAAGTTGTAGTTTTGCATCGATTTTGCGTCTAATGGGTTAGAATGATGGCTATTTCTAACCCATAAAAACTGTACCTGTGTCTCAACACCTCATAGTGTTGAAATCGGCATAAGCAGCGGAAAAGGGCGGATCAATAGTTAAAAAAGATAACTTTAAGAGTTCCTTTTATAGAATATGAGACAACTTAAAATCGCAACAACTGTTACAGACCGTTCCGGTGGTATTCAAGAGTATCTCAACCAAATCAATAAGTATCCTCTCCTCAGTATTGAAGATGAAGTGGAATGCGCCCGCCGCATCCAGAAGAATGATGACGAGGCTTACCAGCGTTTGGTGTGTGCAAACCTGCGTTTTGTAGTGTCGGTTGCCAAACAATATCAGAATAAAGGTCTTACCCTTTCCGACCTGATCAACGAAGGTAACATCGGATTGATGAAGGCTGCCCAAAAGTTTGATGAGACCCGTGGCTTCAAATTCATCTCGTATGCCGTGTGGTGGGTCCGTCAAAGTATTCTCCAAGCCATTAGTGAGAAGAGCAATATTGTACGTCTTCCTCTCAATCAGGTTGGACTTCAGGCAAAAATCAACCGTGCCCGTTCTGAATTTGAACAGAAGAACCAGCGTTCTCCTTCTGTACAGGAACTTGCAGAAATCCTTGAAGTTGAAACGGAACGCATAGAAGAGTGCCTCGGAGCAAGCGGAAAAGCGATGAGTGTTGACGCACCCTATGCTGATAATGAGGAGAATTGCTACCTCGACAACATGACTGGCGAGACATTTGCCAGCACTGACAGCAAGGTTGATCAGGAATCGCTCAGCACAGACCTCAATACTACGCTTTCGGTTCTCAACGAACGCGAACTGAATGTCATCCATTATCTTTTCGGTCTCAACGAAAAGCATGAGATGTCGTTGGAGGAAGTTGCGAATATGATGGGACTTACGCGTGAACGTGTACGTCAGATTCGTGAAAATGCCATCCGTCATATACGCGAAAGTGCGAACACGGATATCCTTCTCAAGTATCTTGGCCACTAATATAATGGAGATATTAGCATAATTCTCCGTTATATCAAATGTGCTAAACCATTACTATGATAAAAAAAGGGTTGGAAAATTATGATTTCTGACCCTTTTTTCTATCTACCTTTTTGCGGAGAATATTCTGGGGTATATGGAAGAAACTGTTAATCTCTACCATTCTACAAATCTGAAATTTCCGCATTCTCAAATTAGATTTTTGTATGGAAAACAATCCGGAACTGAAATTGTCCTGGCAAATTGCAGAAAATACAGGTGTAAATATTTTTCTTACCGGAAAGGCGGGCACAGGAAAAACAACCTTTTTACGCGACTTTATCACAAAGACCCACAAACGTTGTGTGGTTCTTGCCCCGACAGGTATTGCTGCAATCAATGCGGGAGGAAGCACCTTGCACTCCTTTTTTCAACTTCCCTTTGGACCTTTCGTTCCAACATCTGGATTTTCTGACCAACGAACCTTCCGTTTCTCAAAGCGTAAGATAGGCCTGATCCGCAGTCTTGACATGATTATCATTGACGAAATATCAATGGTACGTGCTGACCTGTTGGATTCTGTTGATGCGGTGCTCCGACGTTTCCGCGACAGAACGCGGCCCTTTGGTGGAGTCCAGTTGCTGATGATAGGAGATTTGCAACAGTTGGCACCGGTAGCAAAGCAGGAAGAATGGGAGATTCTGCGCCCATACTACGACACACAGTACTTCTTTTCTTCCAAAGCACTTAAGGAATGTGGTTTTATCACTGTGGAACTGCAGAGGGTTTATCGGCAGAACGATAACGAATTTGTTGAACTTCTTAATGCCGTTCGCACCAATACAGCCGATGCAGATGTGCTGGCAAGACTCAATAACCGATATTTTCCAGACTTCAACCCAAATGAGGGCGACGGATATATCCGCCTCACAACCCACAACGAACAGGCTGACCGCATCAATCATCAGAAGTTGGACGAACTTCCGGAGGATTCTGTGATCTTCAAAGCCATAATTTCCGGTGATTTCCCGGAACTTTCATATCCGACACTCGAAAAACTGGAATTGAAAGTAGGGGCGCAAGTGATGTTTGTCAAGAATGATTCCTGTACCCCGAAACGTTATTATAACGGACTTTTGGGTAAAGTTGTATCCCTTTCGTCAGAACATATTGAAGTCCTTCCTCAAGATGCTGATACAGGAATTTTGGTCGGACGCGAAAAATGGACAAATGTCCGCTACGTCCTGAACGATGAAACAAAGAATATAGAAGAGGAGGTTATTGGGGAATTTGACCAGGTTCCGCTGAAAACAGCGTGGGCAATTACCATCCATAAGAGTCAAGGATTGACATTTGATAAGGCGATTATTGATGTGCAAAAGTCGTTCACCCATGGTCAGACATACGTGGCTCTTAGCCGCTGCCGCAGTCTTTCAGGCATGGTTCTTACGGCCCCCATATCAGCAAGAGCAATAATCAACGACCCTTACGTACTGGCTTTTACGGAAAACATTCCATCTCAGATACCTTCGTTGTCGCGTGTGGAGGAACTGGAACGGGAGTATTTCCTGAGTCTTGTCGCGGAATTGTTCGATTTTCGCCATGTTCGTTACGCGTTCGATTCATATCTACGATTGGTTGATGAGCATCTTTATAAGCAATATCCCAAAGCATTACAGCAATTAAAAGAAGCGCGGCAGAAGTTTTCCCAACAAATTGATCATGTAGCGTCGTCCTTTGCGATACAATATACGTCCATTATCCGACAGGGGTACGGATATGCCACTGACACCCTGTTGCAGGAAAGATGTAAAAAAGGGGCTGAGTATTTCGCAAATGAGGTAAAAACGTTGCGTTCCTTGGTAGAATCCTTAGGAATTTCAACAAATAACAAGACAATTTCCGAACGTCTTGTACGGTATACCGAAGAACTGATCGATAACATCCGTATAAAGTTTATCCTTCTTTCGTATGTTTCGGTACGTGGTTTTGAACGAGACACCTATTTGCGCCAACGTGCCCTCGCATCCATCGGAGAGAATGCCCCAAAAAGCAAGACAAAACAAAAGAAAAACAAAAAGACTTCCCGTAAGAAAGATTCCAACATTTCTTATAGTAATACCCGTGCTGCCTATGACGCTGAGCGTGATCTCGAAGAATCTGCCAACACATATCTATATGAAGATTTGGCAGATTATCCGGACGCTCCGGATTTCGCTCACGAAGGAATGCCTTATTGACACCTGTTTACACCATTGATTTACCCCCCCTATGCCTGATTCTTACCTTACCATTTCCACCGCCGGAGAAGCAGAATTTGTGGAGAAGCGCTCACGCTTTATCTCTTTTGCCGCCCACATAGAGACGGAAGAAGAGGCAAAATCCTTTGTCGCCACAATCCGCAAGCGCTATTATGATGCTCGACATGTCTGTTACGCCTATGTCTTGGGAGCGGATGTTTGGACAGAAGACTATGATCCTATCGCCAGAGGTACTGCGGTTATGCGTGCAAACGATGACGGTGAACCGGGTGGTTCTGCGGGAAAGCCCATACTTGGACAGTTGCGAAGCCGTGGAATTACCAATGCTGTAGTGGCTGTTGTCCGCTACTTTGGTGGTGTGAAATTGGGAACTGGTGGCTTGGCTGTGGCGTATAAGACGGGCGCCGCTTTGGCACTTGATGAAGCAACCATTGAGGAACGCATCCTGATGAGCCAACTTGTGGCAGAAGTTCCTTATACAGAACAGGATGCAGCATTGCGAATTGTTCGTGAAAGTAGCGCGGAAATTACAGCACGAGACTATACTGCGACTTCTGTAATTCTGCACATCTCCATCCGACAGACATTGCTTGACGGACTTCGTACAAGGCTCGAAAAGATTTACACCATAACTTTTCATGAAAAATAAAATACACAACGGACTTGTTGATTTGACAAATCCGTTGTGTATAGTTGTATTCTGAAAGCCTTACTACAAATACTATACATTATTATCGTTGCTTTCAGTTTCTTATTTTCCCTTTTTTTAGGAAATGAAAATCTTAATTTGTTTTGCCGTAAGACACATACTAATTTCCCGTTTTTACAGCAATTTCAGCCATGAACATTAGCACATAATCCGAAATCTTTTGTATTTTGGACTTATTCATACAAAACAAGCAGTCAAAGTAAGCGGAACTTTGACTGCTTTTTTGAGCCTCTTGTCGGATTCGAACCAACGACCCCAGGATTACAAATCGAGTGCTCTGGCCAACTGAGCTAAAGAGGCAAGGGAGGGAAAGCTCACTACATCGCGCTGCTACAACCAACCACCCTTGCTGCGGTCAAGCCCTGGGGGAATTCGAAGGGAGCAAGCCGTGTAGCACTTTCCCGTGTTTTTGTATTGCAAAGGTACGTCATTCTTCCGTATTATCCAAGGTTTTTGCCGTTAATTTCAAAGTTTTTAGAGTAACATTGCTGAAAATTGCAAAATTTATGATACAAAATCATCTCAAATCTTGGATATATCTCCTAAATTTCTTATTTTTGCAAATGAAAAACTTTGGAGAAAATTGATGAGAAGATAGATGAAGTCTTCCCTGATTCTTTCCAATTTTCATCCTCGTTCTTTATTATAACCAAACACTAAATCTGAAAAATATGAGCAAATCAACATTCAAAGGGTTTATAGCCCGCAACAGTGATGGAGCGCTACGCCTATTTCTTAATCGTCCGGTTCGCGATCATGGTGGTTGGTCTGCACCGCGTTTTCGCGGAAGTTTGGAACTTACCATTGAAGGTTACAAAGAATTGCGTTGGGAAGATGAGCCTATTGAGGTGACGCTGACCATAGAATCATAAAAGACTTCTGCCAATTCCTTTTAAGAGGTTTGTTCTGTTACCTCAAACATAACGTCCTTTATGCTATAGAGTAATGGTATCTTCAGACATATATTTATAGTCTGGGGGCGGTTTTAGAGGATTTTTTGATGCCAATGTGGAACAATCCTTTGATTTGTTTTTGTAAAAACAAGAAAATCCCCACACAATCGAATGCGATGTGTGGGGATTTTGTCTTTATTATGCTGACGAATCAACAATTAAGGTCGGGGCGACAGGATTCGAACCTGCGACCACCTGGTCCCAAACCAGGTGCGCTACCGGACTGCGCTACGCCCCGATTAGGCTTGAATGATGAAGGCTTATTCTATAAACAACTTCTATTCGGCCCAAAATTCTTTGCAAAATTACATTATTCTTTTGCTTCCACCAAATATTTTGCAGAAAATCTGCATGAACATCACGATACAACAGGAATGTTTGATAAGATAAACATGCAAAAGAGTTCCTTATTCTTTTATTATAAGTTCATTCATATCGAATGGCTTTTGCCGGTTGTACTCTGCTAATCATGAAACTTGGTGCCACCAATGCCAACACTGTAATGGTGAGTGTGGCAACATTCAGGAGAACAATAGCCAGTATACTTATCTCTACTGGTACAGTATCGACATAATAACTTGAGGGATCAAGGTGTATGAATCCCCAGCATTTTTGAGCAAACAGCAGTAACAGGGCAATGATATCTCCAATCAACAACCCACGAAGTGTGATGAATGCTGCAAAATTGAGGAAGATTCTACGTATAGTTGTATTGGTCGCTCCCAAAGCTTTTAGGATACCTATAGTCTGTATTCGCTCCAAAATGAGAATCAATAGGCCGCTTATCATGGTGAATCCTGCAACAGCAACCATCAAGAATATGATAACAAGCATGTTGGTATCGAGGAGTTCAAGCCAGGAAAACACCTGCATGTAATGGTCTTTTACGCTTAATGGCTTACGCGGAACGGCAGTTGGATCGGGATGTGCCTCATGATAAGCATTCATGGAGGGCATAACCTTGCCGATTTCATTGAGGTTATCCAGTCGGACTTCAATACTGCTGCACTGATTTTCCTTCCAATTATTGAGAATTGCAACGGTCTGGAAGTCTGAAATGACAAAATTTTTGTCAAAAATCCCCATATTTGTGCAGTAGATGCCGCACACTTTGAATCGGCGCATACGGATGGTTTCCTCAAAGAAGTAGGTAAACACGCGGTCGCCGACCTTCAACCCGAGATCATCTGCCTGACGTTGCGATATAAGGATTTCGTTACTCCCGTTGTCCGTCCCGGTATCCGTTGATATTTTTCTTTGCAGTCGAGGCATTCGGCCATCGGTGATAGCGGCAGCAATGAAGGTCGTATCGTATCCGGCAGGCAGACCTTTAAGGGTAATGCCTTGAAAACTGTCACTCGTTTTAAGCATTCCCATCTTCTGAGCAATGCAATTTATCTGCTTAACACCGGATAATTTCTCCAGATCTGCAAGATAGTCTGCATCAGCGGTAACGGGAAAACTTTCAGGACTTGAGAGGGAACGCAGGTCGAGCACCTCAATATCGCTGGCAAATCCGCGAACTTTGCTCATGACTTCACGTTTGAAGCCCATAATAACACCTACCGTAATAATCATTACGGCAAGACCTACGGCCACACCTGCTGTGGCTATTGTGATGGTAGGATTGGAAGCACTATGTCGTTCATCGCCGATATGGCGGAAAAAACGACGGGCCATAAAGAGAGGGAAATTCAAGGGATATGGGGAAATGGCTTGTGTTTTTGTTTAGGACATCAATCACTTTTATGTAAATACATTGTGATTCCGACCGTTTTTTTTCAGTTCTTTTCATCCCGGCATAGTGCGACCGGGATAGGCTTCAAGGGCTTTTTTGAGGACTAATAAGGCTCTTTGGAGATCAGGCTTCTTAAGAACGTATGCGATTCGCACCTCATTACGTCCGGCTCCTGGCGTAGTATAGAATCCAGCACCGGGTGCCATCATCACCGTTTCCCCTTCATATTCGAAGTCTGTCAGGCACCAGGAGCAGAATTTCTCCGAGTCATCAACCGGAAGTCGCGCCATTGTGTAGAAAGCACCCATAGGAATGGGGCTATAAACGCCGGGTATACGATTCAAACCGTCGATAAGGCACTTGCGACGTTCCACATATTCGTCATAAGTGTCCCTCATATATTCTATACTTGCGTCAATAGAGGCCTCTGCCACCAACTGTCCGAGCAAAGGAGGACTGAGACGTGCCTGGCAGAATTTCATGACCGCTTGTCGGACTTCCGGATTCTTTGTGATAAGTGCCCCCACACGTATACCACATTCGCTGTAACGTTTGGAAACGGAATCAATCAATACGACATTGTTCTCCACACCTTCGAGGTGACAGGCCGAGATGTAAGGAGAGCCTGTATAGATGAATTCGCGGTAAACCTCGTCAGAAAAAAGGTAAAGGTCATACTTCTTGACCAAATCCCTTATCTGATTCATCTCTCTTCGCGTATAAAGATAACCGGTAGGGTTGTTCGGATTGCAGATAAGTATGGCACGCGTGCGCTCATTGATGAGTTTTTCGAAGTCCTCCACCTTAGGAAGCGAGAATCCTTCTTCGATTGTGGTGGCGATACTACGAATCTTTGCCCCTGCAGATACGGCAAACGCCATGTAATTTGCGTATGCCGGCTCCGGAATGATGATTTCATCACCGGGATTAAGGCAACTCATGAAGGCGAAAAGAACGGCTTCAGAGCCACCACTTGTGACGATGATATCATCAGCATTAAGGTGAATATTATATTTTTCGTAATAGTTTACGAGTTTTTCCCTGTATGATTTGAATCCTTGCGAGGGACTGTATTCTAAAACGTGTCGGTCAATATGTTTCAGAACATCAAGTCCTTCCTGCGGGGTTTCAAGGTCGGGCTGTCCAATGTTCAGATGATAAACCTTCACGCCACGTTCTTTTGCCGCTGATGCCAAGGGGGCGAGTTTGCGGATAGGCGACTGCGGCATCTCAATGGCACGATTAGAAATTTGTGGCATAGCAATAGAAATAAAGGTGATGTCCAAGCCACTTGGTGGAGTGGCGCGTTTGATGGATTGTTCTACATCCCTGTCCTGTATGTCTTTTCCCGAATATCTTTAATCAGTGTCTGGCTGTCTGATGGTTGTTTTTCGATTTTTCGGGTAAAATGCCTGTGCATAGGCATATTTTAATCTATGTAATTGTCCTGTTCCCCTATGGTACGCTGCAAAAAAATGAGCGTCAGAAGGGAACAGGACTATTGACGGTGGGGAGTGTAATGTCGTCGTTTGGGGATAGCGGATTCTGTATTGCCAGCCGGGGACATCCGCCCCACCTTATTGTTTTCAGAAGCGGAATCCGAGTGTCATCTGGAAATTGTTGCGATGAAGTTCAATATCCTCTCCGGGCAGAACGTTTGTATTACTGAAACGGTCATCGTTATAGTGGAAAGCATATACCGTAGCATCCTGTAACTGATGTTGGTAAGTGGCATCAAAATAGAAGTGCTTGTAGGTATAACCAAGGCCGATTGTTGCACGATGTATGGCACCGAGATTCACATAGTCGGTATTGGTCGCATAATAGTACGACGGTCCGTCAGCAAAAAGGTTGAGGTAGGCATTCTTGTCGAATGGAGACGATACGTAGTTATATCCAAAACGTAATGAGAATTCCTTGGATGCACGAACTTCTGCACCAATTCTGAAGGTGTGAACATTCTTCATCCAACGGTTAACCTCCTGTTCTATGCCTGCATCGGTACTGAAGTTGGAGCCACCCCAGTAGTCGTATGATTCGCCATCATCATAACGTACAGCAGCGCTTGCATAGTTTTGCCACTCGTATTCCGCATCGACTGCGACTAAAGAACCGAAGGTCGTGGCAGCACTGATGTTAAGTTTCCATGGAGTACGTATACGGTAGCGGTTGGTAATATCCACATCTGCAAATGTTCCATTGGGATTATTGTCATCGCAGTATGGCGACGTCATACTTAAATATGAGCGTGATTCGAGGTCATAGGCCGTGGGAGTGGTGATGGCAAATCCAAGTCTGAAAGGACTTTCCTCCACAGGACGTACGATGACACCCAACTTTCCATCGTATCCGACGCCGGTCATCACCTCCTCCTGATACGTGTTATAATCGCCGGTAGCGCCTGTATTGTCAACGAGTTCCTCGCCATAGAGAAGAATGTTGTGCGTGTTTACATAGTAAATACCCATAGTAAATCCTACATAAATACGCTCGTTGACATTCATGGACATATTGAAATCGCACTCATGCAGACCGCCCCACTGTGCACGGTTATAATTGTATTTTGTGGCATTGCTTTGGTAATAATCGACAATTTTGTTGTTGTCGTCCACCTTTGCGTCAATCATATAGGTGTCATACCCAAGGACTGCGAGTGGAGTAGTGTAGTCACGGTCCTGCTCATAGCCGAGGTCGAGCCAGTAATCATCCATTCCTATGGCAAGATTTCTCATCTGCCAACTTTGGGAAAGGCCGTTTGCGGTAGGTACGTTGTTAAGCCCAATGAATTGCTTGAGGTTGCGCGAACGCTTGTAATTAAAACCTAAATTGACGAATTTTACGCCACTTGTGTTCCCAGTATTCAGCGAATAAACGAAACCGGCTTGGTTAAAGACTCCGCGTGTCTTGTCTGCACCCAGCACTTGTCCGTTACTGTAGATATGGCTTCCGTCGGGTTGTGAGGTGAGTCCTGCGGTGATGGAGATGTCCGAACGGCGATATAGACCGGTAGATGCCGGGTTTGTGCTCATTGCGGAAAGGTTGGCTCCGAGGGCACTCATGGCACCTCCCATACCAACGTATCGGGCATCACCATCAAGATCAGAGCCAGAGAGCATCTCAACCTTGTATATATCTTGTGCACTTGCCCATCCTCCGAAGCACGAAAGAAAGGCGCAGGTATAAAATATCTTCTTCATAATTTATATGATAGTGGGTTGATTAAGTGGGAAAATGTTAGTAATACAGAGGATAAGGCGGGAAAGGACCTGTAGGTATCCCGTTTATTCTTATGTACAATACAGAAGAATAGCATAAAACCCTCTGTAACATTCCGTACAAAATCGTAGGGTTTATATCGAATTATATCAGTTATATGCAGGCTTTTGAACGCCAATATAATTGCAGGTTACCGTCTGCCGCCACCGCGACTGCCGCCTCCAGAGAAGCCACCACCGCCTCCACGGCTGCCGCTACTGCTGGAACTTCCGGAGAAACTGCGACCGCTGCTGAACGAGCGACCGGAACTGGAGTTGGAACTTCCTGAGTTATAACTGGAATTTGAACGGGAGTTTGAACGGCCAGAGTTGAAGGATGATGAGGAGGATGACGAACGTTCACGGACACTTGTCGCACTGTTCATATTTTGTCCAGCACGTGTTGGAGCGTCATTGTTCCGAATGTATCCTGCGCCATTGCCAGTAGTACGACTGCTTGAACCGCTGTAACGCGAGCCTAAAGAGCCTGTATTGCGTCCGCTACTGAACGAACGTCCGGCAGTTCCGCTGACACGTCCATTGCTGGTGCGGGTTGTGCGTGTGCCGATGGTCTGGCGTCCAGCCACAGAAGATCCGCCACGCGAGAAATTATGTCCGGACAATCTGCCGTTGCTACGCCCAGAAGCAAAGCCCGGATGCCCTGCATGTCCCCAATCAGGTCCGTGACCCGGGTGCCATCCTGGGTGACATCCATGTCCCCATGCGGGATACCAGCCGCAGCCCCATCCCCAACAATAGTCGTACCATCCCCAATGATGGTGCCAAGGAGTTCCCCACCATGAACCAAAGTACCAAGGATCATAATAGAAAGGACTGAAAGTCCAACTGTTATACCAGAACGATGAACCGTAAAATCCGTCAAAGAACCAGGGATCATAGAATGCCAGGTCATAGATGTAGTCTGCATAGTAGGGCGAAGCATAGATGACTCCGCGCGGAGAACGGAAGCGCACCAGTCGGGCTGTGGGACTATATTCCTCTTCTTCCACGGTAACGCTATATGCAGTACTGTCTACAGCAATGGTATCCATGGGAGTGGTGTCCACCAACAGTCCATTACCACGACGATTGTATGCGTCAACGTCCATGGCGCGACCTGTGGTTTCATCGGCCCAATTCTCATAATATTCTTCAGAAACATTGTCGTTGATGGGAGTATAGGTTGATTCTGTGAGTGCACGTGCGGTGGCTTCACGCTCAGCCTGGCGCTCCTTGAGAATCGCTTTCTTTGTAGGAACAAAGTAAACATCGTCCTGTGCGTATGCGCCAACGGAGGATAAACCGAGGGCAAGGAGAACAAAGAGTACCTTTTTCATGACTATATATTATTAAATAGTGGTGTAATTAACGGATATGTCAGTCCGTTCTCGTTGTATTTGATGATGCAAAAATACTAATTTTTCCTTAAAGTAGATGTTAACTCCAATGTTTTGTGACGAAATCGTGGGCATTTTAACAAAAAATAGGGATTTCCGAATGTTAATCTTGTTGAATTATGATTTTGTCGCAAAACTCTTTCCGCTTCAAACGTTTTTCTTTTCGTGTTTAGACCTTCGGTATATACATCGTATAAATGCATTAAAAATACCGGATTCATCGTTGTTTTGCAAAGAAAATCTAAGGGGATAAGATGATGACACACACATGTTCTGATAAAGAAGCATGTACTCAAAAAAATAAGACTTTGCATAAAGAGAATCGATTTATTTCATGGTTTATGCTCGAAACTTCGTTTCTTGCGAGGCTGTCATTCCGTCTATTTCCACCCTGATCATTGTAATCATATCCGTTTTCACAGAATCAAATATAGGCAATAACTGCTGTTATGAACCGTTTTTCAAAAACTTCAAAGAGAGAATACCGCATAACACGAAAAGACTTTTGGAAACGGGTTGGCAAACATCCGAACTTTCGTACCAAAAGTGCCGTACTTTTCGGTGTAAAGTTCCGCATTTTTCATGCCAAAGTTCCGTACATTTTTTGGAATCGGCGAAAGTAAAATAAGAAAATCCCGCCTTCACAGTATTTCGGAAGGCGGGATAATTTTGCTTTGTCAGCACGAATCTCAATGTAAACAAACAATAATAGTGGTAGATGAATCAGCATTCCATCACCATTTTCTCAAAATCCTCTTTGGAGAACTTGCTCTTATTACGTAGTCTTGAACGGTAACTATAAATGGTGGGAAGGGAATAGTTGAGGAAGTGTGCAATGCGGTTTGAATCGGTAATGCCGAGACGGATGAGGGCAAAGATGCGCAGTTCGGTGTTGAGAAGTTCGTCGCGTTTGGTGATAATTTGAGCCTCTGGGACGAGCAGGGCGTTGAAGTTCGTGACAAAGTCAGGAAAAAGTGTCAGAAACGCCTCGTCGAAATCAGTATAGAACAGTGTTTCTTCGTCGGAAAACGTGGAGTCGGATTTAAGTTGGTTGAGCAATTCGCTCTGTTGATTGTTCTTTAGCATCTTCAAAATGCGCTTTCTGTTCTTCTCCATACTGTCGATGTAGGAACGACAACGCTCGAGATAACGTGCAATGTACGTGTTTTTTACATGATTTGCTTGTTGAAGGGCTTTGTTTGCCGAAGAAAGCGCTTCATTAACATTGCGTTGTGCTGCAATGGCAGAGTCGAGTTGGACGTGCATCTCCGCTAATTGCCGGTTCTTCCGCCGCGACATCATGAGCATCACTCCCAGCACGATGAGGAAAACAGCAATAACACTGATGGCGACAATGGCAAAAAGGAAGCGGTCGTGGACGCGGTTTTTATGATTTTGCTCGATGATGGGGAAAATTTTAGAGGCTTCTAAGGTGCGAAGTCGCGCTTTACAGTATACAGCGTCCGACATCGTACAGACAAGATACTCATACGCACGGTCTTCTTGTCCGACTTTTGAAAGAAGGATGGCCAATTTTGGAAGGGCACTATATTCGGTCACGCCCCGCTTGAAATCGTTGATAGCGGTCATGGAAAGATAGCGTATTTCCTCAGAAGTGTTCTGTTCCGCGTGAGCAATTCCGCTCATGATGACATAAATATACGCGCGTTGCAGTTCATCAGCCTTGGGAATACTTTGTACGCAGAGCGTCTTAGCCATAGCGACATCGCCGATAGTCAGCGCACGGTCTGCCTCTACAATGTTACGGTTAATGCTGGGTTGTTGGATGGCAAGTATGCTGTCGCGGCACAGTTGTGTGAGGTCTCGATAATGGATTTTTTTGTCATACACCTCACCATAGTCGGACATCCAGCCATAAAGTTTTCTGCAAACCTGATAATAAAACAGGCGTATGCTATCGTTATACTGTTGGATGTCAATTTCTTGTATTGTATTTTGCGCGCTGGTATACAGTCCCATGACGCCATAAATCTCCGCTCTTCCGATGAGAACATGGGTTTTAAGGTTGTCGTCAGTGTCGAAAATCGGAAGATTCTCAATCTTTGCGAGATATACCATAGCACTATCTGTCTGGATGTTCGAATAGGCATGGTAAATGTTCAGATAAGTTTGGGCACGGGCTTCTGCGGTCTGTTGCATGGCACTTCGTTTCATGCTGTCAATTACAGCGATGTAACGGTCGCGATAGTCCATTTTCTGTGCTATCAGTTTATCGAGTTGTGCAAGCAGTTCTTCCTGACTAAGGTCCTCAAGACGTTGAGCCTGCAGTGAACATTGAGCAAACATCAGCAACAAAAGGCAAATGTATTTCAGGGTGTTTGTCATGGGGAAGATTTATGGATTCTGTTGAAAATGCCGGAAAGACGGAACTTCCTTAGTATATCATCCGTTTTACGTTACTCTGCCGCCGAGGCAGCCTGTAGTTCTTCAGGGGATAGAATACGCACATCAGTGGTAAAACGGTTACGGGGCTTCGTGGTGGCGGAATGGTGATTTTCAGAAGTTTGTGCCTGATTGACGTGTGCTGCTTCAGGTGGAAGTACGGGCGCATGGGTGATGGCTACGCGTCCGCCATAGTCACGCCATCGTTGAAGAATACTTTGAACATAGTTCACCGTCTCACTTCCTATCATGTATCCGTGTTTTACCACGGGATCTGTATAGAATTTCTTTTGCTGAAGCGCCAGGACATAAGGCGCAACCTCATCCCAACGTTGGGGGTTATGGCCATATTTCTTTGCCAATGCCATGGCATCACGTATGTGAAAACTGCCGCCATTATAACTGGCAAGGACGAATTTTATGCGTTCTTCTGGCTGACGGATGTCGCTGAATATACGAGTAAGACGGGCTATGTAACGTGCTCCAGCGTCAACATTCCGCTCCGGAAGGAAAACTTCTTCAGGAGAAAGTCCGAGTTCGCGGGCCGTGGAAGGCATGAGTTGCATGAGTCCTTGTGCACCTACATAAGAACGGGCATTGGGATCGAAGGCGCTTTCCTGGTAACATTGGGCAGCGATGAGGCGCCAATCCCAACCGGTAATTCCCTGTGCAGCCTTAAAAAGATTGTCGTAGACAGAGATGACTCCCCGTTCCGGACTAAGAAAAACAGCGCGAGCCCTCCGGGTAACATGGCGACTTTGAGCAAGACGTTGCGTTTCGTTCTTCTTGATTTTTTCAAGAAGTCCCTTGTGATACCATGACTTTAAGGCTTCGGCAAGTTCGGGGGCATCGTTGCGAACACCCCATGAACCCTGCTCATTGTATCCGGTTGCGATAAGATTGTGCGCCTTCAGCGTAGCGGATGATATGGGATATGCGATAAGGTCTGCACTGCCGTTTTCCAGCATTTCCAAAAGATTGGCGCTGTCTTTCGCCAATTCAATGCGGACAACCAGTCCCTGTCCCGAAGCAAAGTCCTCGGCAAGGGCATACTGAAGTCCCATGCCGATGCCATGATAATCGTAGTATGTTTCCGGTCCGGACAGAGTGGCAACAATGAGTTCGCCGCCTCTGCGAATCTGTTCCAAGTCATAATGTTCGCTGTCTCCCACACTTTTCTTCTCAAACACCGAAGCCATTGACGATGTTTTTTCCTCCTGTCGGGAACGGCATGAGGAAAAAAGAAGCAGAGTGATAAAAAAGAAAAATAACAGAGATACGAATCGCATGGGCGAGATGACAGAAAACAAAATGAAAAAGCCATGTCAAAAAAATGACAATGACCAAAAGGAAATAAAGAAAAGTGGGATGATTGGTGTTTAACAGATGAGAATCCGATTCATGGCAATGTCGTGTTTTTCAGTAGGAATGTCATCCATTACCTGAAAATCATAGCAGATTCCCCATTTGGGAGTTATTGAAAATACAGGGTTTTGCAGGAATCTGTCATAATAACCTTTACCACGCCCAAGACGGTTTCCGTGCCTGTCGAAAGCCATGCCGGGGATGAGCAGCAAATCGATGGCGGAATAATCGGAAAAAATCGGTCCGACTGGTTCCGGGATATGGAAAGCGCCCTCTGAAAGATCGTGCGGACCTGTATATAGTCGGAGTTCCATATTATCTGGTCCCGTAACTTTGGGGAGGATAAACCTATGTTTTTGGCATTCATCCCGGAGAAAATCGAGCGTTGGAACCTCATCTGGCAGGGAAGCGTAGAACATAATGTTAGAAGCATCGTGGTATTCCGCTTCTGCAAACAAGAGTTCGCGCAAACGTTCTGCAGCCATTTGCCTTCGCTTTGCAACAATTTGCACCTTTTGTTTGCGGATGAAACTTCTGAGAATGTTTTTTTCCATCGTCTCTTTCAAGGTGTTTGACATTAAAAAGGGTGGGGGATTGCCATCAAAATAGCAGATGACAACCCCTGTCCTTTACTCTGTCATTTGTGGAAATGCCTGGTCATTTTCAATGATTTCGCATGCCTTGTTAACGGCAGGGTCTGAGAGATTGTTGAACTTTACCACCTCTCTTATATCAAGGAGATCGCCAATAATATAACTCGTTATGAAGTTGTAGAGAAGCGAATGTGAGGTACGGATCATCAGATTCCTACGTTTAATACCGTTCTTTTCAGCATAACGTACAAAGTTTTCAACAATGTTCTTCTTCTTCAAGTGTTGTGAAACCTCTGAGTAAGTGGTGAATTCCGATAGTGTTTTGCGCTCTGAATCGACATAACGATAGGCGAAGTCTGACATAATGTTCGACATGATGACCTGCTTGAAATAGGAGGTGTAGCCCAAAGTGTCGCGACTTACAAACACATCAGGTATGATTCCACCACCGCCATATACAATACGTCCGATGCGTGTATGGAACTTTTCGCCAGAGGTTTTTATGCTGTCAGGATTGAAATATTCTCCATCTTCCGCTCGTTTGAGCAAATCATTGTCATACTCCTCCTCGTCTCCTGGCGTATAAGGTTTCTGTACGCAGCGTCCGGATGGCGTATAATATCTTGCACGTGTCAAGCGTACCATGCTGCCATCGCGGAACTGTATAGGAATTTGTACAAGTCCCTTACCAAAGGTACGGCGGCCAATGATGGTGGCACGGTCATTGTCTTGCATGGCACCTGCAAAGATTTCACTTGCTGATGCGCTTGTTTCATCAACAAGTACCACAAGTGGCATCTGTTGGAAACTGCCTCTGCCGTCGCTTTTATAGTCCTCACGAGGAAATCTGCGGCCTTCGGTATAGACAATGAGGCTGTTTTTGGGAAGAAATTCATTGGCAATTTTTACTGCAGCATCGAGATATCCGCCAAGATTGCCGCGAAGGTCAATAATAATACCCTCAGGTTGTGACGTACCGATTTGTGCCATGGCTCCAAGGAATTCGGAATATGTGGCATCTCCCCAAGTGTTTATACGGACATATCCCACATTATCGCTGAGCATATAACTGGCATCAATGCTTTTTACAGGGACATTTCCGCGCTGAATTTTGAATTGTAACGGCTTTTTCTGCCCTTGTCGTACTATTTTTAGTGTGACTTCGCTGTCAGCAGGTCCTTTAAGATGTTTCTTCGCTTCCTCTTCATTGATATCCTTTCCAACGAAGTCCTTGCCGTCGACAGCCACAATGCGGTCACCGGCTTTCAGCCCCACTCGTTCCGAAGGGCCGCCATCAATCACCTTAACAATACGTACGGTATCGTCAAGGATGTAGAATTGTACGCCAATTCCCGAAAAACTTCCCTTCAAAGCCTGCATCTCAGACTCTACATCAGCGGCATTTGTATAAGTCGAATGAGGGTCAAGTTCGCGTAGAATAAGGGGTAAAGAACGCTCAACAAGGTCGCTCATATTTACTGTATCAACGTACTGGTCGTCAATAATATGCAGCAAATTACTTAACTTGTTGCTTGATGTATTGATAAGGTTTATCCGACGTCCAGCAAAGTGGTTGGCGTAGAAATTGCCAACAAACATTCCCACCACAACGGCAAGTGCAATATAAATGGGTAAGAATCGGGTTGTATATCGTTTCATACGTTGGAGCGAATAGGGCAGAAGTAGAGAAACTATGATAGTGACTTCTGCTGATTATTATTTGGATTCAGATTCATTTTCAGGCATATATACGATGTCTATGCCTGCTCGCTTGAGGAGTTGCAAACCATCATGCAAACGATATTCCCGTGCATACACAACACGGCGTATACCGGCTTGGATGATGAGTTTGGAACATTCAATACAAGGTTCGTCTGTGACATAGAGTGTGGCGCCATCCGAATTGTTGTTGCTGCGGGCAATCTTTGTGATAGCATTGGCCTCGGCATGGAGAACATAGGGTTTGGTAACATCGTTTTCTTCACAGATGTTTTCAAATCCGGAAGGCGTTCCGTTGTATCCGTCACTGATAATCATATTGTTCTTAACTATCAGTGCGCCAACTTGACGACGTTTGCAGTAGGAGTTTTCTGCCCAAATGGTAGCCATTCTAAGGTATCTTCTGTCGAGAATTGAGGAGTCGTGCATGTGAAAAATAATATAAATCCACAATAAAAACACTTGTTAAACACGAGACATGTCAGCCTGATGCTTCTTATGTGTGGTGTGTATGTCCTTTGTATTATCCGATTATTTACCGCGGATTATTTGGGCAGAGTGCATCCCATCGCGTCTGAGGAGTGCGTCAATGGTTGCGTCTCGGCCACGGAAATTGCGGTAAAGTTCCATGGGATGTACAGTGCTTCCCTTGGAAAGAATGGTTTCTCTGAAACGTTTTGCTGTAGCAGTATCAAAGATTCCATGCTCTTTGAAGCATTCGAACGCATCCGCGTCCAGCACTTCTGCCCATTTGTAACTATAGTATCCTGCGGCATATCCGCCACTGATGATATGGCCGAACTGCGCAGTCATGCTAGTTTCTTGTGGAAAACGTTGCAAACCTATCTTTTTCCACACCTCATGTTCAATTCTTGCGATAGGATGTACTGTGCTTCCTGACGAAGGGGCCGGGATAGGTTCGGTACGGGTATAGAACTCCATGTCGAGCATAGCAAAACTCACCTGTCGCATACACGCATATCCAGCATTGAAATTTTGGGCACGACGGATAGCGGATATCAGATTGTCGGGGATGGTTTCACCAGTCTCGAAGTGCTTTGCAAATGTATGAAGGAATTTCGGTTCCAAAGCAAAATTCTCCATAAATTGTGAAGGAAGTTCGACAAAATCCCATAAAACGTTTGTTCCGGAAAGGGCTTTGTAACGGGTATCGGCAAAGATTCCATGCAGAGCATGTCCGAATTCATGAAGGAAAGTGCTGACTTCTCCCAGTCGAAGCAGGGCCGGTTTTGATGATGTTGGTTTGGAGAAGTTCATGTTTACACTAACATGAGGACGCTCGTCTTCCCATGATCCGTCTGAAATTTTGTGCTTGCATTCTTCGCGGTATGACGTCATCCATGCTCCGCTCTGCTTGTTTTCGCGAGGGAAGAAATCGGCATATAGAACTGCGAGGAGGCGACCATCATGGTCGTGAACCCTGTAAGCCTTGACGTCTGGATGGTAGACTTGTATAGAAACGTCCTCGTGGAAGGTGATGCCATACAATGTTGTTGCAAGATTGAAGACGCCTTCGATGACACGATCCAATGGAAAATAAGGGCGGAGCATCTCAGGATCGATGTTGTAGTCACGGAGTTTCAGCAAATGGCTATAGTGAGCAAAGTCCCAAGGTTCAAAAGATTCACTACACTTGTCATGGCCTTTCTGTATACATTGCTCCTTCATTTCCGCTACATTTGCCAGGTCTTCAAGTGCGGAAGTCTTGTAGTGATGACAGAGGTCATTGATAAAATTGTTTACACGTTCCGTACTTTCAGCCATACGGTTGGAAAGAATGAAGTCTGCAAAGTGCTTATAGCCCATAATCTGCGCCTTTTCCAGTCGCAAATTGATGAGTTTTCGACAAATTTCATAGTTGTTGTACTCGTTGTTGTGCGTACAACGTGTATTGGCAGCCAAGTACATTTGTCGGCGAAGTCCTTCATTTTCAGCATACATCATGAAGGGTTGTAGCGAGGGGGCATGCAAGGTGAACATCCAACCATGCTCCTTTCCATGTTCACGTGCGGTTTCCGCAGCAGCCTCGAGTTCGGTATCAGGTAGACCGATGAGCATGCTTTTGTCCTCAACATACAATTCAAAAGCATTTGTCTCCTTGATGCGGTTTTGATCAAATACAAGGGCAAGTTGCGCCATTTCGGCATTGATGGCCTTCAAATGCTCTTTCTTTTCGGGAGTAAGTGCGGCACCAGAACGCAGGAAGCCACGCATTGTTTTCTCCATCAGCATACATTCCTCGGCATCATCGCTGTGGAAATTTTCGTTAACGGCCTGCACGCGCTCGAAAAGACTTGCATTCAGCATAATGGAACTTTGGTGTTCCGAGAGTTTCTGCGATATTTCCTGTGCCAGTTTTTCAAGTTCATCACTGGTATTTGCAGATAACTGGTTGTACATCAGTGTTGTTGCACGTTCGAGGACCTTGCCAGTTTCATTTAATGCTACAACAGTATTCTCAAATGTCGGTGTTTCCGGATTGTCGATGATGCGGGCAATTTCTTCGTTTTCCTGGCGCATTCCCTCAGCGATAGCCTCCGCAATGTCGGCTATACTTATGTTATTGAAAGGGAAAGTGTTGTAGGGAGTATTGAAATCAGCGTGCAGAAGGATATTCATTGTTGGAGAAAAGAAGTTTGTACTGGTATGATACGGAGGAGTAATATCAGTGGACGTACTTGGATATTTCCTCAAATTCAGGACCAAGATTCAAATACAGGTATATATCGTAGAGCATAGGCGCCCAGAATTTCGCGTCGTCAGGATTGTTCTTTCTGTAAAGTTCGAGATAAGGTCTTGCCATTTCCAGAAGACGGTTGCGTTCCTTGTAGTTCCGTCTGTAGTCCGGATCATTGATAGATTCAGGGATTTTAACACGTTTCGCCATTTGAAAATAACTGGCCCCTACGAAAAAATCAGCACGAGGATGCGAAGGATTCCACAGAAGTATCTTACGTGCAGCATCAATACTTTTGCGATATTCTTCTTTGTTGTAATAGGCTATGGCCAAGGATTCATAGCATTGTCCTGCCATTTCCCGCGTCAGCCGGTGAATCTGCAGGATGCTGTCTGGTATTTCGGGGTTAAGCAATCCATTTTTTCTGATGGCTTCGATAGTGTATTCCGCATTATCGATGATTGCCTCGAAGTTTTTTGTACGAATATTATAGTCGATGATGCGACTGAAAAAGAAAATATTGAAAGGATATTTCTGGTGTCCTTCCTTTAGACGGGGGACATATTTTGCAGTATCGCCGATATTTGTTTCCGCATAGACGATGCGTTCCAAAATGCTTTCATGTGAGATGCTGTCCATTAAAGCCAGATTTGCATACCGTTCAATCTCGTTGTTTAGCGCGAGGTTGTAGCAGGCATTGGCATGGATAACCGCAAGTTTAACGATTTGTGTACTATCCTCCTTCAGTTTTTTTGTAGCCCATGGAGTGGTCAGAATCTGAATGTCGATATCCGAAAAGCGCTCTGCCTCTGCCCATTTTCCCTTTGCGGTGAAATAAAATGGGGCAGTCAGCATATTGCTAAGATGCTTTGACAGCGTTTCACTGTTGGTCCGACGATATTTGAAACGCGGTTTCCGGCCTTCCATACTGTCGGCAAATGTCTGGAATTGTTCCGCACTGTCAGTGAGAAGGATATAGTGACATATATTATATATGGAGTTAAAGAAGGCGGTCGTATCGGGATTATTCTTAAGGTATAGTTTTTCATTTTCTGCATCTGCAAGAATCTTGCAGGCATCAACACCGTATTGCAGAACCTGTACGTTCCACATTTCCGCAGAATCTTTCCGGATGTTTTCCACTCCCTTTAAGGCATCGTTGCCCTTTTTGTTCTTCAGCGCTTCCCGAATGCTCTTAACCTGCTTCTTCAAAGTATTCGACTTTTCCTTTTGAGTGACCTCTTCAGGTGCGGCAAAAGTCGGCGCAGTGTACATGAAAGTACACCACATCACAAAAGAATAAAGCAGTATGTAAGCGTAACGTTTTGTCATTCTAATTGGGTTCTATATGTTTGTGTCAGACGATACCCGAAAGTATTTAGTATAGTGTTCTGGTCTGTATGGATAAAATGTGGACATTTTGGGCTGAAATGTCCAGTCTCTGGGCTTGAGAAGAAACGTGAAATTGTTCAGCATATCACGTTCCTGTCATGCAAGGAATCTGATTCTCAGGCTAAAAGACATTGCTTTTACGCCTTTACTAAATGCCTAAATGCAGAGGCGCATTTTGTAGCGTCTCTGCATCGGGCTTGTGCTTTGTGCTTATAAAGAAGTTATGTCTACAGTACGGTTACTATCAAACTGTTGCACAACTATAGTCACAATATTAGAGAGAAGCGGGAGGCAACGATGTTATTGCCCCCGCATTTTCAATGTTTGTTCAGATAAAAAGATTTACAAGCATGGAATTAGTGATTGCTTTCCATGATTTCGTCCATCTGCTTTGCCTCTTCTTCAAGGCCAAGATTGAAGTAGATCTGCTGGAGAGCAGGCGCCCAAACCTTTGAGCGGTCTGGAGCAAGTTCACGAACTTTCTCCATGTGGGGACGGGCATTTGCGTAGAATTCGCGTACGGTTGCGAGTTCTTTCTCATAGTCAGCCTTAATCTTTTCTGTAACGGTCTTGCGTTCAATGTACTTGTATTCGCCGTTCAAACGACGGGTTGCAACGTCATTCATCCAGGCGTATGCCATATTTGCGTTGGCAAGAAGGTGGTCAGGATCAGCGGCAAGTACCTTGCTGAAGCACTCGCGAGCGGTATTGAAGTCCTGCTTGAGGTTGAGGTTAATGCAGCCCTTTATGTACCATGCGCTGGCGCTGTTGGGATTTTTTGCAAGGATTTCGTTGACAGTTGCCTCAGCGCCTTCAGCATCCTTCTTGTCATAGTAGATGCTAAGGAGAGATTCTGCGAAACTTTGGTTCTTCTCAACATTGGCAATGGCATCCTTCAATACGTTAACATACTGTGCGGTGTCCTTAGTTGTTTGAAGAACGGCTTCGGCCTTGATGAGGTAAAGGTCGTGGTTGTATTCTTTGTTACTCAGACCCTTGTCGATGGTAGCGAGGATGTCGTCCCATTTCTTCAACTCATAATTGATGAGAGTGTTGAAGTAAGCGCTCTGCTCATAGTTCTCCTTTTTGGCAGTAAGAATAGAGTCCTTCTTATCTGCGAGTGCAGGATTTTCAGGAAGAAGCATGTGCTTTTTGAACTGTTCACTTGCACCTACCTTGTCACCACGCTCATTAAGGAAGATTGCACCATAGAAATAGTAGTCAAGACAACTTTCAATGAAGCGCTTGTTATCAGCATCATACTTGGCCTTTACCTTGCCTTTCGCGTCAGGCATGTTGTCATAGACGTAACTCTTGGTGTAATATGTGATCATATTATCAAGAGCGGTTATGAAAACTGTGGTATCGAGGGGCTGCTGATTAGCGGCCTTCATAAGTTCAGGATTGAAAATCTGTGCATAACAGGTTGCGCCTTGATTGTAAAGACCTGCGTACTTCTTGTTGAATTTGTCAAGGACTACGGGCTTGCCTTTGGCTTGTGCCTTTGCGGTAGCCTCTTGAACATCCTTGTCAGTGTCAGCGATGGCTTCATTGACAACCTGCAGAGCCTCTGCAAATTTGCCTTCGTCCATCTTCAACTGAGCCTTGGGACTCTGAGCCATTCCCGCCAATGTGAACAGGGAGAAGATGGCTAAAGAAAAGATTTTCTTCATGTTTTTAATAATAAATATTGAGGTTAATGTTTTTGTTTTCGTTATTCGTTACCTTCGTCCGCAGTTTCCTGTACATCCGTTTGCTGTGTTTCGGAAGTTATTTCTACGTTGTCCACGGGTTGTTCCTCAGGCGATACAGCCTCCTCTTCCTCGTCGGTTGGAACAAGACATACGCTGGAAATGGAGTCGTTGCGCTTTGTAAGGTTGATGAGTTTCACGCCTTGTGTAGCACGTCCGCATCGACGAATATCGGTGACACGTAAGCGGAGTGTGATACCACTCTTGTTGATAATCATGAGGTCTTCGTCCTCTTTCACACACTTAATGGCAATCACTTCACCTGTCTTTTCGGTAATCTGCAGTGTCTTTACGCCTTTTGCGGCACGTCCAGTACGGCGGTAGTCCTCTACGGCTGAGCGCTTTCCGAAACCGTTTTCGCTGACAACAAGTATGGTTTCCTGTTCTGCGTCATTGATAGCCACCATTCCAACGATGGCGTCGTGCGGGCCATCGAGCATCATACCGCGGACACCGGTTGCGGTGCGTCCCATAACACGGACGGTGTTTTCGGGGAAGCGGATGGCACGTCCTCCGCGGTTTGCCATGAGAATCTCATCGTTACCATTTGTGAGTGCAACACTGACAAGACGGTCACCCTCGTTGATGTTGATGGCATTTACGCCATTTGTGCGCGGGCGGCTATATTCTTCCAGACGCGTCTTCTTGATGATACCGCGTTCGGTGGCGAACACAACGTAGTGGCTATTGCAGAAGTCGGCATTCTTAAGATTCTTGATATAGAGGCAAGCGTTCACGCGATCGTCAGGATCGATGTTGAGCATATTCTGGATAGCACGACCCTTGCTGGTGCGGGTACCCTCTTCAATTTCATACACACGCAACCAATAGCAACGTCCTTTGTCGGTAAAGAAGAGCATCGTGTTGTGCATTGAAGCCTGGTAGATGGACTCGATGAAGTCGCTGTCGCGGGTACTTCCGCCCTTACTACCGACACCTCCACGTCCCTGAGCCTTGAACTCCTCAAGATTTGTGCGCTTGATGTATCCAAGATGGCTGATGGTGATGACAACATCATCGTCGGAATAGAAGTCTTCTGCATTGAAGTTGATTCCGGAATTTAGGATTTCCGTGCGACGGGAGTCGCCATATTTTTCCTTCACAGCCTGCAGTTCATCCTTCATAACCTTCTTGCAAAGTTCGGGATCTGCCAGGATTTGTGCGAGATATTCTATGCGTTTCTGCAGTTCATCATACTCATCGTGAAGTTCCTGTTGCTGGAGTCCGGTGAGTTGTCTGAGGCGCATTTCCACAACATAGCGGGCCTGAACCTCGTCAAAACCAAAGCGTTCCTGCAGGCGAGTGATGGCGTTGTTGGGGGTAGAACTGGACTTTATGATGCTTACCACCTCATCAATGTTGTCGGAAGCGACGATAAGAGCCTGGAGAAGGTGGGCACGTTCCTCGGCTTTTCGCTTTTCGAAAATGGTGCGTCGTGTGACAACCTCGTGACGATGTTCCACAAAATACCTGATGCAATCCTTCAGCGTGAGCATTGCCGGACGCATTTTTACGGGCTTTGTGCCGGGAATGGGAACAAGGGCAATTGTATTGACAGCGAACGATGACTGCAATCCGGTGAGTTTGAAGAGTTTGTTGAGCACGACATTGGCGTTCTGTCCACGACGGACATCCACAACAATGCGCATACCTTCGCGGTCAGACTCATCGTTGACATTTGTGATACCATCGATTTTTCCCTCCTTTGACAACTGACCGATGTGGGTACAAAGTTCTGCGGTGTTGGTACCATAGGGTACTTCCCGGATGACAATTTTATCATGAAGTACGCCGGTTTCGATCTCTGTCTTTGCACGCATGATGATGCGTCCGCGTCCTGTCTCATAGGCACTGCGGATACCTTCGGTACCCATAATGTAGCCTCCGGTGGGGAAATCCGGGCCCTTGATATGCTGCATCAGACCATCGGTGTCGATGTCGGGGTTCTCGATGTAGGCGATAGCGCCATCAATGACTTCGCAGATATTGTGTGTAGGAACATTTGTGGCCATACCTACGGCAATACCTGTGGCCCCATTTACGAGGAACGATGGAATGCAGGTAGGCAACACGCTGGGTTCCGGGCGCGAATTGTCGTAGTTCGGCACCATATCCACCGTTTCCTTCTCTATGTCCTGCATCATCATTTCGCCCATGATGGAAAGTTTGGCCTCGGTGTATCGCATGGCTGCGGCACCATCGCCGTCCATGGAACCGAAGTTACCCTGACCAATGATGAGAGGGTAGCGCATTGCCCAAGGCTGAGCCATGCGGACGAGAGCATTGTACACCGAACTATCGCCGTGGGGATGGTACTTTCCAAGCACCTCACCTACAACGGCCGCCGACTTCTTTGTCGCCTTTTCGTGGGTAATACCCATGTCCCACATACCATAAAGAATGCGGCGATGGACCGGCTTGAAGCCGTCGCGAACATCGGGAAGCGCGCGACTGACAATGACACTCATCGAGTAGTCAATGTAGGACGACTTCATTTCGTCCTCGATATTCACGTGCTTGATTCTGTCTGTTTCTTGTATCATTGTGTTTTGAGTGATGTTTTTTCCGTCGTTAGCCCATTGTTCTCACCTTGTCTCCTTGCTTACGATGTACAACAGTTATGTATATATAAACAAGGAGAATGGATTTCCTTTGTTCGAGATTCGGAAATCTTTACGGGGTTCCTGTATGGTTTCACCCGCAACTTTGGGATGGTTTAATGGCGCGAAAAACGGAAAAATGGGGAGAAACGTTCTCTTTATAATTTCATTTATTTGTGCAAAAATACGCAAATTTGGGTGTTTAGCCAAGTTTTTTGTGGGAATTCTGAATAGAAGGACATCGATAAAGGCCATTTTTACGGCTTCTGAGCGCATATCTTCACCTTTAGAGTATTTCTATTGGACTGTAGAAACATTGAGGGAGTTTTGAAATAGGCAACATCGACCATGAAAGTTTACAACAAAAAAGAAGGTGAAAATTTTGATTATTCCATAAACTTCATCTGAATAGTTTTGATGCCTATGTGTAGTTTGGAGAGGTTTTATGCGCAAGTGATAGGGTGATGTGAAAATAATGTTTTGGAAGTCGATTGAAAAGTACGGAACTTTTCGATCTAAACCACGGAACTTTCAATCAAAAAGTTCGGAACATTGTATCAGAAAGTTCCGATGTTTTTCCCGTAATGCACAAGAGGTGAAGTTCCCATGCGAAGAAGAAGGTAAAGCGTGGTCAGAAAATCATAGTCTTCCAACCTAAAAAACGAGTAAGAAAATGCTGATGTTTAATGTGAGAATTTTCTCTTCGATGGGGCAAATTCACATCCTTGCATCAGATAAGAACAACGGAATATAGAGCACTAAGATAAATTTTAATAGATAGAGATGAAAAAAACATACTACAATCAACATTATTCTCATGTATTTTCCACTGCTTTTTTGCGGAATTTCAAGAAATTTTATAATTTTGCTGACGGAAGGCCTTGATGAAAGGTCTTGCCCTTCGAATGGGAAAACACGCAAATTCGAAGGCGAATGCGAGATAAGAATCCGTAAAAACAACAAAATCTTCATAAATATAATCAAAATGGAAAAAAGTGCACTTCAGGTAGCCCGTGCTGCCTATCAGCCCAAACTTCCTAAGGCCCTCCAGGGTCCCGTAGTAGCCGTAGAGGGTGCTCCCACCCAAAGTGTCGGCAATCAGGAAGATATCAAGGCCATGTTCCCCAACACTTATGGTATGCCTGTCATTACCTTTGAGGCTGGCGAGATGAAAACTCTTGAGCCTTTCAATGTAGGTATCATCCTCTCCGGCGGACAGGCTCCTGGCGGTCACAATGTCATCAGCGGTCTTTATGACGGTGTGAAGTCGTTGAACAAGGACTGCAAACTCTATGGTTTCCTTATGGGACCTGGCGGTCTCGTTGACCATAAGTACGTAGAGTTCACTGACGAGTTCATTGATGAGTACCGCAACACCGGTGGTTTCGACATCATTGGTAGCGGACGTACAAAACTGGAAAAGGTAGAACAGTTCGAAAGTGGCATCAAAATTCTCCGCGAACTCGGCATTAAGGCTCTCGTTATCATCGGTGGTGACGACTCCAACACCAATGCTTGCGTTCTTGCAGAGTACTATGCCGCCAAGAATTACGGCGTTCAGGTAATCGGTTGCCCCAAGACTATCGACGGAGACTTGAAGAATGAGCAGATTGAAACCAGTTTTGGTTTCGATACCGCTTGCAAAACCTATGCTGAACTCATTGGTAATATCCAGCGCGACTGCAATTCTGCCCGCAAGTATTGGCACTTCATCAAACTGATGGGCCGTAGCGCCAGCCATATCGCCCTTGAATGCGCTCTCCAGACCCAGCCCAACGTTTGCCTCATCAGCGAGGAAATCGAGAAGAAGGCCATGAGTCTTGACGATGTTGTAACCTATATTGCCAAGATTGTTGCCGAACGTGCTGCTGACGGAAACAACTTCGGTACCGTCCTCATTCCCGAGGGTCTCATCGAGTTTATCCCTGCTATCAAGAAACTCATTGCCGAACTTAACGAAGTGCTTACCGATACCACTACCGGTGAGCCCCGCGAATTTGAGAATGCCGACGAGCAGATCGCTTTCGTTAAGCGTTCCATCGCTGCTGAAAACCTTGCAGTTCTCGAAAGCCTTCCCGCAGATGTTGCCCGCCAACTCTGCCTCGACCGCGACCCCCACGGCAATGTTCAGGTATCACTCATTGAAACCGAGAAACTTCTCAGCCGTATGGTTGCCACAAAGTTGGCCGCTTGGGCAGCAGAAGAGAAGTACTGCGGTAAGTTCAGTGCCCAGCATCATTTCTTCGGATACGAAGGTCGTTGCGCCGCTCCCTCGAACTATGATGCGGATTACTGCTACAGCCTTGGCTTCAATGCCAGCCGTCTGATTGCCAATGGCAAGACTGGTTACATGTCTATCATCAAGAACACCACCGCTCCCGCCGCAGAATGGATTGCCGGTGGCGTGCCTATCACGATGATGATGAATATGGAACGTCGTAATGGTGCGATGAAACCCGTTATCCGTAAGGCACTTGTAGAACTCGAAGGCGCTCCTTACAAGTTCTTTGTCGCACATCGTGAGGAATGGGCTAAGAACACTGCTTATGTTTATCCCGGTCCTATCCAGTACTGGGGCCCCAGTGAGGTTTGCGATCAATGCACAAAAACGCTGGCCCTTGAGCAGGCTTAATGCAAAAACAACGATTGTTGGTTTAGCAACATAAAGAACTCATACACACCCATTTTGGCATGTTTCTTGTCGGATGGGTGTGTTTTTAAGTTTTCAATACAAACTTTTTGGGGAACCATATTCGTCATCCTTTCCAGATACTCCCCTGTCTCTAAAAGGCAACAATGGCAAAAACCACAAATGTCACCCACCATAAAAAGCAACGCCGCCGTTCCAGTAAGAAACAACAGGGATGGTTTCGTCGTTTCCGTCACATGCTTTTCGGAAGCCGTGCCAAACGCATCTTCTGGATAGCCGTGGTGTGTGTGGTCTTTTTCTACGTTTTCCTTTTCTACATGTTCCTCATTATCCCATCCTCAGTGCGTAGCCGTTGGCGGGCACTATATGGAGATATGGTCTATCCTGAGGGATATAGCATACATGGCATCGACATCAGTCATCACCAAGGTCCGATAGATTGGCAGAAAGTTTCGGAAGCGAAAATTGACGGAGCGCCCATTGTGTTCGTAATTATAAAGGCTACAGAGGGAAAGAGCCTGTTTGACGAAAATTTCAACGAGAATTTCCACCAAGCAGGTGAGTATGGTTTGATACGAGGTGCTTACCATTTCTTTACACCTTCCGTAAAAGGTCGTTCGCAAGCGGAATATTATATGCGTCAAGTTCATCTGACTGAAGGTGATCTTCCGCCAGTACTCGACATTGAGGAACGTGGAAACCTGACTGTTGAGCAACTTCAGCATGAGGCTTTGCAATGGTTAAGGATGCTTGAGGCAGAATATCATGTCCCGCCAATCATCTATACGGGCCTGAAATTCAAAGAGGCCAACCTTTCGGCACCGGAGTTCGACCGCTATCCTTTCTGGATAGCCCATTATTACGTCAAGCAGTTGGGCTACAAAGGTCCCTGGCGTTTCTGGCAACATACGGACCTCGGACAGATAGATGGCATAAGGGGGCCTGTAGACCTCAATATTTATAATGGGTCGATGTACGATCTCAGACACCTGACTATTGGACACAACGAAGAGCCGATGCCGGAGGAATAATGGATGTTTCCTCAGGAGCATCGGCTCTTCGTTGTATTTCTATACCTGTTCAGGCGGAGGTGTTTTACAAAACATCCCCATATTTTTCGATAGCAGTCTCTGCAATCCTTACCGCTTCTTGGAGGGAACATTTCAATTCTCCACCTGAAGCATTAAGATGCCCGCCACCATTGAAGTATTCTTTCGCGATAATGTTGCATGGAATGTCGTCGACAGAACGCAGACTGACGTGTATGACATTCTGTTGCACGGTATCCTCACGAAGAGATATCGAAAGACGACATCCGCGAACCTTCAAAGGTTCGTTGACAAATCCTTCGCCATCGCCACGCTTGAACTTGTATTTGGCCATGTCTTCACCGCTATATGCTATGATGGCAGCCTTGCCTCCTTGCTTGAAAGTGACGCGTTCGTTGAGAAGGAATCCCCAGAATTTCAGTCGGTTTTGCGAAAAACTGTAGAAGACATTGCGATAAATTTTTTCCTTATCAATCCCCTTTTTTAGCAGAAGACTAATGATAAGATATATCTCAGGATCGTTGCTGTTATAGGCAAAAGAGCCTGTATCCGTCATCATACCGCAGTAGAGATTACATGCTCCGGAGCGTGAAAGTTTGTCGTATCCCCCAAGTTGGTAGATGAGACGAAAGACCAATTCACATGTACTTGACGCTTTCGGACGGCTGATGACCAAATCCGCGTTGTGTATATCAGGGTCAAGATGGTGGTCGATGATGATTCGTTTGGCTTTTGATTTCTGCAAAATGTCAATGAGAGTACTGTCTTCCACGCGTTTTAACTGGCTGAAATCGAGGAAGCAAAGCAAGTCTGCAGTGGCAATAGCCTTGCGGATAACAGGTTTCTCATCATCGTTACAGTAGTGTTTTACGTACTGGATATTTGGCAACCATTTGATGAAATCCGGTTCCATATCCGGCATGACAATGGTCACTTGCTTGCCCAAATGCCGCAAATATTCTGCCCATCCCAGGTTGGAGCCCAAAGCATCACCGTCAGGACCACGATGTCCGAACATGACAATCCTTTTGCAACCTTTAAGCAGAGTCAATGTCTTCAGCATTTCATCCGGCTGCAATATGGGTGTAAGTTCAAGCATTTTCGTTTTATTTTAAAAAGAGATAAGGGAAAAAGTAGGGATTACAGATTTTTTAATGCGACAATTTCTGCTGCAGGATTCTCGGCTTTAAATACCGCAGTTCCGGCCACCAATGCATCGGCACCGGCTTCGATGAGCAGTTTACCCGTTTCTCGGTTGACACCACCGTCAACTTCGATAAGCGTATTCGTACCTTCTCGGCGAATCATCTCTTTTAGGCGACGGATTTTTTCGATGGAACGGGGAATGAATTTCTGACCTCCGAATCCAGGATTGACACTCATGATGAGTACAACATCCACATCCTCTAAAATATCTTCGAGAACACAGACTGGAGTAGCGGGATTGATGGCAACACCGGCTTTCATACCTTTAGCGTGAATGCTCTGAAGCACGCGGTGGAGATGATTGCAGGTTTCATAGTGCACACACACTAAATCGGCACCGATTTCTGCCAGGCGGTCAATGAACTTCTCCGGATGAACTATCATCAAGTGAAGGTCAAGTGGTTTCTTTGCACGGCGAGCCACGGCTTCAACAGCAGGAAGACCGAAGGTGATGTTGGGCACGAAGACGCCATCCATTACGTCGATGTGAATCCAATCGCACTGACTGTTGTTGAGCATTTCGGTAGATTCATAAAGTTTTCCGAAGTCGGCACTCAGCATAGAGGGGGAGACAATAACCATTTCTTAAAGGAATATATTTGTATTGTTTATTTCTTTTATAGCGAGGAAAGAATAATATTAGTATGAAAAAGCATAGGATAGAAAAGATGTACAATGGAATTTAAATATCAAAGTTTAGAGCATCGTCATCCTCTTCTTCGCAAAGCCTGTTATAAAGTTCCTCCCATTTCTTACGGATTTCCTCCGAGTTGTCATCGTTTTTTCCGATTTTTGTTTTGAGATAATCTGTTAGTTTTTCCAAAATCGGGTTATCATGACCTTCGTAGTGCAGGGCTTCTGCCCAGCGCATAGCGTTGTCGAAATCACCTTCATCAGCAAAGACTCTGACATGCATCATCATTAGAAAGTGTTTGTAGCGTATTAGAGGATGCGGAGGTTCCTTCTCTTTTCTTTTTTGTAGGAGGTCTTGAAGTTCTCCATACTTCTTATTGATGTAAGAAAGCAGTCTCGGATCATGAAGCATCCGCATATTTCGTGCACGGACAAGGACATACCCGAAACTTTGTTCGTCAGTAATGAAGTCAAGGTAGTATTGTGCCTTTTCAAGCATTCTGAGATTCATGTATGAAATGCCAATGAAAAGGCAGATATCTAAGAACACTCGGTGTTCCTGTTCCGAGAGACTAATGCCTTTCTTATGGAGGAAAAAGAATGCGTTTTCCAAATGTCGAATAGCATTTGGATAGTCTTTCCGGACAAGACATCGGTATCCACGGAATACGTTGTACTGCACATCGGCTTCGTTACATCGTAGCAGTAGTAACTGCTCTTTGCTCAAACTACCACCTTGTTCTTGAATATTTTTGGCTTCCTGTAAACGGTATTCAAACTCTTGGTGCTGTTGTTCGCATGTTTTTGTTGGCAATGAGATGAGGAAACTATAATTTTTCGGTTCACGTTCAGCGCGATTGTCAAGACTATATTCTGGAGATATCGCCTTTTCAGGGCAGACAATGGTCAGTCGAATGTAGAGTTCATCGGACGTTTCTCTCTCTGCAGAAAGGTGAAGTACAACACTTTGCGTGCCTCGGTCCGAACTGCTGACATGAACGATGGCTGTGGCTTCGCTGCGAACAAATCGCATAGGTTTGTCCGAATCCGCTTCCAATGCCGTTTGAGGGTCTATGAAATCGATACGTGTCAACAGGCTTACAATCCTGAAATTGCGGATTTTTTCGGCCGTATTGATGTGGTCGAGTCTTTCTGTGACAATGGAAAGTTCCTGAAAACCAACATCCTCCATCGAATCAGCCTGCAGAATTTGACAGATAACACTTCCGATGGTATATCTTTCTGTGTCGTTTAACGGATTTTTTAAAGAGAATTCACTGCCGATGGCCGTTTCTTCGAGCATTAGCATCAAAGCGTTCTCAGCATTCTTGCTGATGTTTTCTTCCTCATTATCCTCATTGTTACCATTTTCAATCTCATCCAGTTGGTAGCGTAACTTGTGCAGGTCGCGGAAACATACGCTAAGAATACCCTCAAAGTCCCGTTGAAGTTCCTCGGTGTAGTGTGAAAGGCGTATGGAAGATTCGAGATGCAAGGCTAAAAGTTCCGGATTGTCTTCTGTTTGAACATATAAAACTTTCGTAAACCGCGTAGTATAGTTGTAATTGTTGCAGATTTGACGAAGAGTATGCAGATGTTCTATGCTAAGAGTTGCGATAAAAGGAAAGGCGATGTGCACAAGCATTGAGTCATCTGAAATCGATCCCTTGAAATATCCTCCTTGAAATTTGAACGTATAGCAGCATCCACCCTCAAAATCATCTATCTCCCATGTTGTCTGTATCCCTCTTAGTAGTTGCTCGAACACATCTTTTGGGGCGGGCTCATGGCAGTTTTCATTTCTTTTGCTAAACCATTTTATAGGATTCTTCATACTCATCGATTGGAAATTAGTACTGATATTATGCAAATGTACGATTTTTTCGTGTAATTCACCCTTTTATCTCCACGTTTTTCCGTAATTTTGACCACGAAGACCTGTATATTTTCTTGTTATGCTTTCACTTGAAGACTATTTTCGCAATCATAAGGAAACAAGTTTCTCGATTTCTCCCGATGGAAATCACATCGCTTTTATGGCACCATACCATAATCGAATGAATGTATTCGTGCAATCTGTTCAAACAAAATCGGATGGTTCTGTAAGTTTGGGCAAGCCAAAACAATTAACGTTCGAAACCGAACGTAGTATTTCCGGGTATTTGTGGAAAGGAGAATCCCGCATTATTTTTTGCCGTGACAATGGCGGAGATGAGAATTATCAACTATTTGGTGTAAAGGTTGACGGTGGTGATATTAAGGCCTACACACCTTTCTCTGGTGTAAAAACGCAACTTCTCAACTCATTAGAACTATGTCCTAATGAAATTCTAATAGGTTTAAATAAAAGAAATCCTGAGTGTTTTGATCCCTATCGTCTTAATCTCGAAAGCGGAGAACTGACGATGCTGTTTGAAAATCCCGGCAATTTACAGGGATGGACGACTGATTACGAGGGAAAACTCCGTGCCGTCTATGCAATGCTCGATGGTGGTAAGTCTACACTCTTGTATCGTGATGATGAAGAACAGGATTTTGAGTCTGTAATCACTTTAGATTTTGAAGATGATCTCGCTCTTCATTTCTTTTCATCCGACAATAAAGAGGTCTATGCTACGACAAATATCAATCGGGATCGGACGGCAATCGTCAAAATAAACCCTCGAACGTGCGAGGAATTGGAGGTTATTTATGAAGATGACCGCTATGATGTTTCTGCTGTAGCGTATAGTCGTTTACGTAAACGTCTGCTTGCCGTATTCTGTTCCGGACATCAATCGCCTGTCAGGTATTGGCTTAATGAGGAAGAACGCTTGTTCCGCGAACATCTAGATTCCCGTTTTCCCAACATGCGCGTCAGTGTTATTGACAACAACAATTCTGAACAGCGTTTCCTTTTACTGGTGTGGAACGACCGTACTCCCGGAAGTTACTGGATCTATGATAAGCCTACTGATGCCTTTTTATTCATAGGTGACAAGGCTCCATGGATAACTTCCGAAGATACAGTGCAGATGAAGCCTGTCAGTTATACTACCCGTGACGGACTGACTATTGAGGCATACGTAAGCATGCCCCGTAATGCAAAGGCACCGGTTCCTATGGTTATCAACCCTCATGGCGGTCCATATTCACGCGATTATTGGGGTTATTCACCATTGGTTCAGTTCCTTTGTTCACGGGGCTATGGTGTCTTTCAGTTGAATTTTCGTGGTTCAACCGGCTATGGCCGTAGTTTTTTACAGGCAGGTTACAAGCAATGGGGATTAAAGATGCAGGATGATATTACAGATGCAGTGCATTGGCTTGTCCAAGAAGGGTATGCCGACCCAAAACGTGTTGCTATTTATGGCGCTTCGTATGGTGGTTACGCCGCATTGGCGGGCATTTGCTTCACACCAGACCTGTATTGTTGTGCTGTAGACTTCGTCGGCGTGTCCAATCTGCTGACCTTGTTAGGCAATGTTCCTCCATATTGGCGTATGGCCTTGGAACTGATGTACAGGCAAATCGGACATCCTGTACACGACCGTGAGCAACTCGAAGCCACTTCTCCCGCACTTCATGCTGATACCATCCGTTGTCCTTTGTTCATAGCACAGGGAGCCAACGATCCGCGTGTTCGAAAATCTGAAAGCGACCAGATGGTTGAGGCTCTTAGAAAACGGGGGATTTCGGTAGAGTATATGGTAAAAGAAAATGAAGGACATGGTTTCAGTAACCAAGAAAACCGCTTTGATTTTTATCGTGCCATGATATCTTTCCTCAACAAGCACATGAAGCCGGATAGTGTTGTTTTGGAATCATAGCGATAAAGAGTACGCTTATAGTTACTGTCTTATAGTTCGTACTTCCTTATAATGCAGAAAACAGCGATTGCCTCTTCTTCAAATAAGAACGACAACCGCTGTCATATTTATTATATATATAGACTTATATGTCCCCACCCGGCGAGAATGTCTGTTCAAACCAATGACTTGATGCCATATCTGCCATCTGCATCAGTACTACCAATGGCGTAATTTCCATAGCGGAATAGAACGAAAACCGATTGGCACTTCCGGATTCTCCGACATCGAACATTCCCATGTGCCAGCGAATGGCCAAAAGTTCATCCCGTTTCAATCGGAGATAGTAATTTACCATGTGGCAGGACTTTTCTCCATGTCCAAAAGGAAACTCATCATTCACTTCATAGCCTTTATACGTTTCCCACTTTCCTGCATCGTTCTTCCGCCACCGGTCAACCTCTTTGTAGATGTTGCATTTGCAAACATCGTGAAATAAGGCTACAATGGCTATGCTTTCTGTAGACAACGGCTGCGGGAAAATACTTTCTTCCCTCTGTTGGCGGGGCAATAGTATGTGCTCGTTAATCTGCATTGCCGTTTCAAAAACGTTGATGCAGTGCTTACACAATCCTCCAGGCGTGTTCAAATGGAACTTTGTGCTGGAAGGGGCTGTGAAGAAATCCGTACTTTCAATATATGTGAGCAGTTTTTCCAAGCCATCACGTTGGATGTATTTCCTACAATAATCAAGGAAAATCTCTCGGTTTTTTTGTATTTCAAGCGGTGTCATGGTTAAAGATATGCTAAGGTTTATTTGATGTTGAACTCGTTTTGGCAATGGGATTCTTATGGAAGAATGCGCAAACGTGTTTCATGGACAAAGCAATCGGCGAAGATTTCACGGACTTCCGGTTGACGATCATGGAAGAAAGCGTAGACGCAAGATCCGCTTCCGCTCATGGAGGCATACACGGCTCCCATGTCGTAAAGTGTTGATTTGATGGCAGCAATCTCGGGATGGTGTATGAAAACGCTCTTTTCAAAGTCGTTGAACACCGTTTCGCGCCACGTCTCAATCGGTCGATTGAGGCTTTCGAGAAGTGATTTCTCAGGACGATGAGGGGATATCATCGAAAAAGCCTCGCGGGTGGATACATGGATGTTTGGCTTTACGAGTACAAGATTCCAACCGGCCAACGTAAGATTGATGGGCATCAATTGATCACCGATGCCTGTTGCGAATGCAGGAACGCACTTATTGAAGAATGCACAGTCGGCTCCTATACGGCTAAGACGGTATTCCATATCCTCGTCATTCATACCAAGATTATACTGGGTGTTGAGCAAACGCATCATAAACGCAGCATCACTGCTGCCACCACCAAGGCCCGCACCCGCAGGGATTCGTTTGTGAAGCCATATTTCTACGGGAGGAATTTGGGGATATGTCTCACGAAGTGACTCTAACACCCGCACAACAAGATTGTTGTCTCCACTTCCTTCAAGGCGGATACCCGTTTCGTGAAGGAGATAGGTGGAGGTGAGGTGGGAAGCGGTCAGCACTTCAAGATTGTCGTTCAAAGGAACAGGATAAAAAACCGTCTCAAGATTGTGATATCCATCCGGACGTCGTTCTACAACATTCAGTCCAAGATTAATCTTGCAACAGGGGAATACTACCATAGGGGGAGAGATATTGTGGGAAGAAATCGGCTGAAGCCACCAAACCGAGTGGCAGAATGTTGGCCCTAATACCATTATCTGAACAATAATTCCTTCTATTCTTAAGTGGGGAAGGGCAATTCCTACAGGGTGTTTATCTGTCTGTGGATTATCCTTCTACAGGAATATTGTAGCAGACTGCGCCTCGCGCTGGCACCTTTACTTGTGTATAACTGTCGGGATGCAGGCTCAGTGTCGTGCTTTTGCCGGATAATAAATCGGTTGAGCGGAATGCTCCTTGTGGAATGGTAAGGTATTCGAAAGCATGCTCGGGAATACGCACGCCCATTTCCGCCTCATCGTCGGAGAAATTACAAATGATAAGAAGAATTTGAGCCTCGCTTCTACGCAGGAATGCATAATGTTTTGCAGGATCAAACTTCTGCGAGTGGTCGTGATTGACGTACATCAAGTCATAGAACAATCCGAAGACGAGGGCACTTTCACTCTCACGAAGAGAAATGACGCGGCGGTAATCATTGTAAAGTGCTTTCTCTTCTGCTGTCAGTGCAAGTTCCTTACCTGCGTAGTCCGTATGTTCAAAAGACTTCAAAGCGGCTTTGCGCACCTTTCCGTCAGCACCGAGAGCGAAAAGTTTTTGAAGTTTTTTCGGCGACCAGTAATCAAATATCGTAGTTCGTCCGTCTCGTCCAGAAAAACCTTCGGCATCGTCTGCGGGTTCCCCAATCTCCTGGCCTGCATATACCATCAATGGATTTGTACTCATGAAGGCTTCTGTCACGAATGCGGGGAAAGCCTTATGGGCATCACCGCAGAAATCGGGTGATGCGATGCGCTGTTCGTCGTGGTTTTCCAGAAAATAGAGCATGTGGTTGCGGATGTCGTCTACACATTGCCACTTTTCCGTAATGGCAGAGGCTGGTGCTTCGCTACGGATTACAGCGCGGAGCGTGTCGTAAAGGCCGACCTTATCATAAAGATAGTCAAATCCGCCTTTGTGGATGTATTCACGATAAAGGGCAGGATTATAGACTTCAGCAATAAATTTTACGGAAGGATATGCCTTGCGTACGCGATTGATGGCCCATTCCCAGAATGCTACGGGTACCATTTCTGCCATGTCGCAACGGAAAGCATCAACACCTTTGCCACACCAGAACAGAAGAATATCGAGCATTTTGTTCCACGTTGAGGGGATAGGGTCAAAATGTTCGCTACGTCCAGCAGCGTTACAATAGTCCACACCATAGTTGAGTTTCACGGTCTCATACCAATCATTCTTTGATGGCCATGCGTCAAAATGGTCGTTACCTGTGGCTTTTGCAGGCTGTTCAATATAGGGGTATTCATCCGCATCGCGGCGAAGGGCAAAGTCTGTATGCAAAGGTTCGCCCCAACAATAATAGAAATTGTTGGAGGTAGAGAAGTGCCAGGATGTATTATCTTTGGCACCAAGCGACTCAACTCCTTGTGGTGCGGCATCAGAATGATACTCTCTGCAAACATGGTTTGGCACGAAATCGATAACCAACTTCAGCCCCGCCTTGTGTGTACGCTTGACAAGTTCTTCAAACTCTTTCATTCGTTTGGGAACATCAACCGCTAAATCAGGGTCGATATCATAGTAATCCTTGATTGCATAAGGGCTTCCTGCACGTCCTTTTACGATAGCCGGATGGTTGCGGGCAATGCCAAATTTCGAATAATCTGTTTGGGTTGCATGCTCAATCAATCCAGTAAACCATACGTGAGTATAGCCATCAGATTTGATTCTACGGAGCACGGCATCGGAAAAACCGTTGAGTTTAGCACAGCCGTTTTGTTCTATGGTGCCATCTGTGACGTTGTTGGAGCAAGGATTTCCGTACAGACGTGTAAATATTTGATATATCGTCATTTATAAGGCGGAATAATGTAGTGTGGTATACCTGTTTTTTGTAGCCTTCTACGGGTGGATTATATTGAAGGAATTTGCAAAACACGTGAAAAGTAAAAAATAAGAGGAGAGGAAGACAGGCAAATTGTCAACCCCTTCTCTATTTTATTTTCGGGGGGCCTCCCCTTTTGAATTAGAATGTTACACCTTTCACGGTAACATCAGCGTTTCCACGGCTGATTTTTGCAATCATTCCCTGTAACGCTTTGCCGGGTCCACACTCAATGAATTCGGTGGCACCGGCAGCAATCATAGCATTTACCTCCTTTGTCCACTTCACACTCGCAGTGAGTTGTGCGATCAGATTGGCCTTGATCTCTTCGGGATTGGAATGGACAGCGCCGTCAACATTTTGGTAAACGGGGCATTTGGGAGTGTGGAATTCGGTTGCTGCTATGGCAGCCTCAAGTTCTTCCTTTGCAGGCTGCATGAGTGGGCTGTGGAAAGCGCCGCCAACAGGCAGAACAAGTGCACGTTTTGCACCGGCTTCTTTTAAGCGTTCGCACGCAATTTCAACGCCTTCGCGTTCACCGGAGATGACAAGTTGGCCTGGACAGTTGAAGTTTGCGCCAACCACAACTTTGCCGGTTTCTTCAGTCACTGCGGAGCAAATTGCTTCAATCTTCTCATCTTCGAGGCCAATGATGGCGGCCATGGTTCCAGGGCATGCCTCGCAAGCCTTCTGCATTGCCATAGCACGGGCATAGACAAGGCGAAGCGCGTCCTCAAAAGCAACGCATCCTACGGCAGCAAGTGCCGACATTTCACCCAAACTGTGGCCGGCTACCATTTCAGGCTTAAAGTCATCGCCAAGACAAACAGCGCTGATTACACTGTGAAGGAAGACTGCGGGCTGTGTAACACGGGTCTGTTTGAGTTCCTCATCCGTACCATTAAACATGATATCAGTGATACGGAAGCCAAGGATTTCGTTGGCTTTCTCGAAAAGTTCCTTAGCAATGGGATGGTTTTCATAGAGGTCCTTGCCCATTCCTACGAATTGGGCACCCTGACCAGGGAATACATAGGCTTTCATTGTTGATAATCTTGTTGGTTTCTTAGGGTAGAGTCATGCTTTTATATGGCATTTTTAATCTCTGCTCCTTTATAAATAATATTGAATATGTGTGTGCGATATCAGAAAATAATGAGATATTTCAAGAGGACTTCGTGCAGGAGCATATCGCTCTGCCGCACTTTTTATTTGGAGTACCAAAGGTTTCCATCCAAAATGTACAGACCATTTTGGGGAATCTCCGGAAGTTTCCGTCCATCGATGCCGAAGATGGAGTGGTCTTTAGCGGTGTTTTCGAAAAGATTGTTGACGCCTGTGGTCGAGGAAAAACGGAAAGAAACTCTGCCGTCATCCAAAACCGTGATGTTGGAAAGAACGTCTTTGAAACTGTCCTTATGGAATTTTGCAATGAGACCATCAAAGGTTGTCACATCTTCGTATCCCGGAAAAATGTCGCCGGTATAGGTATATCGGATGCCATTCTCGTCAGTTAGATTCAAATCCTTTACGCTTTGCCATTGTCCGTCGGCAGGAATCACTTGTACACATTGGAAATCGCTTTGTGTATTGACGGTGTTCTGATTCCAACGCGCAGGATAATAGTCCACATGCCAGGCGAGCATTCCCTCTCCAAGATAGGAAGCAGCATAGAAATTGCTCTTTCTGCGATTCTCGAAGATGAAATATTCCGAAGGGTTTTGTGGATTTTGGATACGGAAAGCCTGCACCTCACCATCCGAAACATTGTCGTCAAGGGGCGAAAGCACGTATTCCCCATCTGTTGTTAAGGTTGTAATTTGCAACCATCCCAACATGGAACGCTCGTAAGCGCTGTATGTTGTGGGCCGATACCCGTCGTACATGAACTGATAGTCCATGATATCCCAATATCCTGGGGTGTTTGCCTTACCATCGACCTCACCATTGGTGTCATACATGTCAGGAAGTCCGAGCGCATGTCCGAATTCATGACAGAATGTACCGATACCTGTCAGAAATTCTTCCGTAACGACATTGTCCTTAAAGAAGCGAAGCGTTTCGTTATTGATGATATATGATGCAAAATCAACGTCACCGGCGGATACTGTCATCGGACGGAAATGTGCCCAAACATAGTCATCGCAGTCGTCACCGTAGTCTTCGTGCTCACCAGGTCCGGCATGTATGATACTTACAATGGGGGCTTTACCGTCAGAGGCATAGGCTTTAAAGTCAACACCTTGCTTAATTGCCAGGTCAACAGCCTCTCTGACAAGATCTGTCACGTGTGCATCGTTCAACGAACCTTGGTGTTCACCATAATACTTGTAGCCTTGTGATAGGGTAACCTTCGCGACAACATCAAACTGAGGTTGGAAAAGGCCGTAACTGCAAGTATGGAAATAATCTGCCACACTGCCTTTAGCCAGTTGTTCATCGTTGTATCCTTCTTCGTTGAGAAAGCGTGAAAGTTTATCCCGGTCGTTGTCCTTTTGGAAATCAAGGTCTGCATAAGCCACCATGATGACAGGAATTCGGCATTGACCTATGGAAGAAACAACACCCAACCCAGAAGTTCCAAGGCTACCCAGTCCGTCATTGCTGGAAGCACTGTATGCTTTTTCCGCACTTCTTTCCGAGATTCGCGTGCCTGAGGCCAACCTTTTTGTTTGGGTATTGAGGTTCCAGCATTGACCGTCTGCCGTTTCGTACCATGAATGTTCGGCGTTTCCCACCTTCCACACCTCTACTTTTTCCGCGTTTTCGGTAGTAAAAGTGCGGACTCTTCGAAGCGGCTGTGAGGCTTGGACGTCAAAAACGCCCAACAATGCCATCAATGTCAATAGGCTCTTGGAGTATCTTGTCATCGTCTTGTCTAAATTGCTGTCAAAATAGTCTGTAAAAGAATGGGATGCAATGCGAGATCTTGCATACTTTTTCAAGGATTTCCGAATGTTTGTCCTCCATGTTCAATACCATTCACAGCCTGATTTGGCTCTTCTTGAACGGCAGTCTTCACAGGATTCAGTTCGTAGAAACAGGCCCGTATAAAAGTAAATATTACCAGAAGTATCGTGGCTGCTATGGTAGAGACGATAAAAACGGATGCCCAGGGCCACCATGGAGAATGGATTTCATCGAGCAATATGCTGCAACGGTTGGCGGAAAGCGCACTGAGCCACAAGGTAAGGACGGGGAGCGAAAGGGCCATCAGGACGAGAAGCACCATGAAAACCAATTCCACAAGCAGTACATTCCGACGCTGGCGGGTGAGATTTGTTTTAGGGAAATCCAACAGGACTTTACGCATAGCCTTGTGCGCCTTGATGGCAAATGCGACAGAAAGGGCTAAGGATGCCAAACCCGCCAATACGGCAACAATGAGCACGGGCGACACCTGCACCAATGTTTCGCCAACGACGAACGAGAGCATGGCATCGTCAGATGCGGCGATGGGCATGAGAATGGCGAACACTACCGTTGACAAAGCACCAAGTGTCAGCGCCGTCAGTAGGTAAGGTTTCCATAGTCTTTTCGTCCAATTTCTGTAATGAGGGACAATACCAACTATCGTTTGTTTCAGGTCTTTCATGAAATTATAGTCCTTGTTTCGCTGCAAATTTACAAAAAAAATCGTACTTTTGCGCGTCATCGACGGAAAAACATCCCACATCTCTTTTCGAAACCCTTGTTTCTGCTTTCCCTGATGTGGGTTCAACAAGTGTCGTTCTCCCCAAAGAGATATGGTAAATACCATTGTTTTCTTTGCAACATTATCTTGTGATATGGAAAAAACACCTACAATAAAATGGGGCTTTATCGGATGTGGCGAGGCCACAGAGCGCCATGCCATCCCGGCTTTCTCGAAACTCCATGACGCAGAAATCGTCGCTGTAATGAGCCGGACATCCGCACGTGCCAAGGCGTATGCCCATCGTCACGGTATCCGACGTTGGTATGACGATGCCCAAAATCTGGTGACCGACCCCGATATTAATGCTGTTTATATCGCAACTCCCCCTTCCACGCACGCCACTTACGCCATTTCCGCACTCATGGCCGGGAAGGTTGTGTACGTCGAGAAGCCTTTGGCGACCCATTACGACGACTGTCTGCGTATCAACCGTGTGTCAGCGCGGTACAACATTCCGTGCTTTGTGGCTTATTATCGGCGTTATCTTCCTTATTTCCAACGGGTCAAATCCCTTATTCAAGCGGGGGCTGTGGGAAATGTGTTGACAGCCCAAATCCGTTTTGCCGCACCTCCGCGCGAACTTGACTATAACCGGCAGAATCTTCCTTGGAGACTTCAGCCAGACATCGCCGGTGGTGGATATTTCTACGACCTTGCTCCTCACCAACTTGATTTGCTGCAACATCTGTTCGGACCGATAGTTGAAGCCAAAGGTTACACGGCAAACCGTGGCGGACTGTATACCACTGAGGACACTCTTGCCGCAACAATGCAGTTCCACAGCGGTATGCCGGCATCCGGAACCTGGTGTTTTGTGGCACATGACAGCGCTCGGGAAGACCGTATTCTCATTATCGGAGACGGTGGACAACTTTCATTTTCTGTCTTTAACTATTCACCTATACACCTTATAAACGAGCAGGGCGAGGAACATATCAGCGTAGAAAATCCCAAATGTGTCCAATATCCCATCTTGAGGGCCATAATGGACCATCTCCAAGGTCGGTCCATTTGCACTTGCGACAGCGTTAGTGCCACACCTACAAATTGGGTTATGGACAGGGTTCTCAACAAAATATGATTTGACTTACAATTCCTGTATGGAGAATGTGCCGCGTTTTTCCACAAAAACTTCCGCACTTTGCGCGTTGAAGTTCCGATGTTTTCGATGTAAAGTCCAAATGTTTTTGAAGAGGGACTACAGACCTGTTTCAAATTCTTTTGAACAACCAGGAAACACCTATGGGTGACGCATACGACAGCAACGATAAAAGGCTGACATTTTCGCGATAAATGCAATTCGTATACAGATGCTTATCTGACACTCTCTGAAGAAAAAAACAAAATCCTCCGACATCGTTATTGGGAATGTCGGAGGATTTTACATTATATGCCTGATAGGGATGTTCGTGAGAGCGGCTTATGGAGGGTAGAACCACAGAATAGCGTCATTGGTTTAGCCATTTATGGAAATCCTCCTTCGTGCCGTTGAACACATTGATGTCCACATCTCCGTAAATGCCTTCAACTCTTCCATAGGGTGAAAGTTGCCAAAAGAGCAGTTTTACATAAGGGCGGTATTCGCTGTAACGCGCTATCCAGACGTCATAGGCCAACAATTCGGGAGGAGCATTCCGCAGATGTCGGTCGATGAACGCCTGACTGACGTAAAGAATGGGGCGCCGATTGGCACTTTTCTCCACCTTTCGCAGCCACGTCAGCAATTCTCTGTGCAGCACAGCATCGCCTCCCATTTTACGGATTTCGGCTTCCGAAGGCTCAACATCAAGCATTGGTGGCATGGTTGCTTGGGAAAGTCGGGCATGACGTATGAACCATTTTGCCTGGTCTTCCCCTTTTCTGTTTGTAGAAAAGAAGTGATAAGGGGCGACAGGTATGCCAACACGGCGGGCTGATGCCAGATCCGAAGCATAATAATTGCTGCGAATGGTGGTGCCTTGTGTGCACTTGATGAAGACGAACGACACATTGTAGTCAATCTTTCCTTGCGCATGTTGTTGCGCTTTTCCGCCAAGTCGGGTAATGCGCAGCCTGTTCCAATCGATGTTTACGCGCTTTGTACGTCTTGCTTTCTTGATCCATCTACCACGTTTATCCTTGACCCGAATGTATTGTGTGACAGAATTGTGCGCTTCGTGTTGATATCGGCTGATGTCAATGCCATATATTCGTTGTGGGGTATAAAGCATTGTCTCGCCATGGAACCGGCCATTGACCCAGCGACCATACTTTACAAGGTCTTCATCTATCAGGAAACCTGTTCCATGCCGCTGTAAAGAATCATTGAATGTTCCGGAATAGAAACTGCCGTCGTCAGACAGAAGTGTGCCTTTATACAATGTATCTGAAGCGAGGATATGGAAGCGATTACCGAAACCGTCAACACCACACACCGGAATCGTTGGTTGATTCCATGGACACATTGCCGACCAAAGGAAATCGGCATCAGCAACAGGCGGAATGTCATTCGGACTTACAGGACGAAGATATACATACACACCCTGCTGATATTCCATTTCCATCGGTCTGCCGTTCACTTTGAATTGCACATCTTTCAGCGCTATCGCCGTGTTTTTTACCGCATGTTCAAGCAGAGTTTTAGTGCGGAGTACGGTTTCAAGCCTCCTATGGTGACATTCAGAATACTGCATTATCTGGTTGTAACCATCGTCAATGGCAGTATGGGTACGGGCATAATAGGCCAGTTCTCCCGATTGACGTTGTAGCCGTTCTGCCTCAGCGCTTTTATCCTTGAGCGCTTTTTCCAGCATTATCCTCAGGGCATCTCCCTGTAAAGTATCGCTGACAGACGAAAAAGGAACCATCACGCGGGAGAATTCATCCACGCAGAGACCTTTGATTTCTTGTTGAAAAACTATGCTGTCGCGGCAACTGCTGTAGTGCCAGTCCACAAGCAGTGTGTCGCGCTTGGTGATAGTGTCAGAAATGAATTGTGCTTGCCGGCAGTGACAGGCGATAAAAAGAGTGTCATCGCCCACCTTAAGCGAGTAAACACTCTGTGCCTCCACACGGACAATGCTCTGCAAAGGGCTGCCGAAACGGTTTCTCCAGAGTCCGATTGACGCAGAAACGGCCGTCACCACAAGAATGATGACAGCCCATTGCAATGCTTTTTTCGTATGTTGTACGTATGGATGCATGAAACAGTGTTATGCGATGATTTTAACTAAGGCATAACCACCGAAGACGAGCCATAGATAGATGCCGAAAGCGAGGTAGAAAGGCTTGGCACCTGCCTTTTTAAACTTGTCTGTGCTCGTGTCAGCACCGAGAGCAGTCATGGCCATTGTGAGGAGGAAAGTATCGAACTTTTCCATCCATGCTCCCTTGCCATAGATGATGGAGGACAGGATGTCCTGGGGGAGGAAGTCAAGGGATTGCAGTAATGTGTTGAGAAGAATGACAAGGATAAATCCGAATGCAAACCAAGGAACTGTGATTTTTGCTTTCTGACCTTCGGTATTTGAACCGCGAAGACAGAAGGCCATTACTATGAGAACCGGGGCAAGCATGATGACACGAATCATCTTTGTGATGGTGGCAGGTCCGGCGATTCCAAAGGCATCTGTGGGGTCCATGGCGTTTCCTGCTCCAGCAACGTGAGCCACTTCATGGAGGGTTCCACCGGTATAGATGGCAACCTGTGTGGGAGTGAGCGAATCAAGAATGCCGCTACGATAGAGCATTGGATAAAGGAACATGGAAAGCGTGCCGAAAATGACAACGGTACTGACGGCAATAGCCGTCTTATGAGTCTCGCTACGCACCACAGGCTCTGCACCAAGTACGGCAGCCGCACCGCAAATGGCGCTTCCCGTGGAAGTAAGTAGGGTAGTGTCGCGGTCAAGTTTCAGTGCTTTGCCTAAAAGAAGGCCAAGTCCGAGCGTGCCACAAATGATGATTGTATCGTAAATGATAGCACTTGGACCGATATCCATCACCTGTGAGAAGGTAAGACGGAAGCCATACAGGACAATACCTGTGCGAAGAATTTGTTTTGTACAGAACTTGAAGCCGGGAACCCAGGTTTCGGGAATCTTGTTGCGCAGACTGTTGGCATAGAGCATACCGAGGATAATACCTACAATAAGCGGACTAAGTGAAAGACTCTTCACCCATTGAAAATCGGCAATGTAGAAAGCCGATAGTGAAAACAGTACAATGAGAAGTATACCATGCAGCACTTCTCCACGATTTTCTTTGAACATTTGGCTTTTAGTATTTAAAGATATGTACTGATAATTCCATTAAAAGAAGATAACAGAGGGCAGTATCCCAGCGGTAGCATCCGATGATTCCGGGCATTTCCTGTGGACTAAGTATGGAATCGTCGGGAATTAGTTGCTGCAACGCCCTGTATATGGCATGAAAACAATATGTTGCATCTGGAATAAAGTGCAGATTTCTTTTTGCAGAAGTTTGGGGATAAATAACGTCGAAAATCTTTCCCCAATAACAAAAATATCCCTTTTGGCTACAAGAATTGTCCCTTTTGATTTTAAGGCGAGCCCCATCGTGATAGGGCCCGCCTTTGTTATTTGCTGCGTCTCATTCGCAGATCAAGATCCTATTTCTTGCACTTGCCATCCTTGCAACAGTCCTTTTTGCCGTCATCCTTCGGACACTTGCCATCCTTGCAACCGCCTTTCTTGCCGTCAGCCTTCGGACATTTGCCCATCTGAGGGGCATTTCCACAAGCATGTTGAGGCTTATGCTGGGGCATTACGCTGCACTGCTCGGGTTTGATGTCGGTGAATTCCATCACACCCTGCTTACGATAGCGTACGTTTGCAGCGTCCCAATAAGAAGGCCATCCGCTAAAAATACCTCCGACAAAGAGAATTTTAAGGTGATGCTTGCCGGCTTTGAGGGCGATTTGGGTGCCGTTGTAACTGTTTCGAGGGATAAAGAGGTCACGATTGTCAACGAGCATCTCTCCATTAAGCCATAATGCGGAATTGAGAGTGAAGAATTCATAGATGCCATCCTCGGGGATGTCTACCAAACACTCGGCGGTTGCGGCATAGTTTTTCACGTTACGTACGCTGGAAGGTACCTTTTCTACCGTGCGGACACTCTCAAGTCGTGGTGCGATACTGTCGATGGTCCAAGCGCAAGCAGGGATGTTTCCGTTGAAAGCATAGTTACCATAAGCCACTCGCATCCGTACTCCCTGAACAGGTTGCGGCATTGCAGGTGCCTCACATTCCTGAGTTGCAGCGCATTTTTTCTTGCTGTCCTTACCCTTCTTCGCTTGTTTGCCTTCCTTCTTGCAATCCTGAGGCTGACATTTCGGTGCCATATTTTGCTGGCATGCCAATGCTTTGTGCCAAACATCCTTCTTGATATTGAAAGTACGAACGGCACCCATAGCACCGCTGGGCAAGATGCAACGAGCCTTGACTACGGTAGATGTTGTGAACGTCAACGGACCTGTATATTCTGCAGAAGCGGCAGTAGGATCGGCAGTATCGGTAGTATAGACAATGCGTACCGGACGTGTGGTGGTGAGTTCCAAAGTGTAACTATCGAGGAAAGCGATATTATTGCACTGGGCTCCCTTCTGTTCAGGTACAGGAATGTGGAAGTTCATGTCGTGAGCCTCAAGACGAAGGGCTCCGTCACCGTCGCATCGACGCTGGAAATCTGCGAAGTCGCGACCTTCAAGCGGGCTCCATGCCACCTCGGAGAGCGCGAGCGCACGAGGATAAAGACGGTATTCAAGGACGCTGGCATTGTGGATGTATTCACTCCAGTTGTTGGCTTGTACGCCAAGAACATAACTATCTTTGCCCTGTTCACGGAGTTCTGCAGGCACAGGATCGTAACTGTAGACCTTTTCAAGTGTGGAATATCCACCGATAGCATTCGGTTCTGTAATAGGATCGCCCTGGTAGTGGTCGAAATAAAGACCGTGGCTTCCGGGAGTCATCAGCACGTGATGATTCTTTTTCGCAGCGGTAATACCGCCTTCTTCACCGCGCCAACTCATGACGATGGCCGAAGGATCGAGGTTACCTCCTTCGAGGATTTCGTCCCAACCAATGATGGTCTTGCCCTTTGATGCCAGATACTTGGCCATACGTTCAATGATGTAGTCCTGAAGTTGAGCCTCTTTTGTCAGTCCAAGATCTTTCATTCTTTTCTGGCAATTAGGGCAGTTCGCCCATTCCTCACGGGGACTTTCGTCACCACCAATGTGGAAATACTTGCTGGGGAACAGTTCTACGAACTCATCAATCTCGTCTTCAAGGAAGCGGAACATGTCCTCTTTACCCGGACACATCACGATGTCTTCCACTCCCCAAATGATACGTGGAGTGATTTTTTCCCCACGACATGAGAGGTTTGGATAGGTTGCTATGGCAGCAAGTTCGTGACCAGGCATCTCAAGTTCCGGAATAATCTCGATATGACGTTCCTTGGCATAGGCGACAAGATCGCGTATTTCATCCTTGGTATAGTAGCCTCCATAGGTAGAACCATCGCCTTCTGTACGTACGGAACCAAGTTTGTTGAGTTCTGGATGCTTAGTACTTTCTACGCGCCATCCTTGGTCTTCGGTAAGATGCCAGTGTAAACGGTTGAACTTCAACGTAGCAAGCATGTCAATTTGACGCTTGACTTCTTCAGCAGGAAGCCAATGTCGGCATGGATCGAGCATGATTCCACGATAGGAGAATCGGGGAGCGTCATCGATGTCTACCGCAGGAATCTGCCAGGCTGCTACGCCCTTTGCGGCACCGGTCTTCTCAATTTCGGGTGGAAGAAGTTGGAAAAGGGTCTGCATACCACGGAAAAGGCCATCAGCAGTGGCGGCAGTAAGTGTGACACCTTCGCGGGCAACTACAAGACGATAGGCCTCGTTGTTGCTGTCGGGATTGGATGTTGAAGTCACTTTGCTCTTGAATTTGGGGTCAAGAACAAAGTTTACAGCACCCGATTTTACCTTCTTTGTACTTACGGCAAGTTGCCATCCTGTAGAAGAATTCACTTTGTTTACGAAGAATTGTGCAACTTCCTGAGCATCCTTGCCTTGTACAGTGACTGCGCTTGATTGGCCGAAAGCAAAGGTTCCTGTGCCCTCAACGTGGGTTGCGGGACGCGGGATAAGGTTGAAATCTGTGGCAAAACCCTGCATTGAAGACAGACTCATAGCCAGCATCATTCCAACAAAAAGTCGGTTTAATTTCATGATAATAGATATAATTTAGGTGTTATTTTTATTGTTCCCCTGTATTGTGAAGAATTATCTTTCAGACTTCGATATGTGATTATACCATGGTCTTTACCTGTAATTTAGGCATATCCAGTTGATTATGAAAAGCATTCGGAATTAAAATAAGAGTGCTTACATATAAAAGGCATTCGGTTTCTTTCCTGAATATATGGCGGATTTTGTCTGAATTCCGAGGAAGTTCCCCAGAAATGATTAATCGATGGTACTCAAAAGATTGACTAAGGGCAGTATATCATTCGTTGCTTTCAAGCAAATCAGGCCTTAAACGTGCTGTACGTTCCAAGGCTTGCTCCATTTCCCATTGGGCAATTTTTGCATCATGTCCGGAAAGAAGGATATCGGGAACGCGCCAACCTTTATAGTCGGCAGGGCGTGTGTATACAGGCGGTTCAAGGAGATTGTCCTGAAAAGAGTCGGAAAGTGCGCTTTGTTCATCGCCAATAACCCCAGGAACAATGCGGACAATAGCATCAGTTATACATGCCGCGGCCAATTCACCACCGGTAAGTACGTAGTCGCCCACCGATATTTCGCGGGTAATAAGGTGTTCCCGGATACGGTAATCAATGCCTTTGTAGTGTCCGCAAAGGATGATTATGTTCTCACGGAGCGAAAGTTCATTTGCAAGAGGTTGGTCAAAACGCTCTCCATCCGGAGCGGTAAAGATAATCTCATCGTAGTCACGTTCGGCCTTAAGCGCGGCTATACAATCGTCTATCGGCTGACATTGGATGACCATTCCCGCGGCACCTCCATAAGGATAATCGTCAACACGACGATGTTTGTCCGTAGTGTAGTCGCGAAGATTGTGGACATGAATCTCCACCAAGCCCTTCTTTTGCGCACGGGCCAATATGGATGTGTTGACAAAACTATCGAGCATCTCTGGCACGACGGATATGATGTCTATACGCATATTTTGGATTTTTGTCTGCAAAAATACGATATTTTTCGGGAAAACCCTTTCATTTCCTTTTCTTTTTGGCTCTTTTTCTTCTTTTTTTCAGGCTTTTCGCAGAAGCGGATAGCCAGGATATGGAATTAAGCCCTTTGATAAAAAGCACGTAAATGTTTGGAATACGTGTATAAACTATTCAACGTACAATCCTTTTTCGTCATCAAAACAAGAAGATCTTTTCATCTATTTTGCTCTCATTTTCAAACTCCTTTCTTTGAGTCATTAAGGACTTCCCGCTAAACATCCTATTGTTTTTCAAGAAAATATATATGTCTTTTTCCGTGTGCTTTGCACAGTTGAATAAGTTTTCCTGATAAAGGGCAGAGTATATCTATATGAATGTAAAAAAAGTCCGGTAGAACCAATTTGTTCGTACCGGACTCTTATGGGGAGAGGAATGAATGAGGGAAATATGTAATACGAAGATAAAGATGGAAGTATTCAATGAGATTTATACGTTACATACAAGGATGAAAAAAACGTCTTCAGAAGTATCTTCGGAAAAGTACGGCATTTTCGCTTTGAAAGTGCGGAAGTTTATGCTAAAAAGTGCTGTTGTTTACAAGGAAAACATCCGCACTTTTCACCCCTTTGTATTAATACCGCAGAATGAAGTTGTCGTAGAGGGAGTTATCATATAGAGGGTAGTGTAAGTTTTCCTTTTGTTTTATAAGTAAAATTTACTTGCTTTTACACAAAAAAAGCCCATATAATTCGAGGTTATATGGGCGAAAATCTAATGTGACAAGACTTCATTTTCCGGCTTTTGCTGCCATTAACGCTTGTGCGAAGATTTCATCTTTTCTGTTAATGGTGGCGAAACGGAATTTCTTTCCTCCGACCTTATTGAGTTTTCCTTTGCGGTTCAGGGCTTCTTTGTCGGTAATCCAATCTTCGGCTGTCATGGTGTTATCGATTCCGGTCATGTCCATTGGGCTGTAAAGATAGCGTATACGGCGTAGCGTTGCTGTGTAGGCGCCATCTTCAATCTCAAAGACAATCTGGTAAAAGAAACGTGCGTAGTCATGAACCCAATTGTTGCGACGGAAGGTAAGTTCCTCTTCGATGCTCGCAGCAATGATACCTTGCTCTGGAGTCAGTTCGGTTATTCGGCATTGAGTTCCGCTAACCTCGCTGTCAAGCAGGGATTTCGTGTAGTTTTCCAGGGCGGAAAATATCTCGGAACGCGAACGTCCGGGAACCTCAGCACGCTCTGAAAAAACGACAAATCCGTTGGTCGTGGGGACGGCACCAGCAAGATATTTGGGCGAATTGTAGTCCTGAGCATGGCAAGGAAGGGCTGAAAGGCTGGCAATCAGCGAGAAAAGTGCGAACAGAATGTGTTTCATTTTACAAAAGATATGTATGTTTCGGTTTATGTATTATTTGTGGCAGATGATGAAAATGTTGTATGTCGGCACGGATTATTCGACATATTCGTACTCTTCATCCTCGGTTTCGTCACGGCGGTTGCCGTTGCCATCATCTTCAAAGTCCTCAAGATCTTCGGGGGAGATGGGCTTGGACGGGATGATAGCATCGGGACGGAGGTTGCCTTCTTCGTCAAAAAGGCCGTAAGTTGTGCGTAAAACGCGGAACTCCGTGCGGCGGTTCAAAGCGTTGCAGATTTCCTTTTCTTCATCATTGAACCGTGGTTTTTGTGTAATAGAGTCCAAGGCGGTAATGAAAGTTTCGGTCAATGTGTCGCCTTCATGAAGGAATGCGAAGGTAGATGCCAATTTGGCCGTTACCACTTTGGGTTGCGTCTCGCCATAACCTTTTGCGGTAAGTCGCTGAGGAGCAATGTTTTTGCCCGTAAGATATGAAGTTACGCTTTCGGCTCTTCGTTGTGAGAGTGAGAGATTATAGTCGTCTCTTCCGCGATAGTCGCAATGCGCAGCAAGTTCTATGGTGATATTAGGATTTTCCTCCAACAGTCGTGCAAGTTTATCCAATGCTGTCGAAGATTCTGGCGTAATCTCTGCCGAATCAAATGCATAGAACACGTTCTTGACAAGCACAGGAATGGATACAGAAGGCAAGGGAAAATCGAGTTCATAAGTGTACTCTGCTTCAAGGGAATCGACATGGAGCGATGCCGGAACGTTGAGATATCCCTTACAAGTGGCAAGAAACAGATAGTCGACTCCGGGGGTTACAGGCCAGTCAAACGTTCCATCGCTGCGCATTGTCAATTTTTGGTTGGTACCATCACTGCCAATCATGTAGACCATTGCCTCAGGTAGTTCATAACCATCCTGTTCATAGACATAACCTTTAACGGTCAAAAGGATTTCAGGATACGAGAATTCGTAGATTTTGTCCCATCCACGTCCCTTTGTAGAGCGTGAAGAGGAGAAGAAACCACGGTTATGAAGGCCATCAAATGTGATACCGAAGTCGTCAGCAAAGGAGTTCATAGGGGCGGGAAGGTGCTGAACGCTCCAGGAATGCGTGATAGTATCCTCTAAAGCATGGTATAAGTCAAGCCCTCCCATGCCGCCTCGACCGTCAGAAGAGAAGTAAAGTTCACCTGTAGGTCGGAATGCGGGGAAGCATTCGTCGCCAGCCGTATTGATATCTGGGCCGAGATTTTCCACAAACCTCACCTTTCCACCAGCCAAAGCCGCCCGCCAAATATCTTTTCCGCCATATCCTCCCGGCATATCTGACGTAAAATAAAGCCAATCACCATCAGGGGAGAGGGCAGGGTGTGCGTAGGATGATAGGGTATCGCCCGTGATTTTTAAGGTTTCAGCCTTACCCCATGACGCGTCGTTACGGCTTGAAGAACGGATTTCCGCCATTCGTGGATACTCAGGGTCAACGGGACAGGCGGTAAAATACATGGTTTTACCGTCACTACTGAAGCATGGTGCGCCTTCATCAAGGTCACTATTCGGCCCGTTTTCAATGGATTCTACTGTTTTCCATTTGCCTTTTTCATCTTTTTTCGCAACGAAGATGTCACCGTTTTTCTGTCCAGTAATGCCCGAAATGTCTTTTCCAATAGCGGCATTGCGGGTGGAAGAAATGAAGAGTTGCACGTCCTTATCCTCAAGATTTCCAAGCAACATGGGACAATAGTCGGAACGGTTGGAATTGAAAGGTGCGGCCATCTTGACTGTATAAAGCGATGAGGCGGCCTTCATTGTCGGTCCTTTATCGCAACTGACAATACCGTTTTCTGCCATTGACCGCAGGCTTTCGGTACTCTTGTCTTGGGAAATGGAGGAACAAGTGTCAAGAACTGTCAGGAAATTCTGAAAAGCATCGCGGGCCTGTTTGTAGTCGCCTTGCAGCAAGAGCATCTGACCTTTACGTAAAAGAGTTGTGGTATCGGTATAGCGGTAGCGCTCTGCGGCTTTATATGCACCGAGTGCTCGTGAGGAATAGCCGTAGTGCCGATAACATTCACCCATAAGGAATGACAGTTTTCCACGTTGAATCTTTTCCGCTACCGGTGTCCGGCTATATGCTCGTTTGTATTGTGTGGCGGCAACTTCGTATTCTCCGATAGCCCATGCCGCTTCAGCACGTCGGATATACTTCTCCGGCGTGCTACATGCTTCGGAACATAAGATGAAAATAACGAAGCATAATGGTATGAAAAAGTTGCACAGCGCAAAAGAAATTGTGCATGAACGGACAATTTTTGTTGCGCAAATGTACAAAATACGGGTATTTTTTACAGACATGTCGACTATAAAACTAAAAAAAAGTCGTTTTATTGCATTGAATATGGAGAAAACTCGAAAAAATATCGTATTTTTGCTGCGAAATGAAGCGGATGTTTGACGATATATGCTTTCTTCTTTTTCTCTCCGCCATCCAATCCTTCGTTCATAGCCGTTAAGAGTTTCAACAATACAAACAATGGCTTGGATATGTAAAAACGGAAACATCATTCTATTGAAGCAAAACACGTCGTACATAACGTCAGGTACAATAGTATGTGAAGTAAGATACAATAGACAGATGTTTATCGCTGGACTTCCCTCATTTCCTGCTTTTTACATCTGTATGAGCAGAAACGAGCAATTCGTTGTTCCGAGAATTTTCCATTAAATAAAAACTTCTAATACAATATGAAACAGATTGTTAATGGCCGTATACTCACACCTGGTGGCTGGGTAGAAGGTGGTAGCGTCGTTGTTGACGGCGGAAAGATTCTTGAAGTTGCAAATACCGCATACCCCATTGTCGGAGCGGAAATCATCGATGCACACGGATGTTATGTTGTTCCTGGCGGAATAGAACTCCATTCACATGGTGCTGGTGGCCGCGATTTTATGGAGGATGACGAGGAAGCATTCCGTACTGCCGTACGCACACATATGCAATATGGTACAACAGCCATCTATCCTACGCTCAGTACATCCACAATACCCATGTATGAGGCCGCCATTCGTATAGCGACAAAAATGATGGCAGAGGAGGGAAGTCCTGTGATGGGCCTGCACTTTGAGGGACCTTACTTCTCCACAAAGATGGCCGGAGCGCAGAATCCTGAGCGCATTACCGCACCTATTCCCGAAGATTACAACCGTTTGCTTGCCAGCGGAGTTATAAAGCGTTGGGACGTCGCTCCCGAACTTCCTGGTGCGCAGGAATTTATCAAGGCTTGCCGTGAACAAGGTTGCACACCTTGTATCGGACATACCGCAGGTAGTCCTGAGGATGTGGAGATGGCCTATGCCGCTGGAGCGCGTCATGCCACACATTTTACCAATGCTATGAGCAGCCTGCACAAGAACCGTGAGTATAAAGTTGCAGGTGTTGTCGAGGCTGTTTATGCAATTCCTGACTTTACTGTTGAGGTAATTGCCGATGGAATCCATGTGCCCCCAGTTGTAATGCGTCAGATTTACAACTCCAAAGGTGTTGAGCATATGTGTCTTTGCACCGACTCTCTTGCAGTAGCAGGTAGCAACGCCACACGCACTTTCAATGACAATGAGATTATTGAAGACGGTGTTTGCAAACTTGCTGATCGCAGTGCTTTGGCAGGAAGTATCGCCACCATGGACCGTCTCGTCCGTACTGCTGTGCAGATGGCCGGTTTCCCCATGGATGTTGCTTGCCGCATGATTAGTGAAACTCCCGCAAAAATTATGGGTATCTACGACCGTAAAGGTTCACTCGAACGCGGTAAAGATGCTGATATCATCATGTTCGATGCAGAGCAGCAACTGAAGTTCGTGATGCAGAATGGCAACATTGTTCGCTGTGACTTCTGTGAAGCATAGGAAAGGAACAGACGATGCTCGTATGATTTTCATGACTTAACTGAGAAAATGTCCGCAGCCAAGGCGCTTTTTATGAAGGTGTCTTGGCTTCGGCATGAAATATAATACACATTATTTATTAAATATGACATTGAAAATTGTTGTGCTTGCCAAGCAAGTACCCGACACTCGTAATGTGGGTCCTGACGCCATGACACCGGAAGGAACCGTCAATCGTAGTGCTTTGCCCGCCATCTTCAATCCGGAAGATCTCAATGCTCTTGAACAGGCCCTTCGCCTAAAGGATCAATTCCCCGGTACTACAATTACCGTTGTTACAATGGGTCTGCCCAAGGCTTCCGATGTTTTACGCGACGCCCTCTATCGTGGCGCCGATGATGCCGTGCTTCTAACAGACAGGGCTTTGGGAGGAGCGGATACATTAGCCACAAGTTATGCCCTTTCCATGGCGATCCGTAAGATTGGAGTACCAGATCTTATTATTGGAGGTCGCCAGGCTATTGATGGTGATACCGCACAGGTTGGTCCTCAAGTTGCGCAAAAACTTGGTCTTGACCAGGTAACTTACGTGGAAAGTATTGAGGACATCTGTGAAAAGAGCCGTAAGTTGACAGTCATTCGCCGCATTGATGGCGGTATAGAGAAGGTTGAAACACCTATGCCTTGCCTCCTTACCATTACTGGAAGTGCGCCTGCATGCCGTCCTCAAAACGCAAAGCGCGTGATGAAATACAAGAAAGCCGCAGCACCTGCGGAGAACAATCCTAAAGCCACCATTGAAATCAAGCAATGGGGTGCCGCGGATATTGATGCAGGCCTCGAACAATGCGGTCTCGCAGGTTCGCCAACCAAGGTGAAAGCCGTGCAGAACATTGTGTTCAAAGCAAAGGAAAGCAAACAACTTTCCGGCAGTGATGCAGATGTAGAAGAACTTATTGTCGAACTCCTCAACAGCCATACCATCGGCTAATTCCCAACTTATGAACAACGTATTTGTATATTGCGAAATAGATAAGACGACAGTTGAGGAAGTAAGTTTTGAACTCCTCACCAAAGGTCGCAAACTTGCCAACGAACTTGGCGTCCAACTTGAGGCGGTTGTCGCAGGAACGGGTATTAAAGGTCAGGTGGAATCGCAGATTCTTCCCTACGGCGTAGACAAACTACACGTGTTTGACGCAGAAGGTCTTTATCCCTACACATCAAAGCCCCATACAAGCATCCTTGTAAAACTCTTTGAGGAAGAGAAACCTCAGATCTGTCTTATGGGTGCTACCGTGATTGGTCGTGATCTTGGCCCACGTGTCAGTTCAGCACACATGAGTGGTCTTACTGCAGACTGCACGGCTCTCGAGATAGGTTCGTATGAAGATAAGCGGAGTGGTAAGGTTTTCGATAACCTTTTATACCAAATCCGTCCCGCTTTTGGAGGAAATATTGTTGCGACCATTGTAAATCCTGAGCATCGTCCCCAAATGGCAACTGTACGATCTGGCGTTATGAAAGCCGAAATTCTCGATGTTGATTATAAGGGAGATGTGGTTTATGAGGATGTCTGCCAATATGTTGACGAAACAGACTTTGTTGTCAAGGTGCTTGAGCGCCATGTTGAAAAGGCAAAGAACAACCTTAAAGGTGCTCCTATCGTTGTAGCCGGAGGCTATGGTGTTGGTTCAAAGGAAGGTTTTGACCTTCTTCGCAAACTCGCAAAGGAACTTCATGGCGAGGTAGGTGCCAGCCGTGCGGCTGTAGATGCCGGATTCTGTGAACACGATCTTCAGATTGGCCAGACGGGTGTCACTGTACGCCCAAAGGTTTACATTGCATGTGGTATCAGCGGAGCCATCCAACATGTGGCAGGTATGAAGGAAAGTGGTATCATCATTTCCATCAATACCGATCCGAATGCCCCCATCAACCAACTTGCCGACTATGTTATCACAGGCAGTGTTGAGGAAGTTGTGCCCAAAATGATTAAGTATTATAAGGCCAATTCCAAGTAATCTTATCCTAACAATCCAAGCAAAATTATGGCTAATTGCTATTCAGATAGACCAGAGCTCCGTTTTGAGCTCAACCATCCCCTTATGCAACGTATCGTTGAACTCAAGGAACGCAACTTCCGCGACAAGGGGAAATACGACTATGCTCCCGATGATTTTGAGGACGCTATGGATTCTTATGACCGCGTTCTCGACATTGTCGGTGACATTACAGCAAACATTATCGGTGAGAATGCTGAAGGAGTAGACCAGGAAGGCCCTCATCATGAAGGACATCGCGTACGTTATGCCAGTGGAACCGAACGAAATCTTGACGCAATGGTGAAGGCTGGCATGAATGGTATGACAATGCCCCGCCGATATGACGGACTTAACTTCCCGATTACCCCATATACCATGTGTGCAGAGATTGTTGCCCACAAGGATGCTGGCTTTGGAAATATCTGGAGTCTCCAAGACTGTGTCGAGACTCTCTATGAATTTGGTAGCGAAGACCAGCATAAGCGCTTCATTCCTCGGATATGCAAGGGTGAAACCATGAGTATGGACCTCACAGAACCCGATGCTGGCTCCGATCTTCAGCGCGTAATGCTCAAGGCGACCTACTCTGAGGAAGAGGGATGCTGGCTTCTTAATGGTGTAAAGCGGTTCATCACTAACGGAGATGCAGACCAACACCTCGTTCTTGCCCGTTCTGAGGAAGGAACAAAAGACGGTCGAGGACTCTCGATGTTCATTTATGACAAGCGTCAAGGCGGTGTTGACGTACGCCGTATTGAAAATAAACTCGGAATTCACGGAAGTCCAACCTGTGAACTTACGTATAAGAATGCCCGTGCCGAGTTGGTTGGTTCCACACGTATGGGACTTATAAAGTATGTGATGGCGCTTATGAATGGCGCACGATTGGGCATCGCCGCTCAAAGTGTAGGAATCAGCCAGGCATGTTACGACGAAGCCATCGCTTACGCCCGTGATCGTGAGCAGTTTGGCAAGGCCATCATCAACTTCCCCGCCGTCTATGACATGCTCAGTCTCATTAAAGCCAAACTCGATGCCGGCCGTGCGCTTCTCTATCAGACCGCACGTTACGTTGACATCTACAAAGCCCTCGATGACATTGAGCGTGAGCGCAAGGCAGCAGGTGAGAAACTTACTGCTGAGGAACGCGAGGAACAGAAGAAATATGCCAAACTTGCCGATTCCCTCACTCCGCTTGCCAAGGGTATGAACTCGGAGTTCTGCAACCAAAATGCCTATGATTGTATCCAAATTCATGGCGGTAGCGGTTTCATGATGGAGTATGCTTGCCAGCGCTATTACCGCGATGCCCGCATCACAAGTATCTATGAAGGAACCACCCAACTTCAGGTTGTTGCAGGTATTCGTTACGTCACCAATGGCTCTTACCTCGCACAATGCCGTGAATTTGAAGCGCAGGAAGTAAGTGAAAGTATGAAGCCTCTGCAACTTCGTAGCGTGCTTATGGCCAACATGCTTGAAGAAGCCACAGCACACGCCAAAGATGCCGGTGACCAAGACTTCCTTGATTTGTGCGCTCGTCACCTTTATGAGATGGCGGCATACAGCATCATGAGCCACTTGATTCAGTACAATGCGACCCAGCAGCCTGAACTCTTTGAGAGAAGTGCCCGTGTATTCATGAACTACGCCGAGGCTGAGGTGACCAAACATCACCATTTTGTGATGAACCTTACGCCTGCAGCGGTTGAAGATTACCGCAAATAAACTGTTAAAATTGCGGTATTGTCCAGTCTATGTTATCTGCACTATTTGTCGAAATCACCACCAGAAGGCGGCAATGTTTTCCTGTTTGGGAAGCGATAAACCGTTGAGGATTTCTAAAAACAGTACCGCATTTTAATAATATCATTGCTCTATTTATTTCCTCCGGTAGACAGTTATTGCTGTTTTCCGGAGGGATTTTTTTTTGCTTATCTGGCATGAATATAATTTAAAAGCCAGTGTTTTTTAGAAAAAAAACAACGTTCTTTCCCACGTAAAGTGCCGTATTTTATGATAAAAACATCCGATGTTTTTCAATCAAAGTGCAACATTTTCATCAAACAACATCTGATAAACATGACAAGAGACACTTTTTCGGGATATAAGAAAAGTCACTTTTGCTTAGTCAAGACCTTGCATATTTCCAATAAGGAATAAGAATATTCACATGTTTTGTGCTGATATTAAAAAACAATATACAAAAAGTCGGTAATCTTCTGTAAAACAATCAGTTTGCAAAAGTTAAATAAACCTTTTGTTCAAGATTTATGTCTTTTAATCAAAAGAATCCCGCTAAAAGAAACAAAACAAAGGATTTTCTCTTTGATTTCAGCAATAATTTCGCTTTATATCCCTATGATTATTGTTGAGATATGCCGGAACGTATCATTTACTTATCATATCCTATCAATAAAAAGACTGGAAAATGATTTATTTGTTTCCCCAACATTCAGTTAATATTTCTTGTCTTTACACTCTTAAGAATGGATAAAAAGTATGTTTTTCATCGAATTTTGTCATTTCAACCTCACAAACAATTTTGATAAAAATTATATTTTTGCCTTTAAGACAAACTTATAACACATTGATTAACAGCAGAATGTATAAAATATCACAAGAAAAACATCTATATTTTTGCGTTTTTGCTATATTAATATTGTAATTATGTTGTAAATTTGCGGTCGGAAAAGGCTAAAATATGGCCATGCGTTAAGATGCGTTATGCCAATATGTGACAGGAGACACACCACATTTAGCGTTTTCCTAAAATGTAATTACTATGAAAAATTTTTTTCTATTTGCTTCTGCATTGTGTACATTCCTCGGACTATCAGCCCAGGAAATCACTTCCCCTGATGGAAAATTAAAGATGAACTTCAGCGTTGATTCTGCTGGATGTCCAACGTACAGCCTTTCGTATTGTGGAAAAGTCGTCATTGCCCCTTCGCATCTCGGTTATCAATTAAAGCCTGAAGACCCGACAAAGATGACGGATTTCGACTGGAAGACCCCTGCTGCCGCAGAAAATGCAGTCGTTCGCCGTGCCGATTTACAGACAGGTTTTAATGTAGAGACTACGGAAAATGCCACACACGACGAGGTGTGGACACCCGTTTGGGGTGAAGAAAGTAGCATCCGCAACAATTACAACGAACTTTTGGTTCATCTTTCACAAGCAAAGAACGAGAGAAAGATGGATATTCGTTTCCGTCTTTTCAATGATGGACTTGGATTCCGTTATGAATTTCCTGACCAAAAGAATCTCACATACTTTACCATCAAGGAGGAAAAGACAGAATTTGCCCTCAATGGTGACCACAAGGCTTGGTGGATTGCCGGTGACTACGATACACAGGAGTACGAATGGCAGACTACACGTCTCAGCGAAATAGCAGGTCGCATGAAGGAGGCCGTTGCTCCAAATAGCAGCCAGACTCCAGCAGGTCCTGCATGTGTGCAGACATCGCTCCAAATGAAGACCGATGATGGCCTGTACATCAACCTTCATGAGGCCGCATGTATCGACTATGCAACCATGCATCTCGACTATGATCAGACGAATAATTGTTTCACAAGCCATCTTACTCCCAGCGCAAGTGGCGATAAGGGCGATCTGCAAACTCCCACAACCTCACCCTGGCGAACCGTTATCGTTGGTGATGAAGCCACGGATATCCTGGCCAGCCGCATCACACTCAACCTAAATGAACCCTGTCAAATAGAAGATACCAGTTGGATTCATCCTACAAAATACATAGGTGTCTGGTGGGAAATGATAACGGGTAAAAGTACGTGGAGTTATACAGATGCTGTATCAAGTGTGAAACTTGGAGTGACCGATTACGATAAGGTTAAGCCAAATGGACGGCATGGTGCAACCACTGAGCACGTCAAAGATTACATAGACTTCGCTGCAGAACATGGTTTTAGCGAGGTACTTGTAGAAGGTTGGAACGTAGGTTGGGAAGATTGGTTCGGACATCAGAAAGACTATGTATTCGATTTTGTGACACCATATCCGGATTTCGACCTCAAATATCTCAATGATTACGCCCATTCAAAGGGAGTGAAATTGATGATGCACCATGAGACTTCCGCCAGTATCCGCAATTATGAGCGGCACCTTGATGCGGCATATACCATGATGAACGAATATGGTTACGACGCGGTCAAGCAGGGTTATGTAGGTGACATTTGCCCCCGTGGCGAGCACCACTATAGCCAATGGCTTAACAATCATTACCTATATACTATCAAGGAAGCGGCCAAACACCATATCATGGTTAATGCCCATGAGGCAACGCGCCCAACCGGCATTTGCAGGACATGGCCTAATTGGATTGGAAACGAGAGTGCTCGTGGTACAGAGTACGAAAGTTTTGGCGGAAATCCCGTAAATCATACGACTATTCTTCCGTTTACTCGATTCATAGGTGGGCCGATGGACTACACACCAGGCATCTTTGTGATGGATCTTAGCAAGTGGGTTCCTGGCAATACCAGCAAGGTTCGTTCGACACTTGCCCGTCAGTTGGCCCTTTATGTGACGCTTTACAGTCCTTTGCAGATGGCAGCCGATATCATCGAGCACTACAAGGAGAAGATGGATGCCTTCCAATTTATCAAGGATGTTCCCTGCGATTGGGACAAAAGTCTGTATCTTGAGGCAGAACCAGGCGAATATATTGTTACTGCCCGCAAGGCAAAGGGTGCTGATGAATGGTATATCGGATGCTCTGCCGCCGAGACTGGTCATACAACCGACATCGCATTGGACTTCCTAACCCCTGGAAAAACCTACACCGCAACCATCTATGCAGATGCGAAGGGTACGACTTGGTACAACAATCCTGAGGGCTATGTCATCACAACCCGCAAGGTAACCAACAAGACGGTGTTGAAAAAATTGCAGGCCGCTTCGGGAGGAGGTTTCGCCATCTCCATCAAATAGAGGGTTTGAATTTCCGCAGTTAGGAATCTGTAGACGTGTTTTCTCAGGACATTCCACAGATACATTCGCATAATTCTGTGGAGAATTTGCTATCATTGCTCCACACAATATTATATAAATAAAGGAAACAAAATTTTTCAAAAGAAATAACGATATGCTAAAACGTTTCAAATCAGTCAGTCTGATGCTGCTTTTGATGGGCCTTCCTACAGGCTTTGCAATGGCAGAAACTGCACCGGTGGAAACCTATGCAGTGACACAGCAGAGCAGTCCCTGTAAAGGTACTGTCGTTGATGCCAACGGCGACCCCCTTACTGGAGCCTCTGTAGTAGTAAAGGGCACAACAAACGGTGCAATGGTCGATAATGACGGTAATTTTGTCATTACCGGAGTGAAGCCCGGTGCCGTTCTTCGCATCACATTCATCGGTTATGATCCTCAGGAAATCCGTTGGGATGGCCAACCTGTGGCTGTAACACTTGAGGAAATGGCGAACAATCTCGGTGAGGCTGTTGTCATTGGTTATGGTGTTGCCAAGAAAAACGACCTCTCAGGTTCTGTCGTTGCCATTAAACCCGATGAGAAGAACCATGGTCTTATTACCAATGCCCAGGATATGATCCAGGGTAAGATTGCCGGTGTCAGCGTAATCAGCAATAGTGGTGCACCTGGTGAAGGTGCAACTATCCGCGTGCGCGGTGGTTCATCCCTCAACGCATCGAACGATCCCCTTATTGTTATCGATGGTCTTGCAATGGATAACGACTCCCGAAAGGGAAGTTCAAACATCCTCAGTTCAATCAATCCTCAGGATATTGAGAGTTTTACAGTGCTGAAGGACGCTTCTGCAACCGCCATTTATGGTAGCCGTGGTTCAAATGGTGTCATCATCATCACCACCAAGAAGGGACGCAAGGACCAGAAACCCCATGTAAGTTACAATGGAACCTTTGGTCTCAGCATGAACCTCGACCAACTTGATGTATTGAATGCTGCGGAATATCGCAACTTCATCAAGAACTATTATGGTGAGAATTCCACAGCATACTCCCTCCTTGGTACGTCTGACACCAACTGGCAGGACGAGATTTACCAGACTGCCATCAACCATGAACATGGCATAACACTGGCTGGAGGCCTCGCAAATATGCCTTATCGTGTCAGCCTTGGCTACCTTGGTCAGGAAGGTGTGCTCAAGACTTCGGACTTCGAACGCTATACTGCCAGCATCAGTTTGACTCCCAGTTTGCTCGATGACCACCTCAATTTTAACTTTAACGGTCGCGTGATGCACAGCAATATCCGCTGGGCCAACACGGAAGCCATCAGTGCTGCCACCCGCATGGACCCCACACAGCCAGTGTATGCCCGCAACGATGGCAAGTATGCTGCAACGGCAAGCCGTTGGGATAATCTTGGCGGTTATTTTGAATGGCTTCAGGACGGCGGTTCATACAACGACCCGAGATGGCCCGACGCTTTCGACTCCAATACTACAGGAAACCCCGTTAGCCTGCTTTACAACAAGGAGAATACCGGTAAAAACAATACCTTTATCGGTAATGCCGAGATGGACTATAAGATTCATGGTTTGGAAGACCTTCGTTTCCATGTTAATGGTTCGGTGGAATATAACAAGGGACGCATTGAAAACTGGAGCAACCCTTACAGCTATGCCGGATTCTATTATGGATGGAACGAGTGGGAAAAGGAAACCCGCTACAATCTCAGCTACTCTGCATACCTGCAGTATTACAAGGACTTCAACGACAAGCACCACTTCGATATCATGGGCGGTTATGAGTGGAGCCGTAAGCACTATAAGGGCGACGGTTTCGGCTATGGCCAGCAACCCGTATATGGCAATGATGGTAGCGTGACCGACTACCTGCAGGTGAACACCAAGGGTAAACCCTGGGAAGGCGAAAGCTTCCTCGCATCCGTTTTCGGACGTGCCAACTACATCCTTCTTGACCGTTATATTTTCACTGCAACAGTGCGTTACGACGGTTCCAGCCGTTTCTCCAAGGGCAACAAGTGGGGCCTTTTCCCCTCCTTCGCTTTCGCATGGCGTATCAAGGATGAGAAGTTCCTCAAGAATGTCGATTGGGTAAGCGAACTCAAGTTGCGCCTTGGCTATGGTCAGACCGGTCAGCAGGACGGTATCGGCAATTACAGCTATTTTGCTTCGTACAACGTCAACAGCGTAGCCGACTCCTACTATCCTGCTATGGGCAATGGTATACTTTACCGTCCCGATGCCTACAACAAGAACCTTACGTGGGAAACCACCACTACCTACAACGTGGGTCTTGACTTTGGTATCATCAACAACAAGCTCTTCGGTAGCGTTGATGCATATCTCCGCAAGACGACCGACCTCATCAATACCGTATATGTGGCTGCCCTTTCGAATTTCCGCAACCAGGTGACCGGAAATGTCGGTGACATGGAGAACAAGGGTGTGGAAGTGGCACTTACCTACCGTCCTATTCAGAAGAACGGATGGTTCTGGGAAATCAGTGCCAACGCTACCTATAATCACAACGAAATCACCAAGACTGCCGGTGGACAGAAGATCAAGACCGGCGGCATCAGTGCCGGAACCGGAAACACCGTACAGGCCCATGCCGAGGGACATCCCAAGAGCAGTTTCTATGTGTACCAGCAGGTTTATGACGAGAACGGACATGCACTCGAAGGCGTATACGTAGACCGTAACTCCGACGGACAGATTACCGAAGCTGACCGGTACTTCTACAAGAGTCCCGACGCTCCCTGGCAGGCAGGTCTCAGCACCCGTCTGCAGTATAAGAAATGGGACCTCGGTCTCGGTTTCCGCGGCAGTTGGGGCAATTACGTATATAATGATGTGGAGGCAGGTTTCTGCAACGTTTCCAAGACCTATGACAGTTCGTTTGCATATGCCGGTTACAACCACAACATTCTCATGAGTTCTGCACAGCTCAACTGGGCAACCTACGACAATGTGGTCAGCGACTACTTTGTACAGAACGGAAGTTTCGTGAAACTCGACAACATCACACTCGGATACAGTTTCGAGAATTTCCTCGCTTCCGGCAAATACAAGGGTATGAGTGGACGTATCTATGCCGCCGCCACCAACGTGGCTACCTTCACCAACTACAAGGGCCTCGACCCCGAAGTTTCCGGTGGTATCGACAACAACCTCTATCCCCGCCCCTTCACCATCCAGCTTGGTCTGAATGTCAATTTCTAATTTCTAACGCCTAATTCTGATTCACAATATGAAACTTAAACATATGCTCCCTTGTGCAGTTGCGATGCTGTCAATGGGACTCACTTCGTGCATAGGCGATCTTGACGTTACCCCTATCGACCCCTCTACCGTGATGGAGGTTGACCCCGTAGGACTCTTCAACAAGTGTTATGCCAATATGGCCCTTGCCGGACAGGGTGGTGCCAATGGCGACTGCGACATTGACGGTCTTGATGGTGGTACCACAGGTTTCGTGCGCCAACTTTTCAATGCCAACGAACTCACGACGGACGAGGCCATCTGCTGCTGGGGCGACGAAGGTATTCCTGCCTTCAACTATAACCAGTACGATGCCAGCCACCCCATGACGCGTGGCTTCTACTATCGTCTTTGCGCAGGCATCACCTATTGCAACCACTATCTCGATCCTGATGTGGCTGGCAATTACGACAAGACTATGACTGCCGAAGTGCGTTTCCTCCGTGCACTTTATTATTATCACCTCATGGACTGCTTCGGCAATGTTCCTTTCCTTACAGAACTCAGTGCTGACAATGCTCCCCAAGCCAGCCGTAAGCAGGTGTACAAGTTCATTGAGAGCGAACTTCTTGCCGTTCGTGAAGACATGCTTGAGCCCGCAGCCCGTAAGTCGAGCGACGAAACTTATGGCCGTGCCGACCGCAATGCCGCCGACCTCCTTCTTGCACGTCTTTACTTGAATGCAGAAGTATATGCTGGTGAGGCACAGTGGGAGAACGCCAAGAAGTATGCCAAACTCGTTATGGACGGTCCCCACAAGCTCAACACGCAGGGCATGAACGGCTACAGTGCATACCAGATGCTCTTCATGGGCGACAATGGCGAAACATCGGCTGCAGCCGAGGCTGTACTCCCTGTTCTGCAGGACGGTACCACCACCAGCAGCTGGGGTACTACGCTCTTCCTCCTTGCCTCCACCACGAAGGCTGATATGGGTGTCTTCGGAACGTCGGAATATTGGGCCGGAAACCGTTGCCGTCCCGATTTCGTCGAGAAGTTCCTCGGTGAGGGTAATGCTACTGCTGCCGAAGGTCTCAACACGAGGGAAATCATTGCTGCTGCCGGCGACGACCGTGCACTCCTCTTTGGTGTAGACCGTACGGCAAGTGTAGAAACCCCGGGTGAATTCACCAGCGGCATCAGCTGCGCAAAGTTCAGCAACAATTATGCAGGCGGAGGTACGCCCCACAACAGCAAGTATGTCGACGCCGACTTCTTCCTTATGCGTAGTGCCGAGGCTTATCTCATCTTTGCCGAAGCTGATGCCCGCCTGAACGGAGGCCAGACTTCTGCCAAAGGTACCAAAGCCGTCGATGCCATCCGTCAGCGTGCCAATACCAACACCCTTGGCACTTACTCCCTCAGTTTCATCCTTGATGAACTTTCCCGCGAATTCTTCTTCGAAGGACACCGTCGTACCGACCTCGTCCGCTTCGGACAGTTCGGAGGTGAATCCGCCACCTATAAGTGGCAGTGGAAGGGTGGTGCCAAGAATGGTATCCGTTTCGACAGCCATCTCAATGTCTTCGCCATTCCCAGCGATGACCTTGAGTCAAATCCCAATCTTACCCAGAATGCGGGATACTAAAAAAAATATTTCCAAAAGAATATTGATAATATGAAAAAGATACTTTCAATGGCTGCTCTTGCCCTCACTGCTGTGGTAATGTTTACCGCCTGTGAAGACGACCGTGACAGCAATCCCACGCTCACCCAGCCAACTTCTTTCGTCCTTAACAAGCCAGCCGTAGGCGAAGGCGTTGTCGACCTTGCGCAGTCCAAGGGCATTGCCCTTTCCTGGTCGCAGCCCGAGGGCTATACTGACATGGAAGCGCCCGTTGTGGCCACCTACAGCATCCAGCTTTCCACCAAGGGCTCGTTCGAAACGGCCTATGACGCTGAATCCGACGACAATAGTGCGGCCGACTTCATCGCACTCGACGAGACAACCACTTCGTGCACCTTCACTCTTTCGGCTTCCGATGTTGCCACCATGCTCCAAAAGCTCAACCGTTGGCCTGAGAGCGAGGTCCCTGCAGTTTCTGAACTCTTTGTCCGTGTGAAGTCCGTCATTCTCGACGCTTCTTCCAACGTGTACTTCCCCATCTTCTCGAATCCTGTAAGCCTCAAAGTGGCTCCCTACTACGTTGAACTCAAGAATGCAACCCCTGTCATGTGGTACCTTGTTGGTAACATGTTCGGTGGAAAGTGGGGTTCTGTCATCGGTGAGTCGGCACTTCCCATGTTCCTCGTTCCCGGTTACGAATACGATAAGAAGACCGGTGAAGGCACCATCCAGTACCTCAACTATTTCCTTACCGATGACTATAAGGACAACAATGAGTCGGACCTTGCCGGATGGAAAATCCAGCCTGCCGACTTTAACTGGAACTATGGTATGACCGGTAACCGTGGTAAGAAGGGTGAAATCATTTACCGTGACAATGGAGGCGACGGAGGCCACATCCTCGCACCTGAGAACGGTTATTATCTTGTGACGATGGACACCAAGACTCTCAAGGCCAAGATGGAGAAGCAGGACATCACTCCCAAGGTGCTCGACAAGATGGGTATCTCCGGTGCCTTCAACGGCTGGGAATTCGAAGATATGCTTCCCTACAACAAGGAAGGTGTGGAGAACCATGCATGGTACTATGTCCTCGAAGTGACCGAAGATGTCTGCACCGATGGTGTGTGCGGCTTCAAGTTCCGTCCCAACGAAGAGTGGAAGGGCTTCGGCAGCGTGAAGAACGCAGTAAACTATGTAGGTGTGGCAGGTGACGGTGAAGACATGGGGCTTCCCGTTGGCAAATACTGCATCTCTTATAATGATATCACCGGCGAGTTCAGTATCGTCGCATTGTAAAACCCCTGCAGCGGACATTCCGGCGGCGTTTACTCCTCCGCCATTGCCGTCATGGTGACGGACGGCGTAGGGGGTAGCCCCCGCAATCTTCATTCCCCTGCATACAAACCATACGCATTATGTTCAAGAAACTTATATTGGGCATCACACTGGTAACTGCAATGGTGGCATGTACTGACGACTATACCGACTGGTCAGCTCCCCAGCAGAACCCTCAGCCCGAAACTGCCACTTTCGGCAATGGTAGTGTAGCCGCAGTCAACCTCATTGACTTTGCAAAACTACTTGAAGAAGATCTCGACTCTGTCCAGGTCTGCACCATTCAGGCTCCTACCTCCTCCGATGCAGCCTATGCATCGCCCTACTATCTCCTCCACCTTGGAGAGAGCGTCTATGAAATCGGTGCTTCCGGCAAGATGGCTGTCGCCGACCTCAAATACTACATAGAGGCAAATTATGGAAAAGCTCCTTATGAACGCGAAATCAAGGCTACCGTCGAGCAGTGGATTTCCAATGGTACCACCAGCGTAAAGACCGCCACCTCCGCTCCTTTCGTCATCAAGGCCAAACTCCTTGCCCCCGAGCTCTATCCCAACCTCTATCTCATCGGTGCTCCCTCTGAATGGAATCCCACCTGCACTGCCATGCCTTTCGCTCACAGCGACAAGAACGTCTATGACGATCCCGTCTTCACCATCACCTTCCCCGTCACCGATGGCGACTGCTGGTTTGCCTTTGCCGACGACAAGACGGTCGAAACTGCCGATTGGAATAATGTCTTCGGAGCCCTTGAAGGCAACGGCATGAATCTTGTCGGTGAGACCGGACACTTCGACCGTCGTTCCGCACTCACCGACGAAGGTTCCTTCAAGGTCAGCGTAGCCGGCGATGCCAAGTATGTGAAGTTCACTGTCGACGTCCTTAACTCCACCTATCTCATCGAAAAGATCAGTTACGGCGAGTACATCTATTTCATCGGTGCCACCGATGGTTGGAGCCAGGCAGCCCAGAAACTTCAGTCGCCTGCCAACGACGGAGTTTACACCGGCTTTGTATACTGTGCTGACCCCAATGGATGGGGCAACCAGTTCAAGTTCCAGACCGTTCAGGGTTCCTGGGACGGTGAAATCAACTCGGGTCGCTTTACCGCCTTCAACGATGCCGCTGTAGACTGCGGTGGCAACATCGGTGTGAGCGGTGGCGAGAGTGTATATTATTTCGTGGTTGACCTTCCCGGAAAGAGCATTACCGCCACTGAGGTGAAGACCATGGGTATCATCGGCGACTTCAACGGATGGGGCGGCGATGTGGTTATGACCTGGAATGCCGAAGAGTATTGCTACGAGGCCACCAACGCCGGTCTTACCGCCAATGGTTGGAAGTTCCGCATCAACAACGACTGGGCTATCAACCTCGGAGCCAACGGCGACGGTGCCAACATCGGCGACCTTTGCGCCAACGGTGCCAACATCTCCGTTGCCGGCAACACCGTGAAACTCTATCCCACCCGCAAGACCAGCGACAAGATTTTCTGCACGGTAGAATAATCCGGTCCTCTTTTATTGCCTGCGTTCCGCTTTATGTCATCCGTATCGGCTTTGACTCGGAACGCAGGCCCTCCCCTTTTCCGTGATACGAAGCCGGGGGTAGCAGGTTCTTGCTCTCTGTTCTGCCGCAATCCTGGTTCCTCCCCTTAAAAGTTTTATCATGAGACATACGCTTTTCCCTTGGCTGCTCCTTGCTGCAGTACAGTTCCTTCCTCAGCAAGTTTCTGCACAAGGTTGGCCGTCGCAATACGACGGTGTCATGCTTCAGGGCTTCTACTGGAACAGTTATGGCGATTCCCAGTGGAGTTATCTTGAACAGCAGAGTGATGAACTCTCCAAGTATTTCAGCCTTATCTGGGTTCCGCAGTCCGGAAACTGCAATACCACCTACAACGTGATGGGATACATGCCCGTCTACTATTACGACCATAACAGCAGTTTTGGCTCCGAAAGCCAGTTGCGCTCCATGATTTCCACATACCGTGAAAAGGGAACCGGCATCATTGCCGATGTGGTCATCAACCACCGCAACAATCTTGGTTTCGGAGGTTCGTGGGTCGACTTCCCCGAAGAGAGCTATAATGGTGAAACGTTCCAAATGCTCCCCACAGACATTTGTGCGAACGATGACAACGGACAGACGCGCGCATGGGCCGACAAGCAGGGTATCAGCATTTCTGCGGACAACGATACCGGCGAAGGTTGGGACGGATGTCGCGACATAGACCATAAGTCCGCAAACGTCAATCGTTGCATCAAATCGTACCTTGATTTCCTGCTTAACGACCTCGGCTACGAAGGTTTCCGTTACGATATGGTGAAAGGATACAGTGCATCCTACACAGGCGAATACAATTCGTCCGCCAATCCTCGCTTCTCAGTAGGAGAATATTGGGATGGAACCCAAGCCATTCAGAATTGGATTTCCGGAACATCTGTCAATGGTGCTCCCACCAGCGCGGCTTTCGATTTCCAATTCCGTTACAGAGTGCGCGATGCTATCAACAACAATGATTGGAGCAAGTTGGGTTCTACCGACATGGTTATCAACAAACAAGACTACAGACGCTATGCTGTAACCTTCGTTGAAAATCATGATATGGAGAAGCGTTCGGAAACCGAAGTTCAGGATCCCATCTTACGTGATACGCTTGCTGCCAATGCGTATCTGCTGATGATGCCGGGAACACCCTGCGTCTTCTACAAGCATTGGCTCGCCTATAAGCCTGAAATCAAATCGATGATTGAGGCCCGTCGTTTGGCAGGAATCCACAACGAATCCGAATATCTTACACTTGCCAGCAATGCCCGCTACTATGCTCGCTATGCTGAGGGCAAAAGATGTCGGCTGCTTTGTGAACTTGGTGCAACAGATGAGATTAAACTTGCCGGTGCAAACGCTACAAAATATGTGGAAATTTTCTCTGGATACCACTACAAATACCTCCTCTCACGTGAGGCGGAATGCGCTTGGTTATCCGCAGGTGAGGGAGAATACTACGAGCCTGTGAAAACCCGTCTTGTAGCGGTAAGCCAGAATGATAACGCAGAAATTGTTTATACCCTCGATGGTTCTGAACCCACGGCATCGAATGGTACACGCGCATCTTCCGGTACAGTCTTGACCATCGATGCCACAACGACAGTAAAAGCCGGTCTTTTGGTTGATGGTAATGTCACTGATGTCTGCACACGTCGCTATGTCGTACATACCTTTGAGCCGTATGATGTCACTGTACATGTAAAGGCTGACTGGACGCCTGTCTATTTCTATGCCTGGGACCTCGACGGCAAGCCGCTTAACGGGTCATGGCCTGGAAAACTGATGCCTGAAAGTAGCATTCAGACCTTTGACGGAGAGGAATGGTATTGCCAGACATTCTCCATCACATCTCCGGGATATTACTTTAATATCATTTTTAATGCAGGCAATGGTAAGCCCCAGACAGGTGACATTACCCGCATCACAACCGACAAGTACTACATTGCACATAACAATGGTACGAAAATCACCTATGAAGATGTAACGGATGCCCACGCCACAGGCATATCTTCAATACAGCAAGATGTGTCGACCCCGCAAGGAATCTTCGACCTTCAGGGCCGTCGGCTCCACACTCCGCCATCACAAGGCATGTACATCCGTGACGGACGTCTCTATTATAAACGTGGGTTTTAAGATTTTCCTCCGTTTAATATGATATTTTATAGCCCCTTATTCCGTAGATGTCAGGTCTGAAATGGGAGTAAGTGATGTAAAATAAAAACGAATGTTTTCGCACAACATTGTCCTTTACATCCATTTCTCCCCAGAAAGGTCTAAATTACATTTTACGATTCTATATAAGGAACCCATTACATTCGAAAAAAAATAAATCAAAATAACAAATTTATGAAACTCAAGTCATTCATCGTTTCCGCATTGGCCCTCTTTGCCTTCGGACTTCAGGCCAATGCAGAGGAAATAACCAAGACCTATCCCTACGGATTTATTGGTCTTCAGGGCGGTGCTCAAATGGTCACCAACGGCTATGCCCGCGAGTGGAGTTTTGGTGATGTCCTCACCGGCACCGGCTCCGTTTACGGAGGAGTACAATGGACTCCCGTCCTTGGCACCCGTCTTCACCTCAACGCATGGAAGGGTCGCGAAGGATATAAGGCCGTGGGAACCTACTATGATTTCAATTACGGCACCCTTACGGCCGACCTCATGGTCAACCTTGTCTCCATGTTTAACCATCGCGACAACAATGTTTTCAACCTTTACCTCATTGGTGGTTTCGGCGGAAACAAAGTTTGGGGTGATGAATGGAACGAAGTTACCGTTCTTGGAACCAATGGTAAGACTGTAAATGCATATCAGGAAAACCTTCGACTCACGGAATATCAGACCTCATCCATGGCTATTCCCGAGGGACACATGGCTCCGGAGGCCAACCGTATCGCACACACCGAGAAACTGGGTCTGATGCTCGACTTCGCACTTTCCGATCATTGGAACATCAACCTCGAAGCAGATGCCCTTCATCATGGACATCATGACTATCTTCCCGAGGTGAATATGACCAAGGATTGGCAGGTAACCTGTCAACTCGGTCTGACCTATCGTTTCGGAAAAACCAAGAAAGTTGTTCCCGCTACCGTGGTAGAGCCTGCCCGTACTCCTGAGCCTGTGGCAGAACCCACTCCCGCGCCTGCTCCCGAACCTGCGCCTGCTCCTGTCGTAGTTGACGAGGTTAAGCCCTGCATTCAGAATGTTTTCTTCCTCATCAATCGTTATGACATCCGTCCTGAAGAGATGCTTAAGGTTGAAGAATGCGTAGCATTCCTTAACAAGTATCCTGAAGCTAAGATTGACATCACCGGTTATGCTGACAAGAACACCGGTAATGCCACCATCAACCTCCGTCTCTCCAAGCAGCGTGTAAATGCTGTTTACGATGCACTCATCCAAAGAGGCATTGCCGCAGAGCGCATCAATAAGGACTTTAAGGGCGATACTGTACAGCCTTTCGGCAACGACGAGGCCAACTATCGCAAGAACCGTTGTACCATCTGTGTGGCTGAATAATCGTTCTTCCACGGCTGTCGGATAGAAATACATCCATTTCCGATAACCGAATACAAAGACAGAATTATCCTCATCTTCAAGTCTTATAGACCTGTTGATGAGGATTTTTTTCTGCAATTTCGTATCTTTCCATGTTTTTATGGTGGCATTTTTTTTACCCTCTGTAGGTTTATTTTTCGTTTCAATCTGTTAGTTTTTCAACTACATTACGAGAAGTGTTATCGTTTTTGTTGAAATTGAACAGAAAAAATGTCAGATCTTTGATTATTAACATGTTACGACTGATGATTGATGTTGCTTGAATAGGATGAAAAAACAACGGAACTTTGTGAGGTAAACATCGGCACTTTCCAGCATAAAGTGCGGCACTTTTTGAAGCAAACATCGGCACTTTTTGACAACATCTTTCGTGCATTGAAAAACATAGCAAAATGTATTGGAAACTATTTTCCGATTACTTCAAAAGATACTGTTGATGACTTACTCATGGGTTCCTTTATGGAATTCACCAATGACGGATTCTTGCTAATGGATTTCTGGATGTTGGTCAGCAGATATTCATGAATACGCTTTTGATTTTCTGTATTCTTTGACAGGAATATTCTCTTGATATTTCTCCAATAACAGGGAGTATGTTAGCGCATTATACGTTTTTTCCGACAGAAAAAAACAATAATCGCGTGCTCGGGGTACGTACTTTCTGATGAATTCAATGATGCAATGGAAAGGCAAAAGTGCTTCAAAACACTAATGTTTATGCAAAAAAGGCAGACAAATGTTCTATGTATACAAGAAAAGTAGTATCTTTGCGCAGTGATTTTTCGGAATCATCTCATATAAAAACATAAATTTTCACCCTCAAAAAACAATAGTTTATGGAAAAGATACAAGGTCTCATTGATGCCCCCTTCACTCCTTTTCATGCCGATGGCAGTTTGAATCTCGATCCAATTCCCGCCTACGCAGCCCTTCTTGCCCGTAATGGTCTTCAGGGAGTCTTTATCAATGGTTCGTCTGGTGAAGGATATATGCTCACGGAAGACGAGCGTCGTCAACTTGCAGAATGCTGGATAAAGGCAGCAAATGCCGTCCAGACGCGCGAGGGAAAGCCCTTTAAGGTTATTGTTCATGTGGGCAGTACCAGTGTTGCCACAAGCCATCGTCTTGCACAACACGCTCAGGAAATCGGAGCGTGGGGAATTGGTGCCATGGCAACCCCGTTCCCCAAGATAGGAAGTGTGGAGCAACTCTGCCAATACTGCGAGGCCATTGCTTCCGGAGCACCCGAACTTCCGTTCTATTACTACCATATCCCAGCCTTCAATGGCGCATTTCTCTCGATGTATGATTTCCTTCAGGCTGCCGATGGTCGCATTCCTAACCTCGCAGGTATCAAATATACCTTCGAAAGTCTCTATGAATACAATCGTTGCCGCCGTTATAAGGACGGAAAATTCGATATGCTCCATGGACAGGATGAGACCATTCTCCCTTGTCTTGCCATGGGTGGCGCTCAAGGTGGCATAGGTGGCACAACAAACTACAATGGTCGCGCACTCGTTGGTATCATTGATGCCTGGAAAGAAGGCGACCTTGAGCGTGCAAGAGAACTGCAGAATTTCAGTCAGGATGTAATTGATGTCATCTGCCGTTTCCGTGGAAACATCGTGGGCGGCAAGCGTATCATGAAACTTATCGGCCTTGACCTGGGTCCTAATCGTGTACCGTTTATGACAGTTACCGATGCTGAGGAAGAGGAAATGCGCCGACAACTTGATGCCATCGGCTTCTTCGAGCGCTGCAACCGGTAGTTTTCCCCGCCTTATGGCATTGAATACTGAGGATTTGCCGATCTTATTCTGCATTACTCTCCCCAGTTTCAAGTAGATAAGCAGGTATTCAAAACATTTTTCTTCGCACCCTTTTCCATTACCACACGTAATGTCTCTCTCAACATTGAGTGTCTGGACCCTTCATTGATGTTGGTAGGATTGGTAAAATCCGTAAGGAATGCTTCTAAACCATTTTGAGTACCTGTTTATTGTCAACGGAATTTCAACAAGACCTTTGACAGTGGGCATATTGCCCTCCGACCTTGTTCCAAGTCTTTCCCATAATCTCATTATGCGTATCCCACATCGTCAATCCATTCTCCTCCTTTTCCTTTTCGTTTTGCTGCCAGGTTTTGCTGCTGCAGCCGAAGATGATTGTGAAATGGCACGACGGGCTGTTGTTTTTGCAGCCCGTGGCGAGGTGGTTCCTTGCAGAGTTCTTTACGATTCCCTCCAAAGTCTCAGTCCCGAAGTCCGCGACAGCGTGTTTCCACCGCAACAATCTCTCTTCTGTCGGCTTGCATTTGCACGTTCTGAAGGCAATGCCCGAAAGATATCATGTTTGATAGATACTTTGGAACACACCTACGAAAGAAAGTTCGATGTCCGCGGATTGTTGGCGCTTGCAGATGTTCGTCTTGAGGCTCTTCGCGGTGAAGGACTCTGGTTAGACATGCAGGATTATTGTCAGGAACGGCTGAAATGGTGTGCGCGACGCACAATCAAGGCCTCGCGTCGCAAAACATTTCAACAGCATCTGGCGTTGGCAAAGCATTATGCCGCAAAACCTCCGGTCAGTATGCATTGGCGTTCAGAATCCTTTACGCTTCCCGTCAGTCGCGATTGGCCGGTATTGCTCCCGGTCAGTGCCGATGATGAACACCGATTGCCCTTTATGATACATAGCGGACAGTCCGCCAGTGTCATCAGCGAGGCCGACCTTAAAGAATGGGGCATCCGGCAGCCAGCCACCGAACCTCTGAACATTGATGTTCATGGACGCACGGTGCAGGCGCGTCCGGTGGTGATTGACAGCCTGCACATTGGCGACTTAACCATTTCCGATATGGTAATGTATGTCGTAGGTGCTGAAGTAGAGCCCCCTTATAACCGTGTACTTGGTACTGACATCCTCCGACGTTTACCCTATATTTTGCTCGGCGATGACCAAGCATTGTTCCGGCGTTCCGCACCATCAGACGGAAGTTCTGTCACGTTTACCGAAGGACTCTTAGGGAATTTGGCGGGAACACGGTCTCAAATGGTAGAATATCCATTGATGTTGTCCCCCTCCGGTGCCATGACTTTCTCACACCCTGAGGGAACTGTCAACATGAATACGGCGGAAATGACGGCTTCAGAGCAGCCAGATACTGCCAACATACGCATTTGGAATCTGTATGATATAAAGAAATATGCCTTATGTTCCATTGATTTCCAGCATCACAGCATCATTTTTGCCGGACAACGTGACTATTCTCCCCTCGGCATTAACGACTATATTTTGCAGGGCGATCTCTTTGGATTGTTGCGGAATGAGGCCTCGCTTTTGGTAAAAGCCACACCTGAAGAGGCCGCTGTGATGGATAAGGCATTGGACACCGCCCTCACACCTCCTGAGGCCGAATGTCTTGAAGTGCCATTCCGTCAGGCCCTTATCTCTGCGGAAGATGCTTCATTACTCGACATAAAACCCTCTTTGCTTATGTATTCACAACGGGGATTTCTTTACGAGGAAACGGTCGGAATGCAAGTGCTTACCCGCGTTCTCGACGCTGAACACATAGGCAATCATCGTATCGACCTTGAGAATATGCTTCTTTATTAAGCACATTCTACAGTCGTATCTGTCCCGTATTGCCGAATTATCCGGCATCTTTCCTGAACCCAGATGCGCCTTCCCCGGCATTTGGAATCCAAACTATCACCATTCTGTTTATGGCAAGAAAAAAGAAACCATTACCGATTCTTGAAAATATCCTTATTACGGACGTTGCCGCTGAAGGCAAAGCCCTGGCAAAAGTCGATGGCATGGCCGTCTTCGTACCATATGTTGTGCCAGGTGATGTCGTAGACATCCAAATTCGACGAAAAAAACACAGTTTTGCCGAGGGTGAAGCCGTAAAGTTCCACACCTACAGTCCGCAACGTACCGAGCCGTTCTGCCCACATTACGGTGTGTGCGGCGGATGTAAATGGCAAATTCTTCCTTATGAAGAGCAACTTCGATGGAAACAAAAGCAGGTGATGGACCATCTGCAACGTATTGGAAAAGTGGAACTTCCGGAATGTATGCCCATTCTTGGAAGCAAACATATCCGTGAGTATCGCAACAAACTTGAATTCGGTTTCTCCAATAAGAAGTGGCTTACCCTTGAGCAAGTCAAGAGTGGTGAGGTTTTTGACCAGATGAACGCTTTGGGATTTCACATTTCCGGAGCCTTCGATAAGATACTTGACATTGAGGAGTGCCGTCTGATGGACGATATAAACAACCGTATCCGCAATGGACTACGCAATTATGCACTCGAACATTCACTATCGTTCTATGATATTCGTGCGAACAAAGGATTGCTTCGAGGCGTCATGATACGCACATCCAACAGTCCTGTTGAGAAGGGTAGTGCGGAAACAGAACTCATGGTTCTCGTACAATTCTGTATCATAAACGATGCTGACCGTGAGGAAGCCATGGGTGTGATGCGGTATCTTCGCGATGCTTTCCCCTGTATCACCTCACTTCTTTATGTCAATAACACGAAGTGTAACGATACCATTTCCGATCTTGATGTCGTCACTTTCGCTGGAACCGACTACATTTTTGAGTGCATGGAGGGACTGCGTTTCAAGGTCGGTCCGAAAAGTTTCTACCAGACGAATACCGAACAGGCGTACGAACTCTATAAGGTTGCCCGCAATTTCGCCGCTTTAACCGGTGATGAACTGGTATACGACCTGTATACAGGAACGGGAACCATCGCCAATTTCGTTGCAAGTGCTGCACGTAAGGTCATAGGTATTGAATATGTTCCGGAAGCCATTGAGGATGCAAAGGAAAATGCCCGTCTTAATGGTCTTGATGATAAGACCCTTTTCTATGCGGGTGACATGAAAGACATCCTTACGGACGAATTCGTGGCAGAGCATGGCCGACCCGATGTCATCATCACCGACCCTCCTCGTGCCGGAATGCACGCCGATGTCGTACAAGTTATTCTGAACGCTGCCCCCAAACGTGTGGTATATGTCAGTTGTAATCCCGCCACTCAGGCGCGCGACCTTCAGATGCTTGACCCGCTTTATCGCGTAGAAGCCGTTCAGCCGGTCGATATGTTCCCCCATACACACCATGTAGAAAATGTCGTACTCCTCACGCTACGCTAACTTACGTGTCATGGTTGTTCATGCCGATGTCGAATCGTTATGGACAATCGTGACACATTTGCGCACAACGGATTACCGACAAGTATGTGGCATGATGCGCGATTTCCCATTTTGGGAGCCGCTCCCCGATGAGGAAACATTCTGGAAATTTGCCACTTATTTTGTCAATCGCAATAGCAAAGCCTTTCTCGGAACGTTCCTGAAAGCCATGGTCAGCATCCACACCCACCGGCCAATGAACTTCTCTTCACCGGCATTTGAGGAATTTACCGCTGTTTGTATCACGGATATCGACTGTAGAAAGGTCATCGAAGCCGTCGCACCTCTCCTCTCAACTCCGGAGTCACTTGCTCGTTTTCTTACGCTTCTACCACCGATTAAGCAAAATCACACCCTGCTTGTCAACACGTTGTTTCACATTTCTACGGATGTTGCGCGCTTCCTTTTCTTCAAAGAACTCAAACAACACGATGATGATACAGCCATGTTGCGGCGTTACGCCGTAGAACTTATCCGTCGTGGTGACCGCCGTTCCTTTAATCTTGCCTGCATTCTGCAAAGATATTTCGCTTTAGAAGGCGTACCCGGAACCTTTGCATTGGAAATCCCGGAATACGAACTGTCACGGCTTGACCAATATTCCGCCTTCTTGAAAATCCTTTCAAGATAGATCTTTTCTTGTAACAGCTCCATCGTTAACAGCAAACAACAAGACGAAAGGTAGCGAATGTCTACTCCTTAATACTCAGTGAAGGGCATTCCCTTTAGATTTCCTTGATAAAAGTTAGGAAAGTTTTCGTTAAGCCAGACGAGCAGAACGGAAGCATTTGAAATCTGTATAGGTTGTGCCATGGCGAAAAAACGAAGGATGAAATCCAAGACTTAAAGTTTTTCAATTCAAAGTAATTGATTATACATAAGAAATCCCCAAAAAATACAAGGTAAATTCATTGAACATCCTTATCTATCCCCCCAATTTTCTATGGAACCTATCTTTTATAGCAAAATCGATATTCAAATACGTTTCAATGACCTTGACGCATATCGTCATGTCAACAACAATAGTTATTTCTCCTATTACGACCTTGGCAAGGACGAATACTTCCGTGAAGTTTTCCCTCCTGACTTCCGTCTTCAGACCGTTGTCCCCATCATCGCAAATATCAAGGCCGATTTTCTTTCGCCCATATTCTATGGTGATAAGATTGTAATGGAGACACGTTGTAGCCGACTTGGCAACAAAAGTTTCACTCTTCAGCAGCGTGCTGTCAATGTTTCCACGAGGCAAGTGGTATGCGAAAGCGAAACTGTGATGGTATTTTTCGATATTACAACGCAGAAATCATCGCCCATTCCACCACTTTATCGCCAGAACATCATTGCTTTCGAACGTGGTCAGGTCTCCTGATGTCAAAGTTCTCTCCCGAATATCTCAAACAATATGCAAGAAATCAACTATACAGACCATCCTTCAGAAACGCTTTCTGAAATAATCAATGCCATAAAACCCGACAAGGTCTTCTATCTTGCCGATAGCAATACTGCGCACCATTGCCTGCCGCACATTGTCGGTCCTGACGCTTTATGTCATGTAATTCGTGCCGGGGAAGCGTCAAAAGTGTGGGAAACCCTTGTTGATGTATTGCAATGGCTCTCAGTTTCGGGATGTACACGTCATTCTTTGCTTGTCAATGTTGGAGGTGGAGTCGTCACCGATCTCGGAGGATTCGCCGCAGGTATCTTCAAGCGTGGCATTCGTTTCGTGAACATTCCCACATCGTTGCTCGCTATGGTCGACGCTTCCGTGGGTGGAAAAACAGGAATTGATTTCAACGGCTGCAAGAATGAGGTTGGTTGTTTTGTCTCAGCATCCCGTGTTATTATAGCCCCAGTCTTACTTCGTACACTTGATGTTCAGAATTTTCTCAGTGGATATGCCGAGATGTTGAAGCATTCTCTCTTGATTGGCGCAAAAAACTGGGAACTTCACATTAAATTTCTTGAAGATTTCCATTCTGCATCCCCCTTTTCTGAAGATTTTATGCAGGAAATGCTTCAGACATTACAGCCACTTATCCAGGAAAGTATTGCCTTCAAACAGAGAATAGTAACAGAAGACCCTACAGAGCGTGGACTACGGAAATGTTTGAATCTTGGACACACGCTTGGACATGCTCTTGAAAGTCTTCTGTTGACCAAAGGAACTCCGGTGCTTCATGGCTATGCCGTGGCTTGGGGACTTGTGGCATGTCTCTTCATCAGTGCTTCTTCCTATGGATTTTCTTCGGACATCCTTCGAATTACGGCGCGGAACGTCATGGAAAATTATGGTCGACCGGCTATAACCTGCGATGATTATGACGCCATACGTCGTCTTCTCCTTCATGATAAGAAGAATATTTCCGGACAAATACGCTTTACGCTTCTTGAAGAGCCTGGAAAAATGATCTTAGATGCAGAACCTTCTGTAAATCTTATCAACGATGCTCTTGATTTTCTCCGAGAAGCCTGACACACTTATATGATATGTTCAACCGAATGTCATAAATCTCCTCATTCTTTTTTCAAAGTAATCATCAACACAATACTATAATGCTAACGGGCGATATTTGATGTTTCAGTTCTCTATTTCGCACCGTCACGAAAAACACACCGTATTTATGAAAAATATCCGCACGTATATTCCAAAAGGCTTACCATGTCTTCTATTGGTAATTATCTTCTTTGGTTATCTGGCTAACACGATGGGCCTTGCCAATATGCTGAACACTATTATGCATACGGCCCACGACCTTTTATTGAATACCGTATTTTATCTCATGGGTATTTGTGTTATTACCGGAGCACTTGGCAAAGTCTTTGTAGAATTTGGAGTAGTTGACATGATTCAGCGTCTTCTTCGTCCTGTGATGTCTCCGCTCTTCAACCTTCCCGGTGTTGCATCTTTGGGAGCGGTTCTCACATTCCTTAGTGACAATCCTGCCATCATATCCCTTTCGAAGGACCGTAAATTCAGCAAATACTTCAAGAAATACCAACTCATTTCCCTTACCAATTTCGGTACAGCCTTTGGTATGGGACTCATTGTTATTGTCTTTATGATCGGACAAGGCTATTTTGCCGCTCCGTTTATCGGACTTCTTGGCGCGTTTGCCGGTTGTATTATATCCACTCGTTTGATGCAGCATTTCATTTGCAAGGACTATCCTGCCTATCGCGAGGAACCTGCCAATGAGGAGTGTGTGGATGAATCGCTGGATGATTCGGAATTCGAACAAGAGGGTCCCAAACATAAGGATTCCACTTTCATAAGAACTTTGAACGCTCTTCTCGATGGTGGAAAGAGTGGTGTGGAGATTGGTCTTGCCATCATCCCCGGTGTTCTCATCATTTCTACAATGGTGATGATGCTGACTTTTGGAGGACAGGTTGTTGGCTCGGATGTTTCTGGCGTAGAAAACGTCGTTTATACCGGCGGAGCCTATGAAGGAACACGGCTTTTACCCTGGTTGGCAGGTCATATCAACATCGTTTTCGAATGGTTATTCGGTTTCACCGCCCCTGAACTCATTGCTTTTCCCATTACAGCCTTAGGTGCTGTGGGTGCAGCATTGAGCCTTATCCCGGAATTTGCAAAACAAGGGATACTCGATGGCAACGCTATTGCTGTCTGCACCGCGATGGGTATGTGCTGGAGTGGATATCTTTCCACCCATACAGCCATGCTCGATTCTCTCGGATTCCGCAATCTTTTGTCGCGAGCCTTTGTCGCTCACTTCTTCGGAGGCATAGGTGCTGGTATCGTTGCTCATATCTTCTACCTGCTTTTATCCTTAGCAGGAGCGGTATAGATCAAATTCCTCTAATAGGATGTAAATGATTTTCCAAACGAAACCTTTGTGACAGCAAACAACTTGTCAAAACAATTGATAAGATTCTGTTGCTTAATTTGAAATAGATTTCAGAGTCTTTATCACAGAAGACGTTTATTCATGACATGCTTAATTGCAGGTTTATAGCACTGATATCCGAAAAAACAACTTTTGCATAAACGACTTTTCAAGATCTAAATTGGTTGTTTGTGCCTAAAAGTCCAACTTTCCGGAATCCGACAACAAGAATAGTTCTTAAAATATATTGGATTTAAGAACCTGCAAATCTGAAGTTTATTTCGAAAACTCAGATATATATTGCAATAAAATCGGCAGACTATCGATTAAACTTTGAAAAAAGGTATTCGAAAGTCTGCCGAAAATTCTTATAATAACTGTTATTTCAGTTTTTATCGCGGTTATAGGTCGGACATTCATCGGGAAGAGTGATGGAAAGTTCTATTAGTCCGGCGACATATCCATCGTCTGTTTCATACCATGGAGCCTGATGTATCAGTCGTTTTTGCCCCTGTTTGATGATTTTGTATGTGTTGCTTTCGCCTGTTTCTATAAGATGTTTGATGATTTCCTTTGATTTTTCGTTGTGACAATTAAACAGATTCATACCCAAAACATTGCCGTCGCGGCTAATTGCAAGGCTGTTTTGATAAATGACCACGCCATCTCGGTTGCAAACGGTGGCGGCATAAGCGACATGTTGTAAATAATCAAATACCTGTTTCATATTACATTGAGTTGAAAGTATTGTAAAAGATTGTTGTTGTTCGGATGATTAACGGAGAAAGTTATGTTCATTCATATTTCTAAAAGAAGACCTTCCCATTGAATGCTATGAAAGACAGAAAGCGGATATTGCAATGGATGGTTCCGATGGTGAGAAAAGCAAAGGTTATTTTCGGAAATGTTGTTGTTATTCTGTTGAAAGTAGGTAAATTTGCGCAATAAGAGAATTAGACGGATGGGGAATACCCAGGCACAGATTCCATAACATTCGTCTGACAATAAAACAAAAATTAGAACAAATGATGCGATATGTCTTCCTTTTTGCCATCATTTTAATCGTGTTGGTAGTATGTCTTCTCCCTTTTGCCCTATGTCGGGCAATGGCGTTCTTGTGCCGAACGTCTCCTTTTTGGCATCTTTTCTGGCGTTCACTTGGTATATTAAGCAGTCTATGTGTGGCATTTGCGCTCTGCTACGGCTATATTTGGGGGTCGGAACGTCTTGTAACGACTCAATATACTTATGCCCATCCACAAATACCACAGGCTTTTGATGGCTATCGCATTGTACAAATCTCCGATTGGCATCTCGGAACTTTTGCTAATCGTCGTGATATTGTGGAGAATGTCGTGGAGCATATAAATGCCCTTAATCCCGATTTAATTGTCTTTACTGGCGATTTAGTGAACTTTAAGGCGGAAGAAGCAGAGCATTTTGAGGCCATTTTGGCACGTCTTCATGCACAGGACGGCATCATAAGTATAATGGGCAATCACGATTACATGATGTATCGGAACGACATTTTCCCAAAGGACCGCTACAAGGAAGTTAAACGTTTACAGGACCTTCAACAACGAATAGGTTGGCGTTTGCTGCTCAATGAGCATTATATGTTAGAACGCGGAAACGAAAGAATAGCCATTGTAGGGCTTGAAAACAATGGTGATGGCATCCATGTGCCAGAGTATGACCGCTATCTAAACGACGCTTTTGATGGTGTTCCGCGCAATAATTTCAGTATTCTTCTCAGTCATAATCCCGCATATTGGCGCAGTCATGTACTTCCAAACTCGCCGGCTCAACTTCAATTAGCAGGTCATACCCATGCCATGCAACTGCAAATTTTCGGTTGGAGTCCGTCATCCTGGATATATAAGAATTGGTATGGGCGCTACGATGATTGGGGAAATGTGCCTGCTTCGGCAGATGGAATGAGCGGCGCTACAGCGAAAAACAACAAACTACGTTCGATATTTGTGAGCCGGGGAATTGGCTCTGTTGGTATTCCCTTCCGACTTGGAGCGTGGCCCGAATTGGTGGAAATCACATTAAAGCGCATTTAAAGCCTTAGGAAATACGGCAGCAGTCATCGATAAAGAGGAGGAGATGTATGGTTTAATCCAACGTCTTTTATCTAAAAAGTAAGAATCCTAAAAAGGTATTTACCGACTGCATTCTCTAAATTTTCACAGAATCCCCTTTACATTTCTGACGACTTCCCCATATTCTTCCGTAAAAATGAAAATAAGAGACATCGGAACAGATGTATTGCTCCGATGTCTTTTTGTGAGACTTCACTTTTCACTATGGAAAAGTTTGAATCCGTCTTCTAAGGTTTACTGTCCAAGAAGTTTTTGTGCAGCCTTTTTGGTGGCGTTGTTCACGGCTTCATTTGCCTTTTGTGCAGCCTTTTCAGCGGTTTCGTTCACCTTGTTCTCCACTTCTTGCTTGGCATCTTGCTTCACTTCTTCCGCTTTTTGCTTGGCAGCATCCTTTACAGCCTCAGCATCAGCCTTGACAGCGTCAGCAGCAGCATTGGCATTATCCTCAACAGTAGTAGGAAGATTTGAGATAGTGTTCACAAGTTGACCGATAGTAGCACCGTTCTTTGCAACCTCTTCTACCTTCTGCTTGTTTTCCTCATACCACTTTTGGATTTGGAGAACTTGGGCTTTTGCGGCTTCCACATCGCCACCTTCCACGAATTTCTCCACTTTTTCCTGAAGTTTCTTCAAACCATCCTCTACGGCTTCAGCGTCTCCGCTTTCAAGGGCTTTGGAAACATCCTCGAGATTAGTGACGACAGACTCGTCAACAATGGTATCAATCGCTTCGGTGACGACTTCTGCGGGCTCAGGCTTCGTGGAATTACCACAAGAAACCATGCTTAAGGCAACTACGCCCATGGCAAACATGATAATTTTTTTCATAAGATTCTGATAAATTGTTAATTGTTTTATAGGTGGGGAATGGAATCCCTTGTCATTTTTTTTGATAAAATATAGTATTTATGTGGTTCTTAATGGCCTTGTGTTCAGCACTTTTTCTTGGATTTTACGACGTTGCAAAGAAATCAAGCCTGCGGGAGAACGCCGTTATACCTGTGCTTTTTCTCAACACCTTTGTATCATCTTTGCTTTTCCTCCCTGTTATTATTGGAAGTAGTCAAGGTTATATCAGTTTTGACAGCCTATTCTATGTTCCCAAGGGGGAGATTTCATGGCACGGATGGGTGGTACTGAAGGCTTTGCTTGTTTTGAGTTCGTGGATATGTGGCTATTTCGCCATAAAGCATCTGCCATTGACGCTGGCGGGGCCCATTAATGCTACACGACCTGTGATGGTTGTTGTGGGAGCGCTCCTGATTTTCGGTGAACGACTCAACGCCTGGCAGTGGGCGGGTGTTGTGATTGCCGTTATTGCTTTCTGGCTTTTAAGTCGAAGCGGCAAGCGCGAAGGCATCGATTTCAAGCATAATCTATGGATTCTTCTCCTTGTGTGTGCAGCAATCCTGGGAGCCTGTAGCGGTTTGTATGACAAGTTTCTGATGGGAAGTATCGGTTTACCGGCATTCTTTGTCCAAAGTTGGTTTAATATTTATCAGACAATAGTAATGCTTTTATTGTTGTGTATATGGCGATGGTGGCAAAGTCGCTCTGACATTTCGCGCCGTGAGATCTTCAAATGGCGGTGGTCGATATTGTGCATCTCCCTATTTCTCTGTATAGCAGATGCCTGTTATTTCCACGCTTTGGCGTATAATGATGCGCTCATAGCGGTAGTTTCAATGACTCGCCGCGGCAGTGTGCTGGTAAGTTTCGCCTTTGGGGCACTCTTCCTGCATGAAAAAGGCATCGGAAACAAGGCTTTCGACCTTCTTCTTGTCCTGCTCAGTATGCTCTGTCTCTGCATAGGTGCAGTCGCGTAGTACAAGCCTTTTCCTGCTGATGAGCAGGTAAATATAATAGAAAGACGGACTTTATGTCGGAAAGTTTCCCTTTATTTAGTTACAGGGCTCCGATAAAGTCCGTCTTTTTTGTTTGTTGTATTGTGTTTTCACCACATATTTCCCAACTGAATAGAATTGATGCGTATGGAAGGCATGGCTACATTCAATATAAATGTTGGAACAATATGTTTGGAGAATTGTGAAACAGAGCGGATAAATCCATTCACTTGACACTCTTGCATCAATCCGTTGAGTGGATTTAACCGGGCTTTTCAAAGTGTCAGGACCTTATTGGACAGTCAATTTACCATTGACAATATATAGTCCACGTCGAGTTGCTTTGGTGATGCGTCGGCCCTGAAGGTCGTAGATAGCGTCGGATTGGTGGGATTCAACGACAGTCTTGTCAATGTTTGTCGACATATTTCCAAAAACAAGCGTCTTCGGTTCGCTCCAATCACTGGTATTTCCTTCTACATCCACTGCTTGAACCTGGTAACTGCATAGGCAGTCGTCGGGAAGTCCTGTGACTTCGTAGCGTGTTTCCTTGAGGCCCTTGATGGTTTTCTTCTCAACACGCTGCACACGACAAGGGGCGGAAGCGCTGTTTTCTTCGGAGTTGAAGATGTCCTCTGCAATGAAATCGCCATCATAGAATGCAAGGCTGTAGAGGTAGAAACGTGAATTCTTCACATCCGATGCCTCGGAGGAAATCTTGATGCGATACTCACCATCGGGAAGATCTCTCAACGTTATCACACCTGTTCCATTGTTCAAAGTGGTGGAAACCGTCCGATCCTCATCGTCAACAACGGTAAGGACAAGATCTACATCCGCACCTTTATCATCATAAGGTTTGCCGTTGTATGCAAGTGTAAGGGCGCCACTTACAACCTTCATCTGGGGAGAAATCAGGTAGCCACGCGTTCCTGTACTGCCAATCTTCAGACGTCCATTCTCAAAATACACCTTAACGCCTTCCCAACCCTTGTTGCTCATGTAGTCGTTCAACACTGATCCTTTGTCAGTGTACGAACCATTCTCAAAGTCCTTGAAGTCTTCTGCAAGGATTTTCGCCTCTTCCGGATCAAAGAATTCCTTTTCGATGGTGGTTGTAAGCAACAGATTGTAGGTGGCATCGGCGTCAGCAATGGGAGACCATACGGCGGTAAAACCATTGGATGTCACGTCTTCCACTTCTAATGTAGGCGGAACTTCCACGAAAACTTTTTCTCCACCCATGAATTTGAACGAAATCTTGCCCTTGCCCTTGCCGGGATAATCCTCGCTGATATCCGTGATCGGCTTGTGCATGAGCCGTTCATTGTCGATGTTCATATTGTAGAGCGTTGCGCTGGGCGTGGACTTATCGGTGAATTCTGTCACATTCATGAGCCCGGGGAACGGGTCTCCCTGTAATCCGCTGTCTTTTTCATTAGAGTTATTGTCCGCATGGAAGATGGTGATACGTTGGCGCGACCCATTGACATTTACCTGATTGTTATTCCAAATCTGGTAGTCATAGTCGACGTGCATAATGAGCATTCCGTGCCCGGGAGCGTATGCGTCCCATCCTGTCTGCTGAACATTGTAAAGCATATAATACTCTGATGGAACAGCATCATTGTATACAATATAAGCCACAGGCTCGTCGTCAATGGCAGGCATATCCTTGATTGTGGCCCCTTCGCTCAGCACTGTGGGTTCAAGCCATCCGCAAAACTTGCGTTCGTAGGCAGTATATCCGCAGGGAATGCTTCCGTTGGCATTGTAACAACCACGGTCCATAATACTCCAAACATTCATGCCAAAGTTCACATAGTTGATATCATAGACGTCAGGAAGGTCGAGACTATGACCGAATTCATGGCAGAAAGTTCCGATACCATCTATTTCTTTTCCATAAGAACCGTTGAGTTCGTTAAGGACAAGATACTTGTTTACCCGGGTATCGTCCAAATCGAGGGCACCGGGACCATCGTTGAAGTTATAATCGTGAGCGTCTGACAGGAACCACTGATGCGGCCAAATGTTCTGGGAATTGCTGCTCTGTGCCTCACCATATCCGGCATAGATGACAGTCACCATTTCGGCTTCTCCATCGCCATCCCAGTCATAGTCTGCGAAATTGATGCCTTGTTCATGTGCTGCTTGGCATGCATCCGCCACCATTTCTCCGGCGTGAGCGTCTTGACCTGTGGAATTGTTCTTGCCATAATAACTCATGCTGTTAGGCATAGTGATTGGACCCACAACGTCAAAGTCCACTTCAAACTGGCCGTATGACTGGGCAAGGAAGTAGTCTTTTACGGAACCGATGTGTCCGTTTTCAGAAAATCCCTTCTTGTTCATCTGGTCATCCATACGCTCACGTGAGGCAGTATAACTGAGATCGCTGAAGTCTACAAGCAGAACAAGCGACTTTTTCTTACCTTTCAGGTCGAGTGTCGTGCCGTCTTGTGTTGGCAAACGTTGCATGACAGCCCTGCGACTGTTCGACAGACTGCGGCGTTGTGTGAATTCTTCCTCGGACATGGGACGGAAATTCATGTTCTCATCGGCAAGCAGACGCTCGCCAGTCTCTACATTGATGAAGAAATGGAACCATTCGTCTCCGACCTGTCTGACGGAAATGGTCGTTCCGTCAGGTTGTGTTACCGTAAATACCGTAGATTTTGCCGGGACTGCCCAGAGGGATGCCATTGAAATCATTCCGGCGAGGAATGTGAATAGACGTTTCATCTTCTGTTTGTCGTTATGGATTAAGTTGTGGATAAATAAGAAAAGTGTTGTCATTTTTGAAGTATATCACGGGAAAGACGCACTTTTCCTATTGTTTGATGATAAATTTGCTTTTCTGTTAAAGAGGGCATCAAGAATTCTTCCATATAGGAAAGCCAAAGAAAACACAACTTGAACATTGTCCGGCGTAATTGTCGATGCCTACTTTTTATATTTATTTTTTTGAAGCCTTTTCTGGAATATCCTTAGGAAAATTCACAATAATGGTGTCATATCCTAAAGCCTTAAAGAGAACTTTCATCTGTTTTTCCGCTCCTAACTGTGCTGTCTTCAGGTTTTGCACTGTCAAAGCACGGGCTTTCATGGCCTTTTGCGCTTCTTCGTAGAGTTCCTGCTTGGTCTCCGCGTTGAAAGTCCCCTCCTCATAGAACGTCTTTGTACGGGCTTCGTCGATGAAATGTTCGTCAAGAATCTTCACGTTTGGCAGGTTCAAACGGACAGTCTTTCCGTGTGAAACAAACCAGTCGTCTCCGAATTCCTCGGTATCCAATCCTATGCGTATGGTGCCATAATATATGCGTACCAGATGGCGATCACCAAGCATTCGGCTCTCATGACGCTCCGCCATCTCTTCACAATTCACACTGAGCAATTCCCATTGTCCAATGTTTTTGATGGCAATGATCTCCTCCGGCGTTTCTTCGATGGCGACATTCTGTTCCACGGCCACCATAGGTCCGAACACATTAAGTTTGTGTAACAATGCCAGAGTTCCCCATGCCATAAGCACCACCGCAATGAAAATGGCGGTGAAACGCAGGTGTCTGAATGGCCAAATAAGGATTCTGAAAAGAATGTTCATGGGAGAATCTGGGAAAAATCATTTCAAAGGCTGGCGTTCGATATGGTCAAAGTGGGTCAAATGACGGATATCTTCTTCGCTGTAGTCCTTGCGATAGCGTATCATTATGTTGTGAGCGTCGAAACCCATCTTCATCATTATCGGCACAAGTATGCGTGCGCAGTCCTTCCGACTTTGTTCAATGATACCAAAATTGTTGATATGCTTGACAATGGAGTCCTCGCCCTGTGCGGTAAGTTCCGAAATCTCTTCTTCACTGAATTTTGTGCGCGTCATGGAGATATACTGGCGAGTCTTGCTGTGATCAACCTTGGAGGCTGTGACATCCACCTTAGGGTCGGGTAGGGTGATGATGCACATTGAATCAGCAATAAGGACGTTCCTTTCGGAAAATTCAGAGAAATCTACATAAGCCTTCAAAGTTACATCGATTGGAATCGCCACCTTTCGTGTTCCGGGAACGGGGATATCAAGAAGTTTTCCGCCGAAACGGGTATTGTCACTATAGAGGATTATCTTGTGAATTTCGTATTCTGTGGTGTAGAGTTTGCTCTGTTGGCGAACTGCTGTTACAAGTGTTTTCTGCCGTTCGACCATGGACATTTGCTGTGAACTGTCAGCAGCCTCACTCACTGCAATCTCTTCTGTATTGTTGGATTTGCGGGTGTCACAGGCATTTGTCATAAGCAGGATGAACAGCCAAAAGACGATATAAAACAGTCGTACCATGCTTGATTTTCTTGCAAAATTAGTCATTACGTTTGAAACTTTGCTTATCTTTGCACATATTTTTCGACAAAAACGCTTATGAAAAGGTCCAATATTGTTTTTTCGACATCGAGTATTCTATTTTTTTCTTCCGTTCTTTTTACAGCATGTGGCAACAAGACGGATGGAAATCCCAGTACTCTTGACACTACGCTCTACGAACTTGCACAGGAAGAGGGGCCTGGGCATGATGACCCACGCACACTTCCGGCAGTGAACGTTGACTTCGGAGGTAAACACTACGTCACAACCGTCAGCATTAGCCCCAGCGACTCATTGCCAATGGTCAAGGATTCCTACGACGACCCTTACAAAGACAATGAGGCAAAGGTGAAAGTGACCGTTGATGGTGCCGTACTTATTGATAAGGTTTGGGGCAAAGTCGATTTTTTGTCGGCGGTTGGTAGCGATGTAGATTTGAAAAATCAAATCTTTTGTGGCATTGCCTTCGACAAGATTTCCAATAACGGCATTGTTTTCCGCGCACAGTTGGCCGCCCCGGGTGACGTGGAAGGTGGAACATCCTTCTATGTTATTTATCCTTTAGACGGAAGTACGCCCGTCATTGAACGCGACAACAACCGCGAAACTGAGGCACTTCCGGCTGATTGATTCCGCGTTCCCCGACAGATATAGCATAAAAGCGTTACAGCAATCCCGCCAAATGCAAGGCGTGCTGTAACGCTTTTTACATGAAAATGCCGTTCCTTGTATTATGGAAACATGGTAATGTTGGTATGATGTTATGATGAAAAAAATGGAACACTTAGCGTTTTGATGTCTTATGTGTTGAAATGTCGTTTGTGAGGCCTAAACTTTGTTTGGAAGCATTCCGTTCTATGATGGAATATGATTTGCGGAAAATGAAAGGAAGCACCTTCTGAAATCCTATTTGGTCTCGGGAAACAATCTGGGGATATACAATTCAAACGATATGGATAGCAAGTATGCTTAATGTCATATCCAAAATGCTTTGAGATGTTATCTTGCACTTCCTAAAAACTTCTTTCGAACCGCATCATAAAAACCACGGAAGTTTACAATGAAAAGTTCCGATGTTTGCGATGAAAAGTTCCGATGTTATCATTATAAAATGCGGCACTTTTTCGGACACTTTCAAAACTCCTTGAAAACACAGGCAAATAAACGTTTCCTTTATGTGCGGATATAAGATTGAAACACGTGAGAAAACACATTGATGCCGTATGTGATATTAGTGCGGTTTTATTTTGAAACACTGCATTTTCAGCCTATATCGAATGGATAAATCCCGCCTTTTTGATATTGTTTTATTACACAAATGAAGGGAATGCCTTCGGGATTGATGAAAAAAGGGGACAGCAAAGGCAGAAAATCCTTTGCAGTCCCCAGCAATGATACCATATTAAAGCACTACCTTGAAGCGTGCTTTCCGAATTCCCTGTACGAGGGAAACGATGTATGTTCCTGAATTCAGGTGTTCGAGGCCAACGTTTTCATCAGTTCCTGGTCGTAGATCAAGTGTCAAAGGCCGGTGGGAACGACGTCCCGAGGCATCAAATATCTCCAACATTGCCACACCCTCAGTATCGGACACAATGTGCAATTTGCAGCCGTGAACCGACAAATTAAACGAAGGAAGCGAAGGTTGGGCAATACCACTTTCGCCCGACATCTTCACGCAGGCGTCCAATCCGGCATAAGCATCGAGTTTTCCTGCTCCCCACTGCTGAGTATCTTGCGTGAAATCATCGGTGCGTCCTGTCTTTTCCATCAGGGAATGAAGGTCTTCGGGCGAAAGACGGGGATAGGCTTCAAGCCATGCTGCCACAACGCCTGCGGTTAAAGGCGCAGCCATGGATGTACCTTGCATATAGCCATAATAGTCGGTATGCCCGTCAAATCCCTCATGTGTTTCGGCAATGAACGAAGTTGATGTGTCGTCGTGAGCAGAAAAAGCAGAAAGTATGAAGCATCCTGGGGCACAAATATCGGGTTTTGTGCGGCCGTCGAGCGTTGGACCGTAACTGGAAAACGAACATAAGTCATACAATGTCTCATCGAGCGTACCGGTAGTGTTGAGAGTGGTGTACTCATTACGGGTAGTATATGCACCGACTGTCAGTATGCGTTTGCCCGTGCCTCCGATTTCCGCGATGGTGGATTCGTCGTCCGGACCTGTAAAGCCTTCGATTTCGCGCGATTCAAGTCCAAGTTTCGTATTGTCTGCCCATATATTTACGCGACCATAAAACAGGGGTGTTACGGTCAAGGCTATCGCATAATTCATACGGATGTTCGTAACATCCGATGTGATAAGCATGTGAGGCCTACCATTTAGCGGTGAAATTTCCGAGGTGACGTTCAGGGTTCCCGTCACATAACGTCCGAGACTGACCTCTTGAACACCGTCCGCCCCATCGAGAACTACGCTTTCAGCATCCTGTTTGTTGAAGATACTGTACGATGAAAGTTTGACTTCATAAACGCTGCCTACGTCGCCCCAGATCTCAATGCTCCCACCTTTGTTGACGGTTGATGGGGAAGTCTTGTAGGCGACAAAGGTGCGGAGAGGCTCGTCTTCGGCACTTTTGAATGTCTTTTCCACATGGAATTTGTCTGCTCGATGGTTACCGGCCGCTCCGACCATCAGCAATCCCTCACCCTGGAGTTCGTCAGTCAGGCAATCGAATGTGGATGTTCCGTCATGCGGTCCCTCATGATTACCCAGGCTAAGATTGACCACGCATGGCTTGTTCACGCTTTTTGCGTAGTCAAAGATATAGGCTACACCATTGGCAATATCGGCATTTGTGGAATTTTCAAGGTCAAGTGCTACGAGAACGATGTCGGCATCTGGAGCCGCTCCTCGGAACTTTCCGTCATTCCACGCGTCAGAACCCGCTGCCAATGCCGCCACGTGTGTGCCATGAGAGTTGTCTTCGCGGTCAGCCTTGGCCTTCTCTATGTGTTCAGGTGTGGTGAATTCGAGCCCGTATCCAAATTTTTCCGGAGGATTGCACCCCTCAAATGAAGAACTTCCTTGTTCCCAAACGCGACGGATGCGGAGTTCTCCGTTTTCGGGATTGCGGAAGGCACTGTGAAGATAGTCGAATCCGGCATCCACTATCCCGACAACAACATCGCGACCTGTGTAAGATTGCGTGAATCCATCACCATTCAGTCCTCTATCAGCCCCAGTTTCCTGCCGGGCGATATCGATCATTGTTTGAGGAGCATCGCTGTTTTCCACATAACGTACGCCATTCATACCGACAAGACGCTGCAAGCCGGCAGAGGAAATGCGGAGTGTGCCCCGCTTTGATGTGAGGGGAATGACTTGGAATCCAGCCTCCTTTAGTGTTTCCCACGAACATTTGTCATTGTCGATGGTGACAAAAACCGTCATCGTATCGGCAGGTGCCACACGGAATGCCGTGCTATGCCCCGACCTGGTCTGTTGGATGAGACGTGGCGACAACACATTTTGTGGCAATGTCTGTGAGAAAAGTGTTCCTGAGACGGCAATAGCCAGAAAGAGAACCAATGTTTTTTTCATGGAAATCATGTACGAGGGATTATATCTTCACCTTTCGGCTGATGGTTTTTCCGTTAATCGTGGCTGAAACAATGTACATTCCCGCCTGCAAACGATGGTCGATTGCATAGCGGCGCCCCTGCGCATCGTGGATGCGAAGACCGGAGATTCCAGTTCCAGAAACGCTGATGCGTCCATCACGGACGTGTACTTTGAAGTCTTCCGTATCGTCGGTTATGGGGGACTGTATGGATGTTTGGAATCCGTTTTGCGTATACGACTCACCTAATCTCACGGCCTGACAGTTGTAAACGCGGTTTCCTGTGTTTGAAGAAAGATTGTTTTCGGAGATATAGGCCACAAGCATCATGTTATCAGGCACTACATTATGTGAAAGCATGCTCTGTGCATTCTCATATTGACTGCCGGCAAGATTCTCTTCAGTCCAATAAGTCGAACGGATTTCCTCTGGAAGTGTAAACTCATGTTCCCAAGTTGTTGTCTCGCCAGGAGTGAATTTCGCGGCAAGTCCCCAGGCATTTCCAGTCAGACATCCACGGAAGACATGACGATGTATGTAATTTGCGCCACCATTGGTCTGGTATGCCGTAATGCTGTCCTGAACAAGCATGACGTTGATGACGGCCTCTCCATTGGGCAATTCGCGGTGAGGAAGAAAATCTGCCGTAACTGTACAAAGACGGGTTGCGGAATCGTAGGTCGATGACAGGCGGATGCTGGCATAAGGCTCATTGTTTTCCACGTAATCGAAAGTGTTCTGCATCTTGGATTCTGTAATATCCATTACGGGTGCCGAACTTACCAATGGAGCAGCCGTACGATTGAACATCACAGCAGGGGCATAAGTGCTGCAACCGTCGTAGAAATAGAGGTAATTGACGTCCTCTTCCATAGTGAAAACGTCGGGCATATAACCTGAATGATGGGAAACCTCCACACATGGTGTCTGACGAGTAGACAGAAATTTCACGAGCGAAGAGTGACCTCCTGGGCATGCGCTACAAGCCTGTCCCGTAAATCCTTCCACAAGAATGTTGCGTTCCATATCGGAAGGATAGAAGAAAATCGAAGTTTGAAGCGTGTTGTCTGAGGGGTCAGAATCGGAATTTTGGGCATTGATATTCTCAACACTTACCTTCAATTCCGTCTCACCTTCGGCACTTGCTACGTATTCTGGGAGTTCAATGTTAATAGTCTGACACTGGCCGAGTGCCACATTACTATAGGAAAAACGTTCCGTCTGCTCACCCAAAGTCAGGAGGATGTCAAATGAATCAACGGCTTTCGTACCGAAGTTCATCAAGTTCATGGAAAAGGAATATGCATCTCCGCTCTTATAATAACCGCTATATTTCTGACCAATCATCATAACATCGCAGAAAACAGGGTCGTGGTCAAGCACGACTTGTATGTTGGCTGCACCCGTCCCCATTCCATAAACATCTGTCCAAGTTCCGTTATTGAGGGCAAAACTGCAGTTCTCGAGTTCTGTATTGAAGTCAGAACTGAGAAGATTATACGATGCCGCCATGGTTTCTGCCTCGTATCCGATGAAGAGTTCTGGCTCTTCCCCGGTGATGACATACGGTATTTCGAGGGTATAAGTATAGAGTTTCAGGGCTTTCTCTATCGTCACCTCAAGAGATTGTATGGGATTTTCCTCCAAAGATGTGGAAATGAAAGCATACGCCTTATTGTCTTTTGTCATACGACTCCCAAAGGCTATATTGATGGCATTGATGCTACAACCTTTCAATGCCTGCAGTTTCTCGTGGCTGAGACGGATGGCTTGACCTTGGCTGGTGGTGTTTCCAAGGTGAAAGACTTTGGTACGCTCTATACTTCCGTTGCTATAACCCACAGTAACCTCTTCTGCCATGAGACTGAAAGACAGAAGACAAAAAGTAAGAAATGTGAAAAACCTTTGCATAATATTTCATTATTTGTGTCTGCAAATATAGTCATTATATACTGTTTACTAAGAATTTATACGTTTTTCCTCTAATAAATTTTGTCCATTTGGACGTTTATTGTACTTTTGCCACGGCAAAATGGAATAATTTTCTCGATTTTCCACATTGCATTCTCAGGACTTATTTGGTGATTTGTATAGAAAAGACTTAAAAAACTATAAGATATCAATATGACACATGATGCTGATTATTTGATGCTTAATCACTATAATATTATAAATATATGAGAAAAAATCTACTCCGTTTGCTGACATTGTTGTCAGTAATTATCGGTGGCACTGCTGTGACATGGGCAGAAAATGTGGTCTATGCCCTCATTCCCTCCTCAAGTATGGGAACGAAAGTCACATCATTTGACTATGATGCAGTGAACACAACCGACAAACTTACCATCGCTGCTACGGGCGAAGAACTCACAGGTGTGGATGGTGTGTACTGTTCTGTCAATGTTGGGAACAAATACTACGCCTTTATCAATAACGAATACGCTACCGGCAGTAGTACAATGACCCAACTTGTGACCATCAACTTCACCACAGACAATGTAACTGTTGTGAACGACAAGTCCTATGGCTGGGGAAATCCTGGATACATGCCTTGTGGTATGGCGTACGACAAGCAGACCAATATGGTCTATGTCATTGAAAAAGGATATGACGAGAGCGACAATGCGGCTACCTTCCTTTATAGTCTTGACCTCTCGAATGGCGCATTGACTGAGATAAACAACTACACCGGCACATACGAAGCCATTACAAGTGATGGTAAAGGTGGCTTCTATTTGGTGAAAAACCATACGGTTGGCTATTGGCCTTACCCGGAACTTTTTCACATGGAGATGTTTGCCATTGACGAAGAGCCCTGCATTCCGAATGAGACGGTTTCGTGCTCTTCCAACAGCAACAACAGTTTCTGCATCTCAGAAGACGGCACATTTATCGTCTATACATCCGGAACAAGTGTGTTTGAGTTCAACCTTGAGGCAAAGACCTTTGAGAAAAAGGGCACATTGAGCAAGTCCATAGCCGGTCTTACCTTCAAGTGTTCTACAGAAGATGGCGATGCTGGTGAGATAAGTGGTGGTGATGATGATCAGCCCAAACGCGTTCTGCTGAGTAAAACGTGGTATGGCGATGCTATGGGAACGGAAAATACCGACGTAGATATGAAGAAGGAAATCTATTTCTACGGCTATGATGGTAAGATAAATGCCACAGGTAACTATGGCCGCAACTATGGTTCGTCTGAAAGCAACGGAGGAAACAGTAACGATCCTGGGTGGTATGTGCCCATGTATTACACAAAGAACGTTCGCGATGACCGTGGAAACATTGTGAAGACCACACGTTATCAGTACGGACAGTACGATTTCGGAGACATGAGCATGAAGGTTTCCCGCGAATATTCCTACGAATACGATGAGCAGAACCGCCTTATTAAGGATAGTATTGAGAACTATAAGACGGTATACCTCTACGATGAGAATAACAATATTGTGAAGGATACGGTGTATTATTCCTCTAATGGTGGCTATATGTGCGACCATCAGTACTTTGAATTCATTGCTGTCAACAAACCAACCATGGTGGTTTCCAATGGAAAGTGGGACGCTGACAAGTACACAGCGTTCATAGAATACGACGAAAACGGCAACAAAACCAGTGAAACCCGTTGCAAAGTAATCGAAGGAGATTTTGGACTTACCGAATATGTTCCTACGAAGTACGAGGGTTGGACATACGAGGGTGATGTGCTCGTTCTCTATGAAATGGACCATTTCGACAGCAAAACGGGTGAACCGGTGCCTTACATTAAGATAGAATATGAGGCTGTCGACGGTGATTCCAACAAACTTCTTGCCAAGGAATATTCCTATAATTCCTCCACTGACAAGTGGTACGAACAAGGACTTCCCTGCCTCTATACGTACGGATATTTCGATGATATGCTCGATATGACCAGAATCGAGTTTATGGCAGAAAAGAGTGATGTGGCAGTAAATGATGTGGATCTTGTATGGAGTGTCCCCATGTTGGCATATTCAGCACCTGCCAGTGAATTCATCGTATACCGTAATGGCGAGGCCATTGATACGCTTGGTATTATGGAATGTCTGGACTTCGATTCTTCTTACTGCAAATATACTGACCGTTTTGTCAAGAGCGGTAAGCATGACTACTTTGTTCTTCCCCGCTTCGGACAGGGTGAAATCATTGACGAAACCGATATTGTCTGGACTCATTACTACGCCAGCGACATCGTAGAAGTGGATGCTACCATCGAACTTCCCGCAGTAAGCAATCTTGAACTTACGGGTGCACGTGTAGTTCGCGAGGGAGAAGGTCTTGATGTCTACGACATTACTTATGGAACGATTAAGTGGACTAATCCTGAAGGAATGGAGGATCTGGAATTCATCAGCAATGATTTGATGCTTGATAACTTCCAATTAGCAGAAGCCTCAACGGCAGAAACCACCACAACATCGCTTGAAGGCGTCTTTGAGAACGATGAAACCGATGTCTATGTTTTGACCCGCTATGCTTATGGTAAGGCTGTTTCCGAGCATATTACAGTACGTTTGACAGACCTTACCGAAATCGTCGGCATCAATGGCGCAACAACTGATGGCGAATTCTTGTTCAATATGAACGACCGTCAAATTTTGGTGGGTGAGAATGCCAGCGCTACGGTATTCGATGTCGCAGGTTCACGTGTGGCAAAGGCGTCAGCCGGAAGCATTGATCTTGGAAATCTTACCGCAGGTAACTACATTCTTATGGTAGAAAAAGACGGAAAAGTCAAGGGTTATAAGTTCCAAGTGAAGTAAAACAACAACTGTTTATATATCAATCCCTCCGAATACAGTCATGGAAGGGCTGTTTTTCGGAGGGATTTGTTTAATCCTTTGCATTTCAGGATTTGAACTTTGAATTAGTTTTTTCAATTCTTCACATAAACAATCAACGTTTCTTTGTTAAACGACATTCAAACTTTTGCAAAACATTTCTTGTGCAGCATCTCATAGGATTCCTAAGATAGATGTTGTGACAGACTGAATGTGATGATTGGAAAAGGGAAATAAAACAGGACATTTTAACAACTTATATATGAATATTAAACATACGTTGATAGCCTCAACGCTTCTTTCTGCTCCAATGATGGCGTTGGCAGACACGTCGGAACCGATCATTCTGACCTCACCCAACGAATATTACGTGACGGCTCTCTCGGCAAATGGCGATTGGGCCTGCGGTGTCTTCATGGACTATTCCAGCCAAGCCTTTGCTTTCCGTTGGAATCTTCTAAGCGATGAAATAGAAATTCTTGGTACAACAGAGGAGTCTGAGGCTTTCGGAATTGCAAATGATGGTACAACTATCGGATGTTTCACTGACCATTCCTACAGTTCGAACGGCATTGGACGCTCTATGGCCGGATATTACAAGGAGGGGAAATGGCATCTTCTTGAACCTGTCGGTGGGGATGTTAGTTACAGCCGGGCTCATGCCATTACTCCTGACGGTCAATACATCACAGGTACACAAGTCGTCGGCAATATCTATGGTGCCTATATATGGAAAGATGGAAAACTCCACCGCACACTTGAAGACACCAAGCACGCTCTGCCGTATGCCATTCATCCGGAAGGAGAAATCGCTGCAGGCTGGGTTCAGCGCTACAACCGCACGGCTTGCCTATGGAATGAGGCGAACGAGACGGTCATTCTTTCGGATTACGAGTCGCCGTGGAGTTATGGTCGTGCCTTTACAGAGGATGGAAAGACCCTCCTTTATTGGGGAGGTTGGGAGGAAAATTCCGAAGGTCGTGCGGAACTTGCCGCTATTTATGACCTTGAGACGGGCAATGTCACCAACATTCCTACCATCAATCCAGAAGGAGGTCTTGACGTCTTTGGCATCAGCAACGATAAAACAGTTGTCGGTGCTGAGGATTACCGTGGATATATTTACGCTGATGGCAAGGCACAGTACATCAACGATTATCTGACAGATCGCGGCATTGACCTTTCGAAACTTCATATCGGAATGTTCGAAGGTATGGACTATTATGTCATATCTTCAGTAGCCGGCATTTCCGCTGACGGAAAAACGCTGGCCATACAGTATTATAATGACGATGTTGACAGCGATGGTTTGGCAAACGCCTCCCTGCAGTCGATGGTCATCCGCTTTGACCAAAGCGTATCAATGGCCAAACCGGTCTCCCTTCATGCCGAGCAACTTGATGGCATTCCTGCCGTGCGTCTGACATGGAAAGCCCCTGCCGGAGCAAAGGATATTACGGGATACCGTGTCTTCCGCGATGGAAAAGAAGTTAAAAACGTAACGGGAACATCATACATTGATTCGCAATTACAAGAGCAGACCTACGTCTATACCGTCAGCACCCTCTATGCCGACGGGGAGTCAGAACCATGTTCGGCAGCAACGATAACGATAGAAGGTCAAAAAGTTCAGGCTCCTTCTGTCCTTTATGGTCGCCAGAAAGGTTACAACTCCGCTTATGTCACTTGGGAGAAACCCCGAACGAACCTCATAAACAAGACCTATTTTGATCGTGACAATACCAACATCCAGGGTTTTGGAGTCAACATCAACAACATCTGTTTTGAGAATGCCATCCGCTTCTCTGCCGAAGAAATGAAGGCTTATGCCGGATGCAAGGTTCGCGAAGTGGCGTTTTATCCCATGAGCGAGCAGGAGTCTTGGAAAGTGAATCTCTACACTTACGATGCTGAGGGCAAACTTTCTTTACTCTACACTCAGAAGATTGAACAGGAACTCAATTATGGTTATCGCAATACTGTCCGTCTTAATGAAGCCGTAGATGTGCCGGATGGTGAACTGATTGTGGCAGTTGAGATCAATGTTCCCGTTGCCAGCGAACGCATTATTGGCATCGATTATGGTCAGGCTACCCAACGTTATTCTGACCTTCTCCGACGTACGGATGAGGCAGACTTCTATTCTCTCTGCGAAATCAACGCCTTGAAAGGATACCTCTACGAGGCTTCCTGGCTCATTGAGGCCACTTTGGCCCCTGCAGGTTCCGATGAAGACATCGATACTGTTGCAGAATACGTCGTTTCAGCGGATGGTAAAGAGGTGGCACGCACTGAAGGTTACGATTTTACCGTACAGAATCTTGCGGATGGTACGCATTCTATGGAAGTAAGTTCTGTATATGCTGACGGTCGTGTGTCAGAAAACGCTGTATACTCCGTCAACATTTTGGCAGATAACAGCAAATTGCCTGCTATTTCTCAGGTCTATGCCCAAGCCGTAGGCGCATCTGGCGTACACGCTACGTGGCATTCGCCTAAAGATGCCGACGAAACCACCATTACATACGCCTCCGGAGAGATTACCGATAGGGGAGTTGTAGGTCCGGAATCCAACAATTATGGTGTGATTGCCGGTGTCCTCTATACTCCGAATATGCTGAAGAGTTATAACGGATACCAATTGAAATCGTTCTCTTTTGTGCCAATGGCAGACGCCATGTTCACCATTATTCTCCTGCAGGACAATGTACAGGTGGCAGAAATTGAGGTCGATGACTACACGTTGGGCGAGTGGAATGAGGTGATGCTCGACACTCCGATTACCATCAACGAGAACTCCACCTATCTTTATGCAATAGATTGCTACGACGTCACCCCGAACGGTCATGCCATTGCCGTGGATGCAGGACCTGCGGTTCAGTTCTATTCCGACCTTTATTCTCTCGATGGCAGTTACTGGAGTTCCATAGGTACGGACGCTTCCATCTATGGAAACTGGATGATGTCTATGAATATTTACGACGACGACCCCATGCCGTTGACCGTAAATGGCTATGATATCAATATCGACAACGAGAAACGGAATGCTGAAATGCTGACATCCAAGGAATTTGACTTCACCTTCCCGGCAGAGGATTCCAATGTCCATACCGTCAGTGTGGATGTTTACTATCCTGCTCTCGAAGCACCTGTCAAGGGTACTTTGTGTGAGTTCCACATAGGTACGGCTGGTATTCACGATGTGACGGACGATGCTGCGGAACTGAGCCTGACAATAGGTGACAATTTCCTTTGTGTTGATAATGCAGACAGCCTCACTCTCGTCTCGGCAGACGGGGCTGTTGTGGCATCCTCCACAGGAAACCGCCTCAACATCTCCAACCTCGTCGAAGGCGTTTACGTCCTTTTCGCTACCGTAAAGGGCGAAAAGATGGAGCGAAAGGTACGAATCACGAGATAACAATGTTGATAGATATTTCCCTAACAGTTTGCCGTTAGGCAGACGGATATGAGAAAAAGGAGTCGCAGACAACTGATGTTCTGCGGCTCCTTTTGTATTTTTTCAAAAGGATCACCTTGAAAATAGAATTCCCAATTCCGACATCCCCGTTATTGTAATTTGTGCCTGTACTGTAAATTATAGGCCGTTTCGTTATTGGATTTCTGTAAGGGTAGAAAGAGAATAGGGTGTGATATTTTTATATGCCCCCATGGAATAGGATACAAGTAAAAAAGAAGCCTTCAAAAACGCCGGCATTTTATGTTGAGAAGTACAGATGTTTTGAAGGCAAAGTGCGGAACTTTGCATACAAAAGTTCCGCACTTTTTTACACTATCGTAAATCCTTGTTTTGAAAAGCACAAAAGACAAAGATGGAAATCGGCAAAATACTGATATTCAAGTATGTATCTTTTTCAAAAAACGCATTGTAGAACCTTATAAAAAGATTTGTGCTGCCGCTTGAAACAAGTGTAGAAAGTATGGTGCTTATCCGGCTGTTTACTCTACGTACATATCAACATCTGCATGAAATCCTCGGAGGAAATCGTCTACTGTCATACGGCGTTTTCCCGAAAGTTGTATAGTTTTCAGATGAAGCCATCCGTCCTTGAGGGCAACTTTCAGGAAGGTTTTACCATCCGTCTGCAAACTTCCAGTCTGTGAAGTATGGGACGCAAACTCCTTTTCCGCAGCATAAACTTTCAGTACTTGACGGCGCTCACCACATACAAGTTCTGTCCATGCGGCAGGGTAGGGCGAGAGTCCGCGGATAAAATCATAGACCTCCTTCAGGTTCTTTTCCCATGAAATCCGACAGGTTTCGCGGAAAATCTTCGGGGCTGGGCGAAGGATTTCGCCCTCTGTCAGCGTTTCTTGAGGAATAGGATTCACACGGTCTTCGATGATGGCATCCACAGTCTCCTGAACCAACCGTGCGCCAAGGAGCATCAGTTTGTCGTGAACGTCCTCGGCATTATCGGTGTCGAGGATAGGAACCGGCACACGTTGGATGATCTTTCCTGTGTCAATATCGTGGTCAAGGAAAAAGGTTGTGATGCCAGTTTCCGTTTCTCCGTTTATGATGGCCCAGTTTATAGGTGCCGCACCACGATATTGTGGCAGTAGGGCAGCGTGAAGATTAAAGGTTCCATACGGCGGCATTGCCCATACTACTTCGGGCAACATGCGGAAGGCTACAACAATTTGAAGGTCTGCATTCCACTCCCGTAATGCGGAAAGAAACGCCTCATCGCGCAGACTTGCAGGTTGCAGCACAGGCAAACCATGGGCAACAGCATACTGCTTCACTGCAGATGCCGACAACTCTGTCTGATGTCGTCCCATTGGCTTGTCAGGCATCGTCACTACACCTACTACATTATATCCGTTTTCCACCAAGGTTTTAAGGCTCTCAACCGCAAAGTCGGGAGTGCCCATAAACACAATTTTGAACGTTTCTTTTGTCATATTTCTAAATTTTTCGGCAAAATTACGGAAATTTCGCAATAAATGTGGTAAATTTGCACCGCAATATGTCTACATCTGTGTCAGTTTTAAGAAAAGGACAGGTTGGAAACACATTTGGCACACTCTTTGCAACGATTTAAGTACCCCCGTGCTTTTGATGCTCGATTTCGTATGCAGGAAATGCAGAGTACAGATTTTGGTCTGACATTCAATGAGGATATTTGACCATAAGGATTCCAGATAAAAGTGCGCTGCTCCGCTCCTGCTGCTGATTAAGGCAACAAATCTGGCAAATGATTTCAGCACTCATCTATATATTATATATTGGAACATTAGAAAAAGCACGGAAATGCCGGGACAGAATCCGGCAAAACACATCCCAAGAAACTAATAAATAATACATACAAATCTTTTTTATTCATTCGAAAATCATGAATATTTCTCTCGAGAAGACAGGCGCGAGTGCTGTCATCACCGTGAAAATGGAGAAGGCAGACTACCAGAATGCCGTCAAGAAAGAACTCAAGCATATCGCTTCACAGGTGGAAATCCCCGGATTCCGCAAGGGAAAGGCTCCCTTTTCTTTCGTGGAAAAGCGCTATGGCGTCCAGACAAAGATGGAACAGGTCGACAAACTGCTCAACACTTCACTTGTAAATTACATCAAGGAGAACAACCTTCAGATCCTCGGTGAACCCATGGTTTCTGAGAAGCAGCCCAACATCGACATCGTAGCACACGAGGATTTCGAGTTCCTCTTCGACGTTGCTCTTGCTCCCGAATTCGAGATTTCCCTCACCAATGATGACCATGTCGACTTCTACGATATCGAAGTTACGGACGAACAAGTACAGGAACAAATCGACATGTTCACCCGTCAAGCAGGACATCATGAGAGCGTAGAAGAGTATGCAGACCGCGACATTATCCGTGGCGTCCTTGCAGAACAGGATGCGGAAGGCAACGTGCTTGAAGATGGTATCAACGTAGAAAAGGCCAGCCTTATGCCCACCTATTTCAAGAATGATGCCCAGAAAGCCCTCTTCGAAGGCGCAAAGGTGGGTGACGTTCTTACCGTCAATCCTGTAGAAGCCTACGAGAATAATGAAAACGAAGTGGCATCCCTTCTTCACATCAAGAAGGAAGAAGTGGCCAATCATAAGGGCAATTTCACCTTCCAGATTGAGGAGATCAGCCGCTTTGTACCTGCAGAATTGAACCAGGAGCTCTTTGATAGCGTTTTCGAAGACGGCGAAGTGACCACCGAAGAGCAGTTCCGCGACAAGGTTCGTGAACTGTTGAAGACCCAGCGTGTTGCTGATGCCGACTACAAGTTCCTCATCGATCTCCGCACTTACTGCGAAGAAAAGGTTGGCGAACTTGATTTCTGCCATGAACTTTTGAAGAAGTTCATGCTCCAGAACGTGAAGGAGAAGGAAAATGCTGAGGAAATCGTAGAAAAGGACTTCGAAGCAAGTCTCAAAGCACTGAAGTGGCAACTCATCAAAGAGAAACTTGCCAAGACTTATGACGTGAAAGTGGGTCGCGATGAAATCCACGAACAGGCCATGAAGATGGCACGTATCATGTTCCTCCGCTATGGAATGCCCAACGTTCCCGAGGAATATGTATCACAATATGCTGAAAAGATGATAGAAGATGAGGAACAACTTCATCGTATTGTCGACCAGTGTGTTGAGGGAGCCATTGTTGCCGGTGCCAAGAATGCCGTAACGCTCGAGCATAAGAACATTGCTCTTGCAGACTTTCAGAAATTCTTCGCTCCCGAAACAGAAGCATAATACATGAACCTCCCCGGAGATTTCCGGAGGAAAGAGCCTGTACAAGAGTAACGGTGGACGGAGAATGGACTATCCATATTCTCTGTCCGCCGTTTCTAACTTTTGAAGAAGAGGTGTCAAACCTCAGGGATTTTTGTACCATAATACCATTAAACAAAAAAAAACGATGAACGATTTTCAAAAATTTGCTACAAAGCATATCGGTATCAGTTCCATGGTACTTGACGACGTTATGCGCGCACAGAACCACTATCTTAACCCCTACATCCTTGAAGAAAGACAGTTGAATGTCACTCAAATGGACGTGTTCAGCCGACTCATGGCCGACCGTGTCATCTTCCTCGGTACAGAAATCGATGATTATACTGCCAACACTCTTCAGGCCCAACTCCTTTATCTTGACTCCTGTGACCCTGGAAAAGATATCAACATATACATCAACAGCCCTGGTGGAAGTGTCTATGCCGGACTCGGAATATACGACACCATGCAGTTCATCCAAAGCGATGTTTCTACCATTTGTACGGGATGTGCTGCTTCAATGGCCGCCGTTCTGCTTGTTGCTGGTAAGGAAGGAAAGCGCTCAGCATTGCCACATAGCCGTGTAATGATCCATCAACCTCTTGGCGGAGCCCGCGGACAGGCAAGCGATATTGAGATTACGGCACGTGAAATCATGAAACTTAAACGCGAACTCTACACCATTATCAGCGAGCATAGCCATACGGACTTTGACAAAATTTGGGCAGATAGCGATCGTGACTATTGGATGACTGCTGATGAAGCCAAGGAATACGGCATGATTGACAGCGTTCTGCGTAAAACAAAATAACATAAAACATGGCAAACAGAAAAGAAGAAAAATGTAGTTTCTGCGGCAGACCGGCCAGTGAAGTGTCGTTCCTTATCCGTGGAGGTTTGCCGGGAAGTCCTTCAGCCATCTGTGCTGATTGTGTAGAACAGGCGTGGGAAATCATCAACGCACAGTTTGGCAACGACAATTTTGACAAGAAAAAGAGCAAGAATGCTGAACTCGGCGAGATTCCTACTCCGCGACAAATAAAGGAACATCTCGACCAATTCGTTATCGGACAGGACGATGCCAAGAAGTATCTCTCCGTTGCTGTCTACAATCATTACAAACGTATTCAGCAAGATCCTGAGAACACGGGTGAGGTGGAGATTGAGAAGAGTAACGTCATTATGGTCGGTCCTACTGGAACCGGCAAGACTCTTTTGGCACGAAGCATTGCAAAACTGCTGAAAGTACCCTTTACTATTGTTGACGCTACTGTGTTTACTGAGGCCGGATATGTAGGTGAGGATGTTGAGAGTATCCTCTCAAGACTCCTGCAAGAGGCCGACTTCGATGTTGAAAAGACTGAACAGGGAATCGTCTTCATTGATGAAATTGATAAGATTGCCCGAAAGAGCGACAATCCTTCCATCACACGTGACGTAAGTGGAGAGGGAGTTCAGCAGGGTATGTTAAAGTTACTTGAAGGTAGCATCGTCAATGTTCCACCAAAGGGAGGTCGTAAACATCCTGACCAGAATTACGTGCATATCAACACGCGCAACATATTATTTATATGCGGAGGTGCGTTCGATGGTATCGAAAAGAAGATTGCACAACGTATGAACACCCACACTGTCGGTTATAATTCCGTGCAGAACACCCGACACATTGACCCGAACAACCTGCTGAAGTACGTAGAACCGATGGACTTGAAGTCGTTTGGACTTATCCCGGAAATCATAGGTCGACTCCCGGTTCTCACGTATCTCAACCCTCTCGATAAGGTCGCTCTGCGCAATATTCTCACGGAACCGAAGAATTCCATTGTAAAACAGTACCAAAGATTGTTTGAACTTGACGGGAAAGAACTGTCCTTTGAGGAAGAAGCGCTTGACTTTATCGTCGAGAAAGCGGAAGAATACAAACTCGGTGCCCGCGGTCTGCGCTCAATCGTTGAGGTCATTATGACCGATGCTATGTTTGATGCACCTTCACTCAGCACAAAAGAGTTTGTTATCACCAAGGATTTTGCCCGTAAACAGGTTGAGAAAAACATGTGTTAAGCAGAGTCTGTTGCTGGCGTTTCGGAAAGAAGCATCCAAACGCTCAGAATATCGAAACTGACATATCGTGTGGCGGGATAATGAAAACTTATCCCAAAAACAAAAAAAACAGAAAGAAAAGTGCGCTTTATGCGCATTTTTTTTTGCAAAAAATTTTATAATTCCACACAATATATATAACTTTGCATAGGATGAGTCAAATGTATCTCTAAGAGATTAATCGGTCACGCTTTCGAATCTGCGGAACTTCATGGGTAAGCGACTCACAATCGAGCCTAAGAATTGCCGCCTTTGATTCTTTGGTTTTCCGAAGCATGAGTTTTTCTCATCCAAAAACATCACCCTTTTTCTCCTCCTTTTCTCACTATCATGCCAAAAGATTACAATCTAAAGGAAGCATTAAAGACACATTTTGGTTTCGACACATTCAAGGATTCTCAGGAGTCTGTCATCCGTTCACTCCTCACCGGCAAAGATGTATTCGTCCTTATGCCTACAGGTGGCGGAAAATCGCTGTGTTACCAGTTGCCTGCTTTGCTGATGGATGGCGTTGCCATTGTCATCTCGCCTTTGATTGCTCTTATGAAAAATCAGGTGGACGCCATCCGCACTAACGGCGAAGACGACAGCATTGCCCATTTCCTCAATTCGTCTTTAGTGAAGGCCCAGGTAGAAAAGGTGAAGTCTGACATTGTCGAAGGTCGGACAAAATTGCTCTATGTAGCACCGGAATCCCTTATTAAAAGCGAATATGTGGAATTTCTGAAAACGGTAAAAATATCCTTTTATGCCGTTGACGAAGCGCATTGTATCTCGGAATGGGGACACGACTTCCGCCCGGAATACCGCCGGATTCGCGACATGATTCAGGAGATTGGTCAAGCGCCAGTAATCGCTTTGACAGCCACCGCTACAGAAAAGGTGCGTGCCGACATCATCAAATGCTTGTGCATCAAGGGTGCGGATGAATACAAAAGTTCGTTCAACCGCCCTAATCTCTATTATGAAGTTCGGCAAAAAACACCGAACGTTGACCGTGATATTGTCAAATACATCCGTCAACACGCCAACGTCAGTGGCATTATCTACTGTCTTAGCCGGAAAAAAGTAGAGGAACTTGCGCAGATGCTGGTTGTAAACGGCATAAAAGCAGCGCCTTATCACGCAGGTCTTGATAGCGCTATCCGTTCTCAGACTCAAGATGACTTCCTGATGGAGCGCATCGATGTCATTGTTGCAACGATAGCATTCGGCATGGGCATTGATAAACCTGACGTGCGATTTGTCATCCACTACGACATCCCCAAGAGTCTTGAAGGGTATTATCAGGAGACAGGACGCGCCGGACGTGACGGAGGAGAGGGCAATTGTATTGTCTTTTACTCAAATACAGACTTGAAGAAACTCGAAAAGTTCATGGAAAGCAAACCCGTGAACGAGCAGGATATAGGGCGTCAATTATTGAAGGAGACGGCATCTTATGCTGAATCTGCCGTATGTCGCAGAAAACTTCTTCTGCATTATTTTGGCGAAACCTACAAACGCAATAACTGCGGTAACTGCGATAATTGTAATAATCCTAAAAAACAAGTGGAAGGAAAAGAACATTTATGCAAACTTCTTGCCGCGATTTCGCAGGTAAAGGAGGATTTCCGCGATGACTACATTAAAAAGATTCTATTAGGCGATGCCACGGATGAAATGGTAGCGCGCCATCATGATGAACTCGATGCTTTTGGAACTGCCAATGATAATGAGGACGACAACCTTTGGAATGCCGTCATCCGGCAGGCTCTCATTGCGGGATATATTAAAAAAGACGTTGATAATTATGGTGTCCTCAAACTGACTGCTTCGGGAAAGAAGTACATGAAAAATCCCGTAAGTTTCAAGATTGTTGAGAACAACGACTTTGAGGAGATGGCCGAAGAGACGCCCATGCAGAGCGGAGCCGCGGCACTTGACCCTGAACTTTATCAAGTGTTGAAGGACTATCGACGGCGTGTGGCACGCGAAAAGGGTGTTCCTAACTATGTGGTTTTCCAGGATGCCTCGCTTGAAGCCATGGCCACCATCTATCCACAAAGCATAGAAGAACTACAGAATATTCCGGGTGTCGGAAGCGGAAAAGCCAAACGTTACGGCAAGGAATTCTGTGAAATCATCCGAAAGCACTGCGAATCGAAGTCAATCGTCCGCCCTGAGGACATACCAATTCGGAATGTCCCCAAGAAATCACAACTCAAAGTGAGCATTATTAACAGTATTGACAGACGAGTTGACCTGGATGAACTCGCTTCAATGAAGAATATGGAATTCGACGAATTGTTGGATGTCATATATTCCATTGTAAATTCCGGCATAAAACTCAACATTGATTACTTCATAGAAGAGGTCATGGACGAAGATGTCGTTGAGGAAATATATGACTATTTCAAGAATTCCGAAACTGACAGCCTTGAAGTGGCATTCAATGAACTGGGTTCTGATTATGAAGAAGACGAGATTCGTCTCGTCCGTATCAAGTTCCTCTCAGAAATGGGTAATTGATTTCTCACGGAGATTCAATCCAAGATAAATAAGACGACAAATATGTGTAGCACAGAAACCACATCCGAGAAAAAAGAAACGCTGAATTTTATTGAGCAGATAGTCAAGAAAGACCTCTCCGATGGCCTCAACCAGGGGCGTCTACAAACGCGTTTTCCCCCAGAACCTAACGGTTATCTTCATATTGGTCATGCCAAAGCAATAGCCATGGACTTTGGCGTTGCACAGAAATATGGCGGAGTCTGCTATCTGCGAATGGACGATACCAACCCCCAAAAAGAAGACACAGAATATGTAGAAGCCATTAAGAATGATATAGAATGGCTTGGATTCAAATGGGGAAAACTCGTCTATGCTTCAGACTATTTTCAGGAATTGTGGGACTTCGCCGTTTGGTGTATCAAGACCGGTAAGGCGTATGTTGATGAACAGACATCTGAAGAAATCGCTGTCCAGAAGGGAACTCCTACCACGCCAGGCCAAAACAGTCCTTACCGTGACCGCCCCATTGAGGAGAGTCTTGCGCTATTTAACGAAATGAACTCCGGTAATATGGAACCGGGAAAGGCCATCCTTCGTGCAAAAATCGACATGTCCAGTTCGAATATGCACTTCCGCGACCCCATCATCTACCGAGTTCTCAATCTTCCACATTGGCGTACCGGCAACAAATGGAACGCATATCCAATGTACGATTTCGCGCATGGACAGAGTGATTATCTTGAAGGCGTCACCCATTCCATCTGTACTCTTGAGTTTGTTCCCCATCGCGATCTGTACAATCTTTTCGTAGACTGGATGAAAGAATGGAAGGGTGAGGCAGAAAACCTCGGAGATAATCGCCCCAGACAGTATGAGTTCAACAAACTGAACCTCAACTATACGCTGATGTCAAAGCGAAATCTCCTCATTCTTACCAAAGAAGGCATCGTAAATGGTTGGGACGATCCCCGTATGCCCACCATTTGTGGCATTCGTCGTCGCGGTTATAGTCCTGAAAGTATCCTTCGCTTTATTGATTCAATCGGATATACGACTTTCGATGCTTTGAACGATATGAAACTGATGGAGGCTGCCGCACGCACCGACCTCAACGAACGTGCCACCCGAATATCAGCGGTCCTTGACCCCGTTAAGGTCATCATCACCAACTATCCCGAAGGAAAGAGTGAGGAACTTGAGGTCATAAACAATCCTGAACGGCCGGAAGAGGGTAGTCACACCATAACTTTCAGTCGCGAATTATGGATTGAACGTGATGACTTCAAGGCCGAACCCGACAAAAAGTTCTTCAGAATGTATCCTGGAAAGGAGACACGTCTCAAGAGCGCCTACATTGTTAATTGCACCGGATACAAAGCAAATGCCGAGACGGGTGAGGTAGAAGAAATCTATTGTACCTATGATGCCGATTCAAAGGCCGGAACTCCTGGTGCAAATCGTAAGGTGAAAGGCACCATCCATTGGCTCTCTTGCTCCCATTGTGTTCCCGCGGAAGTAAGGAATTACGAGTGTCTTTGGACATGCGAAAATCCGCGTGATGCCATCAAACAATACGAAAAGGAGAACGGAGTTCGCGGCATTGATGCCATGCGTCCGTTCTTGAATCCAAACAGTCTCCGTGTAAACACCAATGCCTTTGTTGAAGAATGGGCAGCGCATCTCCCAGCCCTTACCTATCTACAGTTCCAACGCATTGGATATTTTAACGTCGATCCCGATTCTACGCCCCAACATCCTGTGTTCAACTCCACAGTAGGGTTAAAGGATAGTAAAGGCAAATGATCATAAAATATTGGGGGAGGTCATGGATAAAACCAGACTTCCCCTTTTATGTTTCTTCGACAAAACACCACATCCTACCTATTGTCATGGCATAATGCTTTGACCATAAATTTTCGAAAAATGAAGAAATCTCAGAATGAAATCTATAGTCTCATTCGCGAGTACGAGAAGAAATTATCGGAAACGTCCGTCCCTTTTTGGATGGATGCTTCCGATTTTTTGGATATCTTAGACTATTATGAGGAGAAAAATCTATATTTTGAGGCTGAATTATGCATGCGTCTCGCGCTGAAACTTCATCCCAACGATATTGAAGTTCAAATCCGTCGGGCATATCGCTTGAAAAACGAGGGAAAATGGAGCGATGCCATAGACTTGGTTAACGCCATACCCGAACAGGAGAGCGTAGAGGTTCTTTTCTTCAACGCTGAAGTTGCGTTAAGTGAACTCCGCACAGATGATGCGGAGCAATGGTTCAATAAGTGTCTGCAGGCCGAGGCTGCAATCGCAGCATCTGATATTGATGCCATGGAAAGTCCTCAAAGTGCATCGCCTTTGCTGCTCGACATCGGTGAACTTTGCATGGATTATGGTTGCATTTCCCTCGCCCACAAATACCTTTCCCTCATATCGGACAAAGATACTACGGAGTATGCCCGTGCCGTTTTGGCGCTGGCTGAGTGCTCCTATCAAAGAGGAAATGTAGAAGACGCCCTAAAACAGTTAGACCTTCTGCTTGATTCCAACCCCTACAATCTTGATGTCTGGCTGCTAAAGGCCGACCTTCTCAATGAAATGAAACGTTGGGAGGCTTGCCGCGAGGCCGCAGACTATGCACTGGCCATCCATCCCGAGAATGAAAAAGCACTGCGACTCAAAGCCTGTGCCGCCATTGGCATGGCAGACTATGGCGTAGTTCTCGACATCTTTTCACAGTACCGCAGCCTCTATCCTAACGACTATACTATGGCGCTCAGCGCGGGTGAAATCCTCCTCAACAGCCAACGCTATAATGACGCTTTTGAAGTTCTTTCACACAGCAACCGCAACTGTCCGAACGATAATCCCGATAAAATCCGTATTCTCACCGACATTGCCATGTGTTATTCCGCACGTCACGAGATGCAGAAAGCCTTTGAAACCCTTATGGGGACCCGTTCTCTTGGGGTAAGTTATCAGGATGTAATCTTCCATGCCGCCACACAAGCCTTCACCCATCACGATATCGTTTATGGGGAAAAACTGCTGCTGCAACAGATTTCACATGAACCTTTGACGCCAGAGCATCGTTTGAATATATCACGAATGTTGTGCGAGCACAATCTTTTCGGTAGTGTTTCCGAACTTTGGAACGTACTTTTGAAAGACAACAAGAAGCATCCTGTACCGGCAGCGCCGTATTTGGCTTTTGCTGCGCGCAGACTTGTACGGATCCGTGAGTACAAATTCTGGTTGGCATGCGCCATTTATACCGATCCGACCCTGACAAATGCCATATTCCGTGACATTTATCCCAATCATTCTCCCCAAGAATACCTGAATTGTGCACAGCGAGAATTTCCGGAAGGATGATGCTTCGTCCAACCACTCTCCGAACATGTAATGTATCTGGTTTGTATTTATTTCCAGATATGCCAACCTTGTCCTCAAAAGTACGGAACTTTTGCTTGCAAAATACGGAACTTTTCATGTTAAACTTCCGTACTTTCCATCAAGTTTCTCCGTACTTTTTCAGTCGGATTTTCCCGTCTGTTTTACGTTGCTTAATAGCATTTCCGACAATGTTCTGCGGAGATTGGAGAACGCTTTTGACATAGGAGAAAACATATTTAGGAACCACGGACAAAATTCTATATCTTTACAACATAAAGTATTCATATCGCATATTCTGTATCCCGAATGTCTCATCACAAAATCAACAAACCACTCCTTTGAATACAGCCATGAACAACATTTTTCGCCGCATCATCCTTGTCTTTTCTCTGTGCTTTGTGGTATTTTCCGCGTCCACGAAGAATTCAAAGCCTTTTGTCGTCCCTGAACTTTCCGCGTGGGAGGGTAGTGAAGGGCATTTTGTTCCGTCCGGACGCATCGTGGTTCAATCACGTAATATGCAGGACATTGCACAGATGTTTGCCCAGGATTACCTGGCCATGTTCGGAAAGCCATTACAGATTGTGAAAGGTAAAGCCGCAGAAGGTGACTTCGTTTTCTGCTCGGAAGATGTGGCTGATGCTCGTAAAGCATTGGGGGAGGAAGGCTATCGGCTGGAGATTTCGGAGAAGGTCATCGTCACATCCGCTACCCGAAAGGGGGCTTTTTGGGCAACGCGTACGATTCTGCAACTAAGCGAACAGAGTAAAATCCACCAGATTCCCTGTGGCACGGCCACGGACATCCCGGCATATCCGTTAAGAGGACTGATGCTTGACTGCGGACGAAAGTATATTCCCGCGAAATATATTGACAAACTCGTCAAAGTCATGGCGTATTACAAATTGAATGCCCTGCAAATTCATTTGAACGATAACGGATTCAAGGAGTATTTCGACAATGATTGGCAAAAGACTCCCGGCGCTTTCCGTTTGGAAAGCGAGTGGTTCCCCGGGCTTGCAGCCGTTGATGGCGCCTATTCCAAACGTGAGTTCATATCCATTCAGGAGAATGCAGAAAAGGTTTTTGTGGACATCATTCCCGAAATCGACGTTCCAGCACATAGTCTTGCCTTCTCTCATTATCGTCCGTCCCTTGGTTCTCAAGAGTATGGTATGGACCATCTTGACTTGAAGAATCCAGAAGTCCTCCCCTTTCTTGACAGTCTTTTTACCGAATACTGCGGAGGTCCGAACCCTGTATTCCGTGGAAAATATGTACATATCGGCACTGATGAATACAGCAACCGTGACCCTGAGGTGGTGGAACTCTTCAGAGGGCTTACAGATTATCTGATACGTAAGGTGGAAAGTTTTGGAAAACAACCCATGGCATGGTGTTCTCTAAAACATGCCAAGGGGAAAACGCCTGTAAAAGTTGAGAATGTTGTGATGCAAATGTGGTCTGCTGACTATGGCGATCCCATAGAAATGAAGAAAGCAGGCTACAATTTGGTGTCCGTCCCCGACAATTATCTGTACATTGTTCCGGCAGCAGGATACTATTATGACTATTTCGATGACCGCCTTATCTACGATTCCTATACTCCAGCCCAAATGCGTGCGGTGCGTCTCGAGGAACGTGACCCGCAATTACTTGGTGGAATGTTTGCACTTTGGAACGACCATTGTGGTAATGGTATCACGGTAAAGGACATTCATCATCGGCTTTTCCCTGCCATTCAGACGTACGCTGCCAAGACATGGACGGCGGATGCGGTCACTTTCCCCTGGGACATTTTCGATTCCCAGCGCAAATTCCTCAGCGAAGCACCAGATGTGAATGAACTTTCGCGTGTTTTTGCCCCTGGTATTAAGGGAACTGTCTATTGTCCATTGCAGAAGATAGGACCTGAAACATCCATCGATTGGCTGGCACCGGAGGTCGGTTATGATTACAGCGTTACGTTCACTCTTCACGCCGATGCCGTAGAACGCGGTGACATCCTTTTTGAAGGTCCCACAAGCCGTTTGTATCTTTCCTCACCAGAAAGCGGAAGATTGGCATTCGAACGCGAAGGATATCTCAACGAATTCGACTATTTCGTTCCCAAAGGTCGCAATGTTACGCTCACCATCTGCGGTACCCCGCATGAAACCCGCCTATATGTCGATGGCAATATCCGGCAGGTGTTGTATCCTCTTGCCGTAACATGCGCCATTCCTCGCTGGGGACTTCACGATGTAGCACCGCACCCACAGGGACCGCGTAAGATGTATTACCAGCGAACATTGGTATTTCCCCTACAGAAAACCGGAAAATTCCGTGGTACAATCAGGGGACTTAACGTCTCAAATCTCTTACCCACAACTTCAATGATGTTGCCATAACACTGTCTTTTACAGAAAAAACGGTTCTCCATACAAGTATGCGCCGATATATTCTTCGGAACAGATTGCATGACTTGTATGGAGAACCGTTATTTTATGCTTGTAAATTTACTGGATTTTACAGGGCAAAATGACGTACTTATTGTAGTTGCTTATGTTAAATTCCAAGGATTTCACTTAACGGAAAGCAGGATTGGATTGTCGACTCTCACACGCTTGGGCATTTTTTTCACCACTTCGGCATAACTGTGACGGATAAGATGCCGTACAAGTTCGTCGGGAAGCGCTGATTGAATGGATAATTGGTTCCAGTAACGTTTGTTCATGTGCCAGGCTCCGCAAATGGAATCATATTTGTCGCGCAATTCGATGGCATAATCAGGGTCGCATTTAAGGACAAACCATTCGGTATCTTCAAGGTCGATCATGGCGAAAATCTTACCCATTACCCTGAAGGCAAGGGTAGTTTCGTCAAAGGGAAAATGCTCATCGGTTAAGGGAAGACTGAGACAATAGCCTCTGATGCTTTCTACATCCATGGATTTTACAAATAGATTTTTGAACCTAATAATATAGCATTTAAGCCAAATAAGAGGCGTGATAGCGCATAAATTGAAAAAGGACGCTGCCGAACCGTAGAACGATAGTACAAGACTTTCATTGCGGAAAATCGAGAAAGGTGTACCTAATAGACGATACAAACCCTCATCACTACAGCATTTTTCGAGGCTATAGGCTGAGGGATGTATCGAATTAGTCAATGTTCATGTCTGAACAATAAGGAATTTCCACACTATTTGCTCTCTATAAGCCCGCGGTTTCGCAGGAGAGGAGTAATCTGTGGTTCCTTTCCACGGAAGCGTTTGTACATAGTCATTCCATCATCAATACCGCCGGGGGCAAGGCAATAATCTCTGAAACGCGCGGCAACCTCGGTGTTATAAACATTTCCGGTCTCAAGATAGGCATCGAAAGCATCGCTATCGAGAACCTCGCTCCAAAGATATCCATAGTAACCTGCCGAATAACCGCCACCAAGACTATGGCTGAAATTGGTCACACGATACCGAGGATAGATCTGATGAGGTATGCCACGTGCCTGGAGTTTCTCCGCTTCAAACTTCATAATGTCAAAGCCTTCGGGAATGGAAGTAAGGCAATGCAGGTCCATATCGACGTATGATGCCGCCAAATATTCCACGGTTGCAAAGCCCTGACCATACTTGTTGCTGGCGTCAATCTTGGCAACTATTGAGTCAGGAATCACCTCACCGGTCTTGTAATGACGGGCATATACTTTCAGAACATCGGGATGAAGTGCCCAGTGTTCATTGAGTTGGGAGGGAAGTTCTACGAAATCACGCTCGCAATTATAGATGGCATTATAATGTACATCATGGAGCATGTAATGTAAAGCATGGCCGAATTCATGGAACATTGTCAGCACATTGTCAATGCTTTGCAAGGCAGGTTGGCCCTCTTTTGCAGGCTTTGTCATGTTACAGACATTGACAATGATGGGAATTGTACGGTTTCCCTCAGCATCATACGCCTGTTGTCTGAATTCCGTCATCCATGCTCCTGCACCTTTACCATCGCGAGGATAATAGTCACCATAGAAGATTGCGACATCTTTCCCTTGAGCATCGGTCACCAACCATGCCTGTGCGGTAGGTTCGTATGCGGGAATTTCAGAAGTAATCTCCTTGAATTTTAAGCCATAGAGTTGCTCTGCAACATGGAAAATACCCTTGATGACGTTCTCAGTGCTGAAGTATTCGGCAACTTTACGCTCATCTACACTGTATTTCTTTGCTTTTGCCTTACCTTGATAGTACATAATGTCCCAACCTTCGGGCTCTCCTTGAATGCCATCAGCCTTCATTTCCTCGCGAATATCGGCAATTTCATCCTGAAGTTTCTTTACTGCAGGCTTCCAGACTGCGTCAAGAAGATTGTATACTGCTGTAGGATTTTTGGCCATTCGGTCCTCAAGGATCATCTCAGCACTGGTGTCTTTGCCAAAAAGTTTTGCCTTTTCCGTACGAAGTGCAATAATTTCTTCCGAAATCTTTGCATTGTTCCATTCATTCTGTTGGTTTCCGCGCCCATAATACGCCTCATAAACCTTACGACGCAGATCCCGGTTATCGCAACTCTGGAGAACAGGATAGCAGGATGGGCGCTGCATGTTGAAGGCGTACTGACCTTCTTTGCCCTGTTCTTTGGCCATCTGGGCTGCGGCTTCGATGTCCGCTTCGGAAAGTCCTTTCAAATCTTCCTTATTCTCCACGAAAACATAGGTGTTGTTCGTTTCGTGTAGCAGGTTCTGCGAGAATTTCAGTTCCAGTTCGCTGAGTTTGAGGTTCAATTCACGTAGTCTTTGCTGCTGTTCGGGCGCGAGTGCAGCACCAGCCTTCTCAAATTCCCGATAAATCTTTTTGGTCGTACTGTACTGTTCGTGATTAACCAGACGATTCAATGCCGCAGAATCGGTGGCTTCGAGTTGCAGAAGTTGGTCATAAACGCTCTTTACTTTCACGAAAAGTTCGTGATTCATATAAAGATCATCGGCATGAGCGGAAATCTTTGGATAGATTTCCGTTTCAAGTTGTCGGATTTCTTCCGTAGAATTGCTTCCAGAAAGAGCGCTGAAGATGAGCATTGTGCGATTAAGTTCATCGCCAGAACGATCAAAGGCAGCAATGGTATTCTCAAAATTCGGAGCAGCAGTATCAGCGACAATAGCGGCAATGTTCTCATTTTGAGCCGACATTCCTTGTTCAAACGCCTCACGATAATGGGCAATAGTAATCTGATCGTAGTGCTCAATGCCATATTTGGCATCGGAATCCGTGGTCAATGGATTGGAGGTCTCCTGACCACAAGCCGCAAAAAGACTGCCGGCAATGGCTATTGTAGGTATGATTTTGTTCATGATTTAGAGATGATTTTCACAAAAGAGTGGTGATGTTTATTTGAGAATCTTGTGGTTGGTATTTCGAAAGATAGGCTTTACACAAAAGATATTTGCGTCTTTACAGAAAAGTTCATGGTGTTTTATCTCATCAATAGTTTAGGTTTCTACATGAGAACAACACGATAAACCTGATAATCAGCAGTGATAAAACCTATGATTCCTGGTGTCAAACATTGTCAGGGATGGATATTTGCTGTTTAATCCAGCATATATTCTATCGTGTTCACAACACGCACACGCTTAATGAACGGTGTGTTTTCATCACGGTTTTCGATTGAGAACTGCCCTTGTGTTGCAGAACGGATTCCACCGAGCCTGCTTCCGCTGTCATTGGCAAACTTTTCGGCTGTGATTCTTGCGTTTTTTGTAGCCTCTTCTACCATAGCAGGCTTAATTTCGTTGAGTTTCGTAAATTCATAATTCAACGAATTGTTACCGTATTCCTCACAGACAATGGCGATTCCCTGCTTCATAAGTTCTGCCTGACGCCGCATAAGCGAGCGTACTTTCTCAACGTTCGAACTTGTAACCGTGATGACACAGGTGGCTTTATAGCGGTAATTCATGATTTCATTTCCGTAATTGTCAGCCTGACGGTCGGAGATTGTCGGAGGATTGATGCTGATTTCCTCATCGCTGATACCACCATTTTTGAGGAAGTTCACCACAATTCGGTTCTTTTGTTCCAACAATGAATACATGACAGACGGGTCATTGCCCAGTTCTTTGTACTGTAACGACCAGGTTACTTTGTCGGCTTTGACCTCACGTTCGGCAAGGCCCTTAACCACAACCACACGATCGCGGTCCTTGAATCCGATGATTCCCTCATAAATTCCCCATGCCAAAATGGAAAGGCCAATAGAAATAATGATGGAAGACAATAGTTGGGTAGGATTGATCTTCATAATTTATTTAATTTAAAGGGTAATTGTAACAATAGGTATATAGATTCTTGAATCATAACGCTTTATGCTCCATTATCCATTTCCGTGCCTCATATAACGTATTCCCTCTGTCATATGACGAAGCATGGGGAAAAAGTGAGCCATTCCTTTGCGCATACTGTTAAAAGCGAAGGAGAAACATCGGAAAAATGCCGAGCGTGGATGGACATAATACTGAAATGCTCCGTAAGACCGTTGTACTCCAGCGTCAACATACAGCATCGATTGCTTCAACATCATGTTGGTTTCCACAATTTTTATGGGGAAAAAACGCATTCTCATTTGTAGAACTGTTGCATCATACAACCATACGTCTTCCTCGCCACAAGTCAAGAATTGAGTTCCAAGGCCGAAACGTTCGTCATAACGCAGGCATCCCTGAATGCTTTCACGGCGACATACCTTCTCGATCGTTGAAACATCGTATGTTTCTATGGGAAAAGCAATGTCACAAGGCTGTTCCGGATAACGTTTCAGCAGACGTCCTGTATAACTTGAAGCCTGAAAGAAGGCTACATCCAACGATTCGTTTTCAGAGAAGACTTGACGAATGGTGTCAAAAGCGGTGCTGCAGATTTTTGAATCATCGTCAGCAAACATCAAAAGGTCGGCTTTCGCCAAGGCCAAAGCCTGATTACGATTGGCGGAAAGCCCTTGTCCACGATAGGCAGACAGGAGAACATCGTCGCGTTCAACAACACTTTTCGGCAACATTTCAAGATATCGCTCATCGGTATACTGATATGAGATGATGTACCGTACGCCTTCTGTGGGTGGTTGCACGACAACATCCAGTTTAACCGCACCTTTGTTGAAGGAACACACCAACACATCTATTGTAAGCAATCTGTTCATAGCATATAATGTTGTTGAATTGCACTTATCACTTGAAGGACATCATCGTCGGACATAACTGGCGATATGGGTAGACTGAGTGCTGTTTTGGCTATGCGTTCTGCCTGAGGAAAACTCTGACTTGCAGGAACAAACCTGGAAAGACATGGCTGCTGATGTAATGGAATAGGGTAGTGAATTAGTGTTTCTATCCCCTTTTGGGCAAGGACCTTTTGTAAAACATCACGCTCGGTGCAGAAAACCGGATAGATATGATAGACACTTCCGGAAGAAAGAGCAAGGATTCTGAAGCCATTGACCCGCTCGGCAATCCTGCGGAAAGCGTCATCGTATAAGGCTGCAATGGCACAACGTCGCTTATTGTCGGTATCAAGGCGCTTCAATTTAACGTCCAAAATCGCCGATTGTACCTCGTCAATGCGAGAATTGCACCCTTCCATTTCGTGAAAATATTTCGTCTGCGACCCATAATTTGCCATGGCTCTTATTGTTTTTGCCAATTCCAAATCATCGGTAACCACGGCTCCAGCATCGCCAAGTGCGCCAAGATTCTTACCAGGATAGAAACTAAAGGCAAGAGCATGTCCCGGTCCTTTACCGACAATGCCGTGTGCCTGTGCAGCATCTTCAAGAATAAAGAGTTGGTGCGCTGCGGCAATTTCCGCAATCCTCGACATGTCTACGCGCTGACCATATAAATGGACGGGGATGATTGCCCGTGTCTTGATGGTAATGGCCTGTTCTAAGAGACGGGAATCCAAAAGAGCGTTATCGTCAACGTCAACAAATACAGGACGTAATCCTGCACGGACGACAGCCTGTGCCGTGGCGACAAAGGTCATGGCCGGAACTATCACTTCGGCATCATCGCCCCATCCTTCCTGAAGCTTCCGAGCCATAAGGGCTAAGGTGAGGGCATCAAGACCATTAGCCACGCCTATACAGGTCGCCCTATGGCAATATGCAGCGAAATGCTCCTCGAAAATGGCGGTAGATTTTCCACGCAAATACCATCCGGAGGCAATGACCTGTTGTACGGCATTCGACAATTCAGGTTCAAAACTACCGTTAACTTTCTGTAAATCAAGGAACTTGACCATTATAAATTAACTTTTATTTCATGGATAATTTGGACAGGAGGAATTGGAAGAACCCAAATCCTCACGGGAATCGGGGAGGGTAGGGATTGTCAAAGTTCGAGGATATAGGACTCGTAGACAACACTACGCGCTCCAAAACCCTCTTTTTGTCGGTTCAGACCTTCGTTCAGAATATGTCCACCATCCTCGGTTGAGATTCCAAAATCAAGGTATCTGTAACTATCGCATGGAGAGAATTCCTGGATTAGTCTTGTAAACAGAAGATCTAAAGCCCCGTATTTGCGTCCTTCATCTTCGGTAGCGATGTACTGGACATGGACAACCGGTTCTGTCATAAACAGCACACAACCGGCGATAATGCTGTGACTGAGGGGATGACGTACAATTTTCAGACGGATGTTGTGCGGAAAACGTTGTGCAAGCATTGTGATTTCCGAAAGACTATGTACGGGCTTCACGCCATGACGGCTTTGAAGTACGGCTGTAAGAAGCCGCCAATATTCAGTCCAACTGTCGATGTCATCAGTCTTTACCTCGGCGTATTCCAGACCATATCGCAGCGCTTGATGAAAGCATCGCCGACGTAAAGTGGATATAGGGCCCGGATTTCTCAAGTCTATCGCTGAGGACAGACCACACGTATGCAAGTGTGCTCCATATCTGAACAGCCAATAGCGTGCGTCATCTGCAGGCTGGCGATGATAAATATGGGGAACAAGGGATAGGATAAGACGCTGAGCCTTGTATTTTGTAAAGTAAAATTCCTTTGTAAGTTCCATCATTTCTCCTGCTTCCGCGGCATGGGTATCGGACGAAAGCACAAAACCACCATAGGTAAGTCCGCCATGGCTGCGTATTTCGCGCAACTCTTCATGCCATGAAGCGGGAAGAATGCCCTTTATGCGACCTTTCTCGTTCATAAAAATAAGGGAGGCATCCTCGAAACGGTCTGCATGATATTCCATAAAATCACGGAAAAAGAGGAAGGTTCCATTGCGAGAACTTTCCACAAACGTGTCCCAAGCCGTTTTATATGATGGTGAATAGGGCTGTAATTTCATGAAATACTCAATCATTTTTAGTGGGTTCCATGCACTGTTTATGGAGGCGGAATTGTCAAATAAGCGCTTCCTTTTCCTCTAATCCGCATGAGTGCCACTGGTAAGAATTGTCGTTTAGATGTTGGAGTGGCTGACTTCGCGTTGAAAAACACTGAAATCGTTGATATAGCCTTCCGGAGTGTAATGTTGTGACGCAAGACAAAGTCCTACAAAATCCTGGGAGAAATTATACAGACGACACCATATCATTGCGGGAATGACTATGCCTTCGTCTGGTTTATCAAGATGAACAACAGCAGACTTCCGTCCATCGTTGAGTTCAATGTCGCAACTTCCGTGTAAAGCCACGAAGAATTCCGCACAAGTTCTGTGCGCATGTTCGCCTCGTTCTGCACATTCCGGGACATTGTATATCCAAAAGACCCGTTCATACCGGAAGGGAACGCCCGTTTCCTCGGCAGTATTTTCAAGGAAACTCAAAGTTCCTCGTTCATCTGCGGCGCTTTTTATTTTGATTCGTTTGATATCCAAGATGAAACAGTTTTGTGTTCGACAATAAATATTTTGATGATCATTCCCGTTCATTCAAACTTTTACAATTAAAGGTCTGAATTCAAACGTTTATAATCCAAATACTTCTGTATTATTTCTACAAGAACATTCTCGTATTACACGCAGTCTACAAGAAACGTATCATTTGTGTTGTGTAAAACAAAGCCCAATGGTTTCTGAATGAAATGCCATTTTATGTGAATAGAAGTGTAAAACATTACACTACTTAACATAATGGTCATTCAAAAATATTTTGGCGTTATTGTTGGAAAGTCTCGGATTGGGTATGATATAGATTGTGGAAACAGATAATGAATTTCCGTTTTTTATGATTCAAGATACTGGTATTTGTAATCGGTTGACAATGCTTTGGTTTGGAATCTTTTAGCAATATGAAATTATTGTGCAACATAACATGGGAAAAAGTGCGGAACTTTACGATAAAAAGTTCGGGACTTTGTGGCATGAAATGCGGCATTTTCTGCTTTAAAGTGCGGAACTTTTTTTGTTAATGTAAAACATTTGGTCTTGATGCTATTGAACGTTATGTCGTCAAGCACGGAATCCGAATATGGCAATGCGGATGTTTGCGTATAATACGTCAGAATGTCATCAGCACATTTACAAGACGTTGGATGGGCAATCCTACGACATTGAAGAAAGATCCTTCAACACTTTCAACGCCAACATACCCAATCCATTCCTGAATTCCATAGGCACCGGCTTTGTCGTAAGGCTTGTAATTTGTCACATAATGTCGTATAACGTCGTCTGAAAGTTCCGCAAATTTTACGCGCGTTACAACACTTACACATTCGCTACGCTTGCTTGTATTGATGGTAAATGCCGTGATAACATCGTGCTTGCGCCCGCTAAGCATCTTCAGCATGCCTACGGCTTCTGCCTCGTTCTCCGGTTTTCCAAGCACTTGATTGTCGACACAAACGATGGTGTCCGCAGTGATGATAAGGTCGTTTTCCTTCATTGTCGCACGATAGCGTTCCGCCTTTTGCGTTGCAATATACCGTGCTATCTCCTCGCCTGTCAGGTGTTTGGGATAAGTTTCTTCTGCATCCGGAAGAACCCTTACCTCAAATTCAAGTCCTAAGTTCGAAAGAATCTCCCGACGTCTGGGACTTTGGCTGGCCAAAACGATATGATATTTGTTCAGATTCTCAAACATCTTCTTATAATTTAATTGTTAAATTACTGAAAGACAACCACATAATGCATTCTTGATGATTGACTCCTTCAATAATGGTTTCACCACCCGAAGGCCTTGTCATCGGTCATCCAACATCCGTGTGCAAGCAAAATCTGTCGAACAACGTCGCGCACGCAACCATATCCTCCGTTATAAGGCGAGACATAAGTGGCGATTTCTTTGATTTCCTCGGCAGCATCGTTTGGACAACAGCCGCACCCTACCCACTTCATAGCCTGATAATCAGGGATGTCATCTCCCATATACAGGACCTCTTCAGGCTTGAGTTCATGCCTTTCCATCCACTCTTTCAAGACGGTTATCTTGACTCCCTGTCCCATGAATACGTCCTTTATACCAAGTCCCTCGTATCTTTTCCGCACGTTTTCACAACGTCCTCCGGTTATGATGGCCATTTTGAAGCCTCGCTTTACCGCAAGTTGCAGAGCATAACCATCCTTGATATTTGCCGTACGTGTTGGTTGTTCTCCTATGAGCATCACCAAAGGACTGCTCAAAACGCCGTCGACGTCAAAGGCCATGGCGCGAATTTTTGTTAAATCATAAGGAATCATGGTTCGGTATTATGGGATTAAATGGGCTTTAATAAAGGGTGTTGGGGGATGATTTGACGGATTCTGGTTCAAGGTTTATGAGAACTTTCGAATGATGCTTTCTGTAAACATTTCATAAAATGCTCTGAGTTCCGCATGATTTTCAAGCATGGAAAGATGTTCCTGTATCACGCTTTCATCATGCCGTCGTGCAGGACCTGTCTGTCCTTCATGCGGCGAAATTTCATGCAACTTTGAGGATGTTTCGTCTATCAATGAGAGTAAACACTCTGGATTTATGCCATGTTCTGACAGATAAGAAAAGGCAAGTTCATAGAGATGATTGGAGAAATTGCATGCCACTACAGCACCTAAATGAAGATGTTTCCGGTCTGCTGAAGAAAGCCTGTTGACATTGTTTGATATACTGCTTGCCAAATCGTATGCAATCTTCCCGGAAGTTACATCGTTTGATTCAATATAGATGTATACATCTCTAAAATCCACCAACTTATCTTTCGAAAATGTCTGCATGGGATAAAGGACTCCGTAGTGTTCGGATGCGGTATGGAGGAGTTCGATGTCCTGACTCCCTGCTGTATGTAGCACCACCCCACCCTTCGCTTGTTCCGGCCATGAGGCAAGAACTTCTGGAAGAGCATTGTCCGCAACCGCTACAATATAGACGTCGGTTACCGGAATTTCTTTCAATGAATCAGTAACTTCTATGTTCTTACAGTCCTGCAAACGATGTTGAAGTTCCTCTGCGGATCTCAGTGTTTTGCTGTAAATCGCCTTGATTTCATGGTTGGCCTGTTGTAAGGCTATGGCTAATTGTGTAGCAAGTCTGCCGGCTCCGACAAAAGTTATGCTGTAGTTTGTTGGTGTAATCATTGCTGACAGGGCTTTTTATATGCTGCAAAGATACAACAAAGCATGGTATTTTTCAGTAATTCACCCGTGATTTTGCGGTAATTCTCCCATTTGTCCGAAGATGATGCTAAATAATTGGTAAGAAAGTGCTGCGGAATCGTAGGTAAACATAAAGTATAAACCATCTGATGACGGAATAACAACCTAATAATATCAGCACTTCTCTATTTCTTTTTCCAAAAACGTTTTTTGACGAATTCCAAACCTTCGGTATAGACATCCGGATGGTAGAATTGCATGACAACAATGTAAACGACAAAGGCTGTTGCCATTTTCGTGAACATGGGAAGCAATCGCCACCACCCTTCACCGCAATTATCACCGAAGACCAACAAACTTATGCCCCACGCAACGCCCATGGTGAATGCGGTAGAAAGGATAAATGGTATGATATCTGAAAGGATTTCGTGCAAATTTATCGATATTAGCCTACGTACAACAAGCGACAAGACGATTGTCCATACAGGTTGTAGAATCGCAATACCCATCAACAAGGGCAGCATTTCCCCCATTCTGGCAAAAAGAACAATGAACAATGCCTGCAAAAGTAACGATGTCGTAGTCGTATAAAGGTACAGATTGGAACGCCCACACGATATCATCAGGTGTGTGAAAACGCCGTTCATGGTGATAAATGCACATGAAACGGAGAGTATAGCCAGATAAGGAACGCAAGGAATCCATTTGTCGCCGATAGCAAGGGGGATAAACTCCGGAGAGATAAGGGCAAGTCCGGCCATCAACGGCAAAGCGATGAACGCGGAAAAACGCAGCATTTTTCTGAAAACCCTTGCCTGTCGGATCGAATCCTCACCGACTTTCGCCAGAACGGGCTGTGCAACCGATGAGATAATGCCGGAAAGCAGGCCGTTGGAAAGGAGACTCCATTTGTTGGCTTGCGAATAATACCCGACTTGTCGTAAGGGGAAGAAGTGTCCTAACACGCTCTGCAGCAATTGATTGTTCAGCGTATTAAGCATATTGGTCAGGAGAATCTTACTGCCAAATCCGAACATCTCTGCAACAGGACGGAAATTCACATGCCATGATGGCCGCCATTGCGAGTGATGCCACAGCAAGGATACATAGACAAACTTGTAGGTCAGGTCCATTGCTACCAATGCCCAACATCCGCATCCTTTGAGGGCTGCGGTAAGACCCACAATACCCGATACTATCGATGCCAACACTTGTGATGAGGTTTTCTCGCGTACCATAAGGTTGCGGAACAACCATGCAGCCTGCGCAGTGCCGAGAGAAGATATGAAGAAACCAACAAAAACAACACGGGCCAGCAACGTCAGTTGAGGTGTATGGTTGAAAGCGGCAATCAAAGGTGCGGCAAAAAACAGCAGAAAATACAAAATACCGCTGACAATAATTGAGAACCAGAATACGGCATTGAAGTCATCAGATGTAGCGTTCTTCCGAACTCCCAATGCCGAAGTAAAGCCGCTGTCCTGGATATTGCTGGCAATAATGGTGAAAATTGTCAGCAGAGCAACGAGACCATAGTCCTCAACATTGAGAATACGTGCCAAAGCAATACCTACCAACATCGTGACCAGCAACTGCGCACCATTGCCAAATGCAGACCAGAATAGCCCGGTCGCAGTGCGTTCTTTCAGCGATGACGTTGACTTTTCATCGATATCTTGCATAATTCCTTTCGTTGTCTGTAAAAAAAGATTAGTGATTGACGGTATGCAGTGCCGAAGGAAATCCGGGAAACGCCGTGCAATCGTTTGTGCAAAATTACGAAAATTTATAAAAGGATACAATGTTTCACGCGTTCAACAGCAAAATTTCTCGAAATAATCATCCGTGGATATTGTTCTGTTTGTCATATATGATAGAGTAGAAGTTCGCGTTATGAAATACGTTTGAACAGTAATGCCAGAGGATTTCATTTGTTCTTTTGCATCGTTTCATTCCCAGAACGGCTATGTTAGACTTATAATTTTATCTACAAACTACACTGACTATCAATCAGTTACGTTTACGTTATGTTTGATTTTACCTTTATCTGTTGAAAAAACATCAAAATTATTTGTAATTTTGCGGTGATTTTGAAAATTGCGTTAACCCTACTTTTTTCCGATTATACAGAATGAAGAATACGAAAGCACTTCTTTTCGGGCTCCTGCTAACCGCTCTGTCTCCGTTAACGACCGAAGCAAAGGTGCGGTATACCCTGGACCATATTCATCCACTTAATTGGTGGACCGACATGAAACACCCTGAATTACAAATATTGCTCCATGGTTCTGATATCGCTTCTTGCAACATTCATCTTGAAAATGCCGAAGGGATAGATATTTTACGTACTGTTCGTACTGAAAACCCCAACTATCTCATCTTATATATTAACACGCGCGAGGCCCGCCCTCAAACGTTTGATATCGTTCTCTCCCGCAATGGCAAGGCTTGTCTTCGTCAACCCTACGAACTTCTGCCGCGTACAAATCTGTGGAAGCAGAGTTTCGACGCTTCGGATGTTGTATATCTTCTTATGCCAGACCGCTTTGCCAATGGCAATACAGCCAATGATGGTGGAATGGGATTGAAGGATTCCGTAATTGGCCGTAACGAACCTTACGGACGGCACGGAGGTGACATTGCGGGAATGTCGCAACAACTCGACTATCTTGCAGACCTTGGCATCACAGCCATTTGGACTACGCCCATCCTTGTCAACGACATGCCGGCAGGAAGTTACCATGGTTATGCCATCACAGACTACTATCAGATTGACCCCCGTTTTGGTACAAACGAGGAGTTCCGCGACTTTGTTGCCGACTGTCATCAGCATGGCATTAAGTACATCATGGACCTTGTATTTAATCATTGCGGTTCTGAGAATTTCATCTTCTCGGATCTCCCCGCAAAAGATTGGTTCAACAACAACTCGGAATATGTACAGACCAACTACAAACTCGGTACTCTCGTTGACCCTCATGCGACCGCTGAGGAGCGGAACATTGCTACCGATGGATGGTTTACCCGCGAAATGCCCGACCTAAACCAGCGCAATCCGTTGGTAATGGACTACTTGATCCAAAGCAGTATTTGGTGGACGGAATATGCAGGCATTGATGGTATTCGACAAGATACCTATCCTTACTGCGACGTTGAGGCGATGTCGCAATGGAATCTTCGTCTGGAAGAGGAGTATCCTGGCTATAATGTGGTGGGCGAAACATGGATAAACTATAACGTAGGTATTGCACCATGGCAGAAAGACAGCCGGCTTTCCAGCACAAACAGTGAGTTGAAAACCGTCATGGATTTCCCTTTAATGTATCTTCTTAACAGCATTTGTGACGAAGAAACAGATGATTGGGACCATGGTTTTGCCCGTCTTTGGGATTACTTTTCCCAAGATGCTGTATATGAAAATCCGCTGGGACTTCTCACATTCCTCTCCAATCACGATACCGATCGGTTCTGCAGTACTGAGGAAAAAAGCGCAAATTTCGACCGCTATCGCCAAGCCTTGGCCGTTTTACTCTTTGCCCGTGGCATCCCACAACTATATTATGGCGATGAAATCGGGCTTTGGAGCAACAAAAGTAAGGGCGATGGACTGCTTAGACAAGACTTCCCCGGAGGTTGGAATGAGGATGTTCGAAACGCATTCACCAAAGAAGGACGTAGCAAAGCGGAGAACGAACGGTTTGATTATACCCGTCGTCTGCTGCAATTCCGCAAGGGAAACCGTGCCATCAGCGAAGGAAGCATGACACAGTTCACTGTTAAAGATGGTGTATATTGCTTCTCACGCCATAAGGACAATCAGACAGTTACCGTCATTCTTAACGGAACGAGCAAGGAGCAGTCCGCTGATTTGAAGCGCTTTGCCTCCGCCCTCCCCTCCTCTACAGCCTACGAAGTAGTCCGTGGACACAACATTGACTTGGGCGAAACAATGCAACTTGCTCCCCGTGACGTGGTTGTCCTTAGTTTCAATACTGATGGAAAATATTGAAAAGTTCCATCTCTTGGAATTTTAATATCCGAAAATCTTTCATTTAGAATCAATAGATGAGTATTCATTCCAAAAGTAAAATGACACGGTTTCTTTAACAGGTTTCCGAATAACAAACGTTTTTTGAATTCGCAAATTAAGGGTAAAAATACCGAAATAACAGCAACAGGTCATTTCGAGCGTTGCAATAAAAGTTCGGCAACCCAGCGAATATCAATAAAACATCAAAAAGATTGGTATGATACTCTGACATAGTAAAAGGAAAAGCGTCCGAAGTGATTTCGATACGTCTATTTATGTTTTTTCTGATTTTGGATGTTTGACATGCAAGTGCCGTAATCCAGAATCCAACACAAAGTTATTTTGGTCAAATTTCATAAGGTATTAGGAATTTAAGGTTCGCCGCCTCCGTTTTTTTCGGAGGCGGTTTTTTCTGGACTTGCAAATGATTTATGTAGGTAATGTAACAGAAATGGACGATTTCATCGCAGCATTTCACATCATTTACATTATTCAGCAAGAAGGAATCCGTCAGTCTTCATACATTTGAATGCACTTCTATATTGAAAGGTAAAAAAGTCTGTCAAAAAGTACGGAAGTTCTCGATGTAAAGTACGGATGTTATCGATGCAAAGTGCGGATGTTTTTGTCACAAACATCCGTACTTTCCTTCTTAAAATGCCGGTGTTTATAGAACAATGTTCTTTTATAATGTTATTTTATGTTCAGCATAAAATAAAAGTAGGTCTTGTAAACAGTTGCCTGCTACAAGACCTACTTATCATTGAAAGTCAAAAGGAATTTCCTCTGCAACGGAATCATTGAGTGGATGTTTCAGAATATAGAAGAAGCCATCCAGCATATCGCGCAGACATGTCCAACGCAAGTGTAATTTTAATGTGGGTGTGATATGGTGCTTCTCCATGAATTCATCATCAGGAAGCGGCATTGTCAAGGCCGTATATAGGATGCGCAAGAACGCCATTGGCGCTGTATGCAGCATGTAGAGCACGGCACCTTTGCTGCGGCGTACGCGTTTGTCGTAGAAAAAACGCCGACCCGTCGTCTGGAGATTGGGAAGCGTACATAGTTTCTGGGGAAAATAGTGTACATGTAGTCCATAACAACTGGCTTGATGGAGGAAGACTTCCTCTTCGCCACACGACAGATAAGCAGCGCCCAATCCGAACCGAGTGTCAAAAGCCGGAAGACATAGGTCAATGCGTAAGGCTATTTCAAAGCTACAAAAATAGGTTCCTCGGGGACGTTTATGGTATTCGAAATCATAATCTACGTATGGACGCAAGGGCTCACCTTCGACGGTAAACGCCTGAAAACACGCGATGTCCACCTCCGGATGACGGTTGAAAGTCTCGATAACACGGGAAATCTCCTCGTAAGTATACCTGACATCATCGTCAGCAATGATGGCTAATGGCGTGGCACAGTGCCGCAGGGCATGATTACGATTGGCAGAAAGTCCGGTCTGAGGCAGGGGTAAAAGTGCCACGTCTTGCCGTTCATGGAGGCTTTCCGGTACCATGGAAAGAAAGATTTCGTCGGTGTATTGGAACGACACAACGTAACATATTTCTTCACATGGCGGTAAAAGCATCTTATCGACGTGGCATATTCGATCGTTTAGAGTGCAAATAAGTATCGAAATAACGGGCATGACACAGGCTATTGTATAATCTTGTATATAGGAAATCCACGATGAATACGCGAAATTTCCCTTCATTAAGATGGAATACAAGAACGTTCGTAACGTAAATCACGGAGGATTTTATCCGTTGATCTTGTATTCCATACCCTTAGAAGTGATGAAATCGAGGACTTGTCTCGTAGGATTGATCTTCATCACTGGGGTTGTTAGATGCAGACGAGTGTTTTGCGTAGGGTCGCAAAGCGTGAATTCCAAATCGCAACCACCCTCGTTAGGTGCTTCGTCATGGGAATGTTGCAACGGGTTCGCTTGATGGGTATGGTTCTGCCCCTCGTTTTTCGCGGTTTCTGAAGCGTTGGTTTCCTCAATCGCTGTCAGCAATTCGTTGATATCGGTTTCGTCAATTTCATTGATATTCACGACAATATTCACCGATTTTATCCTTGAAGATCTGACATCTGCAAGGAATTCCACTTTGGAAATATTGAGTTCTGGCAAGGGGTCTCCCCATTTACGAGGTTGCACATTGGCCGTAATGAACAGTGATGCTCCAACGAGGAAGTAGCCTTTGAATTGTGCCCATGCCTCTCCGAACAACGCAATCTGCCCTTTTCCGCTGAAGTCTTCCAGCGTAACACGTCCAAAAGGAACTTCGCGCTTGGTGAAACGCTCTTCAACTGCCGTGACAATACCACCAAGATATACTACCTGGTTCATGAAAGGATTCAGGTCTTCAATCTTCTCCATCTGCAAATTGCATACGTAATCAAGGACAAGTTTGAAGTCATCAAGAGGGTGTCCGGAGATGTAGATGGAAATCAGTTCACGCTCCTTATTGAGACGTTCAAGGTCACTCCATGTATTATAGATTTGGGAAGGCGCAGGTTTTTTAACTTCAATAGAGTCGAAATCCCCAAAAAGCAAGCCTTGTGATTCCTGTTTTTCCGTTTGATAGCGTTGACCATAGTTGACAAGTATCTCGAGAAATGACGTTCCGCGCTCGTCAGGAACAAAATACTGTTCACGACAGATTTCGGTAAAACTGTCGAAAGCACCGGCAAGAACAAGACATTCCAGGCTCTTTCTGTTACAGGTATTGAGGTTTACTCGTTCAAAGAAGTCGTACACATCCTTGAATTTGCCGTTCTTTACCCGCTCTTCAATGATGGTTCGAACAGCATTTTCACCAACACCCTTTATCCCGGCAAGGCCAAAGCGGATGTTACCCTCGGCATTCACGCTGAACTTTGACAAGGATTCGTTGACGTCAGGGCTGAGTGTCTTAATGCCCATAGAGCGGCATTCCTCCATCAGTTTCTGAACTTCGGTAATCTTATCACCGCGGCATGAAAGCAGGGCTGCCATATATTCAGCGGGATAATGCGCTTTCAGATATGCCGTTTGATAGGCAACCCAACTGTAACATGCGGCATGCGACTTGTTGAAAGCATAGGAAGCGAACTTCTCCCAATCGCCCCAAATGCGCTCCAGGATTTGAGGATCGTGACCGTTTCGTGTGCCGCCTTCTATGAATTTCGGCTTCATTTTCGCTACGATGTCCGCCTTTTTCTTACCCATAGCCTTGCGCAGAGCATCGCTTTCACCGCGTGTAAAGTCTGCAAGTTGTCGGGAAAGAAGCATCACTTGTTCCTGATAAACCGTAATGCCATACGTGTCTTTCAGGTATTTTTCCATGCAGGGGATATCGTAAGATATCTCTTCCCTTCCGTTCTTTCGTGCGATAAACGAAGGGATCTTATCCATCGGTCCGGGTCGATATAGCGCATTCATGGCAATAAGATCCTCAAAGACTGTAGGATGAAGTTCACGCAGATACTTTCGCATACCAGGGGATTCAAATTGGAAAGTTCCCACAGTTTGTCCTGCCTGATACAGATTATAAGTCAGTTCATCATCGATGGGAATGTTGTCAAGGTCCACATCAATACCCCTGGATATCTTCACATTCTTTACGGCTTCCTTCTGCTCTGAAAGAGTTTTCAGGCCAAGAAAGTCCATTTTGATGAGCCCCGTTGATTCTATGACATGACCATCGTATTGCGTCACGGCGGTCTTTATGTCCGGAAAATCGGGGTCTGCAGCCGTACTTACCGGAACATGCTCACTGATAGGGTCACGACAGATAATGAATCCACAGGCATGAATACCGATATTACGGACTGTTCCTTCAAGCATTCGCGCATATTTGATTGTATTCCGCATGCGAGGATCATTGGAAGCCTCGGCCATTTGCAGTTCTTTTGTGACCTTTATAATGTTCGTCAGGTTGGATTTCATTCCATCCGGCAAACGATCGGGTATGGCTTTGCATAATGCGTTGGTGGTATCAAGGGGAACTTTCTCCACGCGAGCAACATCCTTGATGGAGTTCTTCGCAGCCATGGTACCGTAGGTAATGATATGAGCGCAGTTTTCTACACCATATTTATTCATTACCCATTGCAAAACCCTGCCGCGTCCTTCGTCATCGAAGTCCGTATCTATATCAGGAAGAGAAATACGATCGGGGTTCAGGAAGCGCTCGAACAGCAAATCGTACTTTAAAGGATCAATCTTCGTGATGCCAAGACAATAGGCCACCACACTTCCTGCGGCAGAACCGCGTCCAGGACCTACCCAAACACCCAGTTCCTGCCGTGCGGAATTGATAAAGTCCTGCACAATGAGGAAGTATCCGGGGAAACCCATTGTCTTCATGATGTGAAGTTCGAAACGGATTCTGTCGCATACTTCACCGGAAAGTGGCGCTCCGTAAATGCGTTCTGCACCTTCGTAGGCAAGTTTTGCCAAATAATCGGCTTCGAATTTAATGCGATAGATTTTCTCGAATCCGCCTAACTTTTCGATTTTTGCACGTCCCTCATCCTCCGGAAGGGGATTTTCTCCGTTTTCATCGCTGGTGAATTCTCTAAAAAGGTCGTCCTCGCTGAATTTTTCGCGCCATTCCTCTTCGGTTCCAAAAGACTCTGGAATGGGAAAGAACGGCATAATGGGGGGACTTTCTATATCATAAACTTCGACTTTATCGAGAATTTCAAGCGTATTCGTCATCGTTTCGGGCATATCTCCAAAGACACTTTCCATCTCTGCCCGTGTTTTGAACCACTCTTGTTTGGAGTAACGCATACGATTGGGGTCATCCAGTTCCTTACCCGTCGAGAGACAGAGTAGGTGATCATGGGCCTCTGCATTCTCCTCGTTGACAAAATGGCTGTCGTTGGTGCAGATAAGTTTAATGTTATAGCGGCGAGCAAGATCTATAAGATGGGGCTCCACACTTTTCTGCAACTGAAATGTTTCGCGGTTTGCAAGGATAGACGGGTCCTTAACTTCATGACGTTGCAGTTCAAGATAAAAATCTTCACCCCAGATATTCTTGAACCATTCCACACGTTCTTCAGCAGCCTTCATATCACCTGCCGCAATATGCTTGGGAATTTCACCACCAAGACAGGCAGAAGATATGATAAGTCCCTCATGAAAACGCTCAAGATCGGCAAAGTCCGTGCGAGGATGCATATAAAAACCGTCGACCCATGAGCGGCTGACAAGGCGAATGAGGTTATGATATCCGACTTCATTCTTCGCAAGTACCACGAGATGCCATCCTCCTTTGTCCTGCTTTTGCTCCATAAGTTTCTTATCGCCTCGACGGGCTACGTACATTTCGCAGCCAAATATCGGTTTGAAAGGTTCCAGACCTTCCTTCTTCCTGCCTTTATTTACCTTTTGACAATAGTCAAAGAATTCTTTAATTCCAAACATATTGCCGTGGTCCGTAATGGCCATGCCCTTCATTCCATCTTTAACAGCCTTATCTACCAACTGATTGATGGGACTTTGGCCGTCGAGAAGGGAGTAATAAGTATGAACGTGCAGATGTACAAAATCAAGCATAACGAATATCGATTAAGGGACAGAGGGTGTTTTTCTACGATGAAATCGCCTTTTTGATTCTTTTTTACTGGAAAAAGATGTATCGAAGCGGGATATATGAAAGTTTACTTCTGAACTTTTAGAAGATAGAAACTATCAAAACGGGGATGGGATACAGCCATCAGGGGGAAATGATATGGTTCAAACCGAGAAGACGCAAGCACAAAACAGGAAACGGAAAGAACGTTTAGACATAAATCCATCCTCCTTATTTATATAATGTGTCATCACTTTTCTGCTGAAAAGAGGGGGATTATGTGTTAATTCCCCGTATGACGATGAAAGAATGGATGAAAAAAAATCAAACGATCAACATGCTTCTTACAAACAGAAAACGTCGATGAAATCATGGTTATTTGCATCCATCAAGTCAATCAGTTGAAGAAATTCCAACTTATACCGAAACGGAACACCCGTTGATTTGTAGGATAATGCGGAGCCATGAAGTAATTTCCAGAACCACAGTTGACATGTCCCATCATAACATAGAACCTGCAGTTCTTAAGATGGAAGTTTGCATACACATTCACCCATGGATAATTACCTATTTTCTGACGCCATCCTTCATCTTGCACAGCATATCCACCAATCATCGGCGAATAAGCCGGAGCATAATATTTGGTAAAATAGAGCACGTCTGCGCCGATTTCAGTACGGAGAACCTTGGCTACTTTGAAATGAAGATAAAGATTTGACCACGCATTAAACAAAGGAAGCGGGAGAACTTTATCATCAGATGTTTTTTGAAGTGTCAATCTATTCTCCCAATTAAGCGGCCCAAGGACAAAATCCTGGTGCAATGCCAACTGCACTAATTGGATGTTATGTACTGCCTGCATGGGGGTTACTCCATAGAGCATGGTAGATTGCACGGCATCAGTCTCACCTCCTTCTGCGGTAGTTCCTTGCTTTTGAATCTGTTGCCAGAAAGTATGATTCTGAATGGTTTCAAACGATGCTGTCAACCGCGTTTTTCTCCATGCCAATTCGCCCTCTATTCGGGCTCGGAACACTTTGGACAAGTCTTTGTCCCACCACGCCGTTGAACTGTGAAAATGGCGATAATAGTACGAAGGTTCCTCATTACGGACAAAGCCTCGTGCTACAATTCTCAGGCTATCCCTGCGTATTGGGATGTTGAATGTGATGTTTCCCTCCACATTGAATTCACCCCAGTCCGATCCGGTGGTGCGCATTTCGCCTAAAACATCGTAGTGAAACACCTTGCCTCCTTGCCTCATTAACTGGGCACCCAGCGTAATGTAGTTATAATGTTCGGACTGTTGCTTCAAATCCTTGTCTGGCAGGCTGAAACTTGTGAACTCATGTTTCGCAAAAAGCCGCATTCCCGTCTTTACCCACCGTTTGAACCCTTCGCTCATCTCAATGGCCAGCGTGTTTTGAACCGAAACGTATCGCGTCATATCATTGATACTGTCACCCGGATTGGCAAGGAATTGTTCGGCATAAAAGCCATTCGCGCCTTGATGATCAATGTAGTATCTACGGTTATGCTCCACTTTCATTGTATGGATAAACGCTGCAACCGGAATAAAAAACCGAGTCATTGTGGAGTCCAATTCTACAGTAACAGGTCCTGAAGCGGCACTATCAGCGGGCAAAGTCGAAGTTCCGGCTATGGCTACGGAGTCCATAGAACCAGAAAGGACTATTTTCCCTTCTGCATCGCGCCATTGATAATACCCGAGATTGTAGCGATGGGTGAGGAAAAGGCGATTGATTTTCAGTCGGTTGTAAGCATTGTCCATACGAACCGGCATATCGGCAGGGGCATACTTCGTAGAATAATACTCAGGATGCAGGATAAAGTTGTCGTCTGAAAGGCCGCCATTTTCTGCGTTTTTCGTACGGTCCATCACATAAGCGCTGTGCATCTGATAGCGTTCTCCGCGATAACTGCCGAAAATCTTAGCCGCAATACTCGATTGTTGCTGTTGTTCGAAATAGCCACGCCCATAAAGATAGTCCACCTTAAAGCCCATTCCGGCGCGTTTGCCGGCATTTGTGGCAAAAAGTGCGCGAAGTCGGTCATCACCATTTGTCTTATTACCCTGAGACATATAAGAAAGATTGGTAATAGGCGACTTTGTGTTTGTGTAAGCACAATCGTTTACAGACTCAAGAACATAACTATAAGGCTTTTCAAACACGAATTGCTGCCCTATCATCGCATCTTGGTTTCCATTATAGAGGCGTGCTATCCGTGGAGCACCAAGATTTCCCGTTGTGTTGTACTCTCCAAACTTGCCTTCTGTGCGGTTATCGTTCTGGAAAAGATGGGGGACGGTGTCGGGAACTGTCGGGGTTATGGTGCCAAACCGTTCATCGATGGTCCATGTAGTAAGGCCCCGCGGGACATATTCGGCAGAATCTTTTTGTTGAGAGCGCGCCCCCCTATCGGCGTTATTACCACCCATTCGAGGATTTTGTCCCCGTGTAAAAGTCGCAATCAGCAGGAGACACATCAAGAATGCCATGCGAAGACCGTTCCGCATGGCAAAAGACAGGAATCGTGTTAAACGGTTTTTTTTACCGGACGACAAGATATCAATAATGTGGATATTCGAAATTCTTTTCATGTGAAGTTGGAAAAAGGAATGTCATCCTTTGACGACTACTCCGTCATAGCGGCCTTACCGACACGTATCAACAATCGTTGTACTTAGCGTCTTGAGCATTCACTCCCAGTACCTGCAAGGCTGTGACGATAGCCTTGTTCGTTTTTTCACTCACAGGCACCAGCGGTAATCTAAGGACATTGCTGCACATCCCACGATAATGCATCATACATTTCACACCAGCAGGGTTACCTTCGGCAAAGGCAAGACGGAAAATTTCCGCCATACTACGGTGAATGTCAAGTGCAGCATCGTAACGCCCTTCAAGCGCAGCGTGGATCAACTCCCCCATTTCTTCGGCAAAGGCGTTTCCTGTTGCCGAAATCAAGCCGTCGCCACCGAGGAGAGCCGTTTCGAGTGCAATGGCATCATCACCGCTGATTACCCCAAAGCCATCAGGGGCATCTGCAAGAATCTGCTCAACTTGCTGAAGATTGCCACTGGCCTCCTTGATTGCTACAATGTCTTCAAAGTCATTTGCCAGACGAACGACCGTTTCTGGAAGAAGGTTTACGCCAGTTCGACCCGGGATATTATAGAGAACGATTGGAAGTGGCGAGGCATCTGCAACCGCAGCAAAGTGCCGATAGAGTCCTTCCTGCGAGGGTTTGTTGTAATAAGGCGCGACAACGAGCACACCATCAAAGCCATCAAGGTTGGCTGTTGCAAGATATTCGCATAACTGGCGCGTATTGTTGGAACCGCATCCCAGCAAAAGAGGAACCCGTCCGTCCACAGTTTCCACAAAGGTGTCCATTACCATTTCCTTTTCCTCTTCGCTAAGCGTGGGCGTTTCTGCGGTAGTTCCAAGTACACACAAATAGTCTACACATCCCTGATTGAGAAGATATAGTATGTGTTCACGGAGTGCGAAGAAATCAATGTTGCCCTCTGGGGTAAAGGGGGTGACAACTGCCACGCCATAACCTTTGAATATGTTTGTTCTCATCTTGTTTGTGATTGTAATTTTTTCGGACCTTGTGACAAAAAAACTTTGTATGAGAGGTGCTAATTTTGGTAACCCCTCCCTCATACATCCAATGTCGTTCTTAGAGCCGTCGGACCTTTTATGTCTACAAAATTACGACTTTTTTCGCGGACTTCGCAAACAAATGAGGCAAAAAAAGCCTAATGTTCCGCATTAGCACCTCATAATCTTTTCTCGACATCAAAAAAAGGGTATTATATGCCCCACCCTTTTTGTCAATCTATCGAGGATTCACAACACGCTCATTTCACACCTGATTCCCTACTTCAGAGTGTTTTGTAATATCATTTACGGGCTTTAAGGGAAAACACACTGAAATTTTATCTGCTTAATTTCGCATCAGGATGTGTTTTTCTTGTCATCTTAATGAGATTTTTATGGAAAAACCTTAATAAAAACTGCATATCTCAAACGAATGACGGATACCCGGAATGAGAAACGCCCCCCCCTCGATTTCACGAATGAACACTCCATGCTGGAAAGTACGGAACTTTTGTCATCAAAATGCGGAGGAATCGATGGGAAAGTACGGAAGTTTTACTTGTAAAGCACGGCACTTTTTCAAGCCTTATCAAACAAGTAAACAAACGGATTCAAAACTTAGCGAACTATTGCTCTGTCCATGAAGCGAATTCTCGGTACACAGATAAAGGAAATGCATTTTTTTCGACGCCTGACAACTTAGTAATCAAGATGTAAGACTCCTTGAAATTGATATTTCGAGAGCATGTTTTCAGTTAACAACATCTCTGTTATCGATTATTTTTCTCTGCGGATGAATAACCACAAGATAACGCATTTCTGCGCTATTTTCAGCATCATTCAGGACGAAGAAACAACACACACATAAATATCACACGCATCTCAACAAAATAAAGGACACCTTTAGACACACATTTTCCCATAATAGATAACGTGCGGGGTTGCCAAAAAAAAGCGAGAATGGGCGACAAATGTACTTTTTTTACGTTTTTTTGAGTTCAAACCACGGAAAATTGACTATATTTGCGGCATCTTCTTGATATGGATATTTAACACATCCCGTCCAACATAGTAAACTTCCCCACAATTATGAGTTCAAATCTCAAAGTATTCTGCGGTACAAAATCCAAGTACCTTGCTGAAAAACTCTGCGACAGCCTCGGCGTTCCTCTTGGAAAACTTGAAATTACCTATTTCTCTGACGGAGAATTCGAGGTATGTTATCTTGAGAGCGTCCGCAACTGTGATGTGTATCTCGTACAGAGCACCTTCCCCAGCTCCGACAATCTTATGGAACTTCTGCTCATGATTGACGCTGCCAAGCGCGCTTCTGCAAGAACCGTAAACGCTGTCATCCCTTATTTCGGATGGGCACGCCAGGACCGTAAAAGCAAACCCCGCGTAAGTATTGCTGCAAAACTCGTCGCCAACCTCCTCAGTGTTGCGGGAGTCAACCGTGTTTTGACCATGGATTTACATGCCGATCAGGAGCAAGGTTTCTTCGAAGTTCCGGTTGACCATCTCTATGCTTCCAGCATTATGGTCCCCTACATCAAGAGCCTGAACCTTAAGAATCTGTGCATAGCATCGCCAGATGTCGGTGGTTCCAAGCGCGCCAGCAGTTATGCCAAATATTTTGACTGTCCTCTTATCATCGGAAACAAGACCCGTGCACGTGCTAACGAGGTTGCAACCATGACACTTATCGGTGATGTTAAGGACATGGATGTTGTCATCATTGATGATATGGTGGACACTGCCGGCACTATCACCAAGGCCGCAGACCTTATTAAGGCACAAGGAGCGCGCTCAGTACGGGCCATTGCTAGTCATTGTATCATGTCTGGACCTGCTGATGAGCGTGTAGAAAAAAGCGCGCTTGAGGAAATGGTCTTCACAGACTCTATTCCTTATCATGGAAGTTGCAAAAAGGTGAAGCAACTAACCGTGGCTGATCTGTTTGCAGAAACCATACATCGTGAACTCAACGGACAGAGTATCAGCGACCAATACCTGTTCTAAGAGATACCCCCCTCAGATTTTCTTATAGCATTCTATGGCCAAACAGCGGGAAGCGCCCCACCAAGCCCCTGCCGTTTGGCCTTTCTACTCTTTATATCACCCTACCCTCCATTACAAAAGTTTTGATATATGCGTCGTAAATTCGTCACCATCCTTTGGAGTTCCTTTGTCCTTGTTGTCTTGCTTGCCGCACTTGGTGTTTATAGCATCAGTAAAGGATGGATAGGTTATATGCCTGACCTTGAGGAAATTCAGAGTCCTATCAGCAGGTATGCCTCGCAAGTTATTTCGGCCGATGGCAAACTTTTAGGTACATGGTCCAAAAACGAGAATCGTGTATTTACGGGTTATGACAGCATTTCTCCCTGTGTATTTCAGGCGCTTATCGCTACAGAGGATGCCCGATTCTATGAGCATTCAGGTATCGACATCATCGCTTTAGGGCGTGCGGTCGTCAAACGTGGTATTTTAGGTCGGAAGAATGCTGGAGGCGGTTCCACCATTACACAGCAGTTGGCCAAACAATTGTATTCAGAAACAGCAAGTTCCACCACCCAAAGACTTCTACAAAAGCCCATAGAATGGGTGATAGCCGTTGAGATAGAGCGTTATTATACAAAGGAAGAAATCATGACGCTTTACCTCAATTATTTCGATTTCCTACATAACGCCGTGGGAATAAAGACCGCCGCAAACGTGTATTTCGGCAAGACTCCCAAAGAACTCCAGATCAACGAGGCCGCCATGCTTATCGGCATGTGCAAGAACCCCTCGTATTTCAATCCTGTACGCAACCCGGAACGTTGCAAGGCGCGCCGCAATATTGTTTTGGAGCAAATGGTAAAAGCCGGCTATATCAGCGACACCGAGTGCGACAGTCTATCCCAGGAAGATCTCCATCTTAACTTCCATCGTGTTGACCATAAAGAGGGTTCTGCCACTTATCTCAGAGAGTATCTTCGGCAGATTATGATGGCAAAACGACCAGACCGAAGCAATTACCGCGAGTGGCAATTACAGCAATTCTACGTGGATTCCCTGGCATGGGAGAACGACGCCTTATATGGATGGTGCAATAAGAACCGCAAAAAGGACGGATCTACGTATGACATTTACACGGACGGACTGAAAGTATATACCACGATTGACTCCCGTATGCAACGTTATGCCGAAGAGAGTGTGTATGGGTATGTGGCATTGGAACTCCAACCTGCATTCAACCGTCAACGACAGACATCGCCCAATTTCCCCTATTCCACCAATTTATCTACTGCTGACATCAACCGTATTTTGCAGCGTAATATGCGGCAGACTGACCGCTATCGACATCTGAAAGCCGAAGGTATGGATGAAGAAGATATTTTCAAAACCTTCAATCAACCAGTTCCGATGACAGTGTTCAGTTATCACGGTGATGTCGACACAACCATGACCCCGCTCGATTCTATAAGATATTACAAATCATTTCTACGCTCAGGACTTGTCAGCATTGACCCGGCAAACGGACATGTAAAGGCGTATGTCGGCGGACTGAATTACGCACATTTCCAGTATGACATGGCCATGCAAGGACGTCGTCAGGTAGGTTCTACCATGAAACCGTTCGTATATGCTTTGGCTATGGAGGAAGGATATACCCCTAATGATTATATTGCCAATGTACATAGAACGTACTACGTGTCAGGACAACCTTGGGCGCCACGCAATGGCAGCCATGCCCGTTATGGCCAAATGGTAACATTGAAATGGGGACTCTCGCAGTCGAACAACTGGGTAACGGCAGGTCTGATGTTTCAGGTTGATCCTACCGGCAACAAACTTAAGCGATATCTTGGAAATTTCGGTGTCACTAATCGCGACATTCACCCATCAATATCCCTCTGTCTTGGAACATGTGACATCACAGTTGCCGAAATGGCATCAGCCTATACTGCGTTTGCCAACCGTGGTATGCGTTGCGCGCCGTTGCTCGTCACAAGAATTGAAGATAACGAAGGCAACATCGTAGCAGAATTTACCCCACGCATGAACGAGGTGATATCAGAGCAAACAAGCCTTTACATGATTGACATGTTGCGTGCGGTCATTGACCAAGGAACCGGTCGTAGGCTACGTTTCAAGTATCAACTCGATGGTCCTATTGCAGGAAAGACGGGAACAACCAACAATAATTCCGATGGTTGGTTCGTCGGATTTGTACCCCGCTTGGTTACTGCCTGCTGGGTTGGTGGTGAAGATCGCGATATTCACTTCAACAGTATGAGTCTGGGCCAGGGAGCGTCATCAGCCCTCCCAGTTTGGGCCTATTATATGAAGAAGGTTTATCGGACAAAGGCACTCGGTTATGACCCAAACGAAGACTTTGTCATGAATATTGACAGCACTTCCATTGCAGGTGAAGGTGTACAAATTGGAGGTGGCGTGGATGACACAGATGTGTCTCTGACACCGCCGGAAGGCACAACTGAAGACGTCTTTGACTGACCATCTAACCAGAGACCTTTTTAGAATCTTACATATCTATCATTCTAATTTGAAAACAGTCAGGCAACAACCGACGCTTAACAGGAAGTTTTCATTATAAAAATGTCCAATCCCATGAAATTTATTGCTATAATACCTGCAAGATATGCCTCTACCCGCTTTCCCGCAAAGCCCTTAGCCCTTCTAAGAGGGAAGCCAATTATTGAACATGTCTACGAAAAAGTCAACGCCGTCATTTCGGACACCTTTGTAGCAACAGACGACCGACGAATACTTGATGCAGTGAACGCCTTTGGAGGAAAGGCAATCTTAACCTCAAGCAATCATCGTTCAGGAACAGACCGTTGCGAAGAAGCCGCTGAAAAATGCGGAATTCAGGGTGATGTCATTATCAACGTGCAAGGGGATGAACCCTTTATCCACCCTACTCAGTTGCAGAGTGTTATGGAGTGTTTTGAGAATCCTGACACCGATATCGCCACTCTCGTCAAACCGTTCGATGAAAACGCAGATATCAGCGCACTTCGCAACCCGAATTCTCCAAAAGTCGTGATTGGCAACAACAACCAGGCTCTTTATTTCTCACGAAGTATCATCCCTTATCTACGTGGTGTGGATGAAAAGGAATGGCTGAAACATCATACCTTTTACAAACATATCGGTTTATATGCATACCGTCGTGAAGTTCTAAAGAACATCACATCTCTGCCTGCGGGAATGCTCGAACAGGCTGAAAGTTTAGAACAATTACGCTGGTTAGAAGCAGGATTACACATCACTGTTGGGTATACTGAAATTGAAACCATTGGCATTGACACCCCCGAAGATTTACAACGTGCCGAGGAGTTTTTGAGAAAAAAACAGACTTTTCTTGGTGAAACGGCAAATTTGTAATAAATTTGCACAAGATAATATGGTGAGGATAGCCAACAAGACGATGTTTAGGTAAAACATATATCTAAGTTCTATAAAACCTTTTTATCGGACACGAATCAAATGGCACTTGCTCATGACATGATTTGGCAGGAAAATAGAGAATGAGGTCCTACTCTTTTTCTTTTCATCCTCACCAGAGATTTAATTAGAATACACCCATAGCGTGAAATGATACGAACAATAATATCAACTTTGACCTTTGCTACTCTTTCAACCTTCAGTCTTTCTGCTCAGAAACTGCAGGTTGGCAGTTATACATTTAAGGATGGAAGTGTCTATACCGGCGACATGACCAACAACAAGCCCAATGGAAAAGGACGCACACAGTTTGCCAATGGTGATGTATACGAAGGCTTTTATTTGAAAGGTAAGCGTAACGGTGATGGCCTTTTGATTCTTGCTGATGGTGAAAAATACCAAGGTTCATGGTTCAATGACCAGCAACATGGAAAAGGTACTTATTATTTCCTTAACAATAACCGCTATGAAGGCCTTTGGTACCGTAATCAGAAAGAAGGTAAAGGCACGATGTATTATTACAACGGAGACGTGTACACAGGAGAGTGGAAAGCCGACAAACGTAATGGGGAAGGCACATACACCTATATCTCCGGTGCCTACTACAAGGGGCATTGGGTCGACGATAAAAAACAAGGAAAAGGCGTGTTTGATTGGCATGACAATTCGAAATATGAAGGGAATTGGGCAGACAACATGCGCAACGGATACGGCACTTTCTATTATGCCGACGGAGATGTCTACTCCGGAGAATGGCGTGATGACAACCAACATGGAAAAGGAATCTACAAATTCCGCAATGGTGATGTCTATGAAGGACAGTATCAGGCAGGTGCAAGAACCGGAGAAGGTGTCTTTACATTTGCCAATGGTAACAAATATGTAGGGCATTTTGTGGACGGAGAACAATCTGGCCGAGGTGTCTTCACATGGAAAGGTACTGCCACATATAACGGAGAATGGTTGCATAATAAGCCCCATGGAATAGGAGTATATAAGACAAAAGCCGGAGACGAATACAACGGAGAATGGGTCAATGGTCTTATGGATGGTGAGGGAATTCTACGTTCTGCAAATGGGGACAAGTATAAAGGTCGATTCAAACAAGGCTTGAAACATGGCAAATGTATTGAAATCCTTGCTGATGGTACACGATTTGAAGGAACCTATAAGGATGGGGAACGTGATGGGAAATTTGTAGAATACGATAAAAACGGCAACAAAATCGCATCGGGAAAATACATCAACGGGAGAAAAGAAACAAAATAAGGTTTACACAATCCTATCTAATGCCTCTTCCTTATTGGCAAATTAGCCCCACAAAACAAGGATTTTACTTATTAAGAACAGCGTTCCACCTATATATAAATATATATTTATAATCGGGGGCATTGTAAATTCCTGCCATCTTTTCCATATAAAAGTGTCTAATCACTAACAAACATACATTGGAATCTGTCTGCATTATGTCTCTTTTACAGATTTTGCATCATCTTCCACACTTGTAGTTGTAAGCATAACCTCTATGCACAAAACCTAATCACCAATACTATGGCAAAAAAGACCATTAAGAAGGCTGCGCCTAAGAAGACAGCCAAACTCAAAATCGTTAAAAAAGACGCTTGGCTTGAGCCTTATAACGATGCCATTCAAGGACGTTTCGACTATGCCAAGCGCAAGATGGAGGAACTTTCTAACGGCAAAACCCTTAAGGATTTTGCGAGTGGTCACCTCTATTTTGGACTGCATCGCACAGCACGTCATTGGGTACTACGCGAATGGGCACCAAATGCTACGAAGATTTATCTGATTGGACAGTGTAATGATTGGAAAGAACAGCCCGAGTATGAGTTTAAGCGACTTGGTGACAGTGGAAATTGGGAATTGAAACTTCCGTCAAAAGCCCTTCACCATGGTGACCTTTACAAACTTTCTGTTCATTGGAACGGCGGACAGGGGGAGCGAATTCCCGCATATTGCACGCGAGCCGTACAGGATGAAACTACACATATCTTCTCCGCACAGGTATGGGCTCCTGAACATCCCTACGAATTTAAAACTAAAAAATTCAAGGTTAACAAGGATCCGCTCCTTATTTATGAGTGCCATGTAGGTATGTCGCAGGATGCTGAAAAAGTTGGTACATACAACGAATTTCGGGAAAACGTCTTACCACGCATCGTAAAGGATGGTTATAACTGCATTCAGGTAATGGCCATTCAGGAACATCCCTATTATGGTTCTTTTGGATACCATGTAAGTTCTTTCTTTGCTGCAAGTAGCCGTTGCGGCACCCCCGACGAACTTAAGGCGCTCATTGATGCCGCTCACGAGCAAGGTATAGCAGTAATTATGGACCTTGTTCAGAGTCATGCTGTGAAGAACGAGAACGAAGGTCTTGGTAATTTCGCTGGAGATCCCTGCCAGTATTTCTGTCAAGGAGATCGTCGAGAGCATCCAGCATGGGATAGTCTTTGCTTTGATTACGGAAAGAATGAAGTCATCCATTTCCTCCTTTCAAATTGCAGATTTTGGTTAGAGGAATATAACTTCGATGGTTTCCGCTTCGATGGTGTGACTTCTATGCTTTATTATAGTCATGGTCTTGGTCAGGCTTTTGGAGGATACGGAGATTATTACAATGGAAGTCAGGACGTCGACGCCATTTGCTATCTGACTCTTGCCAATGAACTCATTCATGAGGTCAATCCTCAAGCCATCACCATTGCTGAGGAAGTTTCCGGAATGCCCGGACTTGCCCTCCCCTTTAAGGATGGCGGCATGGGATTTGATTATCGTATGGCTATGAATGTTCCGGACTATTGGATTAAGACCATTAAAGAACTTAAGGATGAAGATTGGAAGCCATCAAGTATTTTCTGGGAACTTACCAACCGCCGTGCCGATGAGGCTACCATATCTTACGCAGAAAGTCATGACCAGGCTCTTGTAGGTGATAAAACCATTGTTTTCCGTTTGATTGACGCAGACATGTATTGGCACTTTAAGAAAGGTGATGAAAACTTTATGGCACACCGCGGAATCGCGCTCCATAAGATGATTCGATTGGTCACCGCCTCTACAATAAATGGTGGTTACCTCAACTTTATGGGTAACGAATTCGGTCATCCTGAATGGATAGACTTCCCCAGAGAAGGTAACGGATGGAGTTACAAATATGCCAGAAGACAATGGAATCTTGTGGACAATAAGGAACTCTGCTATCATTATCTCGGGGATTTCGACGAAGCAATGATAAAACTTATCCGCGACGTCAAGAAGTTCCAGAAATACCCAGTTCAGGAAATTTGGCATAATGATGGCGACCAAGTGCTTGCCTACTCCCGTGGTGATCTCATCTTCTTCTTCAATTTCTCTCCCAACCGTTCGTTCACAGACTATGGATTTATGGTGCCTCAAGGTGATTATTCCGTCGTTCTTAACACAGACGACAAGGCTTTCGGTGGTTTTGGACTGAATGATGACAGCGTAAAGCACTTCACAATGTTCGATCCACTCCTTGCCCGAGACGGCAAAGGATGGCTTAAACTTTATCTGCCTGCACGCTCTGCCATGGTGCTGAGAAAGAATGTTCCAGAGGAAGAATGCAAGGCCAAGAAGACTGCTTGCAAGAAGTAGAAACTAAATGACAAACTTTCAAAAGCATAAATTAAACAATCTCCGAAGAGCACGTTTTATTGAAACTGTGCTCTTCGGAGCATTTGCATACCTTTACACCAGTGTTTTACAAGGAGAGCGATTACTTGCCATTCTACGAAATTACGCAAACAATGCGAAAAATATAGAGCAGATTTTAAACATAGAGCCGTGGCACATAGGTTTAGTCGCCATGACTTGTACCATGCTAATTACTGCAATCTTTCTCAAGTATTTGCCGCCTCCTCATTCTGAGAAAAGACCGCTGTGGAAAACCTTATCCGGCATTTTTATCGTTATCTTTTTCTTTTGCCTGTTGACAAGTCCAAATGAGGAGAATACCATAGAGCAAAAAATGGAACGACAGATTCTGCAAGGGAAATATGAAGATGCTTTGAAAACCGGTGCCACACGTGAAAATCCATCCATAAAGATTCTTGAAGCCCGCATTACGGCTCTTGAGCAATTAAGCATTCTCAATGAGGATTTTTTCCTTTATCCTATTGGGAATCATATCCCTATTCCGTTTCCCGGCACCAGCAATTCAGAGTCCTCTGCAAGAAAGCATTTAGAATATCTTCTTTCCCGCAACCTACCAAAATTAGGAGAGGCGTGTAAAACATATCCACGAGACTCTCTTCAACGTGCTGAAAAGGAGGCTCTTGTGCTCTATGCTCATACATGGATTCATCCAAGTTTTGTTTATACAGATACCGCTATAGAAACAAACTATAAAGATTTCCATAACTTTCGACATAAAATACGAAAGACCTATCAGGGTAAAAAGAATCATTTGGTAATGGAAGCAAATGTTTTAAAAGAGGCATACGGACAAACTTATTGGTACTATTTTTATTATGGACAACATAGATAATCATCTATTTAGACGTGATGTGCTGGATTTTGTTAGTACAGCCACCCAGTTTTGCATCTATCTGGAACAGTGTAACGGGGAGGAACGGGGAGAATTTTCTCGGAATATGCAACAAATGCTTCCGGTTCTATATTTTCGGGCAATATCTTTGACCGAAGTTGAGGAGTATTTCGGATATGTCCAAAGTATCGTAACCGAACAGGATTATGAATTTGTTCGAAGCAATATAGCCGCTATTATGCGTGAAAACGACGATTATCTCGATGTATATAGTCCTGACTACTCTTTTTCCGAGACTCCAATTGTTGCAACCATCAGCGAATCTTTGACAGATTGCTACCAGTCACTTCGAAATATGGTAGAGACATTCCGGCAGGAAAATGAAGAAGCCATGCAGGTAACTCTCTTCGAATGCTTACAGGATTTTTCAGAGAATTGGGGATTACGTCTCTTAGGTGCCTTAACTGCAATCCACCAAATCCTATCTTATGGACACGTTGACGAACTTTAATTTCGTTTTCCATGAATAAAATCTTCATAAAAACAGAAAAAGCATACATTACAAATCTTGAACGCTATGCCTTTGAAGGGCAAATTGAAGTAATTAATAGCGAAAAAGAGGCTCTAAAAATTGTTGAATATCTACGAAAATGTAGATTGATAGGTATTGATACCGAAACAAAACCTTCTTTTAAACGAGGTGTTCAACATCTCGTGTCCCTTCTACAAATAGCAACGGAAGACAACATTTGTTTTCTTTTCAGGTTGAATTATATGGGTTTCCCAACGTGTCTGAAATCCGTTTTAGAAGACCCTTCTATACACAAAGTAGGGCTATCATTGCACGATGATTTCCGATGTTTATCGTTCAGGGATGCAAACTTTCATCCAGCAGGATACACTGATATTCAGCACATTGCCTCAGGTATGGGGATACAAGACCTCAGTCTGCAAAAACTTTATGCAAATATCTTTGGGCAGCGTATTTCAAAAAACGCTCAACTTTCTAATTGGGAAACAAACGAACTTGACGAAAAGCAACGTATTTATGCTGCAACCGATGCTGCTGCCTGCATAAAACTTTATAAGAAAATGAATCAACTTCATCTCTCCGGAGACTACCAACTTATACCTTGTCCGACTCATGATGAAGAAATAAACAAAGACATTCTATGACAGATATCGTATTACGTCGCGGAAAAGGCGATAGTCTCAAAAGATTTCATCCGTGGGTTTTCAGCGGTGCTATTTATAAAGTTGTTCTACATGGTGAAGAAGAACTCCGTGAAGGCGACATTGTCAGGGTTGTGGAGAGCATTACGACATCCGAAGGTAACGAATTCTCGTTCGTTGCGTTGGGACATTACCAAATTGGTTCTATCGCTGTCCGCGTACTCTCCTTCGAAAATCGTCCTATTGACCGTAATTTTTGGCTCAGTCGTCTTCGTGAGGCTTGGGAGGTACGAAAGAAACTCAACATAGTCCGCGAGGACAATACTATGTTCCGTATGGTTCATGGTGAAGGCGATCGACTACCTGGACTCATCATTGATGTTTACGGCGATACAGCTGTCATGCAATCGCATTCTGTAGGTATGCACTATGCAAGGAGTATTATTGCAGAAGTAATTAACGAGGCCACAGAAGGCAGAATAAAAAATCTTTATTACAAGTCAGAAACCACTCTACCCTATAAAGCACAACTCGGAGCCAAAGATGGATTTATTCTTGGAAAGACCGATATAAACCTGGCACAAGAAAATGGAATAAAATTCCACATCGATTGGCTTGAGGGACAAAAAACCGGTTTTTTTGTTGACCAACGTGATAATCGTGCTTTGGTAGAAACCTATGCCCGTGGAAAAAATGTTCTTAATATGTTCTGCTATACTGGCGGTTTTAGCGTGTATGCCATGCGCGGAGGTGCAGAGAAAGTTCATAGCGTCGATGCTTCTGCAAAAGCCATTGAACTGACAAATGCCAATGTTTCTCTCAATTTTCCATGCGACCACCGACACGAAGCCTTTTGTGAAGATGCCTTCAAATACCTTGAACGTGCTGGAGAGAACTACAATCTAATCATACTTGATCCGCCGGCATTTGCGAAACACAAAGATGCATTGCGAAATGCTCTCAAAGGATATACCCGTTTGAATGCCATTGCCTTTCGCAAAATTCGTCCAGGGGGCGTTATTTTCACATTTTCATGCAGCCAGGCTGTGAACAAAGATCAGTTCCGTCTCGCTGTTTTTACGGCAGCAGCACAGAGCGGCAGACATGTAAGAATTCTTCATCAACTGCATCAGCCAGTTGACCATCCTATCAACATCTACCATCCTGAGGGCGAATACCTAAAAGGATTAGTGCTTTACGTTGAATAAGCCTCACACTTCGTTTCTTTTTTATATTATAACTGCATTTTCACTAATCCATGTAAGATTGTATATTCGAGCACTAAACATAAGGGTGAAATAGTCTTGGGCAAACAAGACCATCCATCCCTTTTATCAATGCAATCCTCAATGAATGGCATCCTTTTCTCCCAATCTTCTCAACTGTACTTTTGGGGGTATCTTAACAGAATGCCGCCAATGGCCACAAATGCTAATATAAAATTATAGTAGAGGTTTGGAATAATTTCCACAGGATTTAATCCAGTTAGGCTGGCGGCAATCAGTAATTGCGCTCCGTACGGCAATACTCCCTGTACCACACACGAAAAAGTATCGAGAATAGAAGCCGTTTTGCAACGGTTTACACCGAATCTTTGAGCGATATCGGCACTGATTCTACCTACAGAAAGAATGGCAACTGTATTGTTGGCCGTACAACAATTCGTTAGACTCACCAGGGTTGCAATTGCCGCCTCCGCTCCACGTTTACCGCGAATTCCATGTGTTAGATGGTGAATCAAGTAACCGATACCGCCTCCACGACGTATGAGTTCCATTAGGCCACCGGCCATAAGGGCCACAAGAATGGTTTCTGCCATGTTTTTCATACCATCTGCAGATGCTCCCATTGCCGTTTCTATCGTAACGTCCTCCATAATAATTCCTAATGCCACTGCCATAATATTGCCAGCAAATAATACCACCAACACATTAACACCTCGTGCTGCTGCTATCAGCACACAAAGGTAAGGTAACATCTTTGCCCATGTTCCTTCGGGTAAGGAATCTAATCCAGATATCGAGAAATCGGAACTTCCTGAAGATGTCGTAATGCTGATTGTCAACAATATCAAGAACGTTATTACAGCAGCGGGAACCGCTATGCGAACATTTGCTTTAAATTTGTCGGAAAGTTTCACACCTTGGCTTCTGGTAGCCACGATGGTTGTGTCCGAAATAAAACTGAGATTATCTCCGAAGAACGCCCCCCCTACCGTAGTTGCTACGAGAAGACTCATTGGAATGTCTGTTGGTTCAGACATTCCTGCCGCGATAGGTGCAAGGGCAACTATGGTACCAACACTTGTACCGATACTGATGGAAATGAAACAGGCAGCAAGGAATAATCCCGGAAGTATCAAAACACTGGGTAAAAAAGCCAAAGTCAAATTCACAGTAGCATCAATGGCTCCCATAGAATTCGCTATCTGTGCAAAACTTCCTGCAAGCAAGAAAATCCACAGCATCATCAATAGATTCTTGTCGCCAGCCCCTATACTGATAGCCTCAATGCGTTCATTTACAGTCTTGCCTTGTGTGATGCCGGCCGCATATATAAGTACAATGGAGAATACAACAACGAGGGGGACCTTGTAAAAATCTCCCCAATAGATGCCTAAGCCAACAAATAATATTGCCATCAGCAGTATCGGGCTTAATGCCAATAGGCCTTTCTTATGATTCATTCTTCTTGTTATTTATATTGAGACAAAGTATTTATGCTTATCTTCCATTATTTACTATATATGACATTAAAGGAAAAGATGTACATCCTCTGTTGATTTTGAGAATAATGCTATCATTTTCCTTTACCAACTTCCCATCGCAATATTATTTGCCTTGGAATCAATTCCACCAAAACCGAATCTATTTGAATAATTTGCATGAGATGCCATGACTCTATGGTAGACTGTTCCTATTCTTATGCAAAAATACATTTTATATTTTAATTACACCCATTAATTCTACGATATATTCACCACAATGTTTGAACATGACACCATTTGCGCAGTAGCCACTGCATCCGGAGGAGCCATAGGTATCGTACGTGTTAGCGGACCTTCCGCCATTTCCATTGCTGATGTAGTGTTTAAAGGACGCAATCCTCTTGCATCGGCAAAAAGCCACACCCTGCATTTCGGACATATCCTCAAGGACGACGGTAGCATACTCGATGAAGTCCTCGTGAGTGTTTTCCGATCCCCCAAAAGTTATACTGGAGAGGATTCTGTGGAATTCAGTTGCCATGCTTCAGGCTATATCCTTCAGGAACTTTGCACAATGCTTATATCTCAAGGGTGTCGTGCTGCAAAACCCGGAGAGTTCACACAACGTGCTTTTCTAAACCACAGATTTGACCTTGCCCAAGCTGAAGCTGTTGCAGACGTGATTGCCGCCGACAATGCGGCTTCACATCGCCTTGCCATGCAGCAAATGCGTGGCACCTACAGTTCTGAACTGAAGAAATTACGCGATAGATTGATAAAACTGGCATCTTTGTTGGAACTTGAATTGGATTTCTCAGACCATGAAGACTTGGAGTTTGTTAATCGTGAGGAATTAATGAAACAATGTAATTGTCTCCGTCAGGAAATTACTCGGCTCGCCAATAGTTTTTCTCTTGGAAATGCAATAAAAAAAGGCATTTCCGTGGCTATTATTGGTGCACCGAATGTAGGTAAAAGCACCCTGCTCAATGCTCTTGTCCATGAAAATCGAGCAATTGTAAGCGATATTCAAGGTACGACAAGAGATACAATCGATGCTTCTGTCAACATTGATAGCCATACCTTCCGATTCATTGATACTGCGGGAATACGTCATACAAATGATGTGATAGAACAAATGGGTATCGAACGAAGCATCATGGCAGCAAATCAGGCACAGATAATTCTGCTTCTCTCTGATGGAAACATGGATTTTCCTGTGTATAACGCTGTTGAAGGGCAGAATGTCTTAAAAATCTTCACAAAATCCGACATTACTACCTCCTTTAACACAAAACACCTCCGGCCTTCGGAGCAAGAGGATTGTCGCTGCCTGTTTGTTTCTGCGTTAAAGGGAACTGGTATGAACGCTTTGGAACGCACTCTTGTTGAAATTGCCGATAGTTTCTTTGCCTCAACATCTTCTGATATTATTGTCACTAATTTAAGGCATTATCAAGCCCTGGTTCATGCTAACGAATCGTTGCATCGTGTCTTTCAAGGTCTTCATCAGGGTGTCCCCAACGAATTTGTCGCTCAAGATCTTAGGGAATGCCTTTCTTTCGTTTCCGATATCATTGGTGGCAGTATACTTCCTGACGATATATTGGGAAGTATTTTCTCGACTTTCTGCATCGGGAAATAGATACACTGCACAGCAAAGGATTTAACATGAGGGGGGGGGATGGTAAAGTTGATTATCAATCGTCCATCGCTAATAAATGCATGACAATATTATTCATTTTGCAGTAAGGTTTTTAGACACTGTTGGCTCCCCTTTATATCACTGTTAATTGGCTTAATCCCCCGTTTATCGTAAACATATCGCTTCATTTCCAAAACCGCAATCTCATGGACGGAAAACACATTGCTGAATCAGAATTGATTATCAATGCAGACGGAAGCATTTTTCATCTGCATCCAAAGCCGGAAAATATTACAGACAAGGTCATTCCGGCAGGGAGATCCTGAACGTGTAAGTCTTGCAGCATCGCATTTTTTCGATGCGCTTGAAACAGAAGTTAAGAACAGAGAATTTCACACCATTTACAGGAACATATCATGGTAAAGGGGGGATTATGGTTCTGTCCACAGGAATCGGTTGCGATAATATTGATATAGTATTGAATGAACCCGATGCGCTTGCAAACATTGATTTTTAACACTCGCCGTGAGCGTAAAGATCATCGCACACTAACACTTGTACGTATTGGAACTTGTGGTGGTCTACAACCTTTTACACCTGTTGGAAGTTTTGTTGCAAGTGTGAAAAGTATTGGTTTTGATGGGCTTTTAAACTTTTATGCAGGACGAGATTATGCCTGTGATTTGGAATTTGAACATGCATTCAAAGAATATGTTCGATGGGACAACAGTTTAGGAAACCCTTATGTGGCAATAGCCGATGAGAATCTTGTCAACCAAATAGCGAGCGAAGATATGGTACGCGGTGTGACAATTTCATGCGGTGGTTTCTATGGACCGCAAGGTCGGACGTTGCGTTTGCCATTAAAAGATTCAAACCTCAATGAGAGAATTGTCACTTTTAAGTATCAAGGATTACAGGTGACAAATTTCGAAATGGAAAGTTCTGCACTAGCAGGATTGGCAACATTGATGGGGCATAGAGCAATGACTTGTTGCATTGTTGTCGCAAATCGTTGGTCCAAAGAAGTCCGTATAGGTTACAAAAAATCGATAGAGAATCTTATTAAAATGGTTCTTGACAGGATTTAAACAACAGATAATTCAAACAATTGTAACAGAATAATAGGTTGTATCATCCGCACAAATCTACGGAAGTTACAACCTATTTTTTTGGGGGGGCTTAGTAGATATTAGTCCCACTGATTATCTTCACCCATCAAATTATAGCGGAAATTTGACGACCCCTTCATATCGTTCTTCTTCTTATTATCAACATTTATTCTAGTATCATCGGGTGCTGAGACACAAAGGAATTGAGGGCGCTCAGGAATCTCATAGACAACAACCTCAGGTGGTACATATTTCTTCTTTTTCATTTTGTAAAAGATGGTTAAATGGTTTATATCATTTTAATTAAAAAAAACAGACGTATTGTCACGTAATAGATAACTTCTATTTTTTATTATTAGAAATTCTTTAATGCATAGTTTTAGTACGGTCGGTATGGATTATAACGCCTTTGAAAACATTCCTAACCGGTCTTCCCAAAAGATCGTATACCGCTTCATTCGTTTTATCTGGAGTTATGGGAGTGTTCATCTCCGTTGGCAAACCATACATTCTCATTTCAAGGTCTACACTTCCGGCATCTTCTGGAAGGATTGGCACTTCACTCATGTTAATGTACGCTCTATTAGGCCCTATGGAGCAACCCGTTCCACATTGTCTTACAACATTTTCATTGATCAGATACATTCCTTCATCCACATCCATTCTAACCAAAGAACCTACAAGTCCGTTATGACTTCCAGCAGTCTCTGTCATGACACCAGAATAGGCTGCTGCCAGTGTATCACTTTCAGATAGAAAGATATAAGGACGCCCAGCTTCAAGGTGCGACACCTTTCGAAGGCTAATGCTTGTCACCACATCCTCAAACATGTGTTTTCCTGCAATTTCGTAAAATGTTGCCCCACTCCATTCTGCATTTTCCACACTGTAAGGTAAACAAATCGTACCAAAATTTCCTCGACCAAGATCTTGTCGGATATAACCTTGAATAAAATAATACATATAGGAGCGTGGATAGGAAGTATCATACAAGTATAAAAATTTCCCTTTACTTTTATCATATCTAAAAGCAAAATCGTTGTTATACGGATCGTGCACAAAATATTTGCCATCTATGCTATCCTTGTATAAATTAAGTGTCTTTTTTGTTACATTATCTTCAAGTATTAGACCTTCGGCAAGCCATTTTCCTGTTGCACTATATAGATGTCTATCTATAATACTCCAAGTGATTTCCGGATTTTCTTTATTCATGACAACTTTGGTTCCTACAACAGGCACTTTTTCAGCCGAATAATACTTACCTTTTGACCCTATTGTATATTCAGCCTTTACCGCATAGTAAGTGCTATCTGTTGGAGAATAAGCAACCAATGCAAAAGGCTCCTCGTCTGCGTCCTCGTTCTGCATCGAGGCATAAGACATGCATGGAAGCAGAGAAAAGAAAATGGTTAAGAAACTATGTGGGCTTTTCATTACTTAAACTTTAAAAGTATATATACTATGGTTTCTATGTTAATTAAGAAAAGGTCTCAAAAATCACAGAAGAATCCTCCATTTTAGGAAACTAATAATCCGATATCGTGAAGAAGCGCAATCTGTTTTTGTCGAACGATAAGCGGTGTGTGGAACAATATCAACTCAAGGTTATTAGCGAACCGAGAGATACATTCTTGAAATCCTCCATTAAAAGGAACTATACAGAACGTCTTATTAAAACTATTCTCTTGTACGCTCCCCCGTTTTTTAGGTGTCTTTTGCTTTCTTTGGTCACAATCTGGTTATAAGAAATGTTGAAAACATAAAATAGACATTGCAAATATCGCATTTTATTTCGAAATACTGTTTTCAATCTTCAAACAAAAAACGTTTTTATGCGGAATTTATTCATATAATGCCTACAAACACTTCGTTTTGCAGTCTTCAGTTGTAAAAAACGATTACGACACATTAATGTGCAGACCATACCGAAAATTCTTTATAAGAATATGTTTTATCTGCTTTTCTTCAATCTATTTACCTGAAGAATTCATAGTCTACCTCAGGAATGGAGGAATACTCATTACATCTGTTTTGCATTTAAGTGTTTTTCCATTCTACATTAAATGAAGATAAAAACGTAACTAATCCGTGTGTTATCGCTGAGATATTAGGAAAGTTTCAAAATATTATCGTAATTTTGCATAATAAAATGCCGAACGCTCAGGGTTCTTTATCACTCACATTACATTTATCGGTGAGATTACGGCAAAAAAGACTGATATGAAACATCTCTTTGTTTTGCATGCAGGAAACACATTCACACAATATATATATATAAACATAAGATTCCCGGCTACAGTTTCATCCACGCAAGTGCGCTGTAAATTGTGCAGTATTCTGTATATAGGAATCATAAATAATCTCAGCAGGCTTTACTCCCCCACTCCTTTATGTTTGGGACATCACCCCACTCCACCCCTTTATCCCCATGACACTCAGTAAAAAAGATACGGCATTTCTGAAAGGCATTGCCATATTGATGATTATGCTACATAACTTCTGTCACCATCTTCCAATGAGTGTGACGGAAAATGAATACACATTCGCCATAGAACGCTTTGAAAAACTTTGTTCGTGCTTTTCCAATGGTGGTCCGCATATCGTATTAAACACTATCAGTCATTTCGGGCACTATGGCGTCCCGTTGTTTCTGTTTCTTAGTGGATATGGTCTTGTCTGCAAGTATGAACTTTCAGGGCATCGTCGCCATCATAGGGATTTTGGGCACCGCACGCTAAGGGACCTGAAATTCGTATGGGGACACATGGTGAAAATGTGGAAACTCATGCTCCCCGCCATAGCCATTTATTGGAGTTACTGCATGTTTTCAGGGGAAACATGGAGGGTTCAATGGGGAGATTTGGCAGCAATGCTGACTTTTACTTCGAACCTGTTCATTGAACGCGAACTGATACTCGGCCCCTGGTGGTTCTTTTCCCTTATCATCCAGTTGTACATCGTATATCGCCTTGTATTGTATCACCATCGCGACGGGTTTACATTAGTGGCCATAACGGCGGTTTGCTTTATGCTTCAGGCTTACCTTTATATTGCAGACGTTCGCTTAACTCCTGAAGGCGCAATTCAATTATTTGATAAAAATCCCTGTCATCACAGCCTTTTTAAATATTGTCGTTATAATTTCGTATCATGGTTGTTACCCTTTGCAGCAGGCATACTGACAGCCAGAAGCAGAATGTTCCAAGATTTAAGGCCAGGAGCACTCCCCCTCCTGTTATGCAGCATCGCAGGCGTCGGACTGACGGTATGGGCAGCGACCGATGCGATGCAGTGGTTGCTATCGCCACTCTACGCCCTTATGGCACTTCTGCCTATGGTTTTTCTAATAAAAAGAGGCGTTGTAAGGCCACCTTTGGAGTGGATTGGAGGCATTTCTGCCACATTGTTCGCGTTGCACCCCATTGCACGTGCCATGACGATTACAGCAGCAAAAAATGCGGAAATGGCGGGACACTGGATGGAAACATACCTACATATCATCCATTATCTTTTGATTTCTGTCGTATTAGCCTGGCTATTGAACATTGCACTTAAGCACTTTGACAAAGCGATTTCCGCAACATGGAGGAAAAAGTAAAAAAATCGATACAATGCTAACAAAAGAATCCCTTACAGACATTTCATCAGCCGTAGAAATAATAAAGAGTGGTGGTGTTATCCTTTACCCTACCGATACAATTTGGGGATTAGGATGCGATGCTACAAATGCTGAGGCCGTAGAACGCATTTATCGTATCAAACAACGTGCCGACTCAAAGGCACTCATTTGTCTGGTTGGCGGCGACAACATGCTTCCTTATTATTCCGACAGCATTCCTGATGTTGCGTATGACCTGATAGAATTCTCAGAACGTCCGCTGACATTGATTGTTGACAATGCCCGTAATCTGGCGCCTTCTCTGCTTGCAGCAGATGGTAGTGTGGGACTGAGGGTGACGAAAGAGGAGTTCAGCCGTACGCTTTGCAATCGCTGCAAACGGGCATTAGTGTCAACAAGTGCTAATATAAGCGGGCAGCCTGCGCCAAAATGCTTTGAAGACATTCCACAGGAAATCATCGATGCTGTGGACTATGTATGCACTTCGCGCCGTAAAGAAAAGGGAGAAGGCAAACCCTCCTCCATCATAAAACTGACGGCTACCAACGAAATAAAAATAATTCGCCCATGAATTGGCTACAGAGCAAACTATCACCCCGGCAGTTTCTTCTGCTCCTCAGCCTATGTATCGGTCTGGCATCCGGCTTGGCTGCCAATCTTCTCAAATGGCTGATACATTCCATAGAACATTTGCTGACAAAAGGATTCATTATCACACAGGGCAACATCATGTATTTGGTTTATCCTTGTGTAGGCATTTTGTTATCTGCAATCTTTATTAAGTTCATTGTACGTGATAACATTGGGCACGGCGTCACAAAAATACTCTATGCCCTTTCCCGTAACCAGGGTTTCATCAAAGGGCATAATTGCTGGAGTTCAGTTGTGGCTTCTGCCATAACTATCGGATGCGGAGGTTCTGTTGGTGCGGAGTCTCCGATTGTGCTTACGGGTTCTGCCATTGGAAGTTTCTTTGGCCGTCTTACAGGTATGGACCACCGTACTCTGATGCTCCTCATTGGATGCGGTGCATCTGGTGCAGTTGCCGGTATTTTCAAAGCACCCATTGCAGGTCTTGTATTTACCATAGAGGTACTAATGATTGACCTTACGATGGCATCGCTTGTTCCCTTACTTGTCAGTTGCGCAGCAGCAGCCTGTGTCAGTTATTTCATTTCCGGTACAAGCACGATGTTTGACTTTAATTTAACCTCTGCTTTCAGTGTCGAACGCGTGCCGGCCTGTACGTTTCTCGGCGTTCTTTGCGGACTGATATCCCTCTATTTCACCCGTGTAATGAACAGTTTCGAAAAACTCTTCGGCAAAATCAACGGAATTGTCGGAAAATTTGTTCTTGGTAGCATTGTACTTGCACTGCTCATCTACTTGTTCCCCCCACTCTATGGTGAAGGTTACTCTACTATCGAGACCTTGCTGCACGCTGACAACTCGGCAGATGCTGAGGCTGTCCTCAACAATTCTTGGTTCTACGGTCACTCATCGCTCCTGCTCGTTTATCTGGTATTGATAGTCCTTGTAAAGGTGTTTGCCACAACCGCTACCAATGGTGGGGGTGGATGTGGTGGTACTTTTGCCCCGTCGCTCTTTTTGGGTTGCATCGGAGGCTATGTATTTGCCAACATTTGGAACATGTCCACTCCCTTTGGGGTCACCGTTCCGTGTACCAACTTTGCGCTATTAGGTATGGCCGGCGTCATGAGCGGCGTGTTCCATGCTCCGCTGACCGGAATTTTCCTTATTGCAGAATTAACGGGTGGATATCAGTTGCTTGTACCTTTGATTATTGTATCCGCTGTCAGTTATATTACCATTCATTCATTTGAGCCCCATAGCATCTACTCCATGCGTTTGGCCCGTCGGGGTGAACTCCTGACACACGACAAGGATCAAAGCGTATTGACGTTGATGAAACTCGATGAACTGACTGATATCTCACGGCCGACACTTGTGCCGGAAATGACAATGGGAAAGATGCTTCAGGTTGTTTCCACATCAAAGCATTTGCATTTTGGAGTGGTAAATGCTGGGGGTGTTCTGTTAGGTGTCATAAACATCAACGAATTACGCAATATAATTTTTCGCTCAGAACTCTATAATTCCTTCACCGTCGAGCAGTTGATGAAACCTCCCAAGGATATTATCCGAACGGATTACCCCATGACAGAGGTGGTTGCACATTTCAACAGTCACGACAATTCCACATTACCGGTGGTAAAACCCGACGGAATACTCGTAGGTTTCATTACCCGCACAAGACTTTTTAGTGAATACAGAGAAATTATGAAGGACTTCTCGCAAGAATAGTCCGTATTATTTAAGAGAACCATGACCTATAAACAAGAAGAAATAAAACCTTACGACCAAGAAGGCGAAAAAGGGATGCAAGTAGAACGCATGTTCGACAACATAGCCCACAGTTATGACCTTCTCAACCATCTTCTATCATTTGGGGTAGACCGTGGGTGGAGACGAAAAGCCCTTGAAATGTTAAAGCCCTTTGCCCCGAAAAAGATGCTGGATATGGCAACCGGAACCGGTGATTTTGCCCTTGAAGCAATGCGTATAGTTAAACCGGAGGAATTGCTTGGCGCCGACCTTTCTGAAGGAATGCTCCAGGTTGCAAGACGCAAGGGACAGAATATTCCCGGACTTCGGTTTGAAAAACATGACTGTATGGACCTGCAATTACAGGACAATACTTTTGATGCGGTTACAGTTGCGTATGGCGTCAGGAACTTTCCTGACTTAGAACGTGGCCTGAAGGAACTGTTTCGAGTGCTGCGTCCTGGCGGACATCTTGTCATTATCGAGTTAACCAGCCCTAAGAATTTCCCGATGAAGCAACTCTTTTGGCTGTACAGTCATGTGGTTATGCCGATAGTTGGGAAAATAGTTAGCCGCGATTCCAAGGCATACACCTATCTTCCTGCTACGATGGAGGCTTTTCCGCAGGGAGAAATCATGAAAGGAATTCTACAGAAAGTGGGATATGAAGAGGTATTCTTCAAACGTTTCACCTTCGGACTTTCCACATTATATATGGCAACTAAAGCGAACCGTGCATGAAACGCTTTGGATTAATCGGATACCCTCTTGGACATAGTTTCAGTGTCGGCTATTTTACGGAAAAGTTCAGCCGCGAAAACATTGAAGCCCGCTACGATAATTACGCCGTTCCCGTAGTTGACGGTTTGCGTGATTTGGTAGCAGGAATTCCTGAACTTTGTGGATTGAACGTAACAATTCCACATAAGCAGAATGTCATTCCGCTACTTGACGAACTAAGCGCGGATGCCCGTGCCATTGGAGCCGTCAATGTGATTGCCATAAAGCGAAAATCCACACCTCAAGGAACAAAAATAATCTTAAAAGGATATAACTCCGACGTGATAGGTTTTGCTGACAGCCTTAGGCCTCTTCTCCGTCCTCATCACAGAAAAGCCCTTGTTCTTGGTACCGGAGGAGCCTCGTGTGCTGTGATTACAGCCTTAAAGAAGATGGAGATAGAGGTGCTTTGCGTAAGCCGTCGGCCACAGAAAAATCACTGCGACACACCCGTAATCACCTATGCGGATGTGACGTCTGAGATTATCGCCTCTCATCATCTAATAGTAAATTGCACTCCTTTGGGAATGAGTCCGCATATAGATGCTGCCCCTGACATTCCTTATCACAAGATTACAGAACAGCATTTGGCATACGATCTAATCTACAATCCGTCAGAAACGCTCTTCTTAAAGCGCGCCTCAGCACAAGGCGCCGTTGTGAAAAACGGGTTGGAAATGCTCCATTTACAGGCAGAGGCCAGTTGGGAATTCTGGAATATGGAATGATTTTTTCGTATTAATATTCCGCATTTTTGCCACATCTGCAATATAAACTATGACATAATTTTGAGAATCTACGGTATTTTCTGATGAAAAGCCTTTGCTCTTCAAGAAATAATTGATAATTTTGCTGCGATTTTTGAGTTAACCGTGTTCGCTCGGGAAACCCATAATGAACAAATAAACGAACAAATAACCATCAAAACACAATGAAAAAAGGTATCCATCCCGAAAATTATCGTCCTGTTGTATTCAAGGATATGAGCAACGGTGACATGTTCCTCTCTCGTTCTACTTGCAAGACCAATGACACAGTTGTCTTTGAAGGTGAAGAGTATCCCGTAGTTAAACTCGAAATTTCTTCGACTTCTCACCCCTTCTATACGGGTAAGAGCAAACTTGTCGACACCGCTGGTCGCGTAGATAAGTTCATGAGCCGCTATGCTCGTAGCCGCAAATAAACTGCAGGGTACCACAATGTAACACAACTTCGGTTGTCTGTTTCCTCAAAAGGAGCGGACAACCGAAGTTTTTTTGTGTTTTATTTGAAAAAAATACGGAAGTTTTATGTGAAAAGTTCCGCATTTTAATGCAAAAAGTACGGATGTTTTATATGCAAACATCCGCATTATGATGAGGAAAACATTGAAGTTTCACATATCTTGTCCTTTAATACTCTTTCCGTTTCCCGGACGATGTTTTAATCTGTCCCAGATTTCCCGTCTAATGGTTTCTGACCAATAGAATTAAAAGAAGAAGCGTTACAATACATTTCCCTGAAAGGCTGATGTACTGTAACGCTTCCCTTTTTTGCTTTTTTGTATGGTCTTCCGTGCAAACTATCCAAGAACTACCACAAAGAACCCTTTATCGTAAATAGGAAAAACTATAAGTCCCATCCAAAAAGGTTGTCCTTTCTCTTTGGTTTAAGGAAGAAGGCATATTTGATATGTCGCATTTTCCAGGTACCGTCTTGAACGGTGTTCGCTATAACGTCAAATCGGAAAGGTTTCTCCTGCAGTCTGTAGGTCGAGAGATATTCCTCTGCCGCTCTTGACATACGGTACATCCGGTTTGTATTTACCGCCTCCTCGGGTTTCACATCCTCATAGAAAGTTCGAGTCTTCACTTCAACGAATACAATTTCTCCGTAGTATTCGGCAATAATGTCAATCTCGCACTCCATACCATGCCAGTTGCATTCAAGGATGTGATAGCCTGTTAAGAGCAGATATAGCACGGCCCTTGTTTCGCCTTCCTTGCCTAAATCATTGTGTTCTGCCACATCTTGTCATTTTGATGGTTAAGACAGATACATGCATTAAGCGTGATTATTTGCTCTTTTTCCAACGTTTGTTCATCCCCTTTACGACCTCCTCCGTAATATTATATGAAGCATCGGCATAAAGGATGTTGTCACCGGACTTCGCAAGTATCATGCTGTAATGTCCGTCTTTGTTGAGAATTTTGATGTAGTTCTGCAGACTGTCATGCAGACTTTCGTTGAAGGCATCCTGTTCTTTTTGAAGTTCTATGGCATACTTCTCCTGCAGTTGTGCGCCTTGCGTCTGCATATTCTGCAAACGTTGTTGTGCTGCCTCATATTCTGCTTGTGATGGATAGCCACTACTCTGCATTTTTTTTGCAAATTCCGCATAGGCCTGCTGAAAAGCACGTTCCTTAGCCTGAACTTCACTTGCATATCCCTGACTCTTTGCCTCAAGACGGCTTTTGGCTTCTTTGCACATTTCAAGTTGAGTCATCAGGCTATCCACATCAACGTAGGCAATGGTGGGTTGTCCTGCTACGGCTTCTGCTCGGGGTAGACCATTGTCTTTCGGAGCAAGACTTTTGTTGCCTTCGCGATTACAACTGCAAAAGGCGAGCGAAATGCCCAGTAATACCAGTGTGAAAAATGGTTTATTCATATATGTGGGGTGTATAATATTAATTAAATATTGTGTGTTGACTCTTTTCGTTTACTGCATGACGATTGATGGTACGGGCTTCGCGGTCTTGTTGTCTTGCACAGTGAATGCCTTTTTGACGTAAATAACGGTTGCCGCTGACGTGAGAGTTTATAAATCGTCCGCGAATGATGATGCCGACAGAGAGCAATACAACAGCAACAGCAACAAGAATGAGGGTAAGAAAAAAGATTTTTTCCATAAATGATAGAGAATATCACGCAATTTATCGTACCTTTGCGCTGCAAATTTAAGACGAAAAAGACGATTCTGCAAGTATCCGCCTCCCAAAAGTCGGATATTTGATGCTAATTTAGGCTTAGCGGTATGTTTTTCCCGTATGGAAAACGGAACAGAATCCCATGATATCTTTAATAAATATAATAAAAATCAGTAAGTAACCATGAGCAAACTTGAACCCCAGTCCGTATTTGAGTGCTTTGCAAAGGTCAATCAGGTGCCACGTCCATCAAAGCGTGAAGAGAAGATGATAGAATTTCTCCGTCAATTCGGAGAGGACCTCGGATTAGAAACCAATGTTGATGAAACCGGTAACGTCATTATCCGTAAGCCTGCAACTCCGGGGTATGAGAATCGTAAAACCGTAATCCTACAGAGTCACATGGATATGGTTTGCGAGAAGAACAAGGACGTTGATTTCGATTTTGAGAAAGATGCAATCCAAACTTACGTGGATGGTGAGTGGATGAAGGCAAAAGGTACAACCCTTGGTGCCGACGACGGAATCGGAGTTGCCATGGAAATGGCTCTTTTACTCGCCAATGATATTGAACATGGTCCTATTGAATGCGTCTTCACCCGCGATGAGGAAACCGGACTTACCGGAGCAGAAGGTATGAAACCCGGCTTTATGAGTGGTGATTATCTCATCAATTTGGATTCTGAAGACGAAGGAGAGATCTTTGTAAGTTGTGCCGGTGGCGTACGGACCGAGGGACGTTACGGTTTTCCCATCGCAGAAAGAGAGTCGACAAATGGAATGTTTGTTGCGAATCTTGTCGTAAAAGGACTTACAGGTGGCCATTCCGGAGACGACATAAACAAGAATCGCGCTAATGCAAACAAGATACTTGTGCGTTTCCTTTGCGAGGAAATGGACAAGACTGACCTTCGACTTATTGACATCCAGGCCGGCGGTCTTCATAACGCAATACCCCGTGAAGCCCGTGCAACCATTGCAGTTCCTATGGATTTTAAAGAGCAGTTGCGCATCGACAACAATGTTTTTGCTGCCAATCTCCGTGAAGAATTCTCAGTAACCGAGCCGACGATGATAATAGATCTTGAAAGTTCCGTTGAGGACGTCCGCCCCGCTCTTGAGAAAAACAAGGCTTCTCTGATGCTGAAGAGCCTGTTTGCCGTACATAATGGCATCTATGCCATGAGTCAAGATCTTGAAGGGCTGGTAGAAACAAGCAGCAATCTTGCAAGTATACATCTTGTAGACGAGGAGGTAATTGTCAATAGCAGTCAACGTTCAAGCCTGCCTTCCAATATCCCCAACATGGCACATATTGTCCGTTGTGCCTTGGAACTCGGTGGTGCACGCTGTGTAACCAATGAAGGATATCCCGGATGGAAGATGAACCCCAAGAGCGAAATCCTTAAAATTGCACGTGAAAGTTACGTTCGAATCTTCGGAAAAGAACCTAAGGTGAAGGCCATACATGCCGGTCTTGAATGCGGGCTTTTCAGTGAAAAATACCCAAACCTTGACATGGTAAGTTTCGGTCCTACCCTTCGTGGAGTGCATTCTCCTGATGAAAAACTGCTGATTCCTACCGTAAAAATGGTATGGGATCATTTACTTGACATACTGAAAAATATTCCTGTCAAATAAGGAGATTTTCATTCATAAGTGCTTACATCTCCGCATTCTATGCAATGTGAACGAATTCGTTCATAGAGGAAAATACTGCAAAGATATTGTTTTTACGAGACAGATTCCTAAATATCGAAGTCTTCCAAACACTCTTTTTTGTAAAGAACTTCCGAACACGATTCCTTTATTATACATAAAATGAGGGGAAAGCAACGTTCATGCAGGAGAAATTTACAGCAAAAATTCAACCTAAATTCCGAAATCGGCGGGAACAGCATTTGATTCCCGCCGATAAATTTCTTGGACTTTTTGTTTTTGACATCATTACAACATTGAAGAAGTTCCCTCTTTTCATCTTGACATTGTTGCTTTTCATGCTTGCCTCTTGCCTTGGTGAAGAGCAATTTTCCGCGTCTCCCAGCGACAAACTTGTGTTCTCACAGGATACCGTTGCCTTTGACACTGTCATCACAGGTCAAAGTACCAATACGTATACTTTCCAAATCTTTAACCCAAACAAGAAAGCCATACAGATAAATAAGGCGGCATTAGGTGGTGGAAGTACGTCACCGTTCTCTGCAAATGTTGATGGCATGTGGCTTTCTGGCGGTGAAGGCGGACCATTTACCATATATTCGGAGGACAGTCTTCGTGTATTTGTCAATTTGAAAGCCCCTGTAACGAATGAGGATACCCCTCAGGCAATAGAAGAGCATCTCTCATTTTTACTTGAAAGCGGACTGGAACAGCGGGTAATACTCACGGCTTCAGGACAAGATGTCGTGACGCTTTGTGGTGAAGTTATTGAAGAAAACACACTATTTCAAAGCCCTCGACCTTATCAGATTCTGGACAGCCTTGTGGTAAGCGAGGGAGCGACACTGACTTTAGCGGAAGGTGTCCGCCTCTATTTCCATCCTGAAGCGGAATTTGTGGTGCATGGAACCCTCAAAGCACAAGGAACATTTGAGAATCCCATTGTAATGCGTGGTGACCGACTCGGAAACATGTTCTCAAATCAGCCATACGATCGTATTCCCGGTCAGTGGGGAGGAGTGCATTTTACGGCAACAAGCAAAGATAATGATATGACCTGGTGTGACATTCATGCTGGAGACTATGGTATTCTTTGCGACTCTTCTTCGCTGGATATTCAGAAGTTGATTGTTGACAACAGCATAATTCACAACACGCGAGGCGACGCTTTCCGTGCCCGTCACTGCATAACCTTCGTAGGAAATTGCCAGATTACAAACTCTGGTGGGAACTGTGTGACGCTGAATGGAGGTGACCACACCTTCGTTCATTGCACTATAGGTCAGTTCTATCCGTTTACCGGAGGTCGTGGTGTGGCATTAAACTTTACGAATTTCGAGAATGGCGCGCCTCTCCCCCTTGTTCGTTGCCAATTTGTCAACAGTATCATTACAGGATATGCGGACGACGACATCATGGGCGAGGCTGCAGAAGAGTTTAAAGATGCACCTTTCAATTACGTTTTCAAAAACTGCCTGCTCAATACACCACGAGTTGAAAACGAAGCACTCATAGATTGTCTGTTTGAAGAGGACAATGAAGACAAAGATCTGCGGCGTGCAGGAAATTTTTATCCGGAGTTCGACAACAGTCTTCTGGTCTACCCCTTTACACTTTCCTATAAGAGCGCTGCTGTTAACAAGGCTGACTTAGAACTTACGCGCCAGTCCGGCTACATTTATGACCTCAATGGAAGGTCGCGTACAGAAGATGGTATGCCCGACATCGGGGCTTATGAGGCTTTTCCGATGGAGGAGAATACAGAACAATAGTGATTCCCCTTTATTATGCAGGCCGTATTCTCTCCATCCCATCATTTGTTTTCAAAACAAGATTTGGAAATATAAACAAGAAACGGAACCCTTCATAAGTGAATATCCGAGACTCCAAGGCTTTTTCCGTAATCTTTTTTAATAAAACTATCCTTTTCTGGATTGTCATATATCTGTAAAAACCTTATTCAACATGGCAAAAACTCAATATACAAAGAAGAATACCACTCCTGTCCCTGAGCATGATGGCTTTGGACGCCTGCAACCACAAGACCTAAGCCTTGAAAAAGCCGTCATCGGAACCTTACTCCTTGAGAAGGACGCATATACAGAAATCAGTGAAATACTCAAGCCCGAGAGTTTTTACGACCATCGTCATCAAGTCATTTATGAGGCCATCCGCCAACTGAATATTGAGGAACGTCCGGCCGACCTCTACACTATTACAGAACAACTCAAGAAAAATGAAAAACTTGAGGCGGCAGGAGGCATGAATTATCTTGTGCAACTGAGCAATGAAATGGCAAGTGGTGACCATATTGAGTACCATGCACGCATCATTGCACAGAAGGCAACGGCTCGACAACTGATATCCTATACCGCAAACATCCAAAACAAGGCTTTTGATCCTACGACGGATGTTGACAAATTGATGCAGGAAGCTGAAGGAAGCCTTTTCGAACTTTCTCAGAAAAACCTGAAGAAAGACTATGTGCAGATTGACTCTGTTATCAATACCGCCTACGATATGCTCCACAAGGCTTCGAAGCGTGTCGACGGAATGAGCGGAACAGCAAGTGGATTCTACGCTCTTGATAAAATGACATCCGGATGGCAGAATTCAGACCTCATCATTCTTGCCGCA
>CAMAFY010000002.1 GCA_945833885.1 uncultured Bacteroidales bacterium
GTGAGCGGTTCTATGCCTTCTATAGGCAGGAGATACTTCCTGCAGCACATTAGCATTACAGCAAAACGCCGTACTTCCACATCGGAAGTACGGCGTTTTTGGGGGAATATTATGGTTTTACGGATTCATGTATGTGTTGAAGATGAATCCTTTCGCAGTTGTCAGAGTTCGTAGATCTTTACGCGCTTGCCGTCGTATCCCACTGCCATAATGTACTTCGAGCCTGTGGGGAACAGCGCTTTTGTGCGTTTCGACGCCTTTTGGCTGTCGCCGAGGCCGTACATGCTGATGCCTGTGCAGTTGCCGTCGGCATCGTATGCCTCAAATCCCACCGCGCCGGTCCAATAGGAGTGGGTGATGGTGACGTATTCTCCAGCCTTTACGCAGCCCTTTCCGATGGTTTGTGTCTCATCGAGGGGCACCTCGTTGCGGAAATTGTCGATGTTGTAGGCGTTGATGTAGTTCAGTCCTGCGGGAGCCTTGGGATAGTTCTTCTCCTCGATGTAACTGCGGAGTTCGTCGATCTGTTCCTGGGTGATGATGTTCCATCCCGGAGCATAGTCCTCAATGTATGCCTTAATGGGGCGCAGGAGTCCGGCTTTCTCAAAGAAATCGAGGAAGTCGATTTGTGTGGAGTCGCAGAAACTGCGCATGAAGTTGATTTGTTGCTTGCCGTTGTCCGACGGTTTGTTCGTCAGTGTCCGGTAGCCCTGTATGAGTTTTCCGTAGGCGTTGGGCGACTTTCCGCAATCCTGTGTCCAAAGATTGAGTTGGTAAAGCGGCACCACTTTGACGAAATGGTCGTAGTTTCGTGAACTGTTTGCCCCCGTTGCGGCCGAGCCGTAGTAGTCAGGTCCCTCCTGCAGTTGCCATGATTTACCCTTGCGGACGCCCTCTTCGAGGTAAGCATTGAAGCGTCCGCCGCGCATATTTGCGTAGTTTTCGATGCCGGAGATTTCGTCTTCGAGGCGGTGATATCCGTTTCCGAGGCAGTGTTCCACCCACGAAGCGTAGATGTTGTTGGTGGTTTCGCCACATCCGCTCCACTTGAATCCGTTGTAAATCTGGTTGTTATGACCCAGTTCGTGCCCGATTCCCCAGAATCCGAAGTTGTCCGGGTCGCACCATTCGCCAAAACTTCCGAATGCGGCATACGCACCTTCCGTGCTGGCAAACATGCCGGAAGCGGCCGGACGTGCGAACTGTCGGTTCTTGGGTTCGGGTGTGAATCCGGGAATGTTCTGCACCAGTCCCATCACTTCGCGCTCGCGGTAAATGACATTGTCGTAGATGGTGGCGAGTTCCACGCCCTTCTTCGGGCAGCGTTGCTTGAGAATGCTCACGGGTGCCGGCACTTGCATGCGCTTGCTGCGGATGTCGAGGACGTCGCTCTTGGCGTTGGCGAGAAGTTCCACCCAGTATTCGTTGGTGTCTCCCCGTTCAAGGTCGAAGTATCCGTTCTCGGTTGCCATGGCAAAGTGCATCTTTATGTTCGGAATGGTCTCCCAGTCTTCAGTGTAATAGTTGATGTATCCGTTGCCGCGTGTGGTGGTGGTGATGACGTTCACGCCATTTGTGAGGACATAACTGCTTGAACTTTGGAAATCGTCCCCCTCTCCGAAGCAGTAAATGCGGAGCATGGGGTTGCAGGTTGTCACACCATCGACGAAGATGGCCAGCGTCTGCCCCTTCTCGAAGTAGAGGCCTGTGGGGTTTTCGTAGGCACAATAGGGGTTGGAGTTCTTCAGTTCCTCGCGGAGACTGTAGATAGGTCTGTAGGCTTCGTAGTTACCAACGCGGTATTTTGTGGAGTATTCTCCCGAAAGCATGTATGTTACGAGTTGGCGGATGAAGGGATGCGAGATGTTTTCCGCCTCTTTTTCATTGACACCTTCGGCAAGTTCGGTGCAAAGTTCGTCCTTGAAGTACTTGTGTACAAGGTTTGCGAACTCGGCGTTGCGCTCATAGAATCCCATTTCGGCGCAACTGGCGAAGTTGTTCATGCCGCTATGGACGGTAATCCTCACCTTGCTGACATTGTCGATGCCGTCCTCGCCGAGGTCGATGCGCGAGGAAGTGCTTGCGCCTTCCAGGTCGGTGGTGAGGATTTTCTTGAAGTCGCTGGGGGCATCCTCTGTGGCAACGTAGACGCTGATTTGGCGGAAGTTACCGTTGTTGTTGCCGTCTGTTCGCGGAGTGTAGAGGATGTAGTCGACATGACTGGTCGCCGAGAGCGTATAGTCGAGGTTTATGGGGAAGGTTGTCGTACCTGTGCTGTAAGGAGAGTGCCAGATGGTGGAGGTATTGCGGTCGTACGTGTTCTTGATGCGCTGTCCTTGCTGCGACTGGTCGGCGATGGCGCTCTTGATGGTCAGGTAGTTGTCGCCCTGAATGTACATGGCGCTGTTGTTGTTGCTCTGCACCACTTCGATGGAACGTTTGCAGGTTCCGTCCTTGGAGGTCAGTGTCAGCGTGGCGCTGCGCGGGTCGATGAGGTGCGAGTAGTCGGTCTTCACGAGAATGCCTCCGTCGGTGGTGGTGGCGGAGAGCCATGGTGCGTCGGTGTCAGGCGTGATGTCGTAGTCGGTGTTAGCCATGATACCGACAAAGTCCTGCCCGCCTTCGAATCCCACGTTGAGGACATTGAGTGCCGGTTCCACGTATGCTGCCTTCGAAACGTCGGAGGTCAGGGTTTCGTGGGTGGCGTTTCCCTGCGCCCGGACTGCGGTGTTTGCGCCGAGGGCGAGGAGTATTGTAAGGAAGAAATGCTTCATGGTAGAAAGTGTACTATCGGTGTTTCCCTGCTTTTACAGGATGTTTTCTGATGAAATCTTCTGAGAAGGAGTTTTTCGTCTGCTATGGTTGTACGTTCTTTTTCCCGTTTTTGAGGAAGATTCCCTTGTAGGATTCCACATTGCCGATGCGGCGTCCTTGCAGGTCGTATGCGGGCGTTTGCAGGTCGTTATCCTCTGTTGTCACCTCCTCGATGCCGGAAAGGTCGCTGAGAATGGCGAACGGCGTGGTGGTAAGTGCCACATCGGGATACATGGCGCTCTCGACTTTTGCCGTCACATAGCGGTGTTCGGTGATGAAAGTGAACTTGTAACTGCCGACTTTCGTGAAGTCTTCGTCCTGTTTCAGCGTGTTTCCGGTCTCAATGTCCGTAAAAGTGACGGTAGGAGTGATGGCTGTGCCCCAGGCATTGTAGCGGATGAGGTCGGAAATGTCGTGCTGCACGCCGGTAAGCAGGCCATAATTGTAGAAATATGCCCGTTGTGGGAGCAGGACATTTGTGATTAGGTACTCTTCTTTCGACTTGTCGTAGACCGTTGGCAGGGAATTGTAGAAGAGAGCGTTGTCGTTGGCGTAGAAATATTTGAGGGCTTTCTTCGCCGTGGCGTCGTTGTTGAGGTCAATCTTTGTCAAATCGTTGTGATCTGCCGCGATACAGTAGAGTGCGGCCTGCTTCGAGAGGTCGAGTTCTCCGCTGATGGCATTGCCTTCCACCCAAATGTCGGTGAGGGCTGTGGTGTTCAGTATGAGTTCGGTCAGACCATTGTTGCTGGCATTGAGTTTCTCGAGTGCGGAAAGTTTTGAGAGATTCAGCGAGGAAATGGCATTCCGTGCGCACCACAACGTCTTCAACTGGGTCTGTTTGCTGAGGTTGAGGCTGCTCAGGCGATTGTCGTTGCAGTCGAGAACGAGCAATTTTGTAAGATTGCTGAGCGAAATTTCGTCAAGGGCATTGTCGTTGACGTAGAGTTGCGTGATGTTTCCGTCGGTAGTGACGGTGAGATTCTCGTCCATCACCTCAATTTCGATGGGTTTTCCTGTAGATTCTTCGGAAAAGGTCGTACCATTTCCCCATTTGAAGGACACATTGAGTCCACGATCTACGTAGATTTTGAGGTTACTTCCCACGGGTAGCGAGGTTTTCATGGTGAAACTCTCGGCGTTTACCGTCATGTAGGAGGCAAAGGCAAGGAGAAGCAAAGGCGTTAGTTGACGCATTTTCATGGTATGTAATAATGAATGATTGTGGATTTTATATAGGTTTTACGGTCTCAAGAGCCTTTTGTTTATGGCTTGAAGAGCCGTTGTTAAAGGTTCGCAGGGCAGTTTTTTACAGATGGAAGTGCCGTTGTTTAAGGGCGGTGCCTTCGTTATTTGAAGTCCACATAATGGAGTTTTCTCACAGGACTTTTCCAATGTAGGAAGGTACTTCCCGCATGAATTTCGCGTTCGGGTTTGAATTCTGCGGGCATTTGCGGGGCTTCCACACCGTCGCCGAGGCGTATGTCGGAGATTTCTTCCCACGCTTCGTCCCAGAGGTCGCGCTCGATGAAGGTCTGGAGTGTTGCCGCCCCTCCCTCGACGAGCAGGGATTGTATGCCGTCGCGACGGAGACTGTCGAGAAGACTGTCCACATCGGCGTAGGCCTGGAATCCGGCGTTCAGGGCTTCCTCCCCCACTCCACCGAGGACGCATCGCAGAGGATTGCGCCCGCCATAGCAACGGACGTTGAGGCGTGGATGGTCGAGTTCGAAGGTCTTTCTGCCGACCAATATGGCCTGATGTGTGGCTCTCAGATGGTGGACATGCACGGTCGACAGCGGCGTTGACAGGCGTGCCGGCATCCCGTCCTCGTACTTTTCGCGGTGGCGGTCAATGAATCCGTCGGCACTTGCCGCCCATTTCAGGGTGATGAACGGCCGTTGCATGAGGTTGTAGCAGAGGAAATGGCTGATAAGGTCGAGACATTCCTCACGAAGTACGCCCACCGTGACGTCGATTCCCCCTTTTTCCATGATTTCAATACCGCGTCCCGCCACTTTTGCAAAGGGGTCGACGCATCCAACCACGGCATGTCCGATGCCTTTCCGCACCAACATCTCCGCGCAGGGCGGTGTCCGGCCATAGTGGGCACAGGGTTCAAGGGTGACATAGATGGTGGATTCGGGCAGGAGTGCAAGGTCCTGTGGGCTGACGCTCCGCATGGCCATGACCTCGGCATGGGGTTCTCCCGCCTGATGGTGCCAACCTTCGCCCAGAATGCGCCCTTCGTGGACGATGCATGCACCGACCATCGGATTGGGATGTGCGGTGGTTTCGCCGTTGCGGGCCAGTTGTAAGGCGCGGCGCATCCAGGTTTCGTGGGATGTTTCAGACATAAGAAAGGGGAAAATATTGGGAAGTCGTGCCGGCAATGTTCCGGACGGCACAACCATAAATTAAGATATCGTGCTTTCGTTCCGCCTGTCTGGCAAATCGAAAACGTGGCGTTTTATAGGTGATAAAGGGAGGACCTTCAATTCATTGGTGAGGTTTTTCACCATCAATGAACAGATGTTCCCTTATTTTTGGACAGATATTTTCAATTCATTATAGAGGTGTTACCCGTGAAATGAATGTGGAAATTCAAATTCCTGGACGGGTGTTTTCCATACGTTATCCGGTTTTCCATATTATGTCGGGGCGGTGTTTCCGTAGCGACCTCCCCCACTCTTCCGTATGAAGGATAGTGGAAAGTGGAGAAAATGTTGTATCTTTGCGGCATGGAATACGCTTTGGATACCCTTTACCATCGTATTTGCCGTGAACTTTCGCGGCGGATGGATGCCGGAGAAGCGCAGGCTGAGGCCTTTGCCCTCCTGGAAGATTTGTTCGATGTTCGGCGCACCGATGTGCTGATGGGGCGTCGTCTGCATGTCGATGACGCTGAGGACGAGCGCCTTCAACGGGCGATTGAAGCCCTTGATGCGGGTTCTCCGTTGCAATATGCCACAGGTCGCGCCCTTTTCTGCGGCAGATATTTCCGGGTTGACGGCAATGTCCTCATTCCGCGTCCGGAAACCGAACTGCTTGTGCGGCTTGTTGTGGGCTGTTGTCCGGAGCGTGTGCTCGATTGTGGCACCGGCAGCGGGTGCATTGCCGTAAGTGTTGCGCTCGAACTGCCGTCGGCGAGGGTCGAAGCGTGGGATATTTCGCCCGCCGCCCTTGCCGTCGCCCGTGGGAACGCCGAGGTTTTGGGTGCAAAGGTTGATTTCCGGGAGTGCGATATGTTGCAACCGCCCTGTGCCGACGGGGAGCAATACGATGTCATTGTCAGCAATCCTCCCTATATCTGCCGCAGCGAATCGGCGGAGATGGAGGCACACGTGACGGAATTTGAGCCGCATCTCGCCCTGTTTGTTCCGGACGACGACCCGTTGAGGTTTTATGTCGCCCTTGCCAACCTCGGTCTTTTGCGTCTGCGTCGCGGCGGAACCTTGCTCTTGGAGTGCAATCGCCGGTATGCCGATGCGGTGTCTTCGATGCTGACAGCGGCAGGCTACGTCCGTTGTGAGGTCATTCCCGACTGTTTTGGCGCTCCCCGTATGGTCAGAGCAGTGCGCGGCTGAGGGCCTGGCGCAACACTTCCCACATCACCACCCCGGCGGTCACCGATACGTTGAGGGAATGTTTGGTGCCGAACTGCGGGATTTCGATGACCATGTCTGCGGCGTCCACCACACGTTGGTCCACACCCTTCACCTCATTTCCCATGATAAAGGCATAAGGTCTGGGGCTCTCTCCGTCGGGCCATGCCGTCCAATCGTTGAGCATCACGCTTCCATGACATTGTTCGATGGCGACAATCGTGTAGCCTTCTTCTTTAAGAGTCCGCACGGCTTCCAGCGTTTCGCGGGCATAATGCCATTCCACGCTCTCCTCGGCTCCGAGTGCCGTTTTATGGATTTCCACCAGATTGGTGTCGGGAGTGGCAGTAATGCCGCACAACCACACACCTTTCAGGCGGAAAGCGTCGGCTGTCCGCAGCACGCTGCCGATGTTGTGTAGCGAGCGCACGTTGTCGAGGACCATGACGAGCGGGAGTTTCTCCGCCGTCCGGAAGTCTTCCACGCTCATACGTCCCATTTCCTCCACCGTAAGTTTTGCGGTGGAGGAAATTTTTGTTGTAGAAGCATTGTCCATGCTTGGCAGTTGCGGTGTGTGTTCTTACTTGCTCTTGATGTGGAGCATGCGTTTCAGCGCATTGTCGTTCAGAGGTTTCGCCTCATATTTGCCGCCTGTTATCTCGCTTACAGAGATAGGGCGGTACATTTCTGTGTATGCCGCGCCCGGACCATACGTCTCTTCTTCATAGAAGAACGCTATTCTGCCGTCGCTTTGTTGGCACATGGTGGAGTAGGCGCTGTTGATTTCGCTCACGACATAAGGTCCTTCCCAGCCCGTTGCGAACGTGGCGGGGGTGACATAGTCGTATGACGAGTGCAAAGGTTTGTAGTAAATGCCCACGCGGTACCGTCCCGGACCGAGGGGAACGCTCTGGAATGCCACGGGAATGGTCTTGCCTTTGCTTTGGTCAATGGTGTTTATGATGAGGATTTCTCCGTTGCAGGCATTCTGCTTCGCCACTACACCACCCTCTTGTTCCTGGCTTGCCACCACTTCCTGCCACAGTCCGGTGGCCTTTCTGCGGGAGATGTAGTTGAAGATGTTGAAGTGTCTGCCGCCCCATGCGCGACTTGACAGCACGACATCGCCGTTGGGGAGTTCCTCAATCTTGGGCTCGTCGCCTTGGGGTGCAGGACTTTCGTCGATGTTTCCCAATGCATTCCACGTCCGTCCGAAGTCATCGGAGTAGACAACGCGGTTTCCGCCGGGGCGGGCACAGAGGGCTGCGTAGATTCTGTAGTACTTTCCTACCTTGACTATGCGGCTTTGGCAGATTCTTCCGCTTCCGAAGAAGAGGCTTTGCACGGGTCCGAGTGCGCTTTTGTCGAAGAGGCTGTAGATGCTTTCGGTGATTTCCTCGGGTGCGTTCCATGTCTCGCCGTTGTCGTACGAACGAATGACCGCCACACGGTTGGGGTTCTGCCGCGTGGTTGTGGAATGTCCGTAGACGGTGTTGCCGGTTACGCACACCACCAGCACCTCTTGCGAGCGTGAATCCGCGACAATGGCGGCGTCGCCGTAGCCACACCGTACGCTTCCGTCCACGCCGTCGCCCTCAGCCATGGTCATTTCCGGCGACCAGTGCAGACCATTGTCGTCGGAAATGCGGTAATGCAGGTCGACACGTCCGAATCCTATGTCGCCACCACAGTAGCGGTAGTCGCTGACAGCAATGAGGTTTCCGTTTGACGCCGTAGCGATGGCGGGTATACGGTAGGGAATGCTGTCGCCAAGATGGGTCTGGAAGAGCGGTTGTTCAACCGATGTGGTGCAGATGCTCTTGGGAACGGATGTCTTTTGTGTGGAAGATTCCTGGGCCATCGCCGTGAAAACGCCGGCAAGGGCCACCAGGCAGGGAAGAAAGATTCGTTTCATATCTCTGTTTTTTTTGTTATCGGAAAGGATGGTTGTGGGGTGAATCGGTAGGCTTTTCCGGGAAGGTGGAAAGGCAAGTCCCGCATGGAGGTGGCGCGGATGCCGGTGTTTGCCGGTGCAGATGCCGTTTTCCTGCGGCGTCAGGCTTTGTTCGCCTTGCGGTCGTCCTCGATGAGTTTGAGGAGTTTCTCCACGGCTTCCTCTGCGGGGATGTTCTTTTCCACGCACGTTTTTCCGCGATACAGACTCACTTTTCCGCGTGCCGCACCGACATATCCGTAGTCTGCGTCCGCCATCTCTCCGGGTCCGTTGACGATACATCCCATGATGCCGATTTTAAGTCCCCTAAGATGTCCGGTCGCCGCCTTGATTCGGGCGATGGTTCCCGGAAGGTCGTAGAGTGTGCGTCCGCATCCGGGGCATGAGATGTATTCGGTTTTCGTCATGCGGAGCCGTGCCGCTTGAAGGATGGCAAAGGCGGTGTCGACGGCAACCTTGTTGGGAAGATGCTTGTTTTGCAGGAAAAGTCCGTCGCAGATGCCGTCGAAGAGCAGGGCGCCCACGTCGGCCGCCGTCGCCAGTTGGAAGTCTTCGCGGTTGTCCATTTCGGACTTCACGCATACGATGACGCGGTTGTCGAGTCCCTCGCGCCACATTTCGTGAACGAGGGCGCGGATTTCGCCGGTGAAATTGCGGTGTATGGAGATGGCGATGACGGTGATTTCGGGCATCATGCGCAACGCTGCCCGCACTTCATCGTTGAGTTGCAGATAGGAAAGGAAGAGGAATTTGCGTTTGGCGGGGCATATCATGGCGAAAAGCAGGTCGTTCACCGTGTAGGCGGGGAAGGTTCCCGGCTCGTTCTTCCATGCATTGGCGGGAAGAATGTCGCGTCCGAAGACCAAATCCGCCATGCCTGCGCCCTCGGGACCGTAACTGATGACCTCGGGTACGGACGAATGGCGGCGTTGTGGCCGTGAATATTTGAAGTCGGGCGCCGCGACGGCTGGGATGTGCGGATGTCCCGAGCGCGTCTGTGCGATGTATGCCGCCAGTTTGTAGGCGACGGGAATCTCGGCCTCCGGCTCTTCGCTCAGACTAACGCGGATGGTGTCGCCGATACCGTCGGCAAGCAGGGCTCCAATGCCGACAGCGCTCTTGATGCGTCCGTCCTCTCCCTCGCCGGCCTCCGTCACTCCGAGGTGGAGGGGGAAGGACATTCCCTCGCGTTCCATGGCTTCCACAAGCAGGCGCACGCTCTGAACCATGATGACGGTGTTGCTCGCCTTGATGCTGATGGCCACATTCGTGAACGCCTGTTTCTGGCAAACGCGGAGGAATTCGAGGCAACTTTCCACGATACCCTCGGGGGTGTCGCCATAGCGCGACATGATACGGTCGGACAGACTGCCGTGGTTGACGCCGATGCGCAGGGCTGTTCCGTGCTCCCGACAGATGTCGAGGAGGTGTGTGAAGCGTTCTTCGAGGCGCCGGAGTTCAGCGGCGTATTCCTCATCGGTGTATTCCAGAGCCTTGAAGGTGCGTGCGGGGTCGATGTAGTTGCCGGGATTGATGCGCACCTTCTCCACGATGGTCGCCGCCACGTCCGCCACATTGGGGTTGAAGTGCACGTCGGCGACGAGCGGAGTGTCGTATCCGCGCTGGCGGAGTCCGTCCTTTATGTTCCGGAGGTTCTCTGCCTCGCGTGTTCCCTGCGTGGTCAGGCGCACGATGTCCGCCCCTGCCTGTATGATTCTGATGCACTGTTCCACGCAGCCTTCGGTGTCGGTGGTGGCGCGTGTGGTCATGCTCTGCAAACGCAGCGGAGCCCCTCCGCCCAGAGTCAGGTTTCCGAGGTGGATGGTATGGCTTTTTCGGGGATTATAGTTGAAAAGGTCGACCATAATAAAGAGGGCAATTTTGAACGATGTTTATAAATTTCCGTAAGAAATCTGCCGGTTACGGGTGATGTCCTTCCGGCGTCCTTACCGGAATCAGTTGCACTTGTACTCGTAATGCACGTCGGCGAGTTCGGCGTTGGCCTTCACAATCTTGTTTTTCAACGCCTCCTTGTAGGTTGCCACACGCTGTGCCAGTTCGTCATCCGCCAAAGCCAGCATCTCCGATGCCAGGATGGCGGCGTTGAGAGAGCCGTTGACGCCGGTGGTGGCTACGGGGATTCCGGGAGGCATCTGTACGATGCTGAGCAGGGCATCGAGGCCGTCGAGCATGCCTTTTATGGGCACTCCGATGACGGGGAGCGTGGTTCCGGCGGCGATGACTCCGGGCAATGCGGCTGCCATGCCGGCACCGGCGATGATTACCTTCAGACCCCGTGCGGCGGCATTGCGGCTGAAATCTTCCACTTCTGCGGGAGTGCGGTGTGCGGAGAGGGCGTTCATCTCGAAGGGGATGTGCATTTCGTCGAGGTATTTTGCGGCTTTTTCCATGATGGGCAGGTCACTTGTGCTGCCCATGATGATGCTTACAAGAGGTTTCATGCGGTAGAAAATATAGGGTGTGTAAAATGTTTTTCATGTCGTGTGCGGCAACTTGGCGGTGAAAGGTCCGTGGTGGCGGTGTCCGCTGGCGGCGGTTGCCGGGTGCGGGGTGGCATTGCGGCGTGCGGGATGTGCCGTTAAAGGCGGTGGCACGTTTGGGCAAAGCGCATAGTATGCACGGTGCAAATATACTGATTTATTGCGGGTGGTGTGGCATGTTTCCCCCTTTTTTTCGTTTTCCCAAGGCGCTAAACGCCATTTTTAGGGTTGAGGAACGGTCCGTAGGGGAGGGTAGTGGAGGAAAGCGGCGACGGAACAATGGCACAGAAACTGCCGGTGCGCCACCCCGCTGGAGCGGCACGGGGCATTGTCGGCGGGCGGACAAGGCTCTAAAGACTTGCGGTGAATGCCTTTTCCGATGTCGCTGAACGCGATGTCCCGCACCCGGAAAACAGCGTGGAAAATATTGCACACTCCCCTGTCTTTTGCCCCGAAAAAGGTGGAAGGGCATCAGCGGAGGGGAGGCTCGACCTTAAAGGATTTTGACAAGGCTTTTTGCGCCGTCCAGCGTGGCATTCAGCGGTCCGTCGCGCATTTCCGCGGTGTTTGTCAGCGCGTTGGCGGCGAAGGGTGGGGCAGAGGTCTTCACATGACCGTCCGGAATCCGCTGAAACGTTGCAGAAACGGCATGGGGACGCCGTGAAATCCCCTGAGTCTTCCGGTGGAAACCCCGGAACTTTCTGTGGTAAAGTGCGGCACTTTGTGGTGCGAAGTTCCGCACATTCCGTGGCGAACCTCCGTGGTTTATGGCAAGATAGGGTGCTGACTGTGCGGAAATGGCGGAAAAAGTCGTCACAAACACCGGTGCCCCGTTTTGCGATATTCGTGGCTTGAGGGGCGTCCGGTGGCTTCCGTGCCCCTTCCTGAGCCGTTTATCCCGCCTTTTCGCGCCCGTGAAGCCTCTGTAAACCTTCGGAGATGAAATTGCACACTCGTGGACTCGGAAGACGGCAGACGGGCGGAAAAACGCCTTTCCTGTGTTTTCAGCCACCGGGTCGTCGGGGCTCCTCATGCATAACAGCCGCAGGACGCAGGGAAAATCGTTGCGGAAGCGTCGGGAAAATGCCGAGTCAACGGCGGCAATGCTCCGCAATGGCGGAGGAAAAGCACGGTGGCACCTATGGGGGAATGCAAAAAAAACACGGCAGAACCTTCAGTGGAACTGCCGTGAATATGGGTGGGTGAAAAAAGAAATATCGCAAAAAGAATCTGGCAAGGCGGGATTCCGGAACCTGCTTGTGGGGGATTGAAGGTCGGAAATCAGAGGACGATGACCGCGCCGCAGCCGCTGGCGATGCCGATGAGGACGCCGAAAAAGATTTCGGTGTACGTATGTTGGCGCAGAATCATGCGTGCCGTGCATACGCAACCGCAGAGAAAGACGCAGAGGGCAAGCCAGTTGATGGCGTTGAAATTGAAGATGATGGAGAAGGCGAACAGCATTCCGATGACACCGCCCGAGGCTGCCGCATGGGTAGACACCTTGATCCAGTTGTTGACCACGGCACAAATGACCTGGATGAGCAGTGCCGCCGCTACAATCGCCGAGGTAAAATGGGGCATGTGGAAGGTCTCCATGATGAAAAGCAGGGCGGAATAGCAGATGATGCTGATGGTATAAGGCACATAACGCCGTTCGCGGCGGCTCATCTGGTGCTGCGTCCAGCCGTTGATGCGGCGGTAGATGTATATCATGATGCGCGGAAAGACGACTGTAAACAGGTAAACCAACACAATCATCGCAATCTTATACCCCGGAGTCAGCGTCTTGAGATAACTGAACATGAGGAGGACGATGAAGGCTATCGTGGGAAGATAGAAGGGAGTGAACAGCACAGAGATGATGCGCGCAGCCAGCAAAATGTAGCGGTTGTTCATTGTTTGGGATAAGATGTCTTGGGGTTGGGCACTTTTTGGGGGGATTCTGCAAAGTCGGGTGGTGGACAAAAACAAATTATAGGCAGGTTTCAGGAATGGGTTTTCATTGAAGGTGGGAAATCACTGCCGTTATACAACAAATAACATGTGCGGTGGTAGTTTATGGAACTTGCCTGAAATACAGTAGTTTTTTTATGGTGTCCACTTGCTCGACGGCAAAGGATTTTCGTATGAGGGTTTGTGTTTTCAGCCTTTTTGTGCCAATCCGGCTGGGTGGGATGTCCGGTGTTCCGGTAGGGAAAGCCTTAATGTCCCTTACGGTGCTGTGCGATGGGGAAGCCCAGGCGTTCGCGGTACTTCGCTACGGTGCGCCGTGCCACGTTCATGCCCTCCTGCTTCAGCAGGTCGGAAATGGCCTGGTCGGAGAAGGGAGCGTTGGAGTCCTCACCCTCGATGATTCGCCGTACGGCATTCACGGCCTGACGTTGTGCCACGGTTTCGCCGCTCGCGCTGACGAATTCTGAACTGAAAAAGTGCTTGAGCGGGTAGGTTCCGTAGTCGGTGCGCACGTATTTTGCGTTGACAGCCCTGGAAACGGTGCTGATGTCAACGCCGGCATACTCTGCGATGACCTGTTGTTTGAGGGGCTTGAGGAGGCTTTCGTCGTCGTCTTCGGCAAAGAAATCGTGCTGGAACTTCGCGATGCCTTCCATCACTTTCATCAGCGTGGCGTTGCGGCGTCTGATGTTTTCGATGAAGGCCTTTGCGGCATCCACCTTGTGGACGGCATATTCATAGTCTGCCTGTTGCTGCCGGCTGAAGGAAATCTGGCGGCCTTCGGCCTTTGCCCGCTCAACGGCGCTGTCGTGTTCCTCGACAATGCGCAGGTAACTGGTGCTGACTTTGAGTTGCGGAACGTTGCCTTTTTCAAGCGAGATGGTGGTATTTCCGGTTTTCGGTTCGTAGAAGAGGTAGAAATCGGGGGTGATGGTGGGTGCGGTGTGCGCCATGCTCTCGTTCAAGCCTTTGCCTGGCATGGGATTGAGGCGGCGGATGAGGGCCTTGATGTCGTGGATGGCCTCGTCGTTGACGTCGAGTTCCTCTTGGATTTTGTCCCATCGCGACTTCGAAAGATAGTCGAAACAGTCGCGGACGACCTTCAGCGCGAGGCGGTGGGTCAGCGTTTTGCTGTGCTGGGCACGGTCTTCGGGGTCGGAAAGTTGGAGCATCATGCACTCTTGCAGGGTGTGTGCGCCGATGCCACGCGGCTCAAATCCCTGGAGCATGCCGATGAGGCGGTGGAGTTCTTCGGGTGTGAGGTCGATATACTCCTGAAAAGCGAGTTCGTCGATGAGGGTTTCGTCGGATTTTGTAAGGTATCCGCGTTCGTCGAGCGAGCCGACGATGTAGGTGAGTGCCACCCTTTCGTCGTCGTTGATTTGCAGTTCGCCAATCTGTTGCACGAGGCTGTCGTAACTTGTCGCGCCCTCGTCGCTGATTTCCATGGCAGGTTTGTCGCCGTCGTACTGATGTTCGTTGAATCCGTGGCTGACATCGTTGTTGTAACGTGTGCGCATGTCTTCGGGAACTTGGTCGATGGTGAGGAAATCCCCGTATTCCTCTTCGGTGGTATGGCTGTCTCTGATGCGGAAATCGTCGTTTACGCTGTAATCTCCCGGGGCATCGTTGGCATCGTTTCCATAGGAAAAGTTCTCGTCGCCGGCGCTTCTTTCAAGGGCTTGGTTGCTTTCGAGTTCATTTTTTACATGGTCCTCGAGGTCATTGAGCGGCATTTCAATGATTTTCGAGAGCATCACTTGTGCGGCGTTGGCGGTTTGCCTGAGCCGTTGTTCAATGTCCTGTGATAAGGTTGTCGTATTGCTCATGATGCGGGTATGGGATAATTTGTGTGCAAAGGTAGTAAGATTTTTGTTTCGGCACGTTCTCTTCCACGAAATTTTCGGGTATCCTCCCGAAAAATCACCCCGAAACTATGGCCGTATTGTCCCGAGTATCGCTATTTTCATCAGTGGAAATGCCGTAGCCCTCTCTGTTTCAGAATGAAAAAGCACGGCACTCGCCATAGCATTTGACGGAAAATCCGGGTACTGAAGATGGGACGATTACGCGGTGTTTGCCGCAAATGCCTGGTTGAAGGTTAAGGCTTGTCGTGGTGAAGTATGGAAAAAGGGCACAGGGGAAGCGGTTCCTCTGTGCCCTTTTGGCGGATGTCGGTATGACGGATGCCAGATTATGGGTTTTCCATATTCTGCGTAGCGCTTACGGTGCTTTCGTCAACGAATTTGTAGGTGACGTTGTAGAGCATTCCAACCTCCACATTGCTCACCTGACGTGTTTCGTGTCTGAAGGTCTCGTTGTCGGTGTTCGTGGCTTGGAGAGTGTAGGAGAATCCCCCGTCTTCCGTGCTGAAATAGGCCTTCTCCCCATCATTGACCTGCACGGTGCGGTTTCCGCTGGTGAGGGTGAAGGTGTAGGAGGGGAAGAGAGTGGTGAAAAGTTCGTGGAACGTCAGCCCTACGGCATAGTTTGTCATGGGTACCTGCATGGTGCAGTACGCCGTTTCGTCCTCGCCGGCGCACACTTCCGCTGTCGCGTAGTAGCAGGCTTCGCCGAGACCATTGTTGGCAGTCGCCCAATCGTCCTGATTTTCGGAATAAGCCACCACGGTATAGGTGACTCCGGGCTCGAGTTCAATCTTCGAAGGCACGTTTCCGGCGGTGAAAGTCTTGTAGACCGTACCGTCGGCTTTGAGCATCTTCACAGCAAGTCCGGCATCTACGGCCCGCGATGCCAACTGCGGCACGTTGTCGCGCACCACATCGAGAGCGAGCGTGGCGTGGCCGCTACCCATTGTGTCGTCTTCATGCTGCGAACAGGCGCAGAGGAGGCTGAGAACAACGGGGAAAAGAAGGAGAAACTTTTTCATTTGCCGTAGTAGTATGAGAGTGAATAGATGCGCGAGCAGGTCTGTCCGGAACCGTAACTGTTGTTGGCCTTGGCCTGCGAGGCGTTGGCGGTGAGGGTGAAGTAGGCCGTGTCCTCGTAATAGTGGTCCTGGCTGTTAAAAGCACCGCTTGACGATTTCTGACTGAAGTAGGTGTCGCTGCCGAGGGAAAGCGAAAGGGTGGTGGCAACCGTAGCACCATGCGACATGACATCATAGGGAGCCTCTATCTTTACACCCGCAGGGATGGCGAACAGGTTGCAGTAGATATATTGGGGCTGTGATACGGTGTTCTGCCCCAAGCGTACGCAGTCCTTGCCGTTATAGTTTCCGTTCCAGTCGTGGGTTCCGCTCACTGCCCAGTCTCCTTCGGTAGGAGGAGTCCAACTTGCCGGCAGTCCGGTGATGTAAAGGTCCTTGGAAACTGTGGCGGTTGCCTGATCAAAAACGATGGTAGCGCTGAGGGGATATGCCGTAAATGAGGGTGTAAGCCCCGTTTGGTTGGCACATTCCAACGTGTTGTCGTCGAAAACGTTGCTGATGGTGCTGCCGTTGAACTTCACATCGATGGAACGGGAATAGTGGCTGTTGAGGATAAGGTCTCTCGAAATGTTCACCTTCACCAGCGGTTCATACACGGTATAGGCATCGCAGGCGTTTGCCGCATCGACATCTCCCGCGAGATATTTGCTGTAAGACGTGTAGGCATCAGCGGAAATGGTGATGTTCGGGTTCCCAACTTCAATGCTTGCCGTCTTGGTCTGTTGCATGGCACCATCCACCATCACATAGTATGTGGCGGTGTATGTGCCTGCCGGAACGTAGGGCCAGCCTTCTGCGTTGTCGGCACCCCGTGAATTGAGTGCTCCAGTGCCTTCGATAGTACGGACAACATTGCCCGACTGGTCGGTAAGGACAGCCTTCCACGTCATGTCGGGGTAGGCATTGTTGAAGACGATGTCGGTTCCGGTGAGCAATCCGTTGGAATCGTAGACGTGTTCAGGGGTAGCCTTCGGTGTGGGTAGCCATTCAAGGGGCACGGTTCCCGCAATCGTGGCCTCCACCATCTGCACTTTGCTGATCTCAACGGCGGTGACGCTCTCGGGATCTGGCAAGGAAAGGGTGACGATGGCATGGTCGGCGGCCTGGAAGACACTGGGGAAATCGGTGCCGGAAGGGTCGAGTGTGGTGCTCACCACGCGGTCATTGGCACGGAGAGTGCCGGAGAATTTCAGCCGGACGCTGCTTCCTGCGGGGAAATACGCGCTGCGTTTGGGGTGGATGTTGCTGAGACTGGCGGCTTTGTCGCCGTTCCACACCTGCAAACTGTAGTTCTTGTAGAACTTTTCAAAGCGTTCGCGCTCCGCTTCATCGCGTCCGAAACGCACGGACACCAAAGCATTGCCAACCTTACAGGTGATGCTGGTCTCTGTAACCCCCTCGGTTCCCACCTCGGCACTCGTGGAACCTATATAATAAGGTGCGTCGTAGCCGAGGGTAGGATTGTCGCCACATACCGCTTGAACGTTGTATGTTCCGGCGGCCAAATGGATATCTTCGGTGGAGTATGGTTTGCTGTATACCTGGCGTCCTTCGGAATTGCTGATGTTGATTCTGAAGTTTTCGAATGCCGGAGTTCCCAGTTCCGAGGGTGTACTGCGGGTCTGGGTGGCATCGGAAACGTCGGCAAGTACCACGCGTAGTGTGCCTTCCTCTACAGTCCATGCCGCTTCGTCGCTGCACGATGTCAGAAGTACGGCGGCGAGAAGACTGAGGAAAGTGAGGAAGGATGATGTTTTTACTACCATGATGTTCGGTGAGAATGCTGTTCTTGGAATGGGGTTTATTACTCCTTGCCGCTCATTCATAGAGCAGTTGTATGTTGTCGAGTTGCAGGAGTGTCGCGTCGCCTCCGATGAAATAGTCGCCGTATTTGCTGCTCGATGCCACGACAATGATGTACTTAGGTGTGCGGTCGGTGTGGCGATATTCTAGGGTCAGGGTCTCCGTTGTCCACTTGGTGACATCATTACCCTGGGTCAGTTGTGCGTAGGCGATGATGTTGTCGCTGTGGGTGTTGAAGAGATTCAGTTCGCTGGGACGGGTTCGGATGATGTAGGGATAAAGGGTTCCGTTGTATGTCTCCTCATCCTTGTCGCCGATGAGTGCGATGTATATCTGGCAGGAATCGGGTTTTCCGGTCATGCCGTCGTAGACTTCGCGGGTGATATATTTGCCGTAGTTGGCGTCCCATTTGCCACCTCCTCGGTTAACCAGGGAGGTTTTGAACTTATAGTCGAACTGCATCTTCGTGGGGAAACTGTCGAAGGGACGGCCGAAGTTGAGGATTCCGTTCGTTCCGTCGGTCTTCAAGTAGGAACCTGTGAAGATATTTCCTGCGGCGAACTTGATGACGATGAATTTCGATTGCAGATTGGCATAGACTCTTCCGTCCTCCTGGCCGTAAGTGCTGTTGCTGGCTCCGACGGTGGTGGCACCTTTGTTGCCGGTGTCCCAATATGGTTCGCTACCTTCGCCCCAAGGCTGGTAGAGGGCTTGGTTTCCGCTGCCGCTGATGCTCCAATCATCGAAACTTGCATTGGGGATTTGCAGGGCTTTTGCGGTGATGAAGGTGGTGACGGCCGATGTCTGTCCGCCGGCAGTTACGCGGCATTCGTACTCCGTATTGGGGTTGAGGCCTGTAATGACGGCGGAAAACTCTACGGAACCGGCATCGACATTCGCACCGGGCAGTGTGCTCCATTCCTGATTACCCTTGCTGCGGTATTCGATGACGGGTGTGCTGCCGTTCTGCATCTGACCTTTGGCATAGGCTTTCACGGCATGGGGGAAGACACTGATGGAGGCGGTGGATGCGGCATCGGCGTGATAGACGTAGACCGTCCATGTTTCCACCTCGTCACTGTTGTAACGGCGCACCTGGAACTCCCGTCCGAAACTAAAATCGAGCGTCTGACCGGTGGGGTCGGGTTCGACGGTTCCGTTGGGACCTCCCAAGGTGAATTTCTCCACACTCACGGAAAGGAGGCTCTGTTCGGGGAGGACGTAGGCGATGACATTGCAGTTTACGGGGTCGATGACGGCTTTTCCCACCTGATTTTGCAGGATAACCTCTCGGGTAATGACCTGATGGACGCGGAGTGTCCAACGGTAATTCTGGTAAGTGGAGAGGACCAGGGTGACGGGAGACGTGAAATCGAGCAGGTATTTGCCGTTGCTTGCGTCAGTATACTTGGATATGGGTACCAGTCCTTCCGGTGTTTCCACGTTGATTTCTGCGTTGTGGCTGACCTGAAGCGCGTTGATGTGGAGGTTGTTGAGTTGCACAAGGTCGTTGACATAGACGTCGACGGTGCGCTTTTCCTTGTCGATGACGGCATCGGAATACCCGGTTCCAGCCTCATCACATTGGCCGTCGACGATGAGTTTTGTCACCTCCGCCTTGACAAGAGGCAGAGGAAGGTCATCGACGATGGCGCATGAAACGAGCATCCACATCCCGACAATCAGGGTGGAAAACAGGTGTATGTAGTGCTTTCGCATCATAGATAGAATGTCATACCAATGTTGATACTGAATAGATTGAAGCGGAAGTTTGCCCCTCCGTTCTTGCTTTTTCCGTATTCGTATTCTGTAGAATCGGGGTGGATGTTCTTATAATTGCTCCAGTTATAGTCGATTCCGAGAACACCGATGGAGGCTTCGATGGCGGCATAGTCGTTGATGAAGGCGCAGACTCCCGGTGTAAATCCGAGACGCACGGTGTGAACTTTCTCGTAAGTGCCGTCAAACGTGTTGAGGCCTGCGGCTTCGTCGCGGCGTCCGGTGCTGTTCTTGCCGTTGGCCTGCGAATAGGCGGCCTGCACTTCGCTGAAGAATCCCATGATCTTGCTGCCGAAAAGCGACATATAGGTGCGGACGAAGAAGATACCGGTGTGGCGATGCTCGAGATAATAGAGGTCATCGAGAGCGATATTGAAGTCTTCTCCGAGGTTAAGGTCAAGGTTTCCGAGGAAGAAGTAGTTGCGGTTGTAGTTGTAACGTCCGCCGATTGCCACGTTATTTGCGATGAAATAACCGAAACCCGGCGAAACGCTGAAGGTATGTCCGTCGATATCGAGGTCTTTCAGCACCAAAAGGTTCTGGTTTTCATTCTCCCATGCGCGGTAATTTACGGTGGCTCCCATCATCCAGATGCCTTTCGGGACGAAGACAGTCTTGGAGATGTCGCGGTCAATGCGCTGGATATGGCGCTTCGTCTTCATATTTTCCTGGTACTTTGTCCGTACCGGATGCAGATTGTCAGAGTCCTTTTCCTGGGCTTCTGCGAGTTGTGCGACAGGCGTCACTGTGATGCTGTCGCTATATTGGGCTAATGCCGCCGCCGGCATAAGAGCCAGCAGCAGCATCAGCGCAATATTCTTGTGGAATATTGTTTTCATTCAGTGGTCTTTTCCCTGTTTATTCTGCAGGCACACCGTATTCGAGCGAGAAGTTGTCGAGTTTCAGGTTCGATGTGTCGCTACCGTAGAAGTAGTCACCCCAGCGGCTCGAAGAGCATACGATGAGCAGGTGTGTAGGCTTCTTCGTGAGCGTGTGGAAGGTAAGGGGAATGTTGAACTCCTTCCAGTCGGAATCGGTAGTGTTCTGGGTGAGTTCTCCGTAGGCAATCACGCGGGAGTCGTTCTGCCAGTCAATGGCGGTGCTCAGTTCGTAACCGTCGTTATTGCTGGCGTTTGCTACAAGAAGCTGCTCGGTTAGAAGAGCGCAGAATATCTGACAGTAGTCTTTTTCGCCTGATGCGGCTGCTCCAGTGGGTTGGCTACCACGGTTGATGGTTCCAGGAGTGTATTTCATGTAACCCTTCAGAGCGGTAGGACGTGAGGTGAAGGGAACGCCCCATTTGAGTTTCGCACCATCAGTTCCTATCAAACCTGCAAATTCTCCGGTGTAGAGGCTGGCAGCAGCAAGTTTCATGACAACCCATTTAGTCTGGAGGTCGGCGGAAGTGCCTTCATAAGCACCTTCCGTGATGCCAGTGGTGACGTTGTAGCTTTCGCCCAACAAGGTGGATCCTTTATTACTTGTATCCCAATAGTGATTGCCGTTTTCTGCATAGGGATACCAAACCTTGCCGTCTTTGTACCAGTTCTCAAACCCGGCGTTTTCGAGTTCGGTCTGTGCTTCGGTGGTAAACTTCACCTCATCGCTGTTGACAATGGTCTCGCCATCGTTGTAAGCCAGACGGTAAGCATAGGCGGTATTGGGCGTCAGTCCGCTAAGGCGGTAAGTGTACTTGTCCTCCTCGACCTTGGTAAGGTTGCCTACGGGGACTTCGGTCCATGTGCTTTCGCTGGAGTTTTTCCACTGGAGGGTGAGGCTTTCTTCCTTGAACGATGCAGTCTTGGCAACCACTTCTACGCTGAGGTCAGCAAAGTTGCTCCATGCATTGGCTGTGTTGGCCTGGAGGGAGATGGAACTCTTGCGGGGAACGAGAATTTCGTAGGTATAGGACTGTGTGGCATCGTCGACGGTGACGTTGATGCCGCCTATTGAACCGCTATCGGCAAGTTTGTAGTTGACGATGATGTGGTCGCGTGCCTTCACATCTGCAACTTCCTTGTGCATGGTGAACGAATTGTCGTTCTGGTTGGTCAGCGTAAGGTCGAAGTCCAGTGCGGCTACGGGGAAGTAGGCCGCAGAGGTGGTAGTGAGTCCGAAACTCCGTACGGCAACACCCTCAATGGCGGAGGTGACAGTGCAGTTGGCGCGCTTGAAGTGGTTTCTGATGTTTTCGTCGAAGTTGACAGTCACCTTTACGTTGGCCTGTGTCAAGGTAAGGTTGGCACGTGTAAGGGTTTTTGCGCTGACGGTGGCTGTGGTGCTTCCAGCGTAGTAGGGAATGTCGAATCCGGAGTCAGAACCGTCCCATCCGGCGGAACTTCCGCTGATGGTGTAGGTGCCGGGTTCGAGGACGATGTTGCCTTGGAAGTTTTCGTCGTTGGCTGCATCGCTGGTCTCGAGTACCACGGTGCCGTCGCTCTTCATAATCTTGACCGCGATGGTCTTGGGGTCGTAGTCTGAGGGGGCGGAGGTGACGGCACGGCTGTTGTCGTGGGTGGAGACGAGGGTTGTCAGGTCGAGCTTGAGGTAACCTGTTTCCTTGCCGAAGTCATCGTTGTCGCTGGCGCACGATGCAGCAAAGAGCGTGATGCAGAGCAGCGACAAAAGGGAAATTATGTGTTTCATTTGGGTATGTCGTCTTTTGAAATCGTTCAACATGTGGTCTCTTGACGTTTACTCTGTAGTAATGGTAATCTTGAGTTTGCCGTTCTTCGTATTGCCCTCCATGTCGGTCACGGTGAGGTTGAAGGTGTGTTCACCGGGGAGAATCACGAGAAAACCGAAGAAGTTTCCGATGGGGAAGGTGTATTCCTTTTGACCTTCGGCAGGAACTTCAAGGGTCTGTCCGAGAGAGGCAAAGAGTGCCACAACATTTTGGTTGTCAACGATTTCTGCTCCGTTGATAAAATCGACTCCGTATTCGTCGTTAAGTCCTCCAAGAGACTTGTTCATATCGCTACTTGTAGATGCGATGCTGACGGTGATGCTCTTCAGACCTTTTTCGGCTGCAATATTAGTGTCGCCAGCAGATACGTCAGGTTGAGTAGATGAATTGAAACTCATATCTGCGGGCAGGATGAGTGTGATGCCAGTCTCGTCATCGCCACCGGGGTTGGGATCGTCGGGCTCTTCATTGAATCCGGGCTTGTCAACTACCTCAATGTCAACGGTTTCGTTCGTCTCTGTGAAGGTGACATCGGCGTTGATGGTGATGGAGGTGATGTTGCCTTCGGTCGATTCGGTGGGGTTCAGGTTGAGGGTGATGGCATCTCCTCCGCCGAAGTTCTTGCGGTCGTCGTCGTAACTTTCGTCAGCCATGCTTTTGGTAAGGACATAGCTTGCTGCCACGGTGGAACCGGTGGTGGTGACACCGCGGAAGTTCACCTTGAGGCTTTCCACACCCTCTTCGCCGAAGTACCAGTAGGTGCTGTTGGCGGTGCTGCTGTTGGTGAAGGAAAGTGCCGTCTCACTACCGTCGTTGATGGTGATTTCCCACGTGGAGAACACGGTGCGGAACTCGTCGCTGTAGTTGACGATAATCTTGCTGTTCTGCATCTTGCAGACCACATTGACCTGCGAGGTGATATCCTTGAGGATTTCCACATCCTGAACGCCCTTGTAGTAGGGTGCGGTCATCTTCTTGCTGATGGCACCGGGAGTGTGAGACTCTACGTTGTAGTTGCCCACTTCGAGGGTGACGTTTGCGGGGACGTCAGCCACGGTGCTGTAGCTGTAGACCTGCGTTCCGGCAGCGTTGTAGATGATGACGGGGAAGTCGGTGACTTCGGTGGTGGCTCTTGCCTGGGGCTTTGCGATGTCGACGGCAACCTGCATCTTTCCCGTCTGTTCCATCGCGTCGAAGGCATCCTCGTTGCAGCACGAGGAAAGTGCGGCTATGGCGATTGCTCCTGCGAGGAGTGTATTCTGTAATTTCATATTATATTATAGAGATGTGAGAGTGGTAAGGAGAAAAATGTTTTCTGTCAGTCATCAGATCCATGTCACGGGCACCTCCCAGGTGTATTCCTTGTCGTTGGTGCTTTCGTCGATGGTGATGGTGATGCTCAGTGCACCCTCGGTGGCGGGGTTGTAGTTAGGACGCACGGTAAGCTTGTGGGCCTTGTTGCGCTGGAGCTGGAAGGATCCCGTCACGCTGGCCTGCTTGGAGGTGTTTCCGTTGGCATCGCTGTGCATATAGTCGTCCTTGGCGGTGAGGCTGATGGTGTAGTTCACCGTTTCGCCAGCTTCGGCGATAGCCACATACCAGGGCTCGCTGTCGGCCTTTGCCCATGCGCAGGTGCTGTTGCCCATGGCCTTGGTGCCGCCGAAGGTGACGCTGTAGTCGTCGAAATAGGTAGCCATTTCGCTGTCGAAGGCTACGGAAAGCTTGCCGCAGGTGGGCGATACGTTGACCGTCACCTTCTTCTCCTCCTTGGCCTGGATGCTGAAGGTGTTGGAACCGCTGCAGAGGAACTCGTTGCGCGAGAAGGCGCGTTCGGTACCATAAGAAGCCTCTACGCGGTAGGTGCCGATTTCGAGTGTCTTGGGCAGATAGTCGCTCAGGTCGTTATAGTTGCATTCGAAAAGCACGTTGTCGTTGCTGGTGTTGACAAGACGCACGGTATAGTTTGCAGCATTCTTATAGGTTTCCTCGTTGAGGGCGCGGCTTTCGCGTGCGAGGGCGAACTCGGTTTCGTTGGTGAGATCAATGGAGAGTGTGCCATATTGCTTGGAGGCAGGCAACTCAAACTCACGGTCGTCCGACGCGCATGAGTAGAAGAGGGCGGGGGCGATGCCCATGCTCATGCAGAGAATCAGTTGTTTTACTTTCATTTGTATCAATTTGATGTACGTTTTTTTCTGGTTGAAAAAGTGGTGTTGCTGTGTTGTCGCGCGTAATATTTGCCGTCGTTCTATGGAATTTCCATTGCCATATATTTGGCGCACATTTTCGCTAAACGTGTGCAAAATTACGAAGAATATCGTCTTTTGTCCTAAAAATTATGGTAAAAGGTACTAAAAATTCCCAAAAGTTTCGGTAATTACCGATATTTTCATCTTTGTATATCAAAGCATTACCATAATTTTGTTTGGCGAAGAAGGTTTTTCCGGCGCTGCTTCCGGGCAATTTTCAGCACCTTCAATGTGTTTTTTTGAATGTTGATATATGGTGGTTTCCTTTATCCCTCAGAGCGGTTCCGCAGGTCTTAAAACTTTATTTTGGTCATTGCAGAAGTTCTTTCCGACCATTGTAAAACATCCTTCAGGTCATCGGTAATGTTCTTTCCTGCCATTCTTAAACTTCCTTCCGTTTGGATGAGAATTTGTTCCGTATGTGAGGGGATCCGCCTCTCGCGAATCTCGAAAATTATTCGGATGCAGTTTCTGGAAATTTTGGATTGGAAGATGTAAAACACCGGAAAAAACGCGTGGGTTATGGTGTGAGGATGCGGCCTTTTCAGGCGTAAGGATGCCGTGTGTTCGGGTGTAAAATGCTTCTGCACATTTGTTTATTATTCTTTTCCTACAATTTTTTTTTTCGAATTTCTTATACACATCCTACACTAATAGGGGGAAATTGTCAATGAGGATTTGGAATTTATGGGTGTAGGATGGGAAAATCCATCCTACACCGTGCGGGGAAAACACCCGTTTGGAGTGTAGGATAATCCTACACTTTTGGAAGAAACACGGCGTTTTGAACTACAAAATGATGCGCCATTTGACAAAAACTCGCATCGAAAATGCAAATTTTTACCAAATGACGCACTGGAGTGACAGGATCTTAAACAATGTAATTCCGTATAGAACCTGATGGTTGAAAATTTATGGAATCTACCTAAAATGGTTGTTCAGAGAGAATTTTACGGGTGTCCGATGAGGGACTTTGTGTAGCCGCAGGTAGGGAAAAGACCCTGGGAATGCCGCATCAGAGACCGCATATTTGGGATGAGGACAATCTTTCCGGCAGAGGCCTGTTCGGCCACAACGGCTTGCGGGATGGGGTGGAGCGGAGGTTTTCCGGCGGAAGGAAAGTGCTTGCTGACACCTCTTGCGGATGATTCCGGTCAGTGTGCTTCGAGCCAGTTGGAGCCGGTGCCGCATTCTGCGATGAGGGGTACCGACATCTGGTAGGCGCGCTCCATTTCCGAGGTGACAATCTCCTGCATCCGTTCGAGTTCTTCGGGCACAACCGAGAAGTTAAGTTCGTCGTGGACCTGCAGGATCATCATGCTTTTCAGATGCTCCTCCCGCATTCTTCGGTCAATCGCCACCATAGCGAGTTTGATGATGTCGGCGGCGGTGCCCTGAATGGGGGCATTCACGGCGTTCCGTTCCGCATATCCGCGTACGGTAGCGTTGCGGCTGTTGATGTCCGGCAGGTATCTTCTGCGTCCGAATTCCGTAACGATGTACCCTTTTTCCCGTGCCCGCTGCACGCATTCCGCCATATAGGTCTTCACTTGTGGGTAAGTTTCGAAGTATCTGTCAATCAGTTCTTTGGCTTCGCTCCGGCTTACCTCCATCCTTTCGGCGAGACCGAAGGCAGAAATACCGTAGATGATGCCGAAATTTGCTGTCTTCGCCTTCCGCCGTTCGTCGCGGGAGATGTCGGCAACCTCCTTTTTGAAGATGCGCGCTGCCGTGGCGGCGTGGATGTCGGCGCCGTCGTTGAAGTCGGAAATCATCTTCTTGTCACCGCTCAAATGTGCCATGATGCGGAGTTCGATTTGGGAGTAGTCTGCGCTGAGGAACACGCTTCCCGGTTCGGCGACGAACACTCTCCGTATCTCCTTTCCGTCATCTCCGCGCACAGGAATGTTCTGCAGGTTCGGATTGCTCGAACTCAGGCGTCCCGTTGCTGTGACGGCCTGGTTGAAGGATGTGTGTATATGTCTGGTCGAAGGTTTGACCAGTTGGGGTAGTGCCTCGATGTATGTCGACAGCAGTTTCTTGAGGGCGCGGTGGCGAAGGATGAGGTCTACGATGGGATGCTTTGTCCTCAGCCCTTCGAGCACCTCCTCGGAGGTGGAGTATTGTCCGGTCTTAGTCTTCTTCACCTTGTCGCTAATCTTCAGTTTCTCAAAGAGAACGCTTCCCACCTGTCGTGGACTTGTCAGCAGGAATTCCTCACCCGCGAGGTCGAAGATCTGCTGTTCGAGGTCGAGCATGCGGGTCCTGAACTGGTTTCCTGTCTCGTTCAGCGCCTCCTCATTGATGCGCACACCGTTCAGTTCCATGCGTACGAGAACGGGCATGAGCGGCATTTCGATGTTCTCGAAGACGGATGTCACGCCGGCTTTCTCCATCTCGCGCTTCAGGGGCTCCATGAGTCGGAGCGCGATGTCGGCGTCTTCGCAGGCATAGTCGCGGATGTCTGCCGGTTGCAGGTCGCGCATGTTCTTCTGCCCCTTCCCGGCTTTCCCTATCAGTTGCTCGATGTGGATGGTTCGGTAGTGGAGGTATGTTTCGGCAAGAGCGTCAAGGTTGTGGGGGAGTTCGGGCTGTATGACGTAGTGTGCCAGCATGGTGTCAAAAAATGGTCCACAAACGTCGACGCCATATTTTGACATCACGGTGATGTCGTACTTCAGATTTTGTCCTACCTTCAGAATTTTCGGATTTTGAAGAACGTCCTTGAAAATGGCAACCACGCGGCTTGCCTCGGCGGTTTCACGTGGAACCGCCACGTACCACGCCTTTCCGGGAGCCGTAGCGAAACTCATTCCCACCAATTCCGCGTCAATGGCGTTCGGAGACGTCGTTTCTGTGTCAAAAGCGAAAAAATCCTTTGTCAACAGAATTCTAGAAATTTCGAGCGCATCTTCCTGATTTTCAATAAGGTTATAGCAGGTGTTGTTTGGGATAAACTCGTCGAGAAGGCCTTCGGAATCCAGCGTCTGGCCTTCCGTCGGCAAATATTCGACGCTCGAAATGCCGTTTTCCTCGCTTTCGTCAAGTCCAGCGAACAAATCGCCCTCCATGATTGTCTCCACCTTTTTCCGACCTTTCCGGGCAGGAGTGCCGTCGGCGGGTTCGCCGCCTTGGAGTTTTGTGATGAAGTTCCGGAATTCAAGTTGCGTATAGATTTCCATCAGCCGGTCGGTCTGCCGTGGGGTAGGGGTGAGACGTCCGAAGTCGAGGTGCTCGCCGTCGGGCATCAGGCATCCGGTGTCCTCGAGTGGCACGTCGGTCTTGATGGTGGCGAGGAATTTCGAGAAGCGTATCTTTTCGGCGTTCTCCAGAAGTTTTTTGCCGATTGCTCCCTTGATGTCGGGTGCGGCTTCGAGGAGTGCCTCTATGCTTTTGTGCTCCGCCAGGAGTTTCACCGCCGTCTTTTCGCCCACTCCCGGGCATCCCGGTATGTTGTCCGCCGCGTCGCCCATGAGTCCGAGCATGTCAATCACCTGCTCGGTATGTTGCAGTCCGTATTTCGCGCACACCTCTTCGGGGCCGAGGTGTTCCATACCTTTTGCCCCGTTCCCCGGTCTGCACATCGTCACACCCGGGCGGACGAGTTGGGCATAGTCCTTGTCGGGTGTAATCATCTTCACGTCCACGCCCTCGGCAGCCGCCTTGATGGCGAGCGTACCGATGACATCGTCGGCCTCGAAGCCCGGCACTTCGAACATCGGAATACCGTAGGCGGCAATGATGTCCTTGATGTGCGGCACCGACCATTTGATGTCTTCCGGTGTTGCCTCGCGCTGTGCCTTGTATTCGGGATACACCTCATGGCGGAAGGTTCCGCCGGCAGGGTCGAAGGCCACCGCCACATAATCCGGCATGAACGTCCGCAGAATGTCCTCGAGTGTGTTGACAAATCCGAAGACCGCCGAGGTGTTCTCGCCCTTGGAGTTCACGCGCGGGTTACGGATAAAGGCATAATATGCGCGGAAAATCAAGGCATAGGCATCGATGAGTACAAGTTTTTTCATATTTTTCCATATATTTTGCCGTCAAAGATACGAATTTATGGTAATATGTACGGGAAATTTTCGTAATTTTGCGGCTTGAAACAGCCTATGAAGTCAGAATTGTTAGAAATACGACGCCCGATAGAGTCGGAGTTGGCACGCTATGCCGAACTCTTCGACGAGGTACTGAGCCATGATAAACCATTCATGGACGGACCGTTGTCGCATGTCCGTGCCAAGAAGGGCAAACTGATGCGTCCCATCCTCGTGCTGTTGATGGCAAAAGAGCGGGGCGAGGTGAGTCAAGCAGCCTTGCATAGCGCTGTGACCCTGGAACTTCTGCACACGGCGAGCCTCATTCACGACGATGTCGTCGACGAAAGCGGTGAGCGCCGCGGACAGGCAAGCCTCCATAAACTCTACGACAACAAGGTGGCGGTGCTGCTTGGCGACTACATGCTCGCACGTTCCCTGCACGAGGCGGCGCTGACGCGGAAGGTGGAGATTGTGGAGGAGGTGGCACTCCTCGGAGCAACCCTTTCGGAAGGTGAGATCCTGCAGTTGGCAAATGTGGAAAACGAGGAACTCAGCGAGGAGGCCTACTACACCATCATCCGCAACAAGACCTCCGCCCTCTTCACTGTCTGTGGAAAAATAGGGGCGATGGCGCAGGATGCCGACGAGGATTATTGCCGGAAGGCGGCAAAATTCGGCGAGATTGTCGGAATGTGCTTCCAGATCCGCGACGACATTTTCGACTATTTCGACGACGCCAGCATCGGGAAGCCCCGTGGAAACGATATGCGCGAGGGTAAACTCACCCTGCCTGTCATCTATGCCGTGAACCATAGCGGCGACGTTACCGCCCGTGAACTCGCCTTGCGCGTAAAGCGTTTTCAGGCCTCTTCCGAGGACATCGCAAAACTCATTGAGTTTACGAAGGAAAACGGCGGTATCAGACATGCACAGGAGGTGATGGAACGTCTGCGCAACGAGGCGAAAACCATCGTCAGTGGTTTCACGAACCCCGACGTGCGGAAGGCTCTGGAGCAATACATCGACTTCGTCATCGGCCGCGAATTTTAAGACGTTCCACCATTTTTCACCGGCAGGACATTTGAAATCCGCTTCCCCATCCTCTTGAAAACCAGATTGTTACCCCTGCCTTTCGGGGGGGGTAGTTATAAAAGACAAAGCACCGGCATTCCCGATTCTCCGTGGGGAATGCCGGTGCTTTTTGATTGTCAGCAGGGCGGAATACTGCGCCTGTTTTCCAAGGGGCTGCTTGCCGTTTTGCCAGATTTTTTCCTGTTTCCCAAACGCCTTGTTTCCCCTTTCCGAAGGTTCTTTCCGCCACTCCCAAAGGACGTGAAAATCTTCTGCCGTGCCGTAGTTTGAAGATGTCGGAAGGGGATGAAAGAAAGTGCCGCACTTCGCCTCACAAACATCGGAACTTTGTGTGACAAAATACGGCACTTTATGCCATCAACTGCGGTGTTTTTCACCGCCTTTTCGGAGGTTTGCTAAACCTCAGTGCGTCAGTGTGTTACGTTGTTCAAGAAAATGGGGTGATATCCTCGCCTGTCACCGCTTTCGCCAGCAGGTTGGCGAGACGGCTGGTGCCGATGCGGAAGAGGCCTTTCGCAATGTATTCCTCGCCGAGAATCTCTGCCACGATGGTGTAATAATCGACAGCCTCGTCCACGGTCTTGATGCCTCCGGCGGCCTTGAAGCCCACAAGGCGTCCCGTCTTTTCGTGGTATTCCTTGATGGCGCGACACATCGTGTAGGCAGCCTCGGGGGTTGCCGCCACGGAAACCTTGCCCGTCGATGTCTTGATGAAGTCCGCTCCGGCATACATCGCCAGGATGCTGGCGCGCTTTATCTGGTAGGCGGTCTTCAATTCGCCCGTTTCGAGGATGACCTTCAGCGGATGTTCGCCACAGACGGCCTTCATCTCTTCAATCTCATCGGTGCAGGTTTCAAAGTCCTCGTTCAGGAAAGCCCCTACGCTAAGTACCATATCTATCTCGTCGGCACCGTCCTTCAATGCCAGGGCAGTCTCAATGGTTTTCACCTCAAGGAACGTCTGACTGCTGGGGAAACCTCCGCTCACGCATGCCACACGTACGCCGTCGGCTTCGAGGGTGTTGCTGACAACGGCGGCAAAGTTCGGATAGACGCAGATGGTGGCAAGGGGAGGCAGGTCGGGATATTCGTTGCTCCATCGGTTCACCTTTTCGGTAAACCGCATCACACTCTCCTGCGAGTCGGTGACGGTCAGCGTAGTCAGTTCCACCGTTCCCAGCAGTTTCTCCAACACTTCCTGAGTGTTGTAGCAGGCACGGCGGCTCTCAATCAGTTGGGTTACGGCTTCGTGGACCTGCATATCGCTCATAGTCAGGTCGTAAAGGTCGAAGGCTTCGTAGTATTTGTTCTTGTCTTCCATAATGGTTTTTATTGTTTTCGGGAGTGGTGATTCAGGATGTTTTCTGTCGTTTTTTCCGTAATCCTTTCTTGACTTTCTTGCGTTGTGCCTTGCCGTGTTCTGGCCTTTTTCAACGAATCACAAGAAAAAGGCGACGGGTAAGGTGGGCTTGTGGAATCCGCCATGGGGGAGGGTGATGGGGTGGTGCGCGCTGTATGTCTTGCCTGCCGTCGCTTTTTTTGGCAGGATCCATTGCTTGTGGGTGCGGCTACGTTTGTGTCCCGGTGCTCCGTTGTGCGCGGATGTATGCGGTTTGTCAAGGTTCTTGATAGGCGAAAGGGCGCGGAAAGGGTAGTGGATGATTGCAGGTTATTCGCGGTTTTTCGAGTCGATGATGATGGTTACGGGACCGTCGTTGACAAGTTCCACCTGCATGTTGGCACCGAATTCGCCCGTCGGAACGGGGCGTTGGAGGGCGTCCGAGAGCGTTTTCACGAAACGTTCATAGAGGGGTATCGCAATGTCCGGTCCTGCGGCTTTGATGTAACTGGGTCGGTTCCCCTTCTTTGTGCTGGCATAGAGCGTGAACTGGCTTACTACCAGCACGTTGCCGCCGTGGTCGAGGATGCTGACATTCATCACACCATCCTCGTCGTTGAAGATGCGGAGGTTGACGATTTTCTTCACCAGCCATTCGATGTCGGCGTCTGTATCCTCGGGGTGGACCCCCAGGAGACAAAGGATTCCGGAGCCGATTTCGCCCTTAATTGTGCCGCCGATGCTCACGCTGGCGCGGCTGACGCGTTGTAATACGGTTCGCATTTTTTTGTATATCTTCTGGGTTTTATGGGATTTCGGAATGCTGATTTTCTGCAAAGTTAAGCAATTTATGCTGTTGTAGGGGCTGCATCTCCCGTTTTTTTCATTTTTCGAGGTGCGAAGGGCATGAAATATTCCTCTGCACCTGCACGATGTCCTTTTTGGAAGAGGGCAGGGTTTTCTTGGAATTTATGGGAAATACACCCTGTTCCTTGCAGGAAGTTTCCCTGTACATCTCGAATGTATTTTCTGAAAATTGCAGAAATTACGTCTTGAAATCCGCTATCGTTTTCTTGGAACTTGCTGGATAATCTTCTCGAAATCCCGGTATGGTTTTCTTGGAATTTTGCTTCGCTTTTCCTGAACTTTTGAGGGCGTTTTCCCGGTCTTTCCCGCTGTTGCTTCAAACCCGCGTTCTGGCGGCCTCTGAGATTGGTGGCCGGGAAAGATGCCCTTTTGGCGTCAAAACGCCGCAGAAAGGCGGGAAAATGCCCTTTTTCGCAAGGTTTAGGGTTGTTGTTCGTCCTCCGAAGCGTGGAGTTGCCGGTAGATGCTTTCCCCACGTACCGGCCCCAACACGTCCTGAAGTTGTTCCAGCGACGCCAGTTTGGTGCCCTTGACGCTGCCGAAAGTCTTCAGAAGCAGCGTTTTCGTCTTCTCACCGAGCCCCTTTACGAGGTCCAGTTCCGAGGCTCGCTGGCGCTTTGAACGCTTGTTGCGGTGAAATTTTATGGCGACGCGATGGACCTCGTCCTGCATCTTCATGAGGAGGAAAAAGAGTTCGGAATCGGGTTTCACCGCAACACTCTGCGGAGGGTCCCCGAAGAGCATCTCGCGGGTGCGGTGACGGCCGTCCTTGGCAAGGCCTGCCACGGGGATGTCGAGCCCAAGTTGGCGGCAGACAATGTCGTGGATGGCGTGCATCTGACCGATTCCGCCGTCGGCAATGATGAGGTTCGGCAACTGCAATCCCTCCTCTTTGAGGCGGGTGTAGCGGCGTTCTACCACCTCACGCATGGAGGCGTAGTCGTCAGGACCCACGACGGTCTTGATGTTGAACGTACGATATTCCTTTTTGTTCGGCTTCAGATGGTCGAAAACCACGCAGGCTGCCACGGCATCCTCGCCACTGATGTTGGAATTGTCGAAGAGTTCGATGCGTAAGGGCAGGGTGGGGAGCCCCAGATGGCTTTGGATTTCCTTCATCAACCGCGTCTGGCGCTGCTCGGGATTCAGTTTTTCTGCCTGGTTGAGGCGTGCAACGCGGTGCTGGAGGACGTTGAAATGCGAGAGTTCGAGGAGTTTTTTCTTGCCGCCCATCTGGGGAATGGTCAGCAAAGCATAGCCTTCGGGGAGGTCGACCTCAAAGGGTACGATGATTTCCTTGGAATGACTGTCGAAACGGTTCCGCATTTCCACAATGCCGAGGGCGAGGAGTTCGGCGTCAGTCTCGTCAAGACGCTTCTTGAACTCGAAGGTAAACGACTGCGTAATGGCGCCGTTGACGACGTGAAGGAAGTTGATATAGGCGGTGTTTTCCTCGCTGACGATGTTGAAAACGTCGATGTCGTAACTGATATTGCTGACCACTTCGGAGCGTTCTACGAAGTTTTCGATGAGCATGAGCCGCCGTTTCAACGTTTCTGCCTCCTCAAATCGCATTTCTTCCGCCAGTTTCATCATCTTTTCGCGGAGATGTCGGGCGACTTCGCGGGTGTTTCCCTTCAGAATCTCGCGGCAAGCCTCGATTTGTTCCAGATATTCTTCGCGTTTCTGCCGTCCGCAGCAGGGGGCCTCGCACTTGTGGATGTGGTAGTTGAGGCACACGTCGTACTTGCCTTCCCGCACACCTTCCTCAGACATCGGCGTCTTGCAGGGGCGGGGATGGTAAATCGTGCTGCAAACATCAAGGAGGGCATACATCGTCTGCACGTGTGAATAAGGTCCATAGTAGGTTGCGCCGCGCAAATTGCGGTTGCGCGTGCTGAAAATCCTCGGCAGATATTCCTTTGTAATGGCGATGGAAGGGTAGGTTTTGTCGTCTTTCAGGAGGACGTTGTAGCGGGGTTTGTACTTCTTGATGAGTTGGTTTTCCAGCAAAAGGGCGTCCTCTTCGGTGCTGACGACGGTGTATGTAATGTCGCGGATCTTGGACACCAGGACGCGGGTTTTGGCACTTTGCTGTGTTTTGACAAAGTACGACGATACGCGGCTCTTGAGTTTCTTGGCTTTTCCAACGTAGATGATGGTGCCTTCTTCGTCAAGATACTGGTAGGACCCCGGACATTCCGGCAGACTGCTGACGATGCCTTTGAGATAAGCATCGAGTTTTTCGCGTTCTTCCTTGGTCATTCTTCGTAAAAAAATAGAGTGATGAATGGGACTGTGGGTGGAGCTTTTGACGGGAAAATATTGTTTGTTGTAACGATGATTTCAGGCGTTTTATCAAAAAACTGTTTGTCCTCTCCGCTGAAACTATGGATTTCCATCTTTTGGCATCCGGCTTTTCGTTGGTGGAATTTCAACGTATGTTTGCATAGGTCCAGAGGTCAGTCCCTAAGACTTCCGGTATTTCACCGTAAAACAAAAACAACTTCCGCAAGTGTTGTGGAAAATCTTGCGGAAGTTGTTCAGAAAAGTGTTTATTCGTCAATGGTCAAAAGTGTGGAGATTTCTGCGCTGTCGCCGATGAATTCGCGTCCTTTCAACCCCTCTATACGCAATTCAATGATGAAATTGCAGTAAATCTTCTTCACACCAAAGGAACGTACGAGGTCGATGGCCGCCTTTGCGGAACCTCCTGTAGCGAGCAAATCATCTTGAATCAGCACGATGTCATCGGGATTCAGCGCATCGGTGTGAATCTCAATCGCGTCTTCGCCGTATTCTTTACCATAGGTTTGACGGCGCGATTCCCCCGGAAGTTTCCCAGGCTTCCGACACATGACGAATCCTGCTCCGAGTCTGTCAGCGACAATGGCGCCCATTACGAAGCCACGACTCTCAATTCCGACGACTTTTGTGATGCTTTTATCGCGATATATCCGTGAAATCTCTTCCGACATCTGACGAAGGCATTCAGGATTCTTGAACAATGTGCTCACATCTTTGAACTGTATGCCCGGAATGGGGAAGTCTGGTATGTTCCTTAAATTGCGAATTAGCAAATCTTTATCCATAAGTTGCTGATATAATATTGGTTAAATGGTTTTTGTTTCACGTGAAACGCAGGTAAAATCTTCGATTATTCCGTAGAATTTGCGGAAAATCGGGTGTTGACTTGAAGTAATGGTAGAGGTTATCTGCCAAGAAGTATAAGCAGCACGCTGATGTCGGAGGGACTGACACCGGGGATGCGCGAGGCCTGTGCCAAGGTTTCGGGCTTGATTTTTGCCAACTTCTGACGGGCTTCCGTGGAGAGTGATGTCAAGGAAGCGTAGTCGAAGCGGTCGCGGATGCGGATGTTTTCCAGTCTTTGCATCTTGTCGGCGGCGGCACGTTCCCGTGCGATGTATCCGTCATATTTGAGCAATATCTCTGCAGCCTCGATGGTTTCGGCCATATCGCTGCGGTCTTTTTCCGTCGATGTCTCGGAAGTCTCGGTGAAAAGGGTGGGAAAGGCATTCTGGACGACCGACTGCATATCTGCGATTTCTCCGATGATTTCATCGAGGCGTATGCCGGGACGGGCGATGATTTCCGACAGTTTGCAGCCGTGAGCCAGCATCGGGCTCTCGCGTTCTTCGAGGAATCCGTTCATCTCGCGCGGAGCAACGTTGCGTTTTCTTGCCGTTTCGACCAGTAGTTTGATGGCTTCTTCCTTCCGTTGAAACCGCGATTTACGTTCTTCGTCCGCCAGTCCGAGGTGGATAGCGTGGGGCGTCAGACGCGAATCGGCGTTGTCCTGACGCAAAAGGATGCGGTATTCCGCCCGGGAGGTGAACATTCTGTAAGGCTCGTCTACGCCCTTTATCACCAAATCATCGATGAGTACGCCGATGTAGGCCTCGTCACGACCGAGTGTGAATGTGGCGCTTTGCGTATCGCTGCCCGCAGCGCCGCACTTCAAAGCCGCGTTGATTCCGGCGATGATTCCTTGTCCGGCGGCCTCCTCATAGCCGGTGGTTCCGTTCACTTGTCCGGCAAGATACAGTCCGTTTACCTTCTTGCTTTCAAGCGTATGATGGAGTTCGGTGGGGTCGAAGAAGTCGTATTCTATCGCATATCCCGGACGATAGACCTTCACATCGCGGAAACACGGCATGGCTTTCAGCGCGGAAATCTGCACATCCATCGGTAATGAGGATGAAAAACCATTGAGGTACAACTCGTTTGTGTGGAGCCCTTCGGGTTCAAGAAAGAGAGGATGGCTGTCACGTTCCGCGAATGTCACTAGTTTTGTCTCGATGGACGGGCAGTAACGCGGACCTATGCTCTGGATTTGTCCGTTGTAGAGCGGAGAATCGCTGAGGCCGCTACGGAGAATGCTGTGAACTTCGGGGTTGGTGTTGCAGGTCCAGCAGGGAAGTTGCGGAAGTTGCCGCAGCGGAGAGGTGAAGGAGAAGCGGTAATGAAGCGGATTTCCCAGCGCGTCGTCCCCAGGTTGCTCTTCCATATCCTCGAAATGGACGGTCCGGGCATCAATGCGTACGGGTGTTCCGGTCTTCATCCGCTGTACGGTTATGCCGTGTTTTGCGATGGAAGCGGAGAGGAGTGTGGCGGCAGGTTCGGAGCATCGTCCGCCGGGAACCATCTTTCTGCCAATGTGCATCAGGCCGTTCAGGAACGTTCCTGCCGTGACAATGGCGCAGCGGCATTCGAAAGTTGCACCCCAAACGGTTGTCACCCCGCACACGTTGCCCTGTTCATCGGTCAGGATTTCCGCGGCCTCATCCTGCCAGATGTCGAGGTTGTCGGTGTTTTCGAGCGTGTTTCTCCACTCGTTGATGAACTTTATCCGGTCGCATTGTGCGCGTGGACTCCACATGGCAGGGCCTTTCGAGCGGTTAAGCATGCGGAATTGGATGGTGGAGGCGTCGGTAACGCGACCCATTTGTCCGCCCAACGCATCGATTTCACGGACAATCTGGCCTTTGGCTATGCCGCCGACGGCAGGATTGCACGACATTTGCGCAATCTTGTTCATGTCCATTGTGATGATGACCGTGCGGGCTCCCATGCGTGCTGCCGCACTTGCGGCTTCGCATCCGGCATGTCCGGCGCCGATTACCACGACATCGTATTTGAAAGTGGTCATATTTTAGTGTTGGAATTTCAATCTTCTTGGTGTTGGAACATCACCCTTCGTTTTCTCTCCACGCCCATGTCCGGTGGGACTTTTTTGGACAGGGTGGGGTGGGCGTTCCTGATTTCAGTTACAGGTTGCCGGCATCCCGGTGCCGTTTTTGCAGATAAATGGGGCCGAAACGGCAGCGCAGGCAGTCCTTGGGGTCGCAATAACGTGCCTTTAGATGCAGCAATGCCTGACTGTCGGCCGCGTGTTGTGCCGTCACGCCTGCCCGTTCCCAATAGCGCGTTACGTGGTTCTGTTCGGCGGGAAGTTGCGCCAACAATTCGATGGCGAGCGCGCAAAGGTTTTCCTTTCCGCTGTAACGTCCGTAGGCAAACAGCGTAGGACAGATGGCGTTGATGACGAGCAGGTCGATGCTTTTCTCGGAAAGTCCGTAGGGTTTTGTGCAGAATCCGAGGGCTTTCACCGACAGGGCCTTGCGGATTTCCCCGATGTCCGTCATCGAACGTATGTCGGAAAAGTTGATGCGTTCGGCAGAATAGAGGGCGGCGAGTTGCGAAATCCTTACCTGAGGGAAGTTCTGCGGGCGCAAACGTCCGAGTTTCCAGATCTGACGTTCCATAGGAACGATGCCGAACTTCGACTTCATGAATTTCAACTCGCGCATCAGCAGGGCCTTGTTTTGGGTATTCTCTCCCGTTTCGCTGAGATTTTCAATCAATCCTGCCGTCCCCATGAAGTAAGCCTCCACTTGTAGCGGGTTGTCGCGGTGCTTCCCCACCTGGTCTTGCCGCACATTGAAGGCCCATTGTTCGAAGGCCTCGGCATTTGTGCCGAACCCGAAGGCACGGGCAAGGGTGATGAAGAAGGTGCGTTGCCAATCTCCGCCGGTACGCTCCAGCCATTGCAGGATGCGTTCCGTCTTGTTTTCCAGCCGTTCTGCGGCAAGTGTGTCCATCCAGGCGTGTATTTCCAGCGAGGATATCTGAGGTATCACGCGGTAGCACGGAGGATAGGCGTCCTCAGCAAGGAGTTCGGCATAGTTCTCCACAATGTTTTGCGGCACGCTGATGGTCATTTGCGGCAGGGTGTGCCCGTTTTCCGTGGTCACGGCACAGTCCTGACGCTCCACAACATGGAGCACCACGTTGTTGTATGCCGGATCGGTCTCGTGATGGTGCCGGTACCAGTCGGAGGAAAGGCGGTGGATTTCGACATTTCCAACCCAGTATTCTTCGCCAATGCGGACCTGTGCGTTGAAAAAGTCCGGTCCGGCGTCCATGTTGTGCAGCCCCGGATTGATGATTTCAACGGTCCTGCCGTCGGTGGTGCGCATCTCGCCGATGGGAAAGATGCGGTGTTGCCATACGTAATGTAGGAGTTTTTCCATGTATTCTTCCATCATGGGGCAGGGTATCCCGGGGGATGTTTTCCGCAGGACCTTGCCAATTAAAATGGGCAAATGTATGGTTTTTTTCCGAAACTGCAAAGACTCCTTATAAATATAAGGGTGAAAAATCCCGTTTTTTTTGTCTGTTTCGTGGATATTGTGTACATTTGCGGCAAATATGTGCCGCATAATGCCTTAAGAACAGCATTGTCTGGAAAGGGTTTTACGGCTCTCTTTCCCTCTTTCCGGCGTTTCTAATGTCCTTTTCCTCGTCTTCCGGCGAAAAATGCGTTGCTCTCCGGCTACGAATGAAGGGAATACCGGTCATGAACGGACGTGAAAATCGTTTGAAAATAAGGGAGCATCCGGCCGCGGACAAAGGTGTAATCCTTCACGGATGTCGGGATGGCATGGCGGAGGACCGGCAATCCCCTCCCGGATATGCGGAAGGCAGAAACGGCTGTCTTTGAGAAACATAGTAATGGTTTTTTGAGAAACGTTGCGACAGTCTTTGAGAAACGTTGCGACAGTCTTTGGGAAACATTGCGATAGTCTTTGAGAAACGTTATAATAAGTATAACACATTGATAATCAGGTTTCTGCATTTATTTCCGGCGTATTCTGCGGAACTGCATCGCAAGTATCGTCCCTAAGATGCCGATGTTGCGTTCCCGTTGTCCGGACTTCCCGCCGGTGTCCTTCCCTTCTGCCGATACCGCCATCGGAAAGGACGGTGGTTCCGGATAAGGAATGCCGAAAAGAGTCCAAGAATTGGCAAATAGCAACCCACTAAACAATTATACAAATTTACGGTGGTAATTGATAGAACCCACCAAAAGGGAAACCTTCCCCGATAATAACCCCCATCTTTTACTTATGAATCGAACACATCTTTCTGTGCTTTTCCTTGCCGCAGCCTTTGCTGCTGCCGTACCAGCCGGGGCTCAAGCCCTTGGTGGCCGTCCGCTTCTTGGCGGATATGCCTATGATACTCAGGTAAAAGGACCCGACGGACGCGAGTGGAACGACCCCACACGCCTGGCTCTTAACAAACTTCAGCCCCATGCTTGGTTTTTTAGTTTCAAGAATGCTGATGAAGCCACCGGTGTTCTGCCTGAAAAATCATCGTTCTGGAAGAGCCTGAACGGTGAGTGGCAGTTCTGCTGGGTCGGCAATCCTGAGGACCGTCCTGTCGGATTTTATGCCACAGACTACAAGATGGGCGATGACAAACATCAGTGGAACAATGTGGAGGTTCCCATGAATTGGCCCGTGGCAGGCCTTCAAAACGATGGCACACAACAGTGGGGAATGCCCATTTATTCCAACCAGCGCGTCATCTTCCAGCACCAGGTGAAGGTGAATGACTGGAAGGAGGGCGTCATGAGAGAGCCTTCCAAGGACTGGCTGACCTACAAGAACCGTAACGAAGTGGGCTCGTATCGCCGCACTTTCACCATTCCCGAGGATTGGAACGGCCGTGAAATCTATCTCGATTTCGATGGTGTCGACTCGTTTTTCTACCTCTATATCAACGGACATTACGTAGGTTTTTCCAAAAACTCCCGTTCCACCGCCTCGTTTGACGTCACTCCTTACCTCGTTCCTGGGGAAAACGTAGTCGCATGTGAGGTATATCGTCAGAGCGACGGCAGTTTTCTCGAGAGCCAGGACATGTTCCGTCTGCCGGGAATCTTCAGAACGGTAGCCATTCATAGCAAGCCTCGCCTGCAAATCGCCGACCTTGTGGCCGTGGCTTCCGCACCTACGACCCTCAATGTCAACGCCATCGTACAGAATCTTGAGGCGAAGGCTGTAAAGGGTGCGCAAATTTCCTATTCGCTCTACGAGAAGGAACTTTACGGAGAGGCGGTCACTCCCGTGGCATGCACCGTCAGCGGGCAGCCGTCGTTCGATGTTTCCGCTGACGTCACGCAGAGCATTACCCTCACATGTCCGCAGGCCAAGCCCTGGAGCGCCGAAGCCCCCCACCGCTATGTCCTCGTGGCCGAGTTGAAGGATGCTGCGGGAAAGGTCGTGGAGACCGTGTCCACCATTGTCGGTTTCCGCACTTGTGAGATCCGCGAGACGGCAGCCGCCGACGACGAGTTCGGATTTGCCGGACGGTATTACTACCTTAACGGCAAGCCGGTGAAGATGAAAGGCGTCAACCGTCACGAGAATTCGCCCGAAAAGGGCCATGCCATCACCCGCGAACAGATGGAAAAGGAGGTGATGCTCCTCAAGCGCGGCAACATCAACCACGTCAGAAATTCGCATTATCCCGACGATCCCTACTGGTATTATCTGTGCGACAAGTACGGAATCATGCTCGAAGACGAGGCAAACATCGAAAGTCACCAGTACTATTACGGGAAAGAGTCGCTCTCATGGGTGCCGGAATTCCGTGACCACCACGTTGCCCGCAACATGGAAATGGTGCATCAGCACGTCAATCATCCGTCCATTTGCATCTGGTCATTGGGAAACGAGGCCGGACCTGGCGATAATTTCGTCGAAGCCTACAAAGCAATCAAGGCATTTGACGGCAGTCGTCCCGTACAATACGAAAGAAACAACTCGATTGTCGACATGGGCTCCAACCAATATCCGTCCATCGCATGGGTTCAGGCGGCAGTCAAGGGTGAGGAAAAGGGACTTGTCTATCCTTTCCACATTTCTGAGTATGCCCATTCTATGGGAAATGCCGTCGGAAACCTTGTGGATTATTGGAAAGCCATTGAAAGTACCAACTTCTTCATCGGCGGTGCCATCTGGGATTGGGTGGACCAAGCCATCAACAACTACACTCCCGACGGCAAGAAGTATTGGGGTTACGGTGGCGATTTCGGCGACAAGCCCAATGATGGTATGTTCTGTATGAACGGAATCATGCGTCCCGACCTTACGCCGAAGGCACAGTATTTCGAGGTGAAGAAGGTATATCAGAACGTCGCCGTCCGTCCTTACGACCTGAAAGCCGGGAAGGTGGAGATTTTCAACAAGAACTATTTCGAGGACCTTTCCGACTATACGGTGGTATGGAGTCTGTATGAGGACGGTTTGCAGGTGGCAACCGACAATCTTGGCACCAGTTGTCAGGCGGTAGGTCCCCGACAGAAGGGTATCGCCACATTGGGATATACCACCTACGACTTCGACCCCTCGAAGGAATACTACGTGAAAGTCCAGTTCCTACAAGCCGAAGACCGACCCTGGGCCAGCGCCGGTTACGTGCAGATGGAGGAGCAGTTGCTCTTGCAGTCTCCCACAGTCGCCCCCGCCATCGCCGGGGAAATCCGCGCCGACCTCGAGGCTTCCGGTGCCGGCAAGGAGGCGTTGCTCGTCCAGAAGCCGAGCATTTCCGACGGAAGCATTGCATTCTCCGGCCAGAATTGGGAGGTTTCGTTCGACACCTCAAAGGGAAGCATCTCGAATCTCAAATATAATGGCGAAAACATCTTCAATGCCGGTGAGGGTCCTGTGCTGAATGCCTTCCGTGCCCGCACGGATAACGACAACTGGTGCGACTATAAGTGGCCGCAACTCGGGCTCCACAACCTCCAGCACCGCGCGCTTTCCTTCTGCCATTACGCGAGAAAGGATGGGGCATACGTCCTCAATTTCACCGTCGAGAGCCAGGCTCCTTACGGCGGAGACGACCGTTACAGCAACCGTGACCGCAATCCTGAGACGGTTTATACCATCATGGAGAACACGCGGCAGCGCTTCGGCGAGGACGACTTCAAGTTTATCACCAACCAGGTGTACACCATCTACCCCGACGGTTCCGTAGAATTGGAGGCCGCCATTGCCGCCAGCGACGACAACATCGACCTTCCGCGCATCGGATACGCCATGCAGTTGCCCACGGAGTACGACAATTTCCTCTATTATGGCCGTGGTCCTGTCAACAACTACAACGACCGTCGCACATCACAGTTCGTAGAAATCCACAAAGGTCGCGTCGGCGAGCAGGATATCATGCTGCCGAAGCCCCAGGAGATGGGCAACCGCGAGGAGGTTCGTTGGTGCGCCCTTACCGACCAATTCGGACATGGCGCGGCGTTCATCGCCACAACACCCGGATATGCCCATGTTGAGGATGCCGGCGACCTGCTCTTCGGCACGCCATCCACGGCACCCGCCGTCCCGACCATGAGTGTCAGCGCCCTGCCTTGGAGCCAACTCGAACTGATGGAGGCCGCTCATCCCTACCAACTGCCGAAGTCTTCCGCCACGCATCTCCTGCTCGACGCCAAAGTCATGGGTCTTGGCGGCAACAGTTGCGGACAGGGCGGTCCCCTCAAACCCGACTGTGTGAAGAGCGTGGGCTATGATTTCGGTTTCATCATCCGTCCTTTCACCCTTTCCACGCAGGCTGAAAGTATCTCCGAGCAGGCAGAATCCCTCAGAGGTGTGCTGAATGTCAGCGGAAGTGGCGACTATCCCCTCTCCATCCTCCGCGACAGCCGCGGGAAACTCAGCATCAAGAGCCTCGCTGAGGGCCGGAAGGTGATGTACAGCGTCGATGGCGGCAAGGCGAAAGCCTACACATCGCCCGTCGAACTGCGTCAGGGCGGACTCGTAAAGGCCTGGTTCGCCGACAACCGCAAGGTGGTCTTCAGCCAACGTTTCGCTAAGATTGAGAGCGTGCCCCTCGAGGTCGTCTTCTGTTCCAGTCAGGAGTTCGGCGAGGGAAATGCCACGCATCTCGTCGACGGTGACCTCGGAACCATCTGGCATACCATGTATTCCGTCACCGTAGCACAGTATCCCCATTGGGTAGACTTCGACGCCCTTGATGCCAAACTTATGAAGGGCTTCATCTATACTCCCCGCCGCAACGGCAGCAACGGCAACGTCAAGGACTACGAAGTCTATGTCAGCCAGGACGGACAGTCGTGGGGAGAGCCTGTAAAGAAGGGAACTTTCGCCAACGATGGCAAAGCCCAGCGCGTAGAGTTCGGCACTCCCGTTCAAGCACGCTACATCCGTTTCAAGGCATTGTCGAGCCAGAACGGTCAGGACTTTGCTTCCGGAGCGGAATTCTCCCTCATCGCCGAATGAGAACCATTGTAGATGATCCATTCTGACAGGGTGGGTTCTATTCATGACATCCATTGTTCCTTTCTCAAATCATGGACATGAATAGAGCCTGCCGCTGTCTTTTTTCCAAAATCGTCAGTATACGGCGCGAGCCTGACTGTCATGAATGGTGGAAGGCGCGGAATCCGTAGCCTGCAAGTCCCGGAAGCGGCACACTCCTTCTCCGCTTTTGCCGCGATGTTCCTGCCGGATTTCCCTTGGAAATTTCCGGGAACCTTGGAATAAACTCGCCGGCTTTCCGGTTCTTTTTTTTGGACTTGCCGGAAAATATGCGGAACATTGCATCCGAAACCTTGGAACTTTGTGCTGTAAACTTCCGCACTTTGTGCCACAAACCTCGGCACTTTCCGGAAAACGTTCCGGAGCATCCTCACGGAGGCTTGCGGTGTTCCCGTCCGGAGTTCCCCGATGCCGACCCTGCCACGCCCCGAGTGCTGGTGGGGAACGTCCGTATTCTTCATTGTCTTATCCCCTATTTTTATATATGTCACAAACCACATTTTCATCCCTTGGTCTGCGCGAGGAAATCCTGACTGCCATCTCCGAACTGGGTTATGAGGCCCCTATGCCGGTGCAAGAGGCGGTCATCCCCTATCTTTTGGGCGACCATAACGACGTGATTGCCCTTGCCCAGACCGGCACCGGCAAGACTGCCGCCTACGGACTTCCGGTCCTTCAGCGCGTCGACACCGAGAATCGTCTCACGCAGGCCATCATTCTATCCCCCACCCGCGAACTTTGTCTGCAGATCTGCGACGATTTGCGCGATTACAGCCGCTATCTTCCCGGCATGCACGTGGTGCCTGTCTATGGCGGTGCCAGCATCGAGGCGCAAATCCGCAGCCTTCGCAAGGGCGCACAGATAATAGTTGCCACACCGGGACGCCTTATCGACCTTATGAACCGCGGCGTCGCGCAACTCGATCACGTGGAGAACGTTGTCCTCGATGAGGCGGACGAGATGCTGAATATGGGCTTTTCCGAGAGCATTGATGAGATCCTTGCGGGCGTTCCTGCCGACCGTAACACCCTGTTGTTCTCGGCAACGATGGGTCCGGAGATTGAAAGAATCGCCAAAAGTTACCTGCACGACTATAAGGAAATTGTGATTGGCTCGCGCAATGAAGGCGCGGAACACGTCAATCATGTCTACTATCTCGTCAAGGCTCAGGACAAATATGCTGCCTTAAAGCGGGTAGTCGACTACTATCCCCGCATATATGCCATCATCTTCTGCCGCACCCGTATGGAGACACAGGAGGTGGCCGACCACCTGATCCGCGACGGTTACAATGCCGAAGCCCTGCACGGCGACCTTGCACAAGCCCAGCGCGACCTGACCATGCAGAAGTTCCGCCAGCACCGGACGCAGTTCCTTGTCGCTACGGATGTTGCGGCGCGAGGCCTCGATGTCGACGATTTGACCCACGTCATCAACTATGGTCTCCCCGATGACATTGAAAGTTACATCCACCGTTCCGGAAGAACGGGGCGTGCCGGCAAGCGCGGAACGAGCATAAGCATTGTGCATATCCGCGAAAAGGCCAAGATCCGTGCCATCGAGCGCGTCATTTTCACCGCCGAGAACAGCGACCGCCACTTCGAAAGTGCGCAACTTCCCGAGCCGGAAGAGATATGTACGAAGCAACTTTACCATGTTATCGACCAATTAGAGCACGTTGAGGTCGACGAAGATCAGATAGCCGCCTTCCTTCCTGAGGTAAATCGCAAGTTGGCATGGCTCTCTCGCGAGGACCTTATCAAGCGCATTGTCACGGCGGAGTTCGGACGTTTCCTCCAATACTACGCCAATGCTCCCGAAATCATCCAACCTTCCGACCGCCCGCAGCGCGAAACCTCGGGCAAAGACAAGGGAAAGCGCCGTGGCGATGCCGCACGCGGCGAGAAAACACCCCATGTCGCCGAGGAGGGTTACCGCCGTCTCTTCATCAATCGTGGAAAGCGCGACCATTTCTATGCCCGTGAAATCATCAACATTGTCAACCGTTACGTCAAGGGAAAGGTGGAAATCGGACGCATCGACCTCCTGCCTTCCATCGCCTTTTTCGAGGTCCCCGAGGAGGATGCCGAGGAGGTTATCCGCATGATGGCCAAGGCAAAGGCTGGCGATCGTCGTGTGGTTGTCGACTGGGCCGACCGCGAGGATGGCACCGATTCCCCGTCCCGTCCTGCCCGACGTTCCGGACGTGGCGACCGCGATGACGAACATTCACGGCGTCCTTCGCGCACCGACCGCGGCGAACGTCCGCAAGGCCGGCGTAAGGAGAAGGGCGAACGTGGAGAAAAAGCCCCGCATTCCGGAAAGCAAACCCGCAAGGGACAGAAGTACGGCAAGACGGATTGGAAGAAATTCTTCGAATGAATTTATTGCGCTTTATCGGCTTCCTACCTGGTATACATTGACCTTTTGATCCGGATGCTACAATAAAAGTCCGCTAAGGCTACAATATAAAGGTCCAAGCACAACAATGAAAGGGGGCGGAGGTGACGGATAGAATCCACCTGATAAAACAGATGTCAGCGCGAGAAATGCCGGACATCTGATCACCGATACCCACGCACGTTTTCGCTAAGCCAAATGAACAGAACGGGAACATCTGAGAGATGTTTACGTTTTGCCATGGTGAGAAAACGAAAGATGAAATCCAACCTATACTTATACACCAATAGTGTTTCCCGAATGTCTGCGCTTTCTCGTAGGGAATGCCCTTCTTCTCGTCTGGGAAAGTCTTTTTCTCACCTGAAAAAGTCTTCTTCCTGCCTTGGAAAGTTCCTTTTCCCGTTAGAGATACTCCCGCTTCCCGCCTTGGAAAGTTCCGTTTTCCATCTGGAAAAGTTCCTCTCCCGCCCGGGAAAGTCCGTACGTTTCGGAAACCCAATACAAAAACAACACGATGAATCACTTGACAAAACTTGCTTTCAGCGCGCTCTTTGCCGTTGCAGGCAGCGCATCGGCTGCGGTTTCTTCGGCCTCCGTTAGTGTCGACGACCGTCTTCCGCAGCGTCTGACAGCGTCGTCCCCCTTCGAGCGGACGGCTCTTTTGCAGCGCGAACACCATGCCCGGATGGCAGCATCCAAAGGTATCAGTGCCCTACATGCCGCAACCATGCAGGGCGAAGGCATGGACGCTTTCGATGACTTCGGATGGATGACCGCTCCGGACGGCGATGTCTGGTACTACGCCATCAACCTTCGACGCACCGACCTCAATGCCGACAATCCCAGTGCCACGTACAAGGACTACACCATCACCGGCTTTTCGCTCACCGTCTACGATGGCAACGCCAACATCATCGGCAAGGTGAATGCTGAAATTCCCCTCCTCGAGGATGAAATCCGCATCGCCCAACTCGATGTTTCCGACATTGTCACCCGGAAGTTCTTCAATCTCGACAACAGTTACGAGGTCATGGTGATGGTCAATGCCAACACTACGAAGTACGTCAACAATGTCCGCACCTACGCTTTCAGCCTTACCGATGACGACAGTACGGTGTCTGAGCCCGTCACCACGATGGATGGCATGATGGTGGCCAGCATCGATGCCTCCTTGGACCAATGGTCGGAGAGTTTCTTCCTCATCTTCGACCAGGAAGGTTACGCCGCTTCCGACGGCACTTTCGTGCCCGCTTCCGAAGGAACTTCCGCCGACGGTGTGTCCGGACAGCGTTTCACCATCTACAAAAAGGCGGGATATTCCACACCACCTGCCGAAATCGCCTACCTCGACGTCACGGATGATGAGGCGAACTACAACGATGGTCTCCCCATTCTTGTGCGCAAAAAGGACAAGACCCTCTATATCGCCAAGACGGGATACGAGAAACCTTTCCTGCTCGACCCCTACGATTATGAGAACATGACCATCACTCCCGACAACCATTTCTTCGTTTCCCTTTACAGTCTGCCGCTGTCCACCTACGGCACGCCCACGCTTTCGCCCGTCTCCACCACGCGTGTGCCGGTGGAGGCCAGCACCGACGAGGACGTTCCCCTGAGGTTCTATGGTGTCGGAAACCTCGGTTACATGGACGATATGGAGATTTCCGATGACGGAACACCGCAGTATGTCGTCACTTTCAGCGACTATCACATCTCCACCGACGGCAGTTTCTATTCCTATTATACCTATGATGCCGAGGGAAACCTCACCGCCACCATCTTCGAGAATGCCGAGGGTCGCGTGTCGATGAGCGATGTTCCCGGATGCCCCTCGCAGGAACTTTTCCTCACACGTTCCACAGACGACGTCTATACCTTCAACTTTGTCGACATGGACACCTACAAGACCGTCCTCAGCATGCCCGCCGCCTTCGGTGAAAACACGCTGACCACGGCGATAGACCGCGTGCCCACCGCCGACGGAAGTTACGAATATGCCGTAAGAATGGGCGTGACGGAACTCAATTCCGACGGACATCTCTGCGAATGTATCAACTGGTTCCGCCCCGATGGCTCGTTCTCCCGCCAGCGTCTGCTGTATCTTGGCAGCGATGTGGCGATGGCTGTCCCCAACATCACCGGACAAACCCTCAACCCCTTCTTCGTAAACACCGACGATCAGCGCGAATATCTCTTCCTCGTGCAGCGCTATACCGGCGTATCTTCCAAGACCCACACCGAACTTCTTGTGCTCAACGATGCCAACGATACCGTACTTCAGGTGTCGCCCGGCGAGGGTGAGGGCACCATTTCGCGGGTGTGGACCTTCGGCGATGGCGCGGCTGCGAACATGGTCATCGTATATCGCAATGCCGATTCCGAGCAGTATCGTGCCGAAATCCTCCCTCTTCCCCTCACCTCTTTCGCGGGGGGCTCGGGTACGGAGTCCGATCCTTACCTCGTCGCCACAGCAGGTGACTTGCAGCAAATGCAGAACAATCCTACGGCACACTACCGCCTTGCTTGCGACATCGACGCCACTCCTGCCTGCATCAAGGGCAGTGGAGCGGAGTTTTCGGGAACCTTTGACGGTAATCATAAGGTGATTCAGAACCTCCGCATCACGGGCGACAACTGCAGTCTCTTTGGAACTGTCGTCGGAAACGCCGACGCCACGACCCCCCAGATTGCCGATTTCAGCGTTGTGAATGCCGCGCTTCTCCCCACATCGCAGAACACTTGCGCCCTGCTCGCGTCGTCGTCGCTGATGCACGTCGGCATAGAAAATGTCCACGTCTACGGACTTCAGGTAGCCGATGATGCGTTCAACGGCAGTTTCGGTGGCCTTGTCGGCTCGGCAACGGTCTACACTTCCATCAAGGGCTGCAGCGTCAACGATGCCGATGTGCGCCTTCCCAAGGCGTCGGTGGCTGGTGGTATTGCCGCACAACTCCGCACAACCTCCGAGGTCAAGGCGTGCAAGGTGTCCGGAAACTTCCAGGTTGCCAACACGTTGGGTGGCGTCGTCGGAGAAATCTACGAGAGTTCATCCCTCTGCTCCGTGACGGATTGCCATGTTTCTGCCGACCTTCAGGCGGAATATGCCGTGGGTGGCGTCGTCGGAAGCGACAATCACAACAACATCACCCACAATTATGCCGACGTTGCCTTGACCGCCACGGGCGGCGACAAGTGGAACGGCGTCTGCATGGGCGGTGTTGTCGGTTCTCTCGACGCGGGAATGTCTGGCGGAGTGAAGGGGAATGTCGTCGCCCTCCGCGGATTCTCCTATGAGGAGTTCAGCGTTCCCGAGGGCGGTGCCGCGTATGTTTACGAGACGGTTCACCGTGTTGTCGGCAAAAGCACCTACAATGAGAGCGGAATGACGGCGGACAACGGCATCGCCGACAACCATGTTCTGGGCGATATTGCCGCTGTCAGCACCAAGGATGTCTATGCTGGAGCCTCCGGAGCCGAGGGCGCCGACCTCAGCAGTGCCGCGTTTACCGCCGACTTCCTCGAAACGCTGGGCTACGCCTTCGGTAACGAGACGGCGAAACCTTGGACCTTCACCGCCGCTCCCGCCCTCTATTTCGAGGGTGTTGTGCAGGGCCTGATGCCTGCCGAGCGCACGGTTGAGGTGGAGGAGGGCAGCACCGGCCACCTCTCATTCCTCTGTGCCGGCGGTACGGGTGACGACATTTCCATCGAAATCCCCGAAAACGCCTGCATCGAAGTGAACTACACTTCCACCGAGGGTGCCGCCCGTCTGCTCGTCTTCGACGCCGTTACGGCTGGTGAAGTGGTGGTCACCGCCACCTGTGGTGCCCTTTCCGCACAGTGCATCGTGCGTGTTACCGACAACCTGAAGACGGAGATTGCGGCAGTAAGCACCGAGGTCTCCACCCTGAAGGTCGGCTCCGGCAGCGTCGTGGCCGGCACTGATGCCCCCATTGCCCTGTACGATGCCTCCGGACGTCGCGTGGCAACGGGCGTAGGAAGCGTCAGCACGGCAAGCCTTTGCCCGGGCATCTACGTGGCAAAGAGCGGTGATGCCGCCGTCAAGTTCGTGGTGAAGTAATGCCAATGTCTGCTTTCTTCCATCCCTTATCCTGGGAACAGGATGAAATCCGACAATTAGTTTGGCATGAGCCGTCTGACGGGAATCATACCAACATCCATGGTCAATAACTGCAACGGTTGTAAAAACTAATTGTTGAACCCTGGTTAGACTTTGAAGGGTGCCGTACTTTCTGTCCGAAGGTGCGGCACCCTTTTGTATGTTCGTTCGGATGGCATTGAAGGTGATGCGGAAATATTTTGGAGATGTCACGGGAGTTTTTAGGAGATGCCATGGAAACGTTTTGGAGATATTATGGGAATGTTCAGAAGATGCCACGGGAAATGTTTGTCGGAAACATTGCACACTCCCTTCTTTTTCCCTTGTTTTCGAGGTGCGGAACGGCTTCCGTCCGGCACGGAAACCTTCAAGAATTTTGACATGCCTCCACGCCCCTGAAATATGCATCTTCTCCTTTTTTCGCGCCCTTTCGCGCCCTTTTTCCGCTTGACCCTTCCCCTTTTCTGTCCCGAAATGCCGCGTTTCTCATGGGCCGTGGCGCTGGAAACGGCGGAAAACGCGTGCGGAAACGGTGGAAAACCACCGCAGATGCCATCCGGAACCTCCGCACTTTCATTTTGAAACCTCCGATGTTTGCGTCTGAAACCTCTGATGTTTGCACCTGAAACTTCCGATGTTTGCGCCCGAAACTTCCGCACTTCCCGCAAATCCCTGCGGAATTGAGTGTGAAAAGGGCGCGTCGGCAGATGGGCATTTTTTCGGACCGGCGGACGCGATGCTGGGTTCCGGAGCCCTTCTCAGCGCGTTTGCGACGCGTTTTCTGCGGGTGGAAAGGGCGGAAATCTCCACTCCCCGAAAATTGCACACCTGCCTTTTCGCGTTGCCGTTGCCGCCATCGTGGTGCCACCCTCCCCACTTATCTTCCTTGCGTTTCCGCCCTCCCCCGGTTTGTTTCCAATCTTCCCCCAATCACCCTTCCCGCCCTCCTTCTGTGCTTTCCCCGCCTTCCCCCTATCCCCTTCCGACCCTCTCCCCCTTGCGTTTCCGTCCTTTCCTGCCGCAATGCCCCTGCCGCTTTTCGCAAATTCCCGATGTCCGGACGGGCAACAGTCGCGGAGTGAGGGAGGAACAAAGGGCGAAAAGCCCTGAGGGAGCGGAGGTTACGGGTTGCCGGATGCCCGCTTCCGTGTGCGTTTTACCGCATTTTTTTTGCCGTAAATCAGTAATAAAAACCTGCCTTTTCGTCCATTGTCGGAGAAAAATGGGTGAAAATATTCAATTTATGCTGATATTTTTGCGGTTAATACAAAAAAAATCATAATTTTGCGCCATTAAAGATGTGCGTAATCGCCGAAAAAGCGTTGAAACAGAAAGGCAAAAGACCTCAACACAAGCACCAGAATGACGCAACGTTCCCGCTATTCTTTATAGTGGAGAAACGTTGAAGATTACAGAATATTCAAAACTTTTCAAACAGAACAAACCTTTTTCCCGTTTATAGATGAAATTCTCCTCTCTTCGAAACCTCGTAATATCCCTGGCAATGGCTCTACCAATGACATCGATGGCGCAGAGCATTTTCGTCAAAGCCGGCGGCGGACTCTCCAGCCAATGGGGAGCCTCGGGCGTCGTGGCTGCGGGAAAAATAGCCTTGGGCTACGAATATGAGTTCGGACAGACCCTTGCCATCGCTCCCAGCATCGGATTCACCACACGCGGATGGCAGGTGGAAGACGTGCAGACACCGGACATGCTCTTCGACGAGGCGGGAAATATGCTCGACGCTGACGGAAATGTCACCACCAATCCCGGCGAACAGGCACAGCGTTTCCTGATGGATGCCGACGGACGGCCCGTGACTCCGCTTTACAGCATGATGCATCGGACCTACACGACCAACTATCTGCAACTCGATGTGCCGCTCAATTACTATTTCCGCCTTGGTGTACACCATTATGTGGTCGCCACTGCCGGTGTCTGGGGCGCCGTAGGTATAGCGGGAAAGCGGAAGACCGAGGGCGACGGATACGCCTCGGGTGGTAGGAAAATCAAATACACCGATGCCGTATTCTCGCTCGACGGGGCGCACCGCTTCGATGCCGGCGTGAAGATAGGCGCAGGATACCAGTTCCCTTCGAGCCTCACGCTCAATGCGGAATGCGAGGTCGGACTCGTGCCGACCAATGCCAAGGGCGTGCGTCCCGAGGGAATGGACCCCACGCTCTTCGTCGTCCGCGACCCCTTTGCCGGACGTTCGGGACGGACATTCTCCTTCACCATCACCGTAGCCTACAAACTCAACAAGAGCAAGTGGCGCCCGGAATGAGGCGGAACGCGGCGGAGGACGGCAGAATGCCTGACGGCATGGATGGAAACGTACGACGACGGACGGGGAAAAACCGCAACAGAAAGGCGGGAAACAGCGTCCCTTTACGCGCGGAAAACTTAATATTTACAGATTACCCACTCATTAACCAATTCTATATCGACAAATGTTTACTTTGAGAAAACTGATGACCATGGCAGTAGTGTTGCTCTGCCAGGTAAGTTTTGCCCAACCTTTGGCACACCGCCATCTGGAAGATGCAACGTATTTCAACGCAGAATCCACCACAACTGCCGCACAGAGCGAACTCAACGACGGCGAATGGGTGTCCATGGGTCAGGGCCGTTGGCGCGATGATTTCCTGACGCGCATCTTCAGCGTCGAATGTCTTGAATGGGATGTTGAGGTCATGAAGAATGATTCTTACCCCGGAGTCTACCGGGTCATGGCACCTTACAAGGAATGTCCCTACCAATCCATGCGTGAAATCGACGAGAATTCGTATGTAGACTTCCACGCCGAAGACCCTCTCCGCGTTTACTTCACCGCATACAACACCGGTCTTGACCTCGATGGCAACGGTGCCCTCTGCATCAACTCCATTGCTGGCTACCAGGTTACCGAGAAAGGTGTGGAGAAAGGTTTGGAAGTCGCTGCCAACGATGGCGCATGCGGTGAGATGCAGGACGGCGAAATCCTCTTCCCACAGGCGTCGCTCCTCGTCAAATTTGAGGACAATCCGAACGATCAGTGGATGTTTGCCAACCTCAACTTCGGAGGTTACAAGACGGGATTCCGACTTCTCCTCCCCGATGCTCCGGACCTTGAACTCAGCATCGACCTCGTTGGCGTGAACGATGCCAAGGACCAGATGACCGTTCACTTCGGCGTGGGCAAGGATTGTGAGAAGGTTCGCGTGGCAATGCTCCCGGGAAAAGCCAACAATGACGACTGGAGAGCACTCCTTGAAGGCGCAGCCAAGTATCAGGACATCACGGAATCCAAGGACGTTGTCTTTGATTACGAGGCCGATGGTGTGTACACTTTCTACGCCATTCCCTATCTTTACGACACCAACCGCCGCGTAACGTGGCTCACAAAGGAACTTACCTATCTGAATCTTGGGTGGAAATTGCTCGGAAAAGCGGAATACACCGAGGCGTTCCTCGCTGATAATGAGCAGGGAGTTATACAAGATATCGAGCCAGTGACGTATTCTGTCGACATAGAAGAAAGCACTGAGACCCCGGGATACTATCGTTTGATCGATCCTTACGGAGATGCTTACCCCTATTCTACGAAGAACGACTACGACAATACGCGTAATTACTACATGGAGATTGATGCTTCTGATCCGGAATGCGTGTCTATCAAGGAAATGAAGGACGGTTGCGGCTGGAATTTCGGCATTGGTAAGATGGTTCTTTGGTCAAGAGCCGACCGCGGACTCCGCGATCAGGGCATGACAAAGGAGGATGTCAAGGCAAAAGGTTTGGCAGGAAAGGTGGAGAATGGCGTCATCACCTTCCCCAATGACGCACTTCTCGTCAGTTTCCCCGACTTCTATCCCTTCCCCTACTGGGCAAACTCCACCGGAAAGTTCCGCATCGTACTGCCTGAAGGCGCAGGCATTGGCAACATCACTGCCGAGGAACCGGACGCTCCCGCCGCAGTTTACGACCTCAACGGCCGCCGCATCCAGCGCGAAAACCTCACCTCCGGCATCTATGTCGTGAAGCAAGGTGGCAAGACTGTCAAGATGATGGTGAAGTAAAGGCCGGATTCCCCGCTTTTAAGTAGGGTCCGACAATTCGTCTTATATTCGCATCTTACGGCGGTTCCCCGGCAGGATTTGGGTCGCACTGCCCGCCACACCAAGTGTCTTTCCAGCGGTTTACAAGGAGATTCTTTGTGGATTTGCGGAAATGCTTTGAGCGTTTTGTGGAAACGTCCCATATCCCGCCGGCGGAAATGCCGAATATTTCCAACAGAAAAACAAACTAAATAATTTATTTATCAATAAAAACTAACCTGTTATGAAGAAAATTTCTACTCTTCTTCTGGGTCTTGCCCTTACCGCATCGGCATCGGCACAGTCCCTAAAGGTGCATACCTTCCCTTCTGTTACGCAGAAGGCTGAGGTAAAGACTCGTCCTCAGGTACGTAAGGCTCCGCTCAACGAAGACAAAGAGTTGGGTAAGTTGTTCTATGGTGCCACACAAGACGACGCATCTAATGAACCTGGTATCATCAAGTTCTATTCCAGCGATTTCTATAACTTGGAGAAACTCTGTATTATTTACGATGGTACAGACAACGAAATGGAACGTCGTACCACACTCCTCGGAGGAACATGGTATGAAGATGAGGATGGCGAGGGTGCATACTACGGTTATAGCGTCATCAATTACGATATGGGCTACACCTTTCCCCAGTATTTCATGAAAATAGATCTGGAGACGGGAGAGAAAACAATTGTGGAGGACCTCACAAGTCTGAAGTCAAGTTGGCAGATTGTGGACGATATGAAGCAGAACCCCGTAGACAACAAACTCTATGCTATGCGTCAGGCTGCGGATGGTCTGTATTCTGAGTTCGGAACCGTGAATCCCGCTACCGGTGACTTCACCACTCTCGTACAGGCAGAGTACTGGTATCCCTCCATCGCATACGATGCTGATGGTAAACTCTACGGCGTTCGTCCCACATTAAAGTCCAATGGCTTTGACGATGAAGGCTATGAAACTTTCGACATCGTCGGAAGTGTCTTTGCACAACTCGAACTGCAGGACGGTCAGTTGGTGGAGGTTGAAAAGGTAAGCCTCAAATCTTGGGGTGAGAATTTCTGTATGTGGTATACCAATTCAATCTATGTTGACCAGGAGACTGGCAAGATTTATGGTTCCCTTATGGACCAAAATTCTTGGGGTCAGTACTTATATACGATTGACAAAGAGTCGGGAGAACTCACTTATGCTGGCTCCAGTCACAGCACGGTTCGCGGACTTTATTCGCCCTCTTATAAGACCGATAGCCGCGAGGCTGCCGCAAAAGTTTCCAACGTTTCCTCTGTTGCCGGAGAGAATGGTCAGAGCATCACGCTGACATGGACCAATCCTACCCTGCAGGTGAACGGCGAAACCCTTACCGAACTCGCTGAAGTCCGCATTTTCTGCGGCTCTCCCAGCGGTATTGCTTACGCCACTCTGCCTGCTGAAGGCAAGATGGGCGAGGTGATGTCTTGGACCGATGTCAATCCCGAGCCGGGTGTCAACACCTATTTCATTGTTCCCTGCCGCAAGGAAGGCGAACTCGGTTATCCCGAAAGTTGGAATGCTTGGGGTGGTCCTGACGCTCCTGGTGCTCCTTCGTACGTAAATGCTGAGCGCAGTGGTAACGGTGTCCTCGTATCATGGCCTGCACCTGAGGCCGGTTTGCACGGAGGTTGGTACAGCGCAGATGGCGTAACTTACACCATCAAACGCTATCCTGACGAGAAGGTTCTCGCAACAGGTCTTACCGAAACTTCCTACTTCGACAACGTGTTCGACGCCATCAACTACTACAGTTACACCGTATACGCTACCAACACTGTCGGTGACGGCGAGGAAACTTCTTCGTACCCCATCCTGGCAGGTCCCGCACATGATGTTCCCTACACCTCTGTTATCAACTCTTCTGAGGAGGCTGAGGCATGGACAATCATTGACGGCAACAACGACGGAACCCAATTCTCCTATTCCTCCTGGTACGCGCCTTTTGGTCTGATGCTCTACACCAATAAACCTGGAAGCAGCGACGATTACGCCGTATCTCCCGCCATTAAACTTGAAGGTGGTAAGACCTATAAGGTGCAGATGACCATCAATATCAACTATCCTTACGATGAAGAGAACCTTCCGGACAACCTGCATGACTTCGAATTCGTAGCAGGTCAGGGTACTACTGTTGAGGATCTTACCAACGTGTTCTACAAGGTTGATCAGTACAAGAACCCCTATTACGGCAACATTGCTTCGAACCACTTCTCGGTACAGTTCACTCCTGAGACTTCCGGTGAATGGAATATCGCACTCCATTGGCTGACCTCCAACGTATATGACTGGATTACTCTTGAGAGTTTCTCCATCAGCGAAGTCTTCGCCAACGACCTTGCTGTTGAAGAAGTTGAGGCTCCTGAGTTCGCAACTGTCAATACTGTTGCTCCCTTCTACGTAACGGTTGTGAACGAAGGTTCTGCCACTTCAGAAAACTACACGGTAGAAGTTGTGGCACAGAACGGCGAAAGCGAAGAAGTTGTCGGTGAAAGCGCTACCAATGGTGGACTCACTCCCGGCAGCAGTGCAAGAATCTATGTCGGTGCTTCCTTCGCAACTGCTGGAGACATCCAGGTTTACACTCGCGTGGTCTATGCTGCTGACGAAGAACCTACAAACAACGTTTCCGATTTCACGACCGTTACCGTAGAGAAGGAAGGCACTGTTCCCTTCTATGCCGAGTTCAACACTGGTGAAAGTCTGGGCGTTGACACTCAGGCTCCCATCTGCTCATGGAAGCCCCACAGCACTTTCCAGAGCATCTACTATCCTTCTGAACTCTCTGCCCAAGTTGAGGGTGACCTTCTTACAATCTCTCGCATCGGACTTGACTACAGTTCGAACGAAGGTGCCACATTCTCTGACTACAATGTCAAAGTTTATCTCAACACGACCGATAAGAAGTGCTACACAAGTACGGATTACCTCTCCCATACTGAGGTGACCGAATGGGTAGACTTCGGAACTCTCTGCTTCGATGGTCAGGTAAGCACCGTTGATGGTCAGAACAAGATCCTTGCATTTGACCTGAATGAGGAGTTCTCTTACGACCTTAGCAAGAACCTTGTCGTAACTATTGTCAAGGAAGGTGAGATTCCTGACAATGGTTATCCCGTACTCTTCAACACCTATAACAACATAGATGATGGTTGGGGTACCGACGATTATGGTAAACTCCTCCGTTCTATCTTCTACAATGGCAAGTCTGCCTTCAACTTCGATGCAACGAAGGTGTATGGTAAGATGTGGCTTCCCATCCTCCATGTTGCGGCTAAGGAATACCTTGTCGGCATTGATGAAGTAACCTTCGGCGGCGAAGAGAATGCCCTGAACGGCGTTGTAAACGTCTACAATGTAAGTGGTCAACTCGTGAAGTGTGGCGAATTCAACAGCATTGAGCAACTCGGTCTCCAGAGCGGTCTCTACATTGTTCGCGACAACAACGGCAATACCAAGAAGATTCAGGTGAAGTAATCTTGCTTTACCCGTGATTAGTTGTGGACGGGTTCTGTAAATTCCTTCAGGTTCTCCGGAAAAAGGCAGAGAACTTGACGTGCAAGTTATGGAACCCGTCCATAATATTAAAAGGAGTATTCAGCCCTTCGGCAGGCAGCGTCCGCCCGTCATCTGGCAAGACGACGCTCCCGCAGCCTTTCAGCCACGGAACATCTTCTGGTTTCGCTGCGTGCGGAAGGGCAGGAATCCCCCTTGTCAAAGCAAAAAAGATTTACGGTGGTAAGACACATGATCCACCATTAACCCTCTTATAAAAAGTAACAAACTGTCTTATGAATAAGTTTTTACTTGCTTCCCTTCTGGCATCGTTCAGTCTGGCATCGAATGCCGACGAACTGAAGGGCCGCGCTTTACCCTTGCAGGCCGCAAAGACCCAGCCTGCGCGTGTGGCATCTATGGCCGGAGGTCCCCAACTTGTGGCCGCCCGTATCGTGCCTTCTACGGAGACTGACGCGTCCTGGATCCTGCAATATGGCGAGCGTGTCGACGTCTTTTCCGAGGATTTCTCCAAAATGGAGAAGGGTAGTCTTGGAAATCCCGCGACCTCTGTGGAAATAACCATGGCAAATCCCGAGTACCCCTGGACCAATCTCGACCCCAAATATACGGACCAGCCCGGATGGGGTGCCGGTGGTGCATATCCCGCAGGCGGAATGGTTTCGCTCTTTGACGAGGAAGACCTCGACGATTATGCGCACATCAACACGCCGATGCTTGACCTTCATGAGAATGATGGCGTGGCCGTGCTCGAATTCAAGGCACGTACCTACAAAAAGAACAACACTTCCCTCATCATTGAAGCCGCTGAGACCTACAATATGAGCCCCACTTGGAAGATTCTGGAGCAGAATTACAGCGATTTCGAGGTGACTCCCGAGTGGAAGACCTATCAATTCTACTTCCGTGGTTGCGAGTCGTACACCCTTTTCAACATCGTTCCCCAAGAGTCTCCCGCCATTTACATCGACGACCTTAAGGTCTTCCAGATCAAGGCCCACGTTGGTTTCCCCCAGGTTCTCCCGCATTCCGACTATACGAGTGAGAGTTTCACCGCCAACTGGTCCGCTGTTCCCGGTGCCGACCACTACCTTTTGAGCGTGAAGAAGTTCAACGAGGAGATGGAGGACTGGGAGGAATTCATCGACGAAGCCCAGGTGGACGGCACCTCTTTCGTGGTTCCCGAAATCGAAAGTGGCGCCACTTATGCCTACACCGTCTACGCTGTCAAGGGTGAGTACACCTCACTTCCCAGCGACGAAGTCATCGTCTTCGACCTTGCGGCACCCGTGATGGGCGACACCAAACTCACCGACGACGGCTACCATGCACAGTGGAGCGCGGTGCCTTCTGCCGAACGTTACAACTATTGGGCCATGAACGAGCGCGTGGCAAAGCAGGACGGAACCTTCAAGGTGACGAAGATGGACTTCGACGAAGTCAAACTTCCTGATGGCTCAGAGCCCTATATGCAACTCGGCGATGAACCCAACTGCTACGGCGACACCTACATTTTCGGTGAGGATCAGGCGGGATGGCACGTGACAAACTACATGCCTTACGTCGGAGGATTCATTGCTCTCGACGCATACTTCTACATCTATCAGTCCGATCAGAGCGGAATGATATCCCCCGCTTTGGACTTCTCCAAAGACAATGGCCGCATTGACCTCTCCATGCGCCTCATGGGCGAACTCGTAAACTGGTGGGACGAGGCAGGAACCAAGCATCAGGACGTCGTACAGTGCGCTGTCGCCCTCTTCAACTACGACGAGGTAGAGGGCGATTATTCGCAGGCCGAACTCGTTTACCCCGGTACCGTCGGCGAGGACTGGGGCACTTTCACTGCCAAACTGACGAAGGGTACGAAGAATTCCAAGGTGGGAATCTTCGCCGTCACCATGCCTGGCAACCTCTATGTCGATGATCTCCTCATCACACAGCAGTACAATGCCGGCGACGTCCTCCGCGAACCCTTCTACTTCGGACGCTACCTCGAGGGTACGGAAGTGGATGTCACCATCCCCGAGCGCGTACGTTTCCAGCACCTTTATCATAAGGTGAGCGCCATAAAGTCCGATTCTTACTTCACCTATGACGACATCTGCGAGAGCCGCTTCTCCGACGAATGCCTCGTCGAGGCCGCCGAGACCGGCATCAGCACGCCTACCACCCGCAAGCCTTTCGTGATGTTCAGCAATGGAAACCTCGACATCCAGAACCCCGCAGGCGAGAAGGTTGAAGTCTACACCGTCGACGGACGCCTCATCGCTTCCGACGCTACGGCCAACGAACATCTGACCATGCCCGTTGCCATGGGCGGCACCTATGTGGTACGCATCGGCAAGCAGAGCATCAAGGTTCAACTCTAATCCATAGGCTAACGGCGGTTTGCGCCGCCCGTCAGCCGGAAGTTTCCACTATAATCCCCCAGGCCACCATCCCCTTCGGATGGCAGGCTTGGGGGATTTCCTTTCCGCCCGCTCCCGATGGCCTCGGAACATGGCCTTGAAAAGTTCCGCATTTCCCGCACGGAAGTTCGGAACTTTCCCCTCAGAAGTGCCGCACTTTCGGGGGGAAACATCCGCACTTTTTCCGGCGTATGGCCGCACGCGCTTTTCATACGTCCCGACAAGGCGTGAAAACCTGTGGCATCGCCTTTCGTGCATCCCTTACCCCTCTGTCCTTCACAGCCGGAAGTGGCATCGGCGACACCTGCCCGTCACCGCGTACATCCCGGCAGCGCATGGCATAAGGTCTTTGCGGAAATGCCGCAAACGTCCGCTGAAAACGTGCCGCCCTCACCGTCTTCTTTGCCGGAAATTCGGCATTGGGGCCGCCGGTACGCTGTGGTTTTTACAAACAACTCTTTTCATCTTCCACGGCGTACTGCCAACAATAAAGCATTTTTTTACATTTGTCTTGCATACTTTGTCAATAAACACTACCTTTGCCGATGGAGGCTGACGGGTGGATTCTCCGTCGTCGCCCTTGCTACAGTCCTTGAACACATCTAAAAACAAGTTTAATATATGGATTGGTTAGTCAAACTTTTCACAAATCCTGAGGGCATTGCCCATATCATGATTCTGTATGCCCTCGTCATCAGTCTCGGAGTTAAACTCGGACGCTGGAAGATTGGCGGCAAGAAGAACGGTATTGCCTTCGGTGTTACGTGGGTGCTTTTTGTCGGCATCATTGTCGGTCACATCTGCACTCACGGACTTTATGCCAACGCTGCCGAGGCCGTGGCCTATCAAAAGCCCATCATCGACCTCGTGAAGGAACTTGGTCTTATCCTCTTTGTCTACTGCATTGGTCTGCAAGTGGGCCCCAGTTTCTTTGAAGTCTTCAAAGGTGGTGGCGGCGTACAGATGAACCTTCTTGCCGTAGGCATTGTGCTTCTCAACGTAGCCGTCATGCTTGGCCTTTGGGCTCTCGGAAGTCAGATGGGATTCCTCACGCAGGGCGACAACAATCTTCCGATGATGGTGGGTGTAATGTACGGAGCCGTGACGAACACTCCGGGTCTTGGCGCCGCGAATGGCGTACTTGCCGAAGTGCTTGGCGATGCCGCTCCCGCCATTGCCAACGGTTATGCCTGCGCATATCCGCTCGGCGTGGTCGGAATCATCCTTTCCACCATCGTCATCCGCTTCCTTACCCGCACGAGCATCGAGGAATCGCGTGCCGAACTGGCGAAGAGCGAGGCCAACAGTCCCGATCGTTCAGCATATCACATGGCTGTCCGCGTGAAGAACTCCGCAGTTATCGGACGCAGCCTGCAGCAACTTCACGACTTCCTGAACCGTCAGTTCGTGGTCAGCCGCTGCTTCCTTGCCGACGGAAGTGTCATCATTCCCAACGGCAACACCCAGTTGGAGATGGGCATGGAGGTGCACATCACCTGTGCTGAGGCCGAGGCAGAGCCCATTTCTGTCCTCATCGGTGAGGTCATTCCCCGGGGACAGTGGGCGGAAGTTTCGGACGAACAGAACTACGTCAGCCAGCGTCTCATCATCACAAAGCCCGAAATCAACGGCAAAACCTTCAACGACCTGCATTTTTCCACCATCTATGGTGTCAACGTCACCCGCGTGACGCGTAACGGAATGGAACTCTTCGCCGCCCGCGACCTCCGTCTTATGGTCGGCGACCGCCTGCTTGTCACCGGTAGAAAGGAGAACATCGAGCAGATGCGCGACCTGATTGGTGCCAACGTCAAGCACCTCGACCACCCCAATGTAGGCGCCATTTTCTTCGGAATCCTCGCCGGAGTCCTCCTCGGACAGGTGCCCATTCCTATCCCTGGTGTGGAGATTCCCGTCAAACTTGGCCTTGCCGGAGGTCCGCTTGTCGTGGCCATTCTCATCGGAGCCTTTGGATACCGCTACAAAATCAACAGTTATACTTCCACATCTGCCAACATGCTTCTCCGCGAAGTGGGACTCATCCTCTTCCTCAGCAGCGTAGGTATTCAGGCAGGTGCCAAGTTCCTCGACACGGTTCTCCAAGGTGACGGCGTGCATTATATATGGATGGGATTCCTCATCACCATCATTCCTATCCTCATCATGGGAGTTGTCGGCCGCTTGCGCCTCAAACTCAACTATTTTACCCTGATGGGTCTCATCGCTGGTTCGAACACCGACCCCCCAGCATTGGCATTTGCCAACGCTACTGCCGGCAACAATGCTCCTGCCGTCGGATATTCCACCGTCTATCCCCTCTCCATGTTCCTCCGTATCCTTATGGCACAACTCGTACTCATCTTCTTTATGTAAGGTGAACGATTGGGAGAGGTCTTTATAAGGCGGGGTCCGCAAAACCGGATCTGCCGGAAAACGGCTCTCTTACCGTGAAGAAATTTTCTGAGAATCGATGTCCTGGCTGAGCGGAAGCAAGGGAAACCTTTCTTGTGCCGGGCGCGAAAAACGTCGGGCAGCGTGCTATATGGCGTGCCAGATGTCAGGACATTCAGGGATTTCCAACCGGAAAGAGTCCGGAAAACGGCAAAACATAACCTAAGACAAGGCGACAGAACGTTGCGCTTGTAATGGGTAAAACCCGCCTGAAAACCGCATCATACCAGTCCCATGCCTTGCAATCTCACCGTTGCGGCATGGGACTTTTTCTCTTTTCCCCCGTTGCTAACATCCTCCAACATCCTGTGAAACGTCTGCTTTTCCCCCTCCTTTTCCTTCTTCCCCTGCGCGTTCTCGCCCTCGTAGTGCCGGAAGGCCACTATTTTTTCGAGAATGCCGTGACGCGATATTCCCAGGTGAAGTTCCTCTATGGCGCATCTTCTGACGGCGTTACCCACATCATCAGCCTTACGCCACAGGGCGGCACGCTGTGGAGTTTCGACATCCGTGCCACCGCCGACGAACAGACGCACTATTTCTTCGCGGACACCACGCTCCCCGACGGCGAATATCCCGAGAGCATCGCCACATTGAAGGACCGCATTGCCGGCGAACGCGGGGAACGACGTACGCAGACTTTCAAGGACGTCGACAACCTTCCCATGGTTCCCGGCGCCACTTTCGTGCCCGCCTCCGCCGACCTTTACACCACAGGTTATTGGATGGCGCCCGCCGAAACTCTGGTCAGCGGAACCTTGCCCACGCTGGTCATCACCACGGAAGGCGGAAAGGCCGTCACCTCAAAGACGGAGTATGTCGGCGCCACCGCCTACCTTCTGCCACCGGTTTCCGGCGAGGGGGCCGCTGACGAGGGCTTTTGTGCCGCCACAACCATGGGCGACGGGGAGCATCCTGTGGAACTTCTTATCCGCGGACGCGGCAACTACACGTGGACAGGCTTTGAAAAGAAACCCTATCGCTTGAAGTTCACGGAGAAACAGCGGATTTTCGGTATGCCGGCATCGAAGCATTTCGCCCTCATGGCCGGAGCCGACGACGACCTCGGACAACTCCGCAACCCCCTGGGATTTGAAATCGCCCGCCATCTGGTACACGGTTGGACACCCCGCATGCACCCTCTTGAAGTGGTGCTGAACGGACGTTATATCGGACTTTACTTCCTTTCCGAGACCATCCGCATTGATGATGACCGCGTGAACATCGCCCAGCAGCCCGACAATCTTGCCGAAGGCGACGTCACCGGAGGCTGGCTTGTGGAGGTCGATAACTACAACACCTCGCCGCATATCTCCGTCAGTCTGCCCGACAAGTCGCAGTCGCTTTGGGTCACTTATCACAGTCCCGAGGTGCTTTCGTCCGTGCAGAGCGACTATTTGCAGCGGCAGTTCACCCTTATTCGCGACGCCCTTTACAAGCCGTCCACCGCCTCCGCGACCTGGGATGAACTGATAGATGCGCGCACGATGGCGGAGGTTTATGTCACAAGGGAACTGCTTCAGGACGAGGAAGGCTTCCATGGCAGTTTCTATCTCTACAAGGATTGCGGCGAGGACTCCCGATGGATGGCAGGTCCAGTGTGGGACTTCGGCAACGCTTACCGCAATTCTCTCAACGATTTCACGTGGGATGCACCCAATTTCGAGTGCTTCCTCATCGACCGCCTCTACGCATTCCCGGAATTCCAGACGGCAGTCCGCGAGGCGTTCGGCCGCTATTACCATACGGTTCAGCCCACCGTCGTGCAGTATATCGACAGCCTTTCCACCGCCATCGGCAGTGCTGCCGCCTGCGATTTCCGCACCTGGCCCTCCTATGGTACCGACCGCATGAGCGAGAAGTCGGCGGAAATCTTGCGGAAGTTGCAGCAGAAGACCGAGTGGCTGGCGGCACAATGGGGCACGGAGTGGGACGGCATCGAGGCCCTTGTTGCCGATGACGGCGATGTCAGGGTGGAGTATTACGACCTCCACGGACGGCATGTCCTCACGTCTTCCTCCGTCTCTGCCGCCAAGATGTCCCCTGTTTTGCCGTCCGGAGTCTATGTCCGCCGGCTAGTCCGTCACGGCATTACGCTTTCCACGCAGCGCATCGTGCTGTCCGATGTGCGCTGATTTCCTTCCTTTTCCTTCCATCTCCTCCCTCCTTTTTCTCGAAATCCTTTCTTTATTTCTTCCATCTCTTCTCTCCCATCCCCCGAAATCTTCCCCTTCCTTCTTTAACTTCTCCTCCCCTTTTCCACGACCATCTCCCCACACTTCCTTTAATTCTCTCTCCCCCGTCCCCTCAAAATTCCCCCTTTTCTCCTTTAATTCCTCTTCTCATCTACTTCGATTATCTCCCCATACATCCTTGATGTTTTTCTCCCCGTTCCCTCGTTTTTCCATCGGTCTGCCCCCGTCATTCCTCACATCATTTGTCTTTAGCAAAAATGAAAAATGCGTAATTTGCTGTAAACCAGCAAGATAATGGGTGAAAAACACTCGGAAATGAACGAAAAACTACAAAAAATGAATCAAATTGCATTTTGCAAAATCGTGACGTTTTTCGACCCTTAAAACGCTGACTTCCAACATTTTGACTCTTTATTACAAAATGGTTTTTTGCCGTTTTTCGGGCGAAAAACTGGCATTTTCCCGCAATTTTGGGCCATTTTTGAGACAAAAATTGAAAAATGATGAAAAGTCTTTCTCCTCGTTTCCGCGCACTTTTCCGCGAAAATGCAGATCTATCCTACACGCCTACACCCATCTTACACGCCATCCTACACGCAAAAATCATCAATGTAGACTGACTATTTCCCCCAAAAGTGTAGGATGTGTAGGAAAAAATCGCAAAAAAAATATCTGGGAGAGGAGATGTTATTTTTCTTTTCATCTTTTCCCCCCTCATACAACCTCTGATAATCGCGTGGTAAAGTTCCGATGATTACACCATAAAGTGCCGAACTTTGCAATAGAAAGTTCCGATGATAGGGATGGAATGTTCCGATACATTGATTTGGTCGAAACGTCATAGACAGGGCAAAGGATAAATCATAACAGGTTGAAGAACTTGTAAAACCTGAAAGAAAACCTGCCGTTTCCTGGCGGAAGAAGAGCCATTCAGAAGTCTTTTTTCCGAGGGAAGCGGCAGGCTTTTTCTGCCTTTTGGTGACTTTTTTGTTGATAAATATTCAAAATTTCGCAAAAAATGTTCGAAATTTGTCGCTTTTTCATGAAAAATTATTTACATTATGCTGACCATAACGTGCCGGGGATGATGATGAAAGCATGAGATGCGATGCGGCACAATTACCGATTTTGGGAGAAGAGTCTTCTGAAATCAGTAATTTTTTTTCAGAATAAATTACATCTTTCCTCCACAAAAACTGCGAATATTATGAGAAAGAGAATGCTTATGTCCCTGGCCCTGCTTGCGGCGACAACAAGCATTTATGGCCAGAAGCGCAGCGTCAGCGGCATTGTCACCGATGAGTCGGGGGCAGTGTTGTCAGGAGCAACGGTGCGCGTAAAGGGCGGTAACGGCGGTACACATACCGATGAAAACGGACGTTTTGTCCTCTCGGGTGTCAGCGATACCGACCGTCTTATCATCAGTTACATAGGAATGAAGCCCCAAACCCTCGAGCCTCAGGCAAAGATGACCGTGGTTCTGGTCACCGACGACCAGAATCTCGACGAAGCCATCGTGGTGGCGTTTGGCGAACAGAAGAAGTCTTCGTTCACAGGTTCCGCAGGTGTCATCAGCAGCAAGGCACTTGAGCAGCTACTACGTACGCCCATATCTGTCGCAGTCAAACGGCATTACCGATGCCTCGCTCAATGCGAATCATGTGGAAAGCACCACGTTCAGCATCAACGGTAACGCCGATTTCAGGATTATGGAGGGGCTCACCGCCACCCTTTCCGCAAATGTCTATACCAGCAAGTACAACACCACTTTCACCTATAATCCGTTCTACGGTTTCGGCTTCGCCACCTATCCTGGCGGATATGTCTATCGTGACAGTTTCGATGAGTACACCTATAACCTCCAGCAGTTGGTGAGATACTCCAAGATGTTCGGACTTCACAACCTCAATCTCCTTGCCGGACACGAGAGTTACCGCTATCATAGCAACGACATCTACGGCGACCGCAAGAACATGTTCTCGTATTTCGGCAACCGCGAACTGGATGGTGCCACCACGCTTCTCAGCAATGGCTCGTACGCCATCGGGTACAATACCGAGGGATGGCTCTTCCGTGGCCTCTACGATTACGATGGTCGTTACTTCGCACAACTGTCCTATCGCCGCGATGCCTCAAGCCGTTTCCATCCCGACCACCGCTGGGGCAACTTCTATAGTTTCGGAGGAGCGTGGATGATTACCCGTGAATCCTTCATGAACAACTGCCACTGGCTGCAGATGCTCAAGTTAAAGTTCTCCTTTGGCCAGAACGGCAACGACAATATCAGCGACTTCCTTTATACCGACACCTATACAATCTCCAAGGGCGAGGGCAATGAAATCGGTCTGTTCCTCAGCAATATCGGTAACGAACACATCACCTGGGAGACGGCAACCACGCCTGCCGTTGAGCCGTTGGACGAACCTCTTCCCGCCGTTGTGGCGGAAGGTTCCACGGTAACCGTCACGTGGCCTGCCGTGGAGCACGCGGCAGCCTATGCCTATACCCTCGTGAAGGACGGCGGGAACATCGCCTCGGCCACCGTCACGGAGCCCTGTGCCGTATTCCGTTCCCTTGAACCCGGCACCTACGACCTCAGCATCACCGCCCTCAGCGACGACGAGAATTACAGCGATTCCGAGCCTGTCAGCCTCTCGTTCACCGTAGAGCGCCAGCGCCAGGTGTTGTGGTCGGTATGCGGCACCTACGCATCCGGTGTCACCGGTGGCGAGACATCCGCCACGCTCACAGCCTACGACGATGGATCGTTCTCCCTTGAAGCACCCTACGGAAGCCAGACTACCGAACTGCAATTCCTTGTCAATGAGAGCGGAAGCATCAGCGTCACCAACCATGCGCTTGAATATTACGGCTACTACTACCTCTATCTCGACAACGGTGACCAGTGGGGCATCTATGGCGGAGAGGGATTTTCCATGTTCGAGGGCAATGAGGAGGCTGGCGAAGTATGGTTCTATTCTGTCCTCTACGACGCCCAGAACAACCTGATCGGCGAGGAGTATGACGTCTTTACGTGGGCACCCGAGGAGGATCCCACCCAGCAGTTCATCGACAACCTTTGCGGCACCTACACCGAGACCACGACCTGCTACGAGGCATTCTCCGGAAGTTGGGTCTACGTCGACGGACTCCAGTCGCAGGTGACCATAGCCCAGACCGGTGAAAACAGCGTGTCCATCACCAACTTCTACGGATGGGAAGACACATTCACTGCCACCGTGGATGCCGAAGCGCGGACGTTGACCATCGACATCAAGGAGGATTGGGGCGGCTATTACACCTTTGCCGACGTTACGGACCCCACCGTCAATGTGGTGGCTACCGTGGATGAGGAGGGAACCATCACCCTCAGCAACTGGTCGGCTTGGTACATCCCCTATTCCGCTGCCTACATCTACGATGGCGCCGTCAGCGTTCTCGTACGCAATCCTTAGCCTTTCCGCCGGATAGGTTCCGGCCGTTCCATCATTATCCTTGCCGGGGTTTCATGCCGAAGCCCCGGCTTTTCTTGTCTTCTTCCCCCGATTTTCCATGCGCTTTCTTCGGCCTCCTCGTGGTGTTTCTCCGCTTCTCCCACGCTGTTTCCCCAACTTTCCCATCGCCTTTCCCCGACATCCCTGCAGTCATTTGCGGGGGTGTTTGATGCTTTGGACTTCGTTCTTCGCGCCGCCTTTCGGAAGTCTGGAATCCCCCCTGTCGGAGACCTTCGGAAAAAGTGCCGCGTTTCCCGTCGGAAAGTGCCGCATTTTCCACCGGAAAGTTCCGATGTTTTCCACGCGAAGTTCCGATGTTTCCGCCAGCCTTTTCCGGGGGCGGCGTTCCGCGGCTCCTTCCCTCCAGCCTTCGCGTTCCCGCCCTTCGGGTTGCCACCGTCCGTTCCCGTCATGTCCTCAAGCGGGGCTTCCGGTGCCGTTCCCGCGCCCTTTCCCTGCGCCGTTTCCGCCCTCTGCGTAAGCCTTGTAAAGGCTCTGTATCATCAACTTGTAGTGTCAGTTTTGCCGCGTGGCGGGGCTGGTGGGGCAATATTGCAGGGCAAAATTTGCGGTGTTACGGAATAATGTATAAATTTGCGCGGAATTACAGGCGGGTTCTGTCAATGCCCTTTGCCGGATTCCGGCTCTGTTTTTCGCGATGGAAACTCATGTGATTGAAGGAAACCGCAGGCTATGCGGACCGGACGTGCGGGATTCCCAGACGGAAAAAGGGCGGAAGACGGCAGGAAACAGCCTACAAGCCAACGGTGAAAATCCACGCTGCCGATTGCCAGCCCCCGCCTACACTATGTGGAGAACGAAAGTCTCCACCCCCATGTTATGATAAGAAAATTCGATTTCCTCGTAATTGGTTCCGGAGTAGCCGGAATGAGTTACGCCCTCCAGGCCGCCGCCTCGGGTAAAGGCAAGGTGGCACTCATCTGTAAGACCACCATCGACGAGGCCAATACGGCGAAAGCCCAGGGCGGAGTGTCGAGTGTCACCAACTTCGAGGTCGACACATTTGAGAAACATATCGAAGACACCATGATAGCGGGCGACTACATTTCCGACCCCGCTGCCGTGGAACAGGTGGTAAAGGGCGGCCCCGACGGCATCCGACGCCTGGTGGAGTGGGGCGTGAACTTCGACAAACGCCCCGACGGAACCTTTGACCTCCACCGCGAAGGCGGACATTCGGAGTTCAGAATCCTGCATCACGCAGACGATACGGGCTTCGAGATACAGCGAGGCCTCATTGAAGCCTGCCGGAGGTGCCGGAATATCAAGATCATGGAGAACCATTATGCCGTGGAAGTCATCACGCAACACCATCTGGGTGTGGAGGTTAATCGCCGGACTCCCGACATCGAGTGCTACGGAGCCTACGTCCTCGACCCCGATACGGGGAAGATCGACACCTATCTCTCGCGTGTCACCGTCCTCGCCACCGGAGGTTGCGGCGCCGTCTACAGTACCACCTCCAACCCGAACATCGCCACCGGCGACGGCATTGCCATGGCTTACCGCGCCAAAGCCACCGTCAAGGACATGGAATTCATCCAGTTTCATCCCACGGTGCTCTATAATCCCCATGAGACGCATCCCGCCTTCCTCATCACCGAGGCCATGCGCGGATACGGAGGCATCCTCAGATTGCCCAACGGACAGGAGTTCATGCAGAAGTATGACAAGCGTCTCTCCCTCGCACCCCGCGACATTGTGGCACGAGCCATTGACCGCGAGATGAAAATCAACGGCATCGACCACGTCTGTCTCGACGTTACACACAAGGACCCCGAGGAGACGCGCCGCCACTTTCCGAACATCTACGCCAAATGTCTGAGCATCGGCATCGACATCACGCAGCAATACATCCCCGTAGCCCCCGCCGCCCACTATCTTTGCGGAGGTGTGCTCGTCGACCTCAACTCCGAGAGTTCCATTCATCGGCTTTATGCCATCGGTGAATGCTCGTGTACGGGGTTGCACGGCGGCAACCGTCTGGCGTCGAACAGCCTGATTGAGGCCGTCGTCTACGCCGAAAAGGCGGCGCAGCACAGCATCGCGCACATCGACGACTACGGTTTCAACGACAATGTGCCGGAGTGGAACGATGCCGGAACCATGACGAACGAGGAAAAGATTCTCATTGCCCAGGACGCACGCGAGGTTTGCCAGATCATGTCCAACTATGTCGGCATCGTACGTTCCGACCTTCGCCTACACCGTGCCTGGAACCGTCTCGACCTTCTCTACGAGGAGACGGAGGAACTCTTCAAACGTGTGAAGGCAACCCCCGACATTTGCGAACTCCGCAACATGATAAACGTGGGTTATCTCATCACACGTCAGGCCCTCGAGCGCAAGGAAAGCCGCGGACTTCACTACACCATCGACTATCCCAAGCACGCACTCGACATCTGAGGACACGGCATTCTCCGTCGGCTTTCGCGGATGTCCACGATAGAGAAACAAATACACACATACAAAAGAATTCAGTACATAGGCACAACTGCACGGCACTTTCCGGTGCAGAATGCCGATAACACACCACAAACGTATGTCCGTACAACAGAAAAAAATCAAGGAATTAGTAGAAAAACGCGCCATTGCCCGCCTCGGAGGCGGCGAAGTAGCCATCGACAAGCAGCATGCCAAAGGCAAGGCTACAGCGCGTGAACGCATCGCACTCCTCGTAGATGAAGGCTCATTTGAGGAGATGGACATGTTCAAACTCCACCGTTGCCACGACTTCGGTATGGAGAAGAAGAAGTTCTTCGGCGACGGCATCGTCTGCGGAAGCGCGACCATCAACGGCCGTCTTACCTATGTCTACGCACAGGACTTCACCGTGAACGGTGGTAGTCTTTCCGAGACCATGGCGGAGAAAATCTGCAAGGTGCAGGATCTCGCCCTCAAGATGGGAGCCCCCATCATTGGTCTTAACGACTCCGGAGGCGCACGTATCCAGGAGGGCGTCAACAGTCTTGCCGGATTCGCCAACATTTTCCAGCGCAACATCGAGGCTTCCGGTGTCATTCCTCAAATCAGCGGCATCTGCGGTCCCTGTGCCGGAGGTAGCGTCTACAGCCCCGCCCTCACCGACTTCATCGTTATGCTCGAGAATGTCAGTTACATGTTCCTCACCGGTCCGAAGGTTGTGAAGACCGTTACCGGAGAGGATGTCAGCCAAGAGGAACTCGGCGGTGCGTCCGTACACGCAAAGAAGAGCGGTGTATGCCACTTTACCGCACAGACAGAAGAGGAGTTTGCCGCACTGCTCCGCCAACTTCTCACCTATATCCCCCAGAACAACCGTGAGCGTACGCCGCGCGTGGAGTGCAAGGACCCCATCGACCGTCGCGAGGACAGCCTCAACGACATCATCCCCGACAATCCTAACCAGGCCTATGATATGTATGAGGTCATCGGAGCCATTGTCGATAACGGAGAGTTCATGGAGGTTCAGCGCGAGTTCGCCCGCAACATCATCATCGGCTTCGCACGCTTCAACGGCCAGAGTGTCGGAATCGTCGCCAACCAGCCCAAGGTTTTCGCCGGCGTCCTCGACTGCAACGCTTCGCGCAAGGCGGCACGTTTCGTACGTTTCTGCGATGCCTTCAACATTCCCATCGTAAGTCTCGTCGACGTTCCCGGATTCCTTCCCGGAACAGGTCAGGAATATAACGCCGTCATCAGCCATGGTGCCAAACTCCTTTACGCCTATGGCGAGGCTACGGTGCCCAAGGTCACCGTCACACTTCGCAAGAGTTACGGCGGAAGCCACATCGTGATGGGTAGCAAACAACTGAAGGCCGACATGAACTACGCATGGCCCTCGGCGGAAATCGCCGTGATGGGTGCCAGCGGTGCCGTTGCCGTCCTCCAGGCAAAGGCGGCGAAGGCGGCGGAAGATCCCAAGGCTTTCCTTGCAGAGAAGGAGAAGGAGTACAACGACCTCTTCACCAATCCCTACAAGGCTGCGGAATATGGTTACGTCGACGACGTCATCGAGCCCCGCAACACCCGTCTCCGCATCTGCCGTGCTTTGGCACAACTTGAGACGAAGAGCGAGACCCGCCCCACCAAGAAGCATGGTAACCTCCCCCTCTAACCCTTCCGAAAGACAAAACATCCAAGGAAAATGAAGCAAATCAAATACAATATCGGGGGCAAGGAGGTGTGCATCTCCATTTCCAATGCCGGAAATGTCGCCGCTGTCACCGCAGATGGCATGGAACTTGAGCCCACTTCCGAGGAAATGGCTGTGTATGCAGGAGTCATCGCCCTTGCACTTGCCCAGTACGAGGTCGAGGAAGTCCACGACGATGAGCCCGTAGGCATCACCTTGCAGCGCAAGCGTACGGCGTGGAACGACCCTTCAAGACAGTTCAATCATACCAACTAACCCCTTCCAAAAATCAGAAGATTTTCATCAATGAGAACATACAGTTATAACGTCAATGGCGCACAATACGACGTGACCATTGAAAGCATTCAGGGCCAGATAGCGAAACTCAACGTCAATGGCGTGGCCTTCGACGTGGAAATGCTGGGTGCCCCCATCGCTGAGGGCGACCTTCCCGCCGCCGAGGCCGCTGTTACCGCCGCCGCACCCGCGGCTGCCGCAGCAGCATCTGCCGCGCCTGCTCCCGCCGCTGCCGCACCTGCAAAGGGCGAGGCCGGAGCCGGAACACCCGTCAAGGCGCCGCTTCCCGGTGTTGTCACCAAGGTGCTCGTGGCAAATGGCCAAAGCGTAAAGAAGGGCGACACCGTGGTTGTGCTCGAAGCCATGAAGATGGAGAACAACATCACCGCGGAGTCTGACGGTACCGTTTCCGGAGTTTGCTGCGCCGTAGGCGACAGTGTCATGGAGGGTACTACGCTCGTCACCATCGCCTGATAGGAAATTCCTGCCGAAATATGCCTTCTGCGCCCATCTTATTGTGCGCAGAAGGTTTAGCATATTATGTCAGCAAGAGCGTGACAACGTTCGGAGTTTCCGGAAAAGAATGCCGCAGAATGCTGCAAAAACGTAGGCACAATCAAAAACATTTTCAAATATAAATGAAGCGTTTCCGTCTTATTAACAATGCAGTAGGATGGCTGGTCTTTGCCATTGCTGCCGTAACCTATTGCCTCACCGTGGAACCTTCGGCACCCTTTTGGGACTGTCCTGAGTTCACAACCACGGCGGCGCGTCTCGAAGTAGGCCATCCGCCAGGCGCACCTTTCTTCATGCTCACAGGCAATTTCTTCAGTCATTTTGCCGCTGACAACACGCAAATCGCGCTCATGGTCAACATCATGTCGGCCATTCTTTCCGCCTTTTGCATCCTTTTCCTCTTCTGGAGCGTCACACATCTTGTGCGCCGGCTCATCATCGACGACAGTGCCACAGAGATTTCTCCGAAGGACACCCTCGTAATCATGGCAAGCGGCGTCGCTGCCGCACTGGTTTACGCCTGGAGTGACACGTTCTGGTTCTCGGCAGTCGAGAGTGAGGTGTATGCTTACAGTTCAATGTTCACCGCATTGGTGTTCTGGTTGATACTGAAATGGGAGGAATGTGCCGACGAGCCCCGCTCTGACCGCTGGCTGGTGCTGATTTTCTACCTCACGGGTCTGAGCATCGGCGTGCATCTTCTGAATCTCCTCTGCCTTCCCGCCATTGTCCTGGTGTATTATTACCGCCGTTATCCCGATGCCAACCTGAAAGGTTCGCTCTTCGCGTTGGCGGTTTCCTTCGTTCTTGTGGCAGCCGTCCTCTACGGTGTTGTGCCCGGTATCGTAAAGGTCGGAGGATGGTTCGAATTGGCCTTCGTCAACACGCTCGGAATGCCGTTCAATTCGGGAATGGTGGTGTACATCTTCGTCCTTGTTGCCGTGGTTCTCAGTGCAATATGGGCGACGACGAAGAAAAACCGCGCGCTTATCAACGCATTGTACGTCGCTTCCGTGGCGTTGCTCGGTATTCCTTTCTACGGAAACGGTTATTTGCAGCAGATTTCTCTGGGAATCCTTCTCCTCGCAGTGCTTGCTTTTGTGCTGACCCTCAAGGACAAGCGTGGAGAGTACCTTCTCCGCAAGCGCGTGCTCAACACATCGCTCCTCTGCATGCTGATGTTGATGATCGGTTACTCCACGTACGCCGTCATTGTCATCCGTTCCACGCAGAATACTCCCATGGATCAGAACTCTCCGGAGGACATTTTCTCCCTCGGAACCTACCTGAATCGTGAGCAATACGGCTCCCGTCCCCTCCTTTACGGCGAGGCTTACACCTCACGTCCCGTAGATATTGAGAAGGAAGAGCGCATCCAGCGTCACGAAAACAGCGAAGAGGAGCGGAAAGAGGGGAAGAAAGACTGCTACGACATCGTCGAAACGCAGGGAAACTACGTGTTCCCCACCGGGATGAAGATGCTCTTCCCCCGCATGTACAGTTCAAAACATGCGCAGGCTTACAATGATTGGCTCGGAGGAGTCAGCACCCACGAGGTGAAGTTCAGTTTCGAACGTGACGGAGAGCGGTATGACGACGTCCCCGGTGAGATGCCCTCGCAGTGGGACAACCTTCGTTTCTTCCTCTCGTATCAGGTGAATTTCATGTACTGGCGCTACTTTATGTGGAATTTTGCCGGACGCCAGAACGACATCCAGGGTCATGGCGAATATGAGCACGGAAACTGGATTACGGGATTCCCGTTCATTGACAACGCCATGTACGGCAGTCAGGAGAAACTCCCCAGGATTCTCCGCGAGAACAAGGGACACAATGTCTTCTATTGCCTCCCCCTTCTGCTCGGACTTCTCGGACTTCTCTGGCAGGCATACCGTGGAAGACGCGGTATCCAGCAGTTCTGGATTGTCTTCTTCCTGTTCTTCATGACGGGTTTGGCGATTGTCCTCTACCTGAACCAGACGCCCATGCAGCCCCGTGAGCGCGACTATGCCTATGCAGGTTCATTCTATGCCTTCGCCATGTGGGTAGGTTTCGGTGTCGCCGCTTTGGCGGAATTGCCCCGGATAATCGCCGAGGCGTGCAAGAAGACCTGGAACCGGAAGTACGACATCCCGGCGGTGGCCTTCGCAACGCTGGTGGCGGTGGCGGTTCCTTTGCAGATGGTCAGCCAGACTTGGGACGATCATGACCGTTCCGGCCGTACCACCTGCCGCGATTTCGGATCCAACTACCTGAACACCCTCGATGAGAAGGGCAATCCCATCATCTTCACCAACGGCGACAACGACACTTTCCCCCTCTGGTACGCACAAGACACCGAAGGAATCCGCACGGATGCCCGCGTCTGCAACCTATCTTACCTCCAAACCGACTGGTATACCGACCAGATGTGCCGTCCGGCTTGGAACAGTCCTGCGTTGCCCATCACCTGGAATCGCTACGAATACGTCGACAACCAGGGACATGATGTCTTCTACGTCTACGATTCCAAGGAGAGTCTCAACAAGTTAAAGGAGAAAATTCAGAAGGATTCTGTCTATAGTATGCTCTATGTCTATGACGATCCCTACGATCTCCGCTTCATCATCGACTATTTCGTCCGCAATCCCGAGTACCAGTTCATTCCCACCGACTCCATTGTCGTCCACATCGACCGCGATGCCGTCATCGCTTCAGGCATGATGCTCCCCAACGGTCCCGACAGCATCCCCGAAACCTTCAATATTTCCCTCAAGGGAAAGAAGATGCTCACGAAGTCGGAGATGATGGTTTATGAGATGCTTGCCCGTCATAATTGGGTACGTCCCATGTACATGAGCGTCACGCTCGGCCCGGAAAACTACGCTGGACTCGACCAACACCTCGTGCTTGAAGGTCTTGCCTCGCGCGTTACGCCGTTCTCCTTCCCCACCGAGGCGGTGGACACCGAGAAGATGTACCGCAACCTTATGGAGAAGTTCCGCTATGGCGGCTTGGAGAACGATGGTATCTACCTCGATCAGACGATTATGCGCATGTGTCATACGCATCGTTCGATGTTTGTGCAACTCATCGGTGCCCTGCTTGCTGAGGGTAAGACCGAGAAGGCCCTCAAAGCCCTTGAATATTGCAAGAAGGTGATACCGGCGAAGAACGTGCCTTACGAGATTCTTTCCGTAGGTTACGACTACGACCGCGGCATTTTCAAACTTCCTGACTACTGGCATCAGGTCGGACGCGACAAGGAAGCGGAGCGGATATTGGACTATCTGGCCCAGAGTGCCCTCGAATACCTCGAATGGTACAATGCCCTCGGCGAGAAACGTATGGCCACTTATGGCAATTCCGCCGAGCGCCAGTTCCTCTATCTCCAAGCGGCTATCGAAGGTCTTTCGATGTGCAAGAGCAAGAAGCACGATTATTACAACAAGGCGATGGAAAATCTCTATGAGAAGTCTGCCGTAGGAAAACTCGTCCTTTACCGTGCCCAGCAGCGCTATCTGCAACAGATGCAGCAGATGGGTGGTGAGGAATATGCTGATGGATATGCTGATACTGAGGAAGAATACGAAGAATAATCGGATATGATTCCTTGAAGGGTAGGTGCCACATCCCGCCGACGCGGCCTCCGGTTCGCTGCGGAAGGGTGTGGTGTCTACCCTTGTCATGTCCGGATTTTTCTGCCCTTTTCCCATCGTTCCCCCTATCGTCTGTCAGCGTTTCCCTTTGGTCCGCCGCCGTTTCCCTTGACGTCTGTCAGCGTTTTCCCTTTGGTCCGCCGACTTTTTCCTTGACGTCTGTCAGCGGAAGGGTGGTGCGTTGCCGCCGGGTATGACGGGGTTGATGGATTTCCCTACCTTGGATTTTGTCCTGAATTTCCGCAGGAACAATTTTGGTCCGCTTGCTTTGGTCGTAGCATCCGCCTTATGCCAAGACGCAACCTGCAGAACAATAATAATATATATGTGGTGGAAGTTTATGGCATCCACCTTATATGTCTCTGCGGAATACGGAATATTGACTACCTTAAACAGGTTTCAGTATTTGGTCATCACAGACATCACAAGCCCTTATCCACATAATCCAAATATCAACTACAAGTCTTTTTATATGATATCATAGAAACTCACTACATTGCTGGCGGGTCTTGCTATCGGCATTGCCGGCCATGCCCAAAGTGCGTTGCCGTACAGCCAGACCTTCGACAGCGTGGAATCGTTTACGGATTTTTTCGTTGCCGATGCCAATGACGACAACTTCACATGGAAATACGATGATTTCGGTGCCGAGGCTGTCTGCGAACGCGATATGTATGCCGATGCCGACGACTGGCTTTTCACGCCGCTTTTCACCCTTACCGCCGGAACGGTCTACACCGTTTCCTTCGATGCCCATACCCAATATGGCGGTAACGACGAGGTCTTCGATGTCTTCCTCGGCGACGATGTCCGGGTCTCCGCTATGGTGCAGGCCGTCATGGAGAACAAAAGCGTCAGCGAAACCTATCCCCTTGTTCACTTCGAACAGACCTTCACCGTTGCGGCGGACGGCAACTATTGCCTATCCTTTCACCACAAGACCACCGGTGAAACCTACGGAAACGCCCTCCTGCTCGACAACCTTACGTTGACGGCTGAGGCTCTTGCCGTTGACGATCCCCGCCCAGCACCCGTCTCCAACCTGGTGTTCACCTACGACTACGACAGCCAGAGCGTCAAGTTGAAGTGGAAAGCCCCCGAGACGACCGTTGACGGTACGCCGATTGATGCCTCCACACTCACCTATACCGTCACCCGTCTTGGCAGTTCCACCCCTGTGGTCACCGATTATCCCGGCACCACCTACCGCGAAGAGTTGCGGTTGACCGACCTCGACGGGAGCAATGTCTTCTTCGATCAGGGTCTTGCCCGCTACATTGTCGTCGCAAAGGACGCCAAGGGACAGGTCAGCGACAAGGCCTATTCCAACTATAAGGTCATCGGTTCACCCTACGACATCCCCTACGAGGAGTCGTTCGTCGAGGGAAATATCGCCTCCTTCTGGGGAGAAAGCCACGAGGGCATCGGACGTTGGATGCCCATTCAGGCGTCAAACAAGTTTGTGAAGGACGATGATGGCGGCATGTACAGTTTCACTTCCGTCAAGGAGGGCGATACCGGCATAGGATTTTCCGGACTCATCGATCTCGGTGAAGCCGTGAATCCCGTCCTTTCCTTCTGGTATTTCTGTACCGAGATGGCGAGCGATGAACTGCAACTTATGATATCTTCCGACGGTGGAGACTTTGAAAAGGTGAAGGACCTCGATGTTTCCTCGGAGTCCACCTTCCGTACCTGGACCCAGGTGACCGTTCCTCTCACCGCCTACGCCGGCAGCCGTTTCGTGCAGATAGCCTTCTATAACCGCAGCATTTCCGGCACCAGCCTCGTCTATGTCGACGATGTCTGCATCTTCAACCAGGTGGAGCGCGACCTTGCCGTTGAGGTCCTTGAACTGCCTGTCAATCTCCGTCCCGACGAGTCCCGCAGCGCCACGGTCCGTGTCCGCAACAACGGCATGCTGACCTGCGATGCCGCCGCTTGCCGTGTGGAGTTTGTCGCATCGGGTGTCACCATCGGCAGTGCCTCCGCTGCGGAGGATGTCACCATGGGTGGCGAGGTTGACCTCACCATTCCTCTGTTTGTGCCCCTTACCCTCGAAGGCGACAGCGTCGAAGTCTTCGTCCGCGTGTCTGACGATGGCGATGAAAACCTTTCGAACAACGCCACTTCCCCCGTCAGCGTCCGTCTTCTCCTCCCGTTGTTCCCCAGTCCTGACGCACTTTGCGGCGAATCCACCGACGGAGGCGTGCTTCTCACCTGGCAGGAGCCGGCTGCTCCGCGTGCCGAGGGGCATGCTGTCACCGACAGTTTTGAGGATGCCCCCGATTTCACCATCGACAACTGGGGCGATTGGCTGCTTTACGATGCCACACGCTGCAATGTCTATGGCGTGGAGCAGTACGAATTTCCCAATATGGGCAAGCCTCAGGCCTTCACAGTGCTGAATCCCGATGCCGCAGGCATGAGTTCCGGATGGGCAGCCCATACAGGTTCCAAACTGCTTGCCGCATTCGCTTCCGGAATCAGCGTCATCGACCACTGGCTTATCTCGCCCGAACTCTCGCGTGCCGGGCAGACCATCAGTTTCTTCGCCAAGGCCTATTCGCAGAATTACCCCGAATCCTTCGAAGTCCTCAGTTCTTCCGAGAGCATCGATACGAACACCTTCACCCGTCTGGCCGCATATACCACCCCGAAGGGCAACAACGAGTGGCAGGAATACAGTGTCCAACTTCCCGAAGGCTCGAAGTATTTTGCCATCCGTGCCGTTTCCGACGACACTTTCGCCCTGCTTCTCGACGATATCACCTTTGTTCCCGACACGTGTGGCGTGCAAAATATCCGTCTCATCGGCTATAATGTCTATCGCGACGGCATAAGGCTCAACGAAGTACCGGTTCTCGACACATCATATACCGACAAGACCTGCGACGGCACACGTGTCTATCGTGTTTCCGCCGTCTATGACGCCGGTGAATCCGTATATTCGGCACCCGTCTCCCTCGTTGTCGACGGCATTTCCGCCGTTGAGGCCGACTCTTCAGCCGACGCTCCGCTTTACGACCTCCAGGGCCGTCGCGTCTCCAACCCCGCTTCCGGCATCTTCGTCCGCGGAGGCCGCAAGGTCCTCAAGGTGGCATCCCAGCGGTAACACCTCCCTTTTTCCGGAGCGGCATCCCGGATGTTCCTCCCGATGCCGCCCCGCTTCTCCCTTTTTCATCTCAAATCAGAAATCCCCGTCTACGGACATTCCCTATGCTGATAGAACAACCTCCCCGTCTGCTACGCTGGCTTTATCCGCGCGCGATATGGCGCATGGACCCTTCGGAGCGCGTGGTTTACCTCACCTTCGACGATGGTCCCATTCCCGAGGTGACGCCTTGGGTGCTTGATACCCTCGACCGCTACGGCGTGAAGGCCACCTTCTTCATGGTGGGTGACAACATCCGCAAGCATCCCGACGAGTTCCGGCAGGTGGTTTCCGCCGGACATTCCGTGGGAAACCACACGTTTCACCACATTTCGGGACACATCCATGGTGACTTCCACTTCACGACGGATGTGGAGGAATGTCAGCACATCATCGATACGGGCATCCGCCGTGTATTCCCCGGCTTCCGTCGTCCGGAAGGCTGTCTTCCGCTTTTCCGCCCGCCCCACGGCTGGATGAAGGCGGAGCAGTACCGTTATGTGGCGCAGCGTTACCGCGTCGTGATGTGGGATCTTGTGACCCGCGACTATTCCAGACGCCTGGATGCCGACGATGTGATGGCGAATATCCGCCGCTATGCCCGCAACGGCAGCATCATCACCTTCCACGATTCCCTGAAAAGCATCGGGAAAATCCGTACCGCCCTCCCTGCCGCCATCGAATGGCTCCGTGCGGAAGGCTACGGGTTCCGTGCGCTTTGAGCGATGGATTTTGTTATTGGTGGGTACTATAATTTAGATTCGACGGATTTCGAGTTGCTTTTCGAGATGAAAATTTCTGTGAACGTTTTCGTTAAGCCAAATGAGCAGAGCGGAAGCAGTTGAAAACTGTTTGCGCTATGCCATGACTACAAAATGCGACCCATTATACAGCAAATGTATTGTGTATGGTGGTAATTTATAGAACCACCTATACTTCCGGCCCTTTCGCCGTTTGCTTTCCTCCCGCATTTCTGCATTTTTTTTTGCAGAAAATGCGGTTTTTTTTGTCACAACCCCGCAGGCTTGTGCGTTAAACAGGTAGATATGAGCAAAGATTCACTGATACGTTCCTTCACTTCGGGACGTTTGCGCCTGCGTTCCATGGCGCGCCGGCTGCTGGCCGACTCCGATGAAGCGGAGGATGCCTTGCAAGATGCCTTCGTCCGTTTGTGGACGCAGGCAGAGACGCTCGACATCGGTGACGATGCCGACCCGCTCGCCGCAACCGCTGTCAGGAATCTCTGCATCGACAGGTTGCGACACCGTGCCTCCAACGTTGACCTCGATGAGGCGGCGGATTGCAGCGGCGACGATCTTTTGGAGGCAACGGCACAGCAAAGCAGGGTTGAACTTGTGCAACGCATCGTAAAAAAACGCCTCACACCCTTGCAGCAGCGCATCTTCCAGGCGCACGACATTGAGGAATGTTCCTACGCCGACATTGCACGCACCGAGGATATGACCGAGCAGGCGTTGCGTCAGCAACTCTCGAGAGCGCGGAAAACCATCAGAGAATGCTATAGAAAAATTGAGAATGATGACGAATTTTGACAAAAATACCAAGGAATACTGGCTCGAATTGACCGAACGTTATTTCGATGCCTCAACTACTGATGCCGAGGAGCGCCTGCTTCGTGCCTTCGCCGCCCAGACCAGCGACCCCGATTTCCGCGAACTCCGTGCTGTCATGGGCTATGTCAGTGCTGTCCGCCGCAGTCAGAATGTCGCTGCGGTGCGCCATCATTCCGCATCGTTGTCCCAACATCGGAGCCTGCGGATGCTATGGCGCTGTGCCGCCGCTGCCGTCCTCATCGCCGCCATGGTATGGCCTTACGCCATGCGCTCTTCCGACGAAAACATCGCCGTCGCCTACATCCGGGGAGAGAAAGTTACGGACCCCAGAATCGTGGAAAGCGTCGCGCGGCGCACAATCGACAACATGCGTACCGAGAATATGGCGGAGAAACAACTCATGCAGATGTTCCAGGACATAGAAGAATTACCATAAATCCCGTATAGACATGAAACATTATATCCTGCTTTTGCTTGCAGCCCTGTGTTTCCCCATCGCACTTGCGGCACAAGAATTACGCATTGACAAGGTGCTTGACGGACGTTACCGCAAGAATGTCCACACCACCGATGTGATTTATACAGGAGAACATCTTTCCGGCATGCCGATTTCCTATTATCACAGTCTGACTGTGGAGGACGACGAGCAAATCATGGAGGCCGTTGCACGCGCTGTTGCTGCCGATGAAAAGTATGCCTTGGAAAAGGAGATAACGAGGGTGGGACAGCACATCTTCTTTTGTTTCTTCCGTATCAACAACTATGGAATGGGCTCTCGTTACATCGTTTTCAAGGATATGCGCTATGCTTCTTCCGGCAAGAAGCAACAACAGACGCTCATTTATATGGAGAGCACGAAAAATCCTGAAGATGTCCGCAAGATGTTCAAGAAATAAATCACAGAAATAGACCTATAAAAACATACCTGAAGATGCAGGTAAAATGTTTAAGAAATAAAAGACAAACGATATGAAAAACCGCATCCTTTTAATCTTTTTCTCGCTGTTCGTCGTCTCAAGTGCCTGTGCACAGCAGGATTCTTTGGCCGAGCAGTGTGCCGTTGTCCCCGACACCATTGTTTTCTGCCGTCCCGATTCCGTACTCATCGTGCATTCCGACAGCATTCTTTCCATCGTTGTCAACGGTAATCAAGGTAATCCCGGATACGTATACGAAAGAAGTCTCGCCATAGCCGATACTTCCAGCACGACGATGAAGAGCGAGTCCATCAAACAATCCAATATTTTCAGTTTTGGTTACGATGGTGGTCTTTTCGATTTCGGAAAAGTGAGCCGAAAAAAAGGCGCGGCAATAAATTTTTCGTTGTTACAATCGCTTGAAATGGGGCTTACTGTTCCGTTTTCATGCCCGAGCGGTATGCAGACAAGACTTTTCCGCTCCAATGAAGTGCGTCTTAATTGTCTCACGCTCTCTGTCTGGCCATATAAAAAGAAATGGGGAGTGAGTATCGATTGTGGAGTATCATACAACAGGTATTTCATGAAGAAGAACGCTTTTACGTGTGACGCGAATCACTTTGTGTCCATCACATCGATGCCCGAAGGTGTTAAAGAGGCTGAGAGTTGTATGGGATTCCTTCGTGCCGATTTGAAGGTCCTTTACCATTATACTGTGCACAGGGAAGTTGATTTGGCGGGTGGCATCATGTTATCCTGGTGTGCTGACAAATTCGGCAACACTACAAGCACCGTTTGGCGCGATGCCGATGGGAAAGAGCAGTCCGAACTTTTCAAAATCAACCCGGAACGGGTCATGACGTCCTTCCGTTTGGAGTGTTTGTTATGCGAAGTTTTCAGGATTTACGCCAATGTCTCCCCAAAATCGCCATTCAAGTTGGGGACGGGTCCGCAGTTCGGCACAGTTTCCTTGGGTATAGGCTTTCGTTTATAAGAGGATTTAATTAACTTTGCAGGGCAATCCAAAAGCGGTTGCCCTCATTTTGTTTTCTTATGCCCCAGTCTTTTACATCTCCCCTCAGTTCGCAGCAGGTGAAGTCTGCCGCCTTATCCGCCGGTTTTGCCGTCTGCGGCATCGCCCCCGCCGGACTTTTGAGCGCGGAGCGTGCCGGACAGCGTGAGACGATGTTGCGCCGGGGCTTCCATGCCGGCATGGATTATCTGGAGCGCAACGAGGAAAAGCGCCTCGATCCCCGCCTGCTCATCCCTGGGGCACGCACGGTCATCAGCGTGGCGTGGCCCTATCCTCCGCGTCCGGCACAGGGGGCTCCCATCGCCGCCTACGCTTTCGGACGCGACTATCACCAGGTGGTGAAGGCCGCTCTCCGCGATTTCGCCGGTCGTCTGGGCCTCGCCGAGCCCGATGTGTGCCGTTGTTTTGTCGACACCGCCCCCATCGACGAGCGCTATTGGGCGTGGCGTGCCGGCGTAGGATTCATTGGTCGTAGCGGCATGCTCATCGTTCCGCGCCTCGGGTCGCGGTTTTTCCTCGGCGAAATCGTCACGGTCCTTCCCGCCGACACCTACGATGTCCCCCTCACCCCCGACATCGCCTCGCACCGCCTCTGCGGGGTTTGTCGCCGTTGCCTCGATGCTTGCCCCGGCGGAGCGCTGACCTCCGACGGTCTCGATGCCCGCCGTTGCCTGTCGTATCTCACCATCGAACATCGGGGTCCCCTGCCTCCCGCCGCCTCACGGTGGATGCACGCCGCTCCCGGGACGCCACTTTTCTACGGCTGCGACCGCTGCACCGAGGTATGTCCCTACAATGCCGCGTGTCCGGTTGCCGAAGCCGCCCCTGCGGAGGGCAAGGTGCCGTCGGTGCTTGCCCCGTCGTTTCTGGCGGAAAATTCCGGTGATGCCGCGTTTTGGACGCACCTCAGCGTGGAGGACTACCGCGCGCTCTTCAAGGACTCCGCCGTGAAGCGTGCCAAATACGAGGGACTGATGCGCAACATCGCGGCATTCTACGCCCCCGCTGACGACGTCGCCGCGCCATCAGCCACCGCCGATGCCTCCGCCATTCTTGGCGAAGCCTCTCCCGCAGCCCCTTCCGTTGCGTCTGCCACTACCGATAAAACCTCCGCCGAAGGGCAAGACCTGCTCCCCCGATAGTGGTGATAAGGCGGAAGGGCGGTGGTTTGCAACCCCCGATTTTATGGAGGCGGACGAAAAAAACGATGTGACATTCAAGGTGAAGTCAGAGCGTATTTCCTACACATCGAGCAGGTTCTTTCCTGCGATTTGCCGTCTCTTAAAGTCAAATATTTTACCTTTTGATGTGTCATTTGGTAAAAAAATGCATTTTCATCTCGGAATCCTACCGGATGCAGGAGCGTTTTTCACCTCATTTTGCCGCTCTTTTTCCTCAAAATGTAGGTTCATCCTACACGGGTGTAGGATTTTTCAGGTCATCCTACACACAAAAACCTCCAATACAGATTGATGTTTTCTCCAAAAAGTGTAGGATGTGTAGGAGAAAATAGAGAAAAATATTCTTGGAGAAGAGTGCAAACATACCCTTCCGTAACATTTCATACCCAAAACTGCGGCATTTTCAGGTCAAAAGTGCGGAACTTTTCCCTCGGAAATGCCGCATTTCCATCCTGTTTCATCCGCATCTTTTCATCATTTTGGTCGTAGAATAAATACGGAAGTACTCAATAATCAGCGAACTGAATATGGAAAAAGAATTGTCGCATCAGTGACACGACAATTACAGGATGAGTATGGGAAAAAGGGATTTGAGGAAAGAACCATAAGAAGAATGATGCAATTTGCCCAAATGTTTCCAGATTTTGAAATTGTGTCACCGCAGGTGTCAAAATAACCTTGGTCTCATTTTCTGATAGTTATGACATTGAAAGACACACTTCTCCCGAAGCTGATGTCAGGAGAACTAATAATTAACGCGACTAAAGCATTATAGATTACGATGAACAAGTCAATAAACATACTTGATAATGAATATCTGCAATGGGTGAAAGACCTTTGCGGTCGCTATCGTCAAAGCCAAATAAAGGCAGCGTTGAAAGTAAATGTGGAATATTTGAAGTTCCATGGAGACACCATTGCTTGATAATGGATAAGGTGAAAGATGATATAGACAAAGCTCTGTTCTATGTACGTCAGACAGTAGAGAACGACTGGAGTCGTAGTATGCTGCTCAATTTCATTAGCACCAACCTTTATGAGCGGCAGGGCAAGGTATTGACTAACTTTACAAAAACATTGCCCGATGCAATGAGCGACCTTGCACAGGAGTTGACCAAAGACCCCTACAATTTTGCTTTCACGGGTATAACTGGGCGTTACAATGAACGCTTGTTCAAAGATGCTCTACTGAATAACATTACCCGATTCCTGATTGAGTTAGGTACAGGGTTTGCTTATGTTGGCAAAGAATATCGTTTGGAAATAGGCGAAACGGAAATCTTCATCGACTTGCTCTTTTATAGTCTTTCGCTTTCCTGCTATGTGGTGGTAGAAGTAAAGATTGGTAAATTTGCTTTTGCCGACATCGGTCAATTAGGTGGATACGTGGTGGCTTGCAATCATTTGCTGCGTAAGGAAGGACGGGATAACCCAACCATCGACTTACTGATTTGCAAAGAGAAAGACCGCATACAAGCCCAGTATGCTTTGGAGTCAAGCAGCCAACCTTTGGGTATTTCCGAATATGATCTTGAGAAGTTCTATCCCGAAAAAGTGGAAGGCACAATGCCTACCATTGAAGAGATAGAAGCAAAATTAAAAGATAGCTAACAATAAAATTAACGATTTAGACCGCTAAATTCTCATTTATGGGAGAAGTAAATAAAACAGCATAAGAAATCCATCCGGTTCTTCAACAACCGTGAAGTGCGTGCCGTGTGGGACGATGAGAATAATTGTTGGTGGTTCTCTGTTACAGATGTTGTGCGGGCCATAAACGATGAGCCAGACTGTACCAAGGCAGGATACTATTGGCGGTGGCTGAAGCGTATGTTGAAACAGGAGGGCATTCAGTTCGTGGGTGGCACTCACAAACTGAAAATTATTGTTGCCGACGGGAAACGGTACAACAATGACGCATTATCGGCAGACGACATTATGCTTATTGCCAAGCATTATCCCAACAATCGTGCAGGCGAGTTCCTTGATTGGTTTGTATATAGTGGTACTACGCTGGACGGGCAAAGCCGTAAGAAGGCATACCAATTGTATGGGAGCGGTTTGCTACACCGTCTTGAGCCGGGTAGTCTGAAATGTCTGCATTTTCCACGAGAAATACGCCAAAGACAAGCAGGAAAAGGAGACTGATTTCTCTGCCGTTTTTTGAGGATAACGTTTTGCCCTCTTTCGAACAGGATAGCAAAATGGTGGGGAATATAGGCAAAAAAATAGGCATTTTTTAACATAAAGTTACCTTATTTAGGAGAAAAATGCAGTAATTTGATAGGTTTCTGGTGATTTGTTGGTTATACTCGTTCAGAAGTGATAAATTTGTGGCATTCAAAACGTTTCCGTTAATCCGTGGGAGGGCATGGCTTATTGCATGAAGCCTTTCAAGCCCCTATAGTACCTTTTGTTGCGGACTTAACGGTTTGTAGCGGACTTGACTATTCAGGATAAAAGACGAAAAAGAACTAAATATGTCGTAAAACGGCATAAAGACACAAAGACATGACTAAACATACAGAGAACCGAAGAGGATTGTACAATCCCGAGAATGAGCATGACGCTTGTGGCGTAGGCATGGTGGTAAACATCCATGGAAATAAAAGCCACGAATTGGTGGACAATGCCCTCAAGGTGCTTGAAAACATGCGGCACAGAGGAGCGGAGGGAGCCGATGGAAAGACGGGTGATGGCGCTGGCATCCTGTTGCAGATTCCACACGAGTTTATTTTGTTGCAAGGTATACCCGTTCCGGAAAAGGGACATTATGGTACAGGTCTTGTGTTCTTGCCCAAGGATGCCCGGCGGCAGCAGGACATACTGTCCATTGTGATAGAGGAGGTCGAGCGCGAAGGCTTGAACCTGATGCGCATGAGAGCCGTTCCCACGTGTCCCGATTGTTTGAGCGAGAGTGCAAGGGAGGTTGAGCCGGACATCAAGCAAATCTTCGTCACCGGTGTGACCGACGAAGCCTATCCACGTTTTGAGCGTACGCTTTATCTGATAAGGAAGCGGATAGAGAAGCGTGTGAGCAATCCGGATTTCTATATTGTCAGTCTGTCAAGTAAGAACATCATTTACAAGGGAATGCTGTCGAGCACTCAGGTCAGGGCATATTTCCCCGATCTGAGCAACACGTATTTTACGAGCGGACTGGCTTTGGTCCACTCGCGTTTCAGTACCAACACGTTTCCCACATGGTCCCTTGCCCAGCCTTTCCGTCTGCTGGCCCACAACGGAGAGATCAACACCATACGTGGCAACCGTTCGTGGATGAAGGCACGCGAGAGTGTGCTTGATAGTGCCGAACTGGGTCATGTAAAGGACATCAGTCCCATCATACAACCCAACATGAGCGACTCCGCCAGTCTGGACAACGTGTTTGAATTCTTTGTCATGAGTGGCCTGTCCCTTCCGTAGGCAATGGCGGTTCTGGTGCCCGAAAGTTTCAACGACAAGAATCCCATCTCCGATGATCTCAAAGCCTTTTATGAATACTATTCCATCCTGATGGAGCCCTGGGACGGACCCGCAGCCCTGCTATTCAGTGATGGCAGGTATGCTGGTGGAATGCTTGACCGCAACGGATTGCGTCCAAGCCGGTATACGATTACCAATAAAGGCCTGATGGTTGTTGCAAGTGAGGTGGGTGTTATGGATTTCGAACCCGGGGAGATTGCTGAGAAAGGCCGTTTGCAACCCGGAAAAATCCTGTTGGTCGACACACAGGAAGGCAAGATCTATTACGATGGTGAAATCAAAGAGCGTCTGGCCAAGGCACATCCCTACAAGGACTGGTTGCGGATGAACCGCATCCAGTTGGAGAATCTCAAAAGCGGTCGTCACGTAAGGAATGATGTGGAGAATCTGGAGCGGAAGTTGCTGACTTTCGGTTTTGGAGAAGAGGATATCGAAAAGACCATCATACCCATGTGTGTCAACGGTTCGGAACCAGTGGCCGCCATGGGTAACGACACTCCGCTCGCCGTTGCGAGCGACCGTCCTCAGATCTTCTTCAACTACTTCCGGCAGCAGTTCGCTCAGGTCACCAATCCCGCCATCGACCCGATACGTGAGGAACTCGTCATGTCCCTTACGGAATATATCGGAACTGTGGGTAAGGGTATCCTGAATCCCGACGAATCAAACTGCAAGATGGTGCGTCTGCCCCATCCTGTCCTCAACAATACCCAACTGGACATTCTATGCAATATCCGGTACAAGGGATTCAACACCACCAAACTTCCCATCCTCTTCCCGGTAGAGGGAGGAGAGAGCGGACTCCGCAACGCACTTGAAAATCTCTGCCGCGAGGCTGAGGAGTGTGTGGACAAAGGCATCAGTTACATTATCCTCTCTGATCGTGGAATCGACGCCGAACATGCGGCCATTCCCTCCCTGTTGGCTGTCAGCGCGGTGCATCATCACCTGATAAACGTCGGAAAGCGTGTGCAGACAGCATTGATTGTTGAGAGCGGTGAAATCCGTGAAGTGATGCACGCCGCCCTTCTTCTCGGTTACGGGGCAAGTGCCATCTGCCCTTATCTCACCTTTTCCGTATTGGATGATCTGGTGAAAAGGGGTGAGATACAGGTGAACTACGAGACGGCGGAGAAGAATTATATAAAGGCTGTCTGCAAAGGACTCTTCAAGACCATGTCGAAGATGGGCATCAGCACCATCCGCTCGTATCGGGGAGCCAAGATATTCGAGAGTGTCGGACTGAGTGAGGCCCTTCTGAGAAAATACTTCGGTACGGAGATGAGCACCATCGGAGGTGTCGGATTGGCGCATATCGCCGCGGATGCCATCCGCCTGCACAAAGAAGGTTTCATGGCCGAGAAGGAGCCGGAATTCCTTCCCAACAACGGACAGTTCAACTATCGTCGGGATGGAATCCAGCATGCCTGGAACCCCGAGACCATCAGTACCCTGCAACTTGCCACACGTTTGGGAAGTTACAAGAAGTTTAAGGAGTTCACACGTTTGGTGGACGAGAAGGAGAAGCCCATCTTCATCCGCGATTTCTTCGATATCCGCATGGCGGAAAAGCCCGTTCCTCTGGACGAGGTGGAGCCTGTGGAGAGCATCGTACGCCGTTTCGTCACGGGAGCCATGTCGTTCGGAGCCATCAGTATCGAGGCGCATGAGGCCCTTGCTCTGGCGATGAACAAACTGGGCACGCGAAGCAACACTGGCGAGGGTGGCGAGGATAACGCCAGATACAGCAGCACATTTGAAGGGATATCCTTGAGCAGCAAGACCAAGCAGGTGGCAAGCGGACGATTCGGAGTCACTGCCGAATATCTGGTGAACGCCGAGGAGATACAGATTAAAGTGGCACAAGGTGCCAAGCCTGGCGAAGGTGGGCAGTTGCCGGGATTCAAGGTGAACGAGATCATTGCAAAAACCCGAAACAGCATTCCCGGCATCAGCCTCATCTCGCCCCCGCCTCACCATGATATTTATAGTATTGAGGACCTGGCACAGTTGATATTCGACTTGAAGAACGTCAACCCCACGGCCGCCGTCAGCGTGAAATTGGTGGCGGAAAGTGGCGTGGGAACCATTGCGGCAGGTGTGGCCAAGGCAAATGCCGACCTGATTGTCATCAGCGGTTCGGAAGGTGGCACGGGTGCGTCTCCCGCCAGTTCGATGAGGTTCGCGGGCATCAGTCCTGAGATAGGGTTGAGCGAAGCCCAGCAGACCCTGATGCTCAACGGGCTGCGGCAGCAGGTACGTCTTCAGACCGACGGTCAGTTGAAGACCGGACGCGACGTCATTGCCATGGCGCTTTTGGGTGCCGACGAGTTTGCCTTCGGCACATTGCCCTTGATTGTGCTCGGATGTGTGATGATGCGCAAATGCAACACCAACACCTGTCCTGTGGGTGTGGCCACGCAGAATCCGGAACTTAGGGAGAAGTTCCGCGGACATTATCAGTACGTGGTCAACTATTTCACATTCCTTGCTCAGGAGGTGCGCGAATATCTGTCGGTCATGGGATTCCGTTCGCTCGACGAAATTATTGGCCGTACCGACCTGCTTGGAATGAAGCCCCAGCAACCGGGCAGCAAATCGTCGAAACTTGATTTCTCACGTCTGCTCCATTCCGAGGGACAGCCCCAACATTGGGATGGGCGCACCTTCACAAAGGTGGAGGGAGTGAAGGATTTCGATATCCTCACCGATGCAAAGGCCTCTGTGGAGACCGGCAGGGAGGTCCATCTCGACTATACAATCAAGAATACCGACCGCGCCACATGCACCATGCTTTCGGGATTGATAGCCCGCACATACGGTGAGAAGGGATTGCCCGACAGCACCATCAACATCACGTTCAAAGGTTCCGCAGGTCAGAGTTTCGGAGCATTCCTTACCAAAGGCGTGAATGTCAAACTTGAAGGTGAGGCAAACGACTATTTCGGAAAGGGACTTTCGGGCGGACGCATCAGCATCTTCCCGCCCGTCCGGTCAGGCGAGGATTTTGTGGCAGCGGACAACATCATAGCCGGAAATACAGGCCTCTACGGTGCCACCTCCGGTGAACTCTACGTCAACGGACAGGTGGGCGAGCGCTTTGCCGTGAGAAATTCCGGCGCCATAGCCGTGGTGGAAGGTGCCGGCGACCATTGTTGCGAATACATGACCGGCGGACGCGTTGTGGTATTGGGTCGTACGGGGCGCAATTTTGCCGCCGGTATGTCGGGTGGCGTTGCCTATGTATGGAATAAGGATGGCAATTTCGACTACTTCTGTAATATGGATATGGTCGAACTCTCGCTTTTGGAGGAAAGCAGTTACCGCAAGGAGTTGCACGAACTCATCCGTCAGCACTGGCTTTACACGGGTTCGCGTCTGGCCAGACTCATTCTGGACGATTGGAACCATTATGTGGAGCAGTTTATCCAGGTGGTGCCCATCGAGTACAAGCGTGTGCTGCAAGAAGAGCAGATGAGGAAATTGCAGCAAAAGATTGCCGATATAGCACGCGACTATTAAGCATACGTTCTCTACAGTCTCCACCCTTACCGATGGGGATGCAGGGCAATATCAATAATAAACTTCTCAGGCGGGTTCTATAAAATGAGAGTTGTCGGATTTCGAAAAAGACGAAAGACGGCAAAATGTGCTCTTGAATATTATATATAATGTACCCCTAAAATCGATATTAAGTATTTAGGCCGGTAACTGAAAGAACCCACCTTCATTATAGAAAATATCAATGATATGGGAGATCCAAAAGCATTTCTGAGCATACATCGTAAAGAGGCCGGATACAGGCCTGTAAGTGAACGCGTGTACGACTTCAGCGAGGTGGAACAGACCCTCAACACGCACGACCGCCGCGAGCAAGCCAGCCGTTGCATGGACTGCGGTGTTCCCTTCTGCCATTGGGCATGTCCGTTGGGAAACAAATGCCCGGAGTGGAACGATGCCCTCTACAAAGGCAAATGGAAACTGGCGTACAAGATACTCACATCCACCAACCCTTTCCCCGAATTTACCGGACGCATCTGTCCAGCACTTTGCGAGAAGAGTTGCGTGCTCCAACTTACCATGCACGAACCTACCACCAACCGTGAGGACGAATGCGCCATTATGGAGCGTGCCTGGCAGGAAAGTTACATCGTTCCCTGTCCGCCGGACAAGCGTACAGGGCAGAGCGTGGCTGTCATTGGCGCGGGTCCGTCAGGATTGAGCGCCGCTTGGTATCTCAATAAACAGGGAGTTTCTGTGGACGTCTACGACGCCAACCCCAAGGCCGGCGGTCTGCTCCGTTACGGTATTCCCAATTTCAAGTTGCAGAAAGAGGTCATCGAGCGTCGCATCAAACTCATGAAAGCCGAGGGAATAGCGTTCCATTTCGGAGTCCATGTGGACCTGAAACAGGATTCCTTCTGTATGGAAAGCCTGGAAAAGGCCATCGGTAAGTACGATGCCTATATCATCGCCACAGGAACCCCCATGGCGCGTGACCTCAACATCCCGGGACGTGACCTCAAAGGCGTCCATCTGGCTCTCGAACTCTTGTCCCAGCAAAACCGCATACTTGATGGAGAGACGCCGGATGCCGGAAGTCTGGTCAACGCAAAGGGGAAGCGCGTCCTGGTCATTGGCGGAGGCGACACCGGTTCGGACTGTATCGGAACGGCCCATAGACAGGGTTGTACGAGTGTGACCCAGATAGAAATCATGCCCCAACCTCCTGTGGGCGACAATCCCTCCACCCCTTGGCCCTCGTGGCCTGTGGTGATGAAGACCACCAGCAGCCATGAGGAAGGATGCGAAAGACGTTGGTTGCTCAACACCAATCAGTTCGTCGGAGAGGACGGAAAACTTGTGGGAGCCGAGGTGGAAGGCGTGGTTTGGGAGCAGAACCCCGATGGTGGCCGTCCCATCATGAAGTTGGACGGCCATAAGGAAATCATACCCTGTGATATGGTACTTTTGGCCATGGGTTTCCTTAAACCCCAGCATCCCGAGTATCCCGCGAATGTTTTTGTGACAGGTGATGCCGCTTCGGGAGCAAGTCTTGTGGTGCGTGCCATCGCCGCCGGAAAGAATACGTCGCAGCAAGTGGGAGAATACCTCGGAAATCTCCAATGATGAAGTGATAAATGGACGCAAAATCCGGCGTCAAGAACGAAGAACAGCAACAGTATGGCTTCTGCACGTTGGCGGAAGTCATACTGTTTTTTCATGGCGTCTCCGGCAAAGGGTTTGCGTTTCTTGCCCGATGTTTTGCAGTTTGGAGAAGGTGGCATCCGCATGTGTCCGGTGTTTTGTAGGGTATTTGTAATTTTGCGGCAGAAAAACATTTGAGGTGGTATGCCGGATCAACTTATCTATGGCTTAAAGACTACAAGCAGTTGATTGAAATCAGGGAACAACAGTAAAGCATAAACCTCAAAATCCATTCTTTTTTCTGATGGATTTTTTTTAGAATCCATCCAAACAACATCCCTTTCATCATTGCTATGAACCCTACAAAGAAAATCCTTTCTTTATTCCTTGGCCTGGCATTTCCTGCGCTTTTCGCTCATGCCGATTATGAGCGCAGCGGTAATTTCGTCACCATTCATCCCACGTCGGGTGCTTCGCGTACCATTCGTCTGCAGGTCATCAACGACCATATCATCCGCGTAGAGCAGACCCCTGATGCTGAAATCCCCAAGAAAAAGACCAGTCTGGTAGTGCTGCCGCAGCACGGAAGCCCCAAATTCAGTGTGCAGGAAGACGGGCAGTATTTGCAGATTCTTGCCGCAGGCATAAGTGCCAAAGTCTCGAAATCCGATGGAAAAGTGGCGTTCTTCGATGCCCAGGGGAAGCCTCTGCTGGCGGAGAAGCACAAGTCGTTCCAGCCCTATCTCAGTCCTCAGACCCAACTTCCTGAAACATACCGACCCTCCTCGCCCGAGGAAATCGGATGGGGAAAGACCGAGGATGCCCATATCCTGAGCCTTGAAGACCGTAGCGGTTATTCGTGGAATGTCCGCTTCGACTCCCCCGAGGATGAGGCCATCTACGGATTGGGACAGCACCAAAGCGAGGAGATGAACTATAAGGGACGCAACGAGGAACTCTTCCAGTACAACACCAAAGTGAGCGTTCCCTTTGTGGTCAGCACCGCCGGTTACGGACTCCTTTGGGACAGTTACAGTTACGGCCGTTGGGGAAATCCCGAGAATTACCGCCAGTTGGGTGGCGTTTTCCGCCTCTATGACCGCGACGGCCAGTGCGGAAACCTCACAGGAACGTACACGGAGGCCGGAGGCCGGCAGATTGTCCGCGGCGAGGACTCCCTCTATTACGAAAATTCCCGCGAGATTCCGCGCCTTCCACAGGGATTTGCCCTCAATGGCAGCCATGTCGTCTACGAAGGTTTTCTTGAGGCTCCCGCGTCCGATGTCTTCCATTTCATCCTCTATTACGCCGGATACGTCAAGGTTTATCTCGACGGACACCTTGTTGTTCCCGAAAGATGGCGCACGGCGTGGAACCCCAATGCGTATAAATTCCAGGCCTCTCTGCTGAAAGGCCGCCGAACTCCCATACGCATCGAGTGGAAGCCCGATGGCGACGTCAGTTACTGCGGACTTCGTGTGGCGCCATTGCAGAGTGCTGAGGCGCAGCGCGATGTAAGCATCTGGGCAGAGATGGACCGCGACATGGATTATTATGTCATTGCCGGCGACAACATCGACCATATCATCAGCGGATACCGCACGCTTACCGGAAAATCGCAGGTGATGCCCAAATGGAGTCTGGGATTCTGGCAGAGCCGCGAGCGCTACAAGACCCAGGAAGAACTGACCTCCACCCTTGCCGAACTGCGTCGCCGCCGCATACCTGTGGACGTTATGGTGCAGGACTGGAACTATTGGCGCGACGACCAGTGGGGAAGCCACGAGTTCGACCCCGCACGTTTCCCCAATCCGCAGGCGATGTTCGACAGTGTGCACGATGCCGGAGCGCGGATTATGGTCAGTTGTTGGCCAAAGTTCTATTGCAACACCGGGCATTACCGCGAACTCGATGAGAACGGATGGATTTATCGCCAGGCCGTCACCGACAGCATCTACGATTGGATTGGATATATGGGCTCGTTCTACGACGCTTACTCACAGGGCGCCCGGAAGATGTTCTGGCGCCAGATGGACGAACACCTCTATACCCCCTTCGGAAAGAGCATGGATGCCTGGTGGATGGATGCCAGCGAACCGAATGTCCGCGACTGCACGCCGCTGAATTACCGTAAACTCCTGTGCGGACCGACGGCTTTGGGCACGAGTGACGAGTATTTCAACGCCTATTCCATCGTCAATGCCGACGCCATTTACAACGGACAGCGCGGTGTGAACCCCGACCGTCGCGTCTTCCTCCTCACACGTTCCGGATTTGCCGGCGAGCAGCGTTATGGTACCGCCACGTGGAGCGGAGACATCGCTACACGTTGGGAGGACATGAGGGCACAGGCATCGGCAGGGCTGAACTTTTCCATGGCAGGAATTCCCTTCTGGGGCATGGATATCGGTGGATTCTGCGTAGAAAACCGTTACATGAAGGCGCAGGGCGACTACGAGAGTACGGGAGTCGAGAGTGACGACCTTGCGGAATGGCGCGAACTTCAGGCACGTTGGCACCAGATGGGCTGCTTCGTCCCCCTCTTCCGCACGCATGGTCAGTGGCCGTTGCGCGAGGTCTGGAACATCGCTCCCGAGGGACATCCCGCTTATGACGCCATTGTCAGTTACGATCGTCTGCGTTACCGCCTGATGCCATACCTTTACAGCATGGCAGGTTGGGTGCATTTCAACGATTACACCATGCTTCGCGCCCTGCCGATGGACTTCCCCGGACAACCTCACCTGTACAATATCTCCAATCAATGGATGTTCGGACCCTCCATCATGGCATGCCCCGTCATGGAGTACAAGGTCCGCAGCCGCGAAGTCACCTTCCCCGAGGGCGTATGCTGGTACAATCTCCACACCGGCGACGCCGTTCCCGCCGTGCGGACCTTGCAGGTGGATGCCCCTTATGGGCGTATTCCCCTCTTCGCCCCCGCAGGTGCCATCATCCCCACAGGGCCCCAGTTGCAGTACGCCACCGAGCATCCTGCCGACGTTGTCCGCTTTTATGTCTACGCAGGTCGCGACGGGCAGTTCTCGCTCTACGAGGATGAGGGCGACGGTTATGGCTATGAACGGGGGAAATATGCCACCATCGACGTCCGCTACGACGATGCGAAACGCACGCTGACATGGGGGAAACGTCAGGGAAAATTCCCCGGAATGCTCCGCAACCGCCGTTTCGAGGTGGTCTACATCACGCCCGACGCCCCGAAACCCTTCGACCCCGATGCCCCCGCAGCCCATAGTGTCGAATACAAAGGCGATGCCCTCACCGTGCAGTTGTAGAATTTCCGCATGCGGACGACAACCCCTTCCCCCTATGTTGATCATCATCTTCCGCACGCTTTCAAGGTAATGTCATAATTTTTCTTCCGAATCCCTTTCGGCATCTTTTTTCAGACCCTGCATGCCCGTTCTTCCCACGAAGACGTATGCAGGGTCTGTCCTTTTTTGCGTTTTCTGCAAATTCTTTCCGAATCCCCTGCCCTGCCCTTCGGCCTGTGTATGGTGTGCCGCATGATGCTGTTTGGGGGGGGGAACCATTTTCCCAGCGCCGGGAAAATGGTCGTGTATGGGGGGGGGAGGGGAAGGAACCGTGCTGCCACCAAGGATGGAGAACCGGAAGTGCGAACCTTTCTCCCCCCCGATTGAACGATGAAGAGTGGCAAAAAAACGGAGGTTTACTATAAGAATGCAGGTTTTTGTAGAGATTTCTGCCGTTTTCTTTCAGCAAATCAGTACTTTTGTACGGTTATAATGCGAGCGTTTCCTTACCGCAAATGCGGTAAGGTTCTGCAAAAAGCCTTACTGACGACCTTAAAGCGACAAAGCACAACCCACTATACAACTAATAATTGTGTGGTGGTAGTTGTAGAAACTACCTTAAATTTATCCTACCATAGGACGTATGACCTCTGGCAATCCTGTTTTTCCTGACGGATTGCACCATTTCCGATGCCGGGGAATCCGTTGGAAATCCTTTTTGTCATCCTGTCTTTTCGCACCGGATTTTCTTGCATTTATCCGGTTCTTCCTGCCATTGTTTTGAACTCGTCATCCCGAATGATTGAAAAACCATAAACCATCATATCATGAAAAAAACATTGTTATCCCTTCTGCTGCTCCCGATGTCCGCAGTCGTCGGCGTCGCCCAGCCGCTGGCGGAGGGTTATGTTCCTGTTGACCGGACGAAATTCCCCGACTATCGTACCGGCAACTTCAATCCCGACCCTATCGCATCGCGCTTTGTCGCCCGCTATGAGGCCGCTGCCGCTGCCGGACGTCGCGGTGCCGCCGCCACAGGACGTCCCGACCATGTCAACAATGCTGCCACGCGTTATTTCCCGCCGGTCTTCAATCAGAGTTCCGGTTCGTGCGGTTCGGCATCGCGAATTGCCTATATGTTCAGCCACGAACAGAACTCTTATCTCGACCGTGACGGCATGAAGCCCGAGAATTACTTCCCTACCCATTTCGTATGGTTGCTGACCTACGGCAACTCGGGTAAGGATGAATTCATCACAAACATCGGTGTCCCCTCTGCCAAAACCTACGGCGGACAGACCTATTCCAGCCTGTTTGGCTACAACGAATGGGACGATGAGGATGCCGGATGGATGACCGGTTACGAAAAATGGTTCGAGGCTTTCCACTACCGTTGCACCTCTCCGACCTCGAATGTGGCGAGTGTCGGCACGGAGGCCGGTGCGGAATTTGCCAAAAACTGGCTTTGGAACCACTGCGGTGATACGGATTTCCATGCCGGAGGACTCATCGGTCTTGGCGTGGCATCCGGTGGTAAGTGGAAAACCATCCCCAAGACTGCCGCCAACGACGAGGCCGGTGTCACCGGTATGTATTATGTCAGCCAATGGGGTACCAGTGTCGACCATGCGCTGACGATGGTAGGCTATGACGACCGCATCGAATTTGACCTCGATGGCGACGGTATATATGGCGAAAAAGATGAAAAGGGTGCCTGGATAATCGTCAATTCCTGGGGAGCATGGTGCAACGGTGGATTCATCTATTGCCCCTATGCCTATGCCGGCTCTGCGTTTACCACCGACGGCAAGTTCAACGGCGACTTCTGGTGGGGCGAGTTCTATCATGTCAGAAAGGACTATCGTCCGCTGCGGACCATCCGTCTGAAGATGGATTACAGCCACCGTTCGGAACTCCTGTTGCAGGCAGGTGTCAGCACCGACCTCAACGCTACGATGCCCGAAAGCATGATTTCCATGGACCATTTCAAGTATGCCGGCGACGGACATAACGGTGAACTCTCACCGGCTCCCGCCGTTCCTATGCTTGGACGTTGGGCCGATGGCAAACTGCATACGGAACCCATGGAGTTCGGCTACGACCTTACCGACCTCTCTTCGGGCTTCGACCGCAACCAACCTTTGAAGTATTTCTTCATCATCACCCGCAAGGCGGAGAACAATGCCGGTAGCGGACACATCTATGAGGCGGGCATCATCGATTACGAGCACGACCTTGAAGGTGTGGAGACGCCTTTCGACCTCGGTGAAGACGGCGTTTTCGACATCACGCAGCAGGGAACGCGCACCATCATCTCCACCGTTGTCTACGGTGCGGGCTACAACAGCGTCAACAGTCTCAGCATTGCCGACGGCGTTCTCCGCTGGGAGGCCCCCACGAAGTCGGCACATCAGTTGAACGGATACCGCGTTTATGCCGAAGACGAACTGGTGGCGGAGTATGACGAAACCACGCTTTCCTACACCATCGGTGAGAGGGCAGTCACCTCTTATGCCGTCACCGCCGTTTACGACGACGGACAGGAGAGTACCCGCCAACAGGTTGTGGCACCCGTAACCCTCCCCGAAAAGAACCAGATCTTCACTTTCAGCAAGGCAGGATTCACCATCCCCGATATCTTCAAGACGGCTTATGAGAAGGCAACCATCGAATTCTGGATGCGTCCTACCGCACGTGCCGACTGGAACAATGCCGCGGGTCCCGGCTGGGGAACGTGGTATCAACACTGCGACAGCCAGGGAAAATTCTATTGTGGTTGGAACACTTCCGCACGATTGATATCAAACACGTCGCTTCCCCTCGACAAATGGTCGCACATCGCCATCGTTGTCGACAAGAACCGCCTGTATCTCTATGTCAATGGTAAGAGCGAGGGCATGCTGACATCGACGAATTACAGCGGAATCGGCGGATTCGGCGACTACGTGTTCAGCAGTTCCGCCTCCTCAAACGCATATCAGCAGTGCCGTTACGATGAAATCCGCATCTGGAACTGCGTACGAAGCGAGGAGCAGATAGCGGCAGGCTACAACGAGAGCACGCGATGCGAGTTCTACGGCGACGTGCTTCCCCAGGGCCTTGTGGCGTACTTCAAGGGCAATTCCTTCCAGGATGCCGACGGAATCTGGCGCATGACGGACTGCGTAGGCGGCCACCATGCCAAGGTTACCACGACGAATTCACGCTCCTACAACTCCAGTACCCCCGCGTTTGTCGTACCTTCCGCTGCCGGAAGTGTGGCCATTGACGAGGTGCCTGCCGTTTCCGCCGGACAGCCTCTCACACTTACCGCCACGCGCAACGACTATGTGAACCATCTGGAGTGGACCATTCCTACCGAAAGTGGCGAGAAGTTTACGACAACTGCCGAGGAACCCACCGTATGTTTTGTAAATCCCGGACAATATGAGGTGAAACTCGTCGGAACCGACTATAGCGGCAACACCTCCACCTCGACCGTTACCGTCAATGTCGGGGAGGCTGTCGCTCCGAATGCCGCATTCACCGCCTCGAAGACGGCTGTCAGTGCCGGCGAGCGCATCAGTTTCCGTCCCGAAACCTGTGTCAATGGTTGCAGTTATGTGTGGTCGATGCCCGGAGCAGTAGTAGAAGAGGTCCGCAGTGTCAGTGCCGGCGCAACGTATGAGGCCTTCGGCACCTACGAAGTGACGCTGACCGTGACGGATGCCATGGGAAATTCCGCGTCAACTACGGAAAAAGTCAGCGTAGAAGAGGTGGCTCCCGTCGCAGACTTCGACATTGACCTGCCCGTTGTTCAGAAAGGCAATTACGTCCTCCTCACGGACCGCAGCAAATATGCCCCCAACAAGTGGCAGTGGCAACTGAACGGTACGCCCGGAACCGTCTTCATCAACGGTCAGAACACAGCATTCCTGGCCGAGAAGTCCGGTGTCTACGACCTCACACTCGTGGCTTCCAACGGTGCAGGCGTCAGTCGTTCTACCCGCGAGCGCGCCATTGTTGTCGTCAATGCCGACTCCAAGAATGGTCTTTCCTTCTCCCAGCAGGGTGCGACCGTGAGCACTTCCGAACTGCCTCTCCCCGAAGGCCAGCGCAATTACACCATCAGTTGGTGGATGAATCCCAACAAACTCGCCGACTACTGCGAGGGTCTCGGCGCCACCGACGCCACTTTCCAGATAAAGACCTCGGCCGACGGATGCCTGTGCCTGAGCAATAAGGGCAAACTTGTGAAGACGGCGTCGGGAATTGTGGAGAGTGGAGCATGGCATCACTATGCTGTCACCGTCAGTGGCGTCACCGTCACCTTCTACAAGGACGGTATTAAGGTCGGAAGCGGGTCGACCACATCCGGATTGTCGGCAATGCCGGCCTTCAACATCGGAACTTCCGCCGCCGACTGGAACGGTTCCATCGACGAACTCCGCATCTATGACCGCACACTTACGGCTGACGAACTCTTTGCGAGCGTCAACGCACCGCTCGAAAACCCGACGGCCGACGAGAATCTTGTCCTCTATTACGACTTCAACCAGAACGGTGGCGACGTACAGGACCGCGCTTCCCGTATGAACAATGGCGTGCGTTCGGGCTTCGGTCCCGACGGTGACGCATGGGGACTCTCGCTCGGCGTGTTCTCAATGGCGGAGGGCGGTAGCGAGAAGACCGACGTTACGGCAGAGTATCTGACCAACTATAAGCGCTCCTTTGCCCGCAGCACGAAACTCGTGAACACGTCCACTGCCAGCCGTTTCTACGAAATCACCGACTGGACGCTCGAGAACACTGTCACCAGCGGTTCCACCGTTACCGGCGTACACGTCGATGCCCAGAAGAGTTATGACTTCACCTGTACGACAGGATGGGACGGATTCGGTGACCTGAACAACCATAAGGCTTACCAAAGCATCGAACTCCCCGAGGGTATTTACACCCTTGATGTCGAATTCGGAATGCACGGTGCCGACGACGATTCTTACCTTGTTGCGGCAACGGGTTCCACACTTCCCGACGGTGAAGACCTTGAAACCGACGCCCTCTCCTATGCTCCGCTGTCCGATGCTACGGTGACGTTCGTCGTAACAGAGCCGCAGACGGTGAATTTGGGCGTGCTTGTGGCATCCATGAGCGGCAAGAGCATCTTCACCATCCAGAAGTTCCAACTCTGGAAGGCGCCGCTCGACATCCGCGAGGCCGACATTCCCGTAGGCGTTGACAGCGTGCCCCTCTCCACGGCTTCCGACAATGCCTTCTACGACCTTAACGGACGCCGTGTGCTCCATCCCGCTCCCGGACAGATTTACATCACCAACGGACGCACCGTCATCGCACGTTGAGCCTTCCCGGCAGCGTCGTGATCCGGCACGGTAGCACCGCTTTACCACGCTGACCGCCATACTGCATGCAGCCTTTCCCGCATTCCTCATAAGGGGATTTCCGGAAAAGGCTGCATGTCTTTTTGTAAAAGATATGAAAAAAACATCCGGAAAATGCCGCAGATACGGACATTTATGGTTATATTTGCCGTGAACTCTGTAACAGATGGCGCCCGGTTTTGGCGCCGCTTCCCGCTCCGGACAGCGCAAAGGTGGGGAAAACGCCCCCACAAAGGGCGGTGAAACCTTATGGCGCTGACTTATGGAACACATCCGAACGTTTGTGTCTTCTTCCGCCCCCCTCGGAAAGTCATGACGGAAAAGTCCGGGAAGGTTCGCCGTGACGTGCTGACCGTGACGGCAGAGAATACTCATCCTTAATCATTGATGACATGTACAGTTTCATTGTTGAATACATGGTTCTTGCCTCAATCGTCGCAAATCTTATGTGCGCCGTCATGCTGGCGGTGCTGATGGTTTTTGTGCCCGCTATCGGCGAAAGGCGTCTTTACGGCAAGTACACTTGGGTCATTTTCGGGCTGGTGTCGGTCCTTTTCTTCTCACCCCTGTTTTTTGAGTGCAACCGTTCGGCGCTCGTTCTCTACAATTCCCTCATCATGATGTGGGTGGTGCCGTTCCAGGCGCTGATGGGAGCGAGGAATTTCAGGCACCATTACGGCAGTTTCAGACAGTTCCTCAATGATGCCTGGCCGGAGGCGCTGTTCCTCGTCTTCATGATTTCCGCATCCACGCTGCTGCTCCGCGGAACATGGTTCGAAACGTACGGACTGCAGATAAAGATTGTCACGATGCTGTTCTTCTCCATCTTCACGTTTTCCCTGTTGGTGAGCCTTGTCAGGATATATCAGGGATTGAGGAGAATCGTGGAAACTTCGGTAGAGGAGCCCAAGGAGATTTGGGGATTCCGTGGCGCCCACGACTTTAAGATGCTTCTCAACGTGGTGTTTTTCGGGGATTGCGTGGTGTTGGTCATCACCATCGTCAATTTCCTTTTCCTCACCGAGGAGACTTTCCTGATGCTTGTGATGGGAATCAGCATAAATAATGTGGCACTTGCCTTCCTGATTCTCGTGAGCGACATCACGGGAAGCGACATCATCTCGGTGAACAGTACGTTCCAGAGTTACATAAAACAGGAGATTGCCTCCCGCGACGCCTACTATTCCAGGGAGTATAACACCCTTGCGGAGCGTCTGAGCATCCTTGAAAAGAATGTGGAACTGTGCGCCGCCAGGGAAAAGAAAACGAAGGAACGGCAGAAGAATGCCGTGGAAGGGGCATCCGAAAGCGCGTCGGCGGACAAGAATGTTCAGAACTCCTTGCCCGAGGAGGTGGACTCGCTCATCTGTGCCGCGCTGAACATCTGGATTCAGAACCGTGGTTACTGTAAGCACGACGTCAATCTTGACCGCCTTGCCGTGCTCATCGGCACCAACCGTTCCTATCTTTCGCGCTGCATCAACGACCATTGGGGCGTAGGCTTCTCCATTTTCCTGGCGCGACTGCGGGTAGACGAGGCTTGCAGGCTGATGTCCGAGCAGAAATACATGTCGTTGATGTCGGTAGCCTACGCCTGTGGCTACAACGACAGTTCGTCCTTCACACGCTGTTTCAAGCAAATCCTGAAGGTGTCACCCACGGCTTGGAAAAAGGCGCAGGGACGTCAGCAGCAGAATCCTGAGGAGACGGAAACGGAAAGCGCGGAAGCATCTTCCGAAATCTCCTGAGGTTTTCAAGGCGCCGTACGGGCGACGTGAACCGCGGAGGCGGAGAGAAAAGGTCTGGAAATCCGAAGTCCTTGATAGCAGAGGGCGGCATCGGGTTTCCGGACCTTTTGCATGTTGGCGGAACGGCTCCGGGATGCCGATGGGAAAGTGCCGCATTTCGCACCGGAAAGTGCCGCACTTTCATCGGTAAAGTTCCGATGTTTTCACGGCAAAGTTCCGATGTTTTCACGGTGATGTTTTGAGGGGGTGGGGAATTTTCCGCGATGAGGATTCGGAGAATGCCCTTCCACACTTGGGAAGGCATTGTGGCGGGAACCCGCGAAGCCCGCCGGAACACCCCGTCCGTTCGGCCTCTTCGTCCGCCCTTTCCCTTTATCCGCAGGGATTTGAATCCGGGAAAAGCAGGCGGAATCCGGCAATGCGGGTGTTCAGAATCCGCCAGAAACGCAGTACGGCTCACGCAAAGAGGATTGCGCGAGCCGTACTTCCTTACTGCATTACAAAAACCTTTTGCGGTAGAGGTTTGTGGAATCTACCTGAAAATTCAGCGATGCTCTTCTGTTTTGCCTGCCGTGGCAGGTGGAGGGGGTGGAGTGGCCTTTAAGTGACCGCCGTGATGGATTATGTGTTCTTCCGGACTGTTGCCGACATGGCGGGAAGAATCGTGCGTCCCCCTTTTGGAAAAGGTGTGGGGAACGCCGGAGAATCTTATGCCTCCTTTTCGTAAGCCTGTTCGTGAACCCCGGCAACGGCGCGTCCGCTGGGGTCGTTCAGATGGCGGAAAGACTCGTCCCAGGCAAGGGCTTCTGCGGTGGAGCACGCCACACTCGGCACACTCGGCACGCAGCGTGCGGCACTTTCCGAGGGGAAATGCTCGGCAAAGATGCAGCGATAGTAGTACTCCTCCTTGTTTTGGGGCGGATTGATGGGGAAGCGTTCCGCGGCATGCGCCATCTCCTCGTCGCTGACTGCGGCGGCTGTGATGGCTTTCAGGGTGTCGATCCACGAATATCCTACGCCGTCGCTGAACTGTTCTTTCTGGCGCCACGCCACTTCTTCGGGGAGCATGTCGGCAAATGCCTCGCGGACGATGCGCTTTTCCATCGTGTTTCCCGGACACATCTTCGCCTGAGGATTGGTGCGCATGGCGATATCAAGGAACTCCGTGTCGAGAAACGGGACACGTCCCTCCACGCCCCACGCGGAAAGACTCTTGTTGGCACGGAGACAATCGTAGAGATGTAACTTGGAAAGTTTGCGGACTGTCTCCTCATGGAAGGCCTGAGCATTGGGGGCTTTGTGGAAATAGAGGTAACCTCCGAAGATTTCGTCCGCACCTTCGCCCGAAAGCACCATCTTTATGCCCATGCTTTTGATGACACGTGCGAGGAGATACATTGGCGTGCTGGCACGGACTGTCGTCACATCGTAGGTCTCGATGTAGTAGATGACGTCGCGGATGGCGTCCAGTCCTTCCTGGATAGTATAGTTGATTTCGTGGTGAACCGTGCCGATATGGTCTGCCACCATCCGTGCTTTCGCCAGGTCGGGGGCGCCTTTCAGGCCGACGGCAAAGGAATGCAGACGCGGCCACCACGCCACTGTCTGTGAGTCTTCTTCGATGCGGCGGGCGGCAAACTTCCCGGCAATGGCGGAAATGACCGATGAATCGAGGCCGCCGGAGAGAAGGACACCATAGGGAACGTCGCTCATCAGTTGGCGGCGCACGGCATCTTCAAGACCTTTCCGGATGGCTTCGGTGCTTGCGGAATTGTCCTTCACGGGGTCATATTCAAACCATTCGCGGGTGTAATACCGCGTCATGCCCGGTGTTCGACTCCAATAGTAGTGTCCGGGAAGGAAAGGTTCGTAGTCCGCACATTGGCCTTCGAGGGCTTTGAGTTCGCTCGCCACCATGACCATTCCGTCGGCGCTGCGGCCGATGTACAGGGGAATGACGCCGATAGGGTCGCGTGCGATGAGGAAAGCGTCGCGTTCCACATCGTAGAGCGCAAAGGCGAAGATGCCGTTGAGTTGCTCTATCATGGCGGTGATGTCGGCATGCGAGGGGGTAGGATGCTGCTCCAGCATCTCGCGATAGAGGGCCAAAATGACCTCACAGTCGCTGCCTGTCTGGAATGCATACCGCTCTCCGAGGCGCTGACGCAGGAGTTTGTGGTTGTATATTTCGCCGTTTACCGCCAAAACCTGCTTGCCATCGGGGGCATAGAGCGGCTGTCGGCCGGACTCAGGGTCGACGATGCTCAGGCGTTCGTGGGCAAGCACGGCGGAACCTTCGCTGTAAATGCCGCTCCAGTCCGGACCACGGTGACGGATTTTCTGGCTCATCTTCAGGGCCTGTTGACGGATTTCTGGGCTTTGTTGACGGATGTTGAAGAGGGAGACTATTCCACACATAAGTATAAATAGGGGATAGATTTGAGGTTTTTGTGTTGTTTCGGGCTGCTTTTCTGCTGTAAATGGTGCTATGAAGGTCGGTGCTTCCTTTTTTCCGCAGCCGACGCAAAAGTAGGTTTTCCCCCGCATTCCCTCCCCATCTTTCCGTGGAAAAAGGTCGGGAAAACGGCATATTTTCAGAAAATGCGCAGTTCATGTGGCAAAAATGCAGGGTATTCCCGTTTGGAATGTCCTGAAAATCCGTATTGTCAAAACGAAAGTAAAAATCGTGAAAATCCGTGCAAAATGATAGTAAAACAAGGCGTATTGTGTACAATGGTTAAAGGATTGTGGGGAATATGATGCATAATGATAGTTGGAGGCTGAGGCGTGTAACCTCTGGAAACGGCAGAAAAAGGGCCAATATACAAAAAAACAAAATAACAGTGTGGAAAACCAAAAAAAGTTTAGTCCGTAATGCTTTGGAAAAGAACGGCATAGGCCCCAAAGATGTCCGATATTCGCAACTCGAAGCCCAAAACAAGCGTTCGCGAAGAAAAATCGGTAATATAAAAAAATACCGTTATAAATCGTAAAATTTACGTTTTGAACACTCCTGTTTCGCCACAATTCCTTACATTTGCCATTGAAAAACAAAGATAGGCGAATGGTACTGACCTTTACTATTTGACTATCAACCATGACCAAAATACTTTATTATGTTACCATTCTATGCGTGGTGGTAACGGCAATTACAGCCAATCGGCTCAAAAACGTCAATGAAGAGCGGCTCCGCCTCGAAAGAAACCAGCGGACATTGCTGAAGGATGCGGAGATTTACCGCACGGCAAACGGGCAATCTGCCGCAGCCTGCGAGGAATTGACGCTGAAAAACGAGGAATTGAAGGCCAACCGCCAGGACCTTTTGCAGGAAATCGCGGCGTTGCAGTTGAAAGTCAGGCGCCTGAAATCCGTCAGTCGCGTGGCAAGCGTCACGGAAACGCGGGTGACAGTTCCGCTGAACGACACCGTCCTTTCCGTTGAGCCTTCCGATATCTGCTCCGACTCATCTAATATTATTAGGGCGCGTGCGCTCGCGTGGAGCGATTCCTGGACCCGAATCGAGGGCGTTGTCACTGACGATTCCGCAACCATCAGCATCCAGTCCACCGACACTTTGATACAAGTGGTGCATAGAGTCCCGAAGAAATGGTGGTTCCTGAAATGGGGAACCAAGGCCATCCGACAGGAAATCACCAGCAAAAATCCCCACAGCAGATTGGTGTATACCGAATACATCACCATAAAATGACCGCCTTGCGACGGAAAAGCAGCATTCGCTCAGCGGTACTCCTCTATGAAATGATGGGTACTCCTCTATGAAAATACAATATTCTTAATAGGAAAAGCCTGAGGAATCATCATCAAACCATTATTTACGAACCCAATAACTTTGCGTTTTAAAAGGCTGAACATCAGTAATTTCAACAAAATTTTCCGCAGCCTTTTAGGATTCTCACAAATAATCTCTAATCAATATGGCACAGATTGAAGGAATTGTACGCCACATTCTGAAATGGGAGTGTGGAGCATCCCCAGCACAACTTAAGCAACATATCAATCCGGAAGCCCTCTTCAATGCGGTAAAGAAGACCACCAACAACCCCAATGACCCGGGAGGCTGGACCAATAGTGGCATCACTTTGGCCACATGGATCCAACGTGGCTTCGACAATGACGGGGACGGCGACCGCGACCTTGCCGACCTCCGCGCCATGAACTTTGCACAATGGCTCAGCATCATGCGCAATGGATATTGGAAACGTGCGCTCGCTGACCAGATAAACAGCCAGAGTGTGGCGAATATGATTGTCGATTTCATGTTCACCAGCGGAGGTGCCGCCAAGTGTGTGCAGCGTCTCCTTGGAGTAGGTGCCGATGGTGTCTTCGGTCCGAAGACCATTACCGCCATCAATTCGCGCCCTGCCGAGGAACTTTTCTACACCATTCGCGACGCACGTATCAAATACTACCGCAGCCTTTCGGCGTGGAAACACTTCGGAAAAGGCTGGACGAACCGCGTGATGGACCTTAAATTTGTGGGATAACACAACGGAACGGATAAGAACATTCCGTGATACGCCATAAGCACATCCGACACCTGACGGAAAAGTCTTGTGCATACAGCAACCTTTTTTCTAACATGTAAAATACTTGTGCAATGGATACGAAGAAGAATGACTCCAAATTTATAGGAAGAAAAATTGTGAGAAAATTGAAAAATACCGCAGAAAAAGGCGGTGAAAGCGGCACAACAAAGGTGGTTGTGACGAAAGAGGAGAGACTGCAGGACGTTTTGGAAAAGCGTAAGTCCAACAAAGTCTCAACATCGTTGTTAGGCATTGTCGGTATAAGTGTGCGCCTGAACGCCAAACTTGCGGCGCGTCGGATTTACGATGTCCCATCTCTGATGGCGGCATGTCGGAAACCTTCGCAGCGAACTGCCCTCGCCTCATACCTGCAAGTCGACGTGAAGTTGGTGAACTCCTGGGTAAAGCAGGCCGATTTGTGGCGTGTCCAGAGTATGACTCCCGATATGGCCTACCTCCTTGTCCTGTCAGGAGTACGCGGAGTGCACGACCTTTCGCGGCTGGATTTGGACAAAGCCTATCCGATAATCAAGGCTTTGGCGGCATCGCAGCCCGACTTCAAGGTTGAGGACCGCGTGACTTTGCAGGAAATGATACAGGCTGCAAGCGACCTCGACTTGTATTCTCCCCAGGGATTGGGCGACTTCCTCTTCGATGACGACAAACCTGATTACATCCTAAATCAGAACAATGACGCCGGAAATGGCATGGATGAAATCCTCAATGCGGCGTGGAAGGACCTCTTTGAGTTTGATTGTACGTTGCCGTTGCCCCGCTTGGTCAGCGGAACTGTGCTGTACCGTACCATGGCTTTGCCGAACGAGAATCCCCAGCCTTTTGATGGTGTGAAGGTGGAAATCGAAGGAATTGTCAGCCCCGCCGAGGACAAGACAGAGGCACCTCAGAACCCTTCGTGCTATACTGACGCAGGAGGACACTTCATCATCACGCTTCCCGAGCGGTACAGTTTGAAGGAAACGATAAAGATTATCGTTTCCAATGCCTCCGGACGTCAGGAATTCGTCAAGAGCGCATCGGAATTCCTTGCTGCCGTCAGCGAGCAAAAACTGGTGGATGCCTTGCAGGAAATGCTCTCAAAGCGCGTGGAAATGCGCACACATTGGATAAAGAATCTCCTTTATACTGTCGGTACTGACGGGAATTATACCAAAGTTTCTCCCGCCCCAGCGCCGGACAAGGAAAAGAAGAATGCCTATGTCAAGAGTTTCGATGTCTTCAAAAAGTATGAGGAACAGTTGACGAAATCCGGCATAAAGGAGAAACTTGAAGCGTTGAAGAGCGTGGAACTGACCGAAAACGACGATGTCTTCGACCACTATTTCTCGCAGATTTACGACGCCATTCTGAAGCATTCGGATTTCAGGGCGCGTCTTGAAGGTCAGAACCTCGACGATGACAATCCCGATGAAGGGTTCATTGTGGTAAAGGAAGTCTTCCAAGAGAAGACGGAAGAGGCGCAAAAGACCCTGCCAAGTGTGAAGTTGATGGGTGAGGGTGAGGGAAGTGTACGCCTGAAGACCGATACCGCACCTTCAAGAATGTTCTCTTACAGCATGTTCCAGCGCCTTGTTGAGCCCAAAATCGTCTATAACGTTGACAAAAACGTCCGGAGTTGCGAGCGGGAAGAGGTGACGAAACCGATAGATGTTTCCGCCATCGCCGACGGAGCCGCTGACAATTACAGCAATCTTGCCAAAGCATCTTCGCTGGGAGTCGGATATGTGCTCAACATGCATCAGGCTTGGGTGCCCGACGGATTTGCACTTGGCGACCTGCTTTACTCGCTCATCCTCGCTCCCGGTGAGGAACAACGGCTCGTCGTCCGCGAGACAAACCAGGCCTACTCGTTGACTGACGAGGCCAGCGGTACGGATGATGTGACCGAAACCACCACACGTCAGCAGAATGATGATGTGGAGGCGATATACGATTATGCCTTGGCACAGACCATGGCCGGCCGTTCGGGATACTCTGCAGAGTCGTCCACTTATGGTGGAAGTGCCGGATTTTCCGGCTTTGGATTTGGTGTTTCGGCATCGTATTCCAAGACAAAGAGCAAGGGTTCGTCCAATGCTTCGCAGGAAAACGGGCAGAACGAGACGTCAAGTGCCGCACAATCGTTCCAGCAAGCCCTGAAAACGGCATCAAACAGGCATGCTATGGCCAACCGTCTCAGCATTTCAAACGGGACAAGCAATGTAAACGAGTCGCTGGCTACCAAGATTGTTGCCAACCACAACCACATGCACACCATGACAGTGCAGTATTGGGAGGTGATGCGGCGGTATAAGGTCGAGACTTCTGTGGACAGTGTGAACCTGGCCCTCTTCGTTCCGGTGGACACGGTGCCGTTCTTGACGGCTGAGCAATCCGTAGACAGTCTTAATAAAACCCTGAGTAAGAAAGAATTCAATGATCGTTATTCGGAGGTTTTGAAGCACATCGATGTGCTTTCCTCCAATGTTCCTTCCAAATTCCGCCAAGGTATGAACCTGATTCGCAAATATTCGGCGCTGGCGGATTGGTATATGGAGGACATTATGGCGGCGGAAACCCTTAGTTTCAACCTGAATGTGAAACTCCTTTCCTTCGATTTCTTGTCAGTTTATGCGTACATGAAGGACGGAAAGAAGGTTGCAGGATCGATAACATACGAACCAACAGACCTGCCGACAGACCTGCCGACAAGTCTGGAACTTAAGGAATGGATCCGCAATTTCCGCAATCAGACATCGGGTCAAACGTCGAATGCTGCGTGTTTCATTGCACTTCCTATGGGATCTACCTGTTATGACGTCAGCCATATTGTTGTGGAACACAGCATGATGACCACGTATTACATGCTCGATGCTGATGAAAGTTCGCTGACGAAGGCCGAAAAGAAGGCTCTGAAAAATCTGAAATCAAAGCAGTATGACCTTGCACAAGACAACAAGGGAAGCAAGGGCGACATAAAGGATATCAACCATTACCTGTCGTTATTGCCCGAGGCTTTCCGCGACAATTTCGTGACATTGACACCGAATCTTCTGGCAGGATTGGGATATCCTATGGTCTGCAGCATCACCATGGACGAAAGTGCCCGGAGCAAAGGCGGCGACAACACGGCCTCCGTTTACACGCTTACGATGTCCGACAACCGCTTGAAGGGGAAGACAGTCATCAATTTGTCGAACAATGGTGTCATGCTTCGCCACAATGAGGTCCGCATGATGGAAGAGGCCTTCCGACATATCGTAAACAATGGTCTGCGCTATTCGCAGGTGATATGGAACTCTCTCTCGGTAAATGAGCGTGTTCTCCTCTTCGACCGTTACAGTGTCAAGATGGATTTCTCGAAACTCCGCGAGAACTCCACCTCAGTCAAGGATGAGGAAGAACTGAACAAAATACCGCTTCTCAACTGTATTAACGTGCATAATCTCCTGGGTATCTATGGCAACTGCATGATTTTCCCCTTCACTTTCCCGCAGGAACTGGCGGAAATCCTCGGCCGTACGGCAAAGGATGTGCAGGACCAGATCTACCGTTACCACGCATCCTGCTTCCGCGCACCCACGACTGTGATATCCGTTCCTACGAAGGGAATGATCGGAGAAGCCGTGCTTGGCGAGACAAACGTCAGCGAAGAGATTGACCTTACACGCTTCTGGAACTGGCAGGATTCCCCCATCGACAAGATGGATGTTACGGATGCCAGCGGCCTGAAAGGCACGGATTACCTTGCAGACAAGAAGACAAAGGACATCACATCACTGAATCTTCAGTCCGCAACCTTGCCAACTCCCGCCACTGCTCCCGACCTTATCTCCACGCTTGTTGGGAAGGCGACACCGCAATTCTCCGATATGACGGGCCAGAACATGCTCAGCAATTTGGGACAGAAGACGATAGAATCTGCCACCACAACCCGCACGAACGAGGTGAATGCCGTGAAGGATATGGCAATAAAGTCGCTTGAATCCATGCAGGAAATCCTGCTGCAGAAGATGAAAATGGGCGGCGGTTCGGGAAAGACTGACGAGGAATCCGACGAGGAGAAGGCCAAAAAGGCCGCAGGCGTCAAGGACAAGGTGAAGGCATATCTTGAAAGTGCCGCAAAGATTTCCAACAACGCCGATGGCTCGATAGCGTCGTTCACCAGCGATTTCGAGAAACTCCTTTCCGGTGATGTCAGCGGTGACGACCTTTTGAAGGGGCTTCAGACGCTGATGATCCAGGCGAATGTCTTCTCGGCACTCGAAGGTGACAGCAAGGTCAAGGACTTCTTCAAGCAGGTATCGTCGGAAATCTCCACCGTTTTTAGCGAATCTGCCAAGAAGGAAACGGATGCCAAAAAGCAGCAGACTGCTGACGGCGGACCCTCAAAGGACGCTCCTTCTGACAAAAAGAATGCCCCCTCTGACAAGAAAGACGGGGACACTCCCAAACCGTCAGGCGGAGGCGATGGTAAAAAGCCGGCACAATGACGTTCGCACATAAAGGGTTTCCAGATAAGACAAACATCTCATTTCATCCAAAAAACAACACTAATTATGGACGGATACGATGAAAAGGCGCTAATGGAGCAATATCAGGCGCTGTTAGAAAAGATAACGCAGATGCAAGTGTCGGAAAGTGACCGCGCGGATGTCGTCAAACAGATTGCCGCACAGATGGTCCAGACCCGCATACCTGCGCCGAAAAACATCACCGAGTTGGGAGGTTATTACAATCTCCTTGCGAAGATAGAACGTAACCGTGAGGAGAATCTCATGAAATTCATCGCATCAGCATTGGGATTACCTTTGTAAAAGCCGAAATCGAGGGTGAAGCCGAAGATGCGGGGATATTGAAAAAGGATATGACTGTTTTTGCAGAGTGAAATTTGGAAGACGTACGTTTAATGGATTTTTTTCAGTTACTTTTTCCATTTAGTATTTCAGTAGAAAGGTTTATCATTGAATGTCTTTCCCCCATCTTGTTGCCCTTGTGGGTTTACTTTCGGTCTAATGTCTGTAAGGGTTGCCCTGCTTGTCGTGATATGGCGTGGGCCCGCATCCCCAGAAAGGATGTTGTCGGGGTTCGATTCCCCTGAATATCCTGTCGATACAGCACAAGGTTGTCCTTTACAGCCATGCCCGGAACAACATCTGGGAACAGACTGAATACAAAAAGCCTGAGGATATTTCAAGCATGTACATTTGTAGTAGTTTATGAAGTTGTCCGCGTTTCATCTTTTTGTTTCGCGTTTAACGGAAATGATATTACTGCCTTTGACTCCGCAATTTGCCTTGGTTGTCTGCGAGGAAAGCGGACGACTGAATGTTTTTCCTGCCAAAAGGTTTACTGATAGTGTTATGCATTTTGATCGTTTACAAGGCTTGGCCAGGATATCGGCGCGATGCTTCATAAGCGTCCGCCCTGCAGCGAGAGTTGTTTTTTTCCGCCGTTCCGTAACCTAATCGGAGGGTTTCCGTACATGCCATTCATGCACAGACTGCAAGAAGAGTGGGCTTTGAAGCGGCCATCTTTGAAAGAGTGCGTAACAGCAATGCTTGCATAGCATCCCCTTCCTCGTCATTTTTATGATACAAGGAGTGCTGCCCGACCTGGGGTAATCCCTGCTGATGCTTCTTATATTGGGACTCATGTTGCCGGAACAAAAGGCAATGTGGGTCCCTTTTTCTGTGGATTGGCCGGAAAGCATCCGGAATGATCTCCGGATTTTCCGATGCCTCCCCACGTGTTTTTCCGTCTTTCCCCCTTCCTTTTCCGTCGTCTGTTGTGTTCGCGGGCGCGCTTTTCTCATCCTTTTGGCCTATATGGGGAAAACTTCCACCAATATACATTTATGATACATCGCCTTTTTCCGCTTTTTTCCATTGTACCAAAATCGATGACAGGTGTATACATCGGCGGGTGATGCCGATATAAAAATGTTTGTCATATCGTCAATTTTATGAATTGTGCGGGTGTTTTTGCAGGTTTTGCCTTAATTTTGCGATGTCTATTTATAATTGTCAACGGTTTCGGGTGCGGAATCGGTTTGATGTAAGACATAAGTTTCCTGGCTTATCTGCGTTGCAATCCCATCAAAACATAAAATAGTCAATTCGTTGAAGTGTTGAAAAGATTCTGATACGGCCCGGTTTTATGTCTTTTTTTCTCTAATATCAATGGAGGGTGCTGCGGTTTTCTGCGGCACTTTTTTTGTGCCTTCCGCCGCGGTATGCTGTGAAATCACGTCCACGTTCCCCTGTTATGACATGTTGGGAGCGACATGCGCCTGTCTCCGCACCACCCGTATGCCTTACGGAGGCCACGCTTTTCCGTGCCTTTTCTTGGAAATCGTGTCCGTACTCTGTCGGAGCCTTCGGTCGGAAACGGAACCGTGTTTCGGCGGATGCCGTACATCCTCTGTCAATAGAGCAGGTGTTTCGGGTTCGTGCGGTGGATATCCCGAACACATACAGCGGATATCCCGAAGTCGCACATCGATATCCCGAAGCCGTACTGCGGATGCTGCAAGTGCGAGCAGCGGGTGGCTTGAATTCGAACAGCGGGTGTGTCAAGTTGGAATGGAGGTTGCACTATATTCGGAATTCGGATGTTTCGGGAGTAGACTGCGGAAGTTTTGGGGGCAAACATCGGAACTTTCAAGATTAAACATCGGAGGTTTCGGGCAAAAAGTACGGCACTTCTTGTGGCAATCTTCCGACGTTTCCGCCTGAAAAGGTTGTGTCACGCGTTTCCGCTCTCCGTTTTCCCGCCTTCACCGCTCCGGAGAGTGAGGCCGTACGGTTTGTGACATACGTCCGGAAAGCACAAAAAATCCCCCGGCAGTCTTGAGACTATCGGGGGAAAATTCTTGTTATGCCAACTCAAAAAGTAAGGACTGACTGATTGTTACCGGCGATGAAACCGTGTGAAACAATCGAGAGCATGGTTTTGAGGTGCTGTATGTCGTGTCGGAAACCATCGGTTCCGTTACATGTAAAAACGGTGTGTTTTTGCGATGAAACCGTGGTTTTCTGACGTTTCCGGCGGGATTATCCCACTTCGCTTCCGGGCATCACCTCGCGGTCGACGGTGACAACGCTGAGGCGACCGTCGTAGTTGGCGGCGGAAAGAATCATGCCTTCGCTGACAAGTTCCTCCTTACCAATCTTGAAGGTACGTGCTGGGAGGTTGGCAATGAAGACAATCTGGCGGCCGATAAGGTCTTCCGGATCATATTCCGCGGCGATTCCGGAGAGAATCTGGCGATTCTCGAGTCCGTCTGCAATGGTAAAGCGGAGCAACTTCTTGTTTTTCTTCAGCCGTTCGCACTCAATGACCGTGCCGACACGGAGGTCGAGTTTGCCAAAGTCGTCGATGGTGACGTCGGGACGCACATCGTTGGCACGATAGTTCGCACGTTCGTTCTCGCGTTTGATGTTTTCGAGACGGTCGAGTTGCTGTTGGATGGTCGCATCATCAATCTTTTCGAACAGGAGATGGGGCTTTTGGAGTTGATGTCCGGCGGCGAGGATGTCGGTGCTGCCGAGTTGTTCCCAGTCGAGATGGTCGATGGCGAGCATTTCGCGGAGGCTTGCGCTGGAGAAGGGGAGGAAAGGCTCGAAGACGATGGCGAGATTGGCGGTAAGTTGCAGTGCTATGTGCAGGATGGTCGCTACCCGCTCAGGGTCGGTGGCGTAGATTTTCCAGGGTTCAGCGTCGGCCAGATACTTGTTTCCAATGCGTGCGAGGTTCATTGCCTCTTTCTGTGCCTCGCGGAAGTGGAAAGTCTCGATAAGTTGCTCCACTTCGGCCTTCACACCACGGAACTCCTCGATGGTTGCGCGGTCAGTTTCGGTCAGTTCTCCGCAGGTGGGAACGACACCGTTGAAGTATTTCTGTGTGAGTTGCAGGGCACGGTTGACGAAATTGCCGTAGACGGCCACGAGTTCGTTGTTGGTGCGGGCCTGGAAGTCCGCCCATGTGAAGTTGTTGTCCCTCGTTTCCGGCGCGTTTGCCGTAAGTACGTATCTCAGGACGTCCTGTTTCCCGGGGAAATCGTCGAGGTATTCGTGGAGCCATACGGCCCAGTTGCGCGAAGTGCTGATCTTATCGTTCTCAAGGTTGAGGAATTCGTTGGCGGGAACGTTGTCGGGCATGATGTAACCGCCGTGCGCCTTCATCATTGTGGGGAAGATGAGGCAGTGGAAAACGATGTTGTCCTTGCCGATGAAGTGGACAAGCCGTGTGGTTTCGTCCTGCCACCATGTCTGCCAATCGCCCCATCGTTCGGGATTTCCCTCGCAAAGGTCCTTGGTATTGCTGATGTATCCGATGGGCGCGTCAAACCAGACGTAGAGGACTTTCCCGTCGGCACCCTCCACGGGTACGGGTATTCCCCAATCGAGGTCGCGCGTCATGGCACGGGGTTGCAGGTCCATGTCGAGCCACGACTTGCACTGTCCGTAGACGTTGGCGCGCCATTCGGTGTGATCGGTGAGGATCCATTGGCGCAACCACTGCTGATACTCTCCGAGCGGCAGGTACCAGTTCTTCGTAGGCCGCTTTACGAGGCCATGACCGGGGTTGTTCTTGTTCGTAGGATTGATGAGTTCGTCGGGACTGAGCGTCGCTCCGCATTTTTCGCACTGGTCTCCGTATGCGCCTTGTGCGTGGCATCGCGGACATTCACCGACAATGTTGCGGTCGGTGAGGAACTCTCCCGTCACCTCGTCGCAATACTGTTCCTCGGTGATTTCCTGAAGTTTCTGGTTGTCGTAGAGATGTCTGAAGAAGTCTGCTGCGAACTTGTGGTGTGTGGGACTTGTGGTTCGGCTGTAGATGTCGAAGGATATGCCGAAGCGCTCGAAGGAGTCGCGGATGATGTTGTGGTATCTGTCGACGATTTCCTGCGTCGTCACACCTTCCTTGCGTGCCCTGATGGTGACGGGAACGCCGTGTTCGTCCGATCCGCAGACGAACATCACGTTGCGTCCTTTCAGTCTGAGGTAGCGCACATAGATGTCGGCCGGCACATAGACTCCGGCAAGATGTCCGATGTGAACACCGCCGTTGGCATAGGGAAGTGCGGCGGTGACGAGAGTGCGGTTGTACATGTTTGTCGTGATTATGTAGGTGTTCGTTTATTGTTTTTCTGTCTGTGTAGGTGCCGCATCGCGGGACTTTGGCGCCTACTTATTATAAAATATTGATGTTCCGTGGTAAAATATTGCTGTTTCCGTGGTGAAAAGATGTAGTATCCGTGGCGGAAAGTTGTAGTATCCGTGGTGGAAAGTTGCAGTTCTCCGGGACGAAACAGGCTTGTGTTCCTGATAAAACAAAGTTGTGTTTCGGAAAATACAATGTAGTTTCTGAGGTGAATTGCTGCTTTTTCCGTGAAGAATTGCTGCCGTTCTCATAAAGAAGCGATGCCGCTCTTCGGGATGGGGTGACGCTTTATCCGTGGGTTCCGAAAACGGGAATTCGGCAGTTCCTGCCCCTGTTTCCAGGCCTTTTCCACCCCGGTTCCAATCTCCGCACCCCCGTTCGACGGGAGTATATGGGCGAAAAGTCCGAACCATTGGGCCACAGCACCCGCTTTTTACCATAAAAAATGCTTGACGGTAGCATCCATAATGCACTGAGTCTTTGCGGATAATCCCGGAAAGCATGGCGCAAAGTTAAGGATAAATTTACAGAAAACGGGTGTTATGGCGTAAAAAAGCCCCTTTTTACCCCTCCATCACCTTGTGTTTTGAAAATTATAACTATATTTGCACGCTCAAAAGAGTGCATTTTCGTCTGTATCTGTGTGGCATCAAGTGCTGTGCAGAGCCTTTTTGCGGCAATCGGACGGGAATTCCCGGCGTTTTTTACGGCGAAAGAAATCAAAATAATCACATAAAAACCAAGTTCAACCAAATGCAAAACAAAGTATTTGTCAAAATCATTGCATTGCTTCTTGGCCTTATCTGTATTTTCTATCTGAGTTTCAGTTTTGTGACCCGCCATTATGAGTCCAAGGCTGCAACGATGGGAGAGGTGGCAGGCAAGGCTTTCCTCGACTCCCTGCGTCAGGAAGAAGTGTACCTCGGCTACACTTACAAGCAATGTGAAGAACTGCAGATCGGTCTCGGACTTGACCTTAAGGGTGGTATGAACGTCATCCTCGAGGTCAGCGTGCCCGATGTAGTAAAGAATCTGGCCGGAACGAATGTCAGCGACCCAATGGTTCAGGCTGCCATTGCTGAGGCTACCGTAGAAGCAGAGCAGAGCAGCGAGGATTTCCTCGATGTTTTCATCCGCAAGTATCAGGAAAAGGCCGGCAAGAACAAACTTGGCGGTGTCTTCGCCCTCAAACTTAAGGAGGCGAACATCACCCCCAACAGCAGCGATGCCCAGGTGCGCAGTGCCCTTGAAACCGAAATCAAGGCTGCCGTGAGCAACTCTTACCAGGTCGTTCAGAACCGTATCGACCGCTTCGGTGTGGCCCAACCTAACATCCAAATCCTTGAAGGACGCGGACAAATGGGACAGATCATGGTCGAAATGCCTGGTATCAAGGAGCCCGAACGCGTACGTAACCTCCTTCAGGGTAGCGCAAACCTTGAATTTTGGGAGTGCTATACCGTCAGCGAAATCAATCCTGCCCTTCAGGCCCTCGACGCTCGTCTGGCACAATCTGCGAAGACCGAGCAGGCTGATACCGCTGTTACCGAGGCTCCTGCCAAGGAAGTGGCCGAGGTTGCTGAGAAAGCCGCCAAGGAAGATAACGTGGCTGAGGATCTCAAGAACGCTGCCAAGATAGCAAAAGACGGCGGCGAAGAGGCTGCTCCTGCCCCCACCGCCGCTGACGAGAAGGCCATTGCCGCCGCACATGCCGCGCATCCTCTCCTCAGTCGTCTCATGCAAGGTATGAGCGGACAGAGTTTCATCAGCCCCACAAGTTGCGTTGTCGGATTTGTCAACAGCGCCGATACCGCTGCCGTTGGTGAACTCATCCGTAGCGCCGCTGCCCGTGAAGTGCTGCCTACCGACCTCGTTCTCGCATGGGGAGTTAAGGCCAGCGATATGTTCAAGGGCGGAAATATGTTCGAACTTTATGCCCTCCGTCGCACCAATGGAACGGCAGCCCTTGCCGGTGACGTCATTGAAAACGCCAAGGATGACTATGACCAGTATCACCGTCCTGTGGTATCCATGACCATGAACACCGACGGTGCCCGTGACTGGGCCATGATTACCAAGAAGAATTTGAAGCGTCCTGTCGCCATTGTTCTCGATGGTTTCGTATACAGCGCTCCTACCATCCAGAGTGAAATCACCGGTGGACAGAGCCAAATCAGCGGTAATTTCTCCTCTCAGGATACGCAAGACCTTGCGAATGTCTTGAAGAGTGGTAAGATGCCTGCCCCCACAACCATCGTCCAGGAAGAGACAGTCGGCCCGAGCCTCGGTGCTGCTTCTGTCAAGGCCGGCTTCATCAGTTGCGTCGTTGCCTTCGTCTTCCTCATGTTCTTCATGGTGCTTTACTACGGCATCATCCCCGGTATGGTTGCCAACTGCGCGCTGTTGCTCAACTTCTTCTTCACATTCGGAGTCCTCACTTCCTTCCAGGCGGCGCTCACAATGTCCGGAATTGCCGGTCTTGTCCTCTCGCTTGGTATGGCCGTCGACGCCAATGTGCTTATCTATGAGCGTACGAAAGAAGGTCTGCGTGCCGGAAAGAAGGTGAAGGAAGCCCTTGCCGACGGTTACGACAACGCCTTCAGCGCCATCTTCGACTCGAACCTTACCTCCATCATCACCGCGGTTATCCTCTACAACGTCGGAACCGGTTCCATCCGAGGCTTTGCCATGACGCTCGGTATCGGTATTGTCGCCAGTTTCTTCACCGCAGTTTGGATTACCCGTATCGTATACGAGCATTTCCTCAACAAGGAAAAGTGGACCGGTATCACGTTCGTTACCGCCCTTTCCTCGCGTTTCGCTACCGACACCGAGTTCGCTTTCATGAAGATGGCCCGCAAGTCATTCGTCATTTTTGCCGTACTTATCGTCATCTGTGGTGCCAGCCTCGGCATCCGTGGCTTGCAGCAGGGTATCGATTTCACCGGTGGTCGCAACTATGTTGTGGAATTTGAGCAGCCCGTTGAGCCCGAACAGGTGAAGGCTGCCGTGCAGGAGAAGGTAGGAACTGAGGGAACTGTAAGTTGCCTTGCCATCGTTACCACCTCGAACCCCGCCATCCGCATCTCCACATCTTATAAGATTGAGGAGAATGGTCAGGAAGTTGACCAGGAGGTTGAGAAACTCATTTGGAGCGCTCTCTCCGATGCTAAACTCATCAAGGCCGACTATGCCACCTTCAAAGATCGCGACAACAAGACCGGAGGCTCCATCATCAGTGCCCAGAAGGTTGGTTCCAGCGTGGCTGCCGACATGACTCGCGGCGCCATCATCGCCACTTTCCTCTCGCTCTTCGCCATCTTCATCTACATCCTCGTGCGTTTCCGCAACGTCGCCTTCTCGCTCGGTGCCGTCGGTGCCCTTGCGGTCGACACCTTCCTCATCATCGGTCTCTACTCCATTTGCTGGGGTTGGATGCCCTTCTCGCTTGAGGTTGACCAGACGTTCGTTGGCGCCATCCTTACCGCTATCGGTTACTCCATCAACGATAAGGTGGTAGTCTTCGACCGTATCCGCGAGAATATCGGTCTCTATCCTACGCGCGAGCCCGAGCGTCTCTTCAACGAATCGCTCAACAGCACGCTTACCCGTACCATCATGACCTCACTTACCACCTTGCTGGTGCTCTTCTGCATCTTCTTCCTCGGTGGTGATGCTGTGCGTAGTTTCGCCTTCGCCATGATTCTTGGTGTCGTCTTTGGTACCTGTTCTTCTATCTTCCTTGCCGCTCCCATCGCCCTCAAGGTGATTGGAAAGCAGGCCAAGAAGGCTGCGGAAGTGGCTTGATTCCACGGCGGATGACGCTGTGAAAGCATGCCTTTCGCGTTGAAGGGTGTATCGGAAGCCGCAATCTTCCGATACACCTTTTTTCTTTTTCGAAGGATTCCATTGAATATCCCCGTAAATCAATTCGCTTGTTTTAAGGATATACCCACCACCTTTATGCCGCCCCCCTGCTCTTAGGCACCGCGAATGCTGACGATTATGCTGCGAAAATCCGATGGCGCATAAAATAAAAGCCCGAAACCCGCGTTATAAAGTCAGTGAACACGGTGCAAAAGTGCCGGGGAATCCGCTCTGAAATAAGGAAGATTCCGTATGGGAACATGAGATTGTCCGCATGGATGTATGGAAGATCCCGCCAGAATGTACGGAAGTTCCCGTAAAAAAGTACGGAGGATTCTTATCCGTGAATGCGGAACTCTTCACTTGAGGACACGGAAGTCCCCGTAAAAAAGTACGGAGATTCCTGCAAAAAAACACGGAAGTTCCCATTCGTAAATGCGGAAGTTCCCATTCGTAAATGCGGAGTTTTCCGTCTGAAAGTGCGGAGGTCCGTGTTCCGTTCGGCGGAGGTGGCCGCATCCTGTTCCGAGGTCGGGGAGGAACACTCCTTTCCCCCTTCCTCTATGTATAAATATTAATATTGAGTAGCACCGCCTTTTGTGGGCACGACCGGCCAACTTCGGTTGCATGCTCACGTCAGGTTTTACCAGCATCTACAATTCTCTCTGCATGAAAGCACGTATCATTGCCCTATATTTGCCCCAGTTCCACCCCATTCCAGAGAACGACGAATGGTGGGGAAAAGGGTTCACGGAATGGATAAATGTGGCGAAAGCCCGTCCGATGTTCCGTGGACATCTTCAGCCCCGTATCCCTTCCGACCTTGGATTCTACGACCTTCGTCTGCCGGAAGTGCGGGAACAGCAGGCTGAACTTGCCCGCGAGGCAGGTATCGAAGGCTTCTGCTATTACCACTATTGGTTTGGCAACGGCAGGCAATTATTGGAGCGTCCCTTCAACGAAGTGTTGGAAAGCGGCAACCCCGACTTCCCTTTCTGCCTCTGTTGGGCCAACCATACGTGGAGCAATAAGACGTGGCAACGCAAGTCATCTGCCCAGCGCGAGACGCTGCTCATGGAACAAACCTATCCTGGACACGACGATGACGTGGCACATTTCCTGAATGTCCTTCCTGCATTCCGCGACAAACGCTATATGACCATTGACGGTCGCCCGATATTCGTCATCTACGAGCCCTTCAACATTCCGCATATCAAGGAATTTCTCCAGACGTGGCGCGACCTTGCCGCCGAGCATGGGTTGCCGGGCATCTACTTCATTGGCATGACGCCCTCCACACTTACGTTCTACGTCGACGAGCATTTCCAGCGCCACCGCTGCATGCCCGACCTCAAAAGTAGCGCGACCATTTACCAGCGCATCCTCGATATGGGTTTCGATGCTGTGAATTCCTATGGAAAACGTCGCGGAGAAATGCTCTACGAAGGCAAATATTGGAGCATCATAAAGCGGAAGTTGCGTCTGATGGGCATCCCTGTCGGCTCGAAGAACTTCGATTATTCCCGCACCGTCCGTCATTATTTCGCCCCTGAGGATGCTTGGGAAAACGTGTTCCCCACTATCATTCCCCAGTGGGACCGTACGCCACGGATGCCCGGAGCCGACGGCGTTTATACGGGCGTCACTCCCGAGAAATTCGAGAAACACATCCGACAGGCGATATCAATGATCGAGAACAAGCAGGACGAACATAAGGTCATCTTCCTCAAATCATGGAACGAATGGGGAGAAGGCAACTATGTCGAGCCCGACCAACACTTCGGTCACGGCCTGCTCGATGCCATCCGCAACAGTCTGAAGTCCTGAGGCGTCACTGCCGCAGCACCGCAGTTTCCATAAAGACACCGCGCTACAACATGGGAAAACGTTGAGTCTTCTAATGCTGTAGCGCGGTGATTTTTTTGCAATTTTCCGCGATTTCATCGTGGAAAATGCCACACTTTCTCCTTTATTTTCCGGAGGAAATCTGTGCGATGTATTCGATGAGAGGGCGCACGGCTGAGGACCATGTGGGGTCTTCGTCCGCAGTTTCCGCCGCTATGTTCCGCCGTTTCTCTTCTATTTCCCCGCGTTTGTCCCGCAGGATGCCGAGGATGCAGTTGCGGATGTCCTCGGTCGAGTAGCCATCAACGGTATATCCTATCCCGTGTTGCCGCACCAGTTCGCCCAAATGCGTACCTTCGGCGAAGAATCCCGGCACTTGAAAGAAGAGCGACTCGTGGAATTTGTTGGAAATGGCGTTCCTTACGTTGATGTCTTTTGCGGGATATACCGCCCAAACGAGGTCGATTTGTTTATAGATTTCGGGGATATAACTGTACACGTACGGCCCCATGAACCGCACATTCTGCAGTCCGCGGGCATAATCCTTGACGGCGTTGGCGTTTGCTTCGCATCCTCCGCCGAAAAGCACCACTTCCACGTTGTCCATACCCTTGACAGCCTCGAAAAGTTGCCTGAAAATCTCCGCGTAACGCAGACCTCCGGCAAAGCCGATGGTGAGTTTCGGGTCGTCAATCGCCTTGTGTTCGATGGCAGGTTCAAAGCCTTTGGGTATCTTGTTCTCCAGAATGATTTGTCTTCCTTTGAAAAATTCGTAATAAGGCTTGTAGAACCGCGATGCGAACGTGATGGCGGCGCATTGCCTCAGCGCGCGGCGTTCGAGTAAGCGCAGCGTTTTGTAGAGCAAAGGTCTGCCTGTAGGCATGTCAAGGTTCTCGTATATCAGCGTTTGTGCCCCCCTTCGCAGCCCGGCGCACAGCAACAGCGAATCCCAATGTGAGGCAATGACGACCGTCGGGGCGTATTCCCGCAGCGTTTCTTTGAGGAATCGGCGGAAATGACCGAGTTTTTTGAGTTTGTCTACCCTGTTTCCCATCACCGAAGGCAGGTCCAGGATGTAATCCTGCGCGTCATCGGCCTTCACGGGCGTGCGGTTCCGGTTCCAGGTGGCGACTTTCACGTTGTCGTTGCCGAAGACCTCCCTCAGAGAGTCTACAATCCTTATGTTTCGGGTGTTGATGGGATAGGCGGTATCAACGAGTAGAATGCGGTGTTCCATGTTGAAGAATTGGTTATGGATGGCAGAGCGTTCCCCTGCAAAGTACAATGAAAAGTGGCGGCTATGCCTTATGCCCCCACCTGTATTCAGGGCAATTCCGGTCCGGAGGAGCCGGTCGTGAGGGTGGTGCTGATGGCATTTCCCCCTCAGCGTTCCATAGGTTTCCGGGCCATCCGTCTGCAGAAGTGCCTGCAAAGATAGTTCTTTAATTTCAAATAACTGCAAACTGACGGATTAAAGGTGTGTCCTATAAATCAGATTTGTCGGAATTTGAGGATGTTTACGTTATGTCATGGCGGGAAACGAAGAACGAAGTCCAACGTTTCCGTCAAGCCAGATGAGCAGAGCGGAAGCAAGTGTAACGCACTTATGGTATGCCATGGCGAGAAAACGAAGAACGATGTTCAACAAATCTAATTTACGGAAGCCACCTAAAAATTAACCCTTTCAAGGCGTGTCAGCATGGGAGATTAAGAATGCGGACTTCCAACATTAAAAAAAATCATCACAGCGTGTCTTTTCCTTTTTTTTGCGCCATAAAACGGCATGATTCTTCGTTAAGTATGTTTTTTAAGCGCGAAAAATGAAAAAAATTGAAGTTCCATTCCCTTCGTTTTACCGTACTTTTACGTGAAGGTGTAGGATTATCCTACACTCCAACAGCCATCCTACACACCATCCTACACTCAAAAACTTTTAATAAAGACTGACGATTTCCTCCAGTAGTGTAGGAAGTGTAGGGAAAAATCGCAAAAAAAATCTGTGGAGAAGAGAATGCTGTTTCAGATGCTTGGCAGTACTCTGCAAATTCGTTTGGTCCAAACATGGCGAACTTATCTATGATGTACCTGTGCAAACCAAAAAAATCCACCAGAAAGTCAGTCTCTCCAGTGGATTCTTATGGGTACATCGTATTTCGTTCTTTTCAGGATAATCCCAGAATCACCTCAAGTGGCTGTTTTGTGATGGATGCCACTTGTTCTGCCGTCATGCCTGTGGCGATCAACTGTCTGGCAATGTCCAGTTTTTCCGCCTCGGCCTTGGCTCGCAACTGCCTGGCAATGTCCAGTTTCTCCGCTTCAGCCTTGGCTCGCTCTTCCGCCCTTCCTTCGGCCCTTCCTTCGGCCCTTCCTTCGGCTCTTCCTTCCATTTTGGCTGTATCCAGCACATCGTTCTGCACCATCATGTCCTCCATGTGTGCATCGTAGGCACGGCGGTCTTTGTCGCTCATCGTCATGTACAGCAGTTTCGCGCGGGCCTCTTGCAGGCCGGGGGTCGAGGTGTCGTCCTTGATATGGTTGTTCTTCAGGTAGTCGAGCCACTCCTCAATGGGGGTTTTGGCAACATCGTTGAACTCGTTGACGCGGATGATGTAGTATTCGGGGAACACGTCCTCGGGTACGGTCATCCTTATCTCGTTGTCCTCCTTGGTGTTCACCTCCAGACGGTCGCCGGTGTGTACGCCGGTAAACACCGTCTTTCCGTGATAGAGGTAGTCGCTACCCTTGCCCAGGTCGAAATAGAGGATGTTGATGGAATACACCTTCTTCACCTGGTCGTACTTGTGTCCTATCTGTATGTGCTCGGTGATGGCTTTGGAAACACCATAGAGAATGCGTTGCAGATAGTAGAGTTGTCGGGTTAGTTGCACCTCCACGATGATGATTTCTCCCTTGCTGTTCTTTGCCTTTATGTCAACGCGGTTGAACTTCGCTTCGCTCGATTCCTGGTTTCCCTCGCTCTCCAGCAGTTCGCAGATGGTGATTTTCTCGCCAAGGAGCACCGTTATCAGGCCTTCCAGCACGGCGAAGTTCGCCTTGTCGCGCAACATCCGCTTCACCGCCCAGTCAAATCGTATGTACTTGTTCTCTGTCTGCATAGCCGTAAATATGTAAACGTTTCTTTTTTTTCAGGACAATTCCCGAATCATCTCAAGCGGCAGTTTTGTGATAGATGCCACTTGTTCTGCCGTCATACCTGTGGCGAGCAACTGTCTGGCAATGTCCAGTTTCTCCGCTTCGGCCTTGGCTCGCTCCTCTGCCATTCCTTCCGCCCTTCCTTCGGCTCTTCCTTCCATTTTGGCCGTGTCCAGCACGTCGTTCTGCACCATCATGTCCTCCATGTGTGCATCGTAGGCACGGCGGTCTTTGTCGCTCATCGTCATGTACAGCAGTTTCGCGCGGGCCTCTTGCAGGCCGGGGGTCGAGGTGTCGTCCTTGATATGGTTGTTCTTCAGGTAGTCGAGCCACTCCTCAATGGGGGTTTTGGCAACATCGTTGAACTCGTTGACGCGGATGATGTAGTATTCGGGGAACACGTCCTCGGGTACGGTCATCCTTATCTCGTTGTCCTCCTTGGTGTTCACCTCCAGACGGTCGCCGGTGTGTACGCCGGTAAACACCGTCTTTCCGTGATAGAGGTAGTCGCTACCCTTGCCCAGGTCGAAATAGAGGATGTTGATGGAATACACCTTCTTCACCTGGTCGTACTTGTGTCCTATCTGTATGTGCTCGGTGATGGCTTTGGAAACACCATAGAGAATGCGTTGCAGATAGTAGAGTTGTCGGGTTAGTTGCACCTCCACGATGATGATTTCTCCCTTGCTGTTCTTTGCCTTTATGTCAACGCGGTTGAACTTCGCTTCGCTCGATTCCTGGTTTCCCTCGCTCTCCAGCAGTTCGCAGATGGTGATTTTCTCGCCAAGGAGCACCGTTATCAGGCCTTCCAGCACGGCGAAGTTCGCCTTGTCGCGCAACATCCGCTTCACCGCCCAGTCAAATCGTATGTACTTGTTCTCTGTCTGCATAGCCGTAAGTAAGCAAAATAAAACGATAATTATTTATCGTAACCTTGATTATGTTGTGCTTGCAAAAATAAGTTTTTTACAAATAAGCGCCAAAGATTTGCAACGTTTTTCTGTTAAAGTGGTTTCTATAAATTTGTTTTGCTAAATCATGGGGCTGTTTTTATGATTGAATATCCTGCGAATAGGGTTATGCGGTGGTATTGACGGGGGTGATTCGTCGGAATGAAATCAAAATGTGGCAAGGCGGAAATTTGTGAACAATAAGGATTCATGGTGTTGATTCAAAGGAACCGTCTAAATGCTGTCATTCTCCATCTCGAAAGTCACGTTGTAGCCTTTGATGGGATGCTCACGTAGGGAGAGGGAAAGGCCCTGCATCATCAGCATTTGTCGCGAGAGGGACAGACCTATGCCGGAGCCTTGTGGTTTGGTGGTGAAGAATGGGATGAAGATTTCGCGTGCAACATCGTCGGGGATGGTGTGACCGTCGTTGCTGATCTGCAATTTGCAGAAAGTGGAGGAGTGGTGTCTGGTGTTCTGCGGATGGGGAATATGTTTGATGCCGATGCTTTTTGCCCCGGCTTCGGTGGCATTCCGTGTGATGTTGATAAACACCTGGCGCAGCATATTCTCGTCGGCATGGATGATGATGTCGGAGGGCACCTCTATATCCCATTGGATATGGGGGTGAAGGGTGGGGAGGGTGTTGCAGAACGCTTGCAGAGAAAAGTCTTTCAGAATGGGGTCCTGCAACTGTGCCAGTTTGCGGTAACTGTCGACGAAGGCGGAAAGTCCCATACTCGTGTCGCGGATGGCCTTGATGCCCTCCTCGTAGGGTGTGCCCTTGATGTCGGGATGACTCAGGTAAGCCTGGCTGATGCTGTGTATGGGTGTGGTGGCATTCATAATCTCGTGGGTGAGAACCCGTGTGAGTCGTTGCCACGATTCCACCTCGCCCCGTGCCACAAGTTTCTGTATGTCCTCGCCCATGTCGTTAAGCAGTTCCTGCAAGGCCCGTTCGCCGAACAGCAGTCCCCTTGTAGGCAGCCGGAACGAAAAGTCACGATGACGCATGGCATCGCGCATCAGTCCGGCACGATCGCGGAGCAGGTATTGGTGCCAGTAAACCGTACACAGGATGAGCAGGAAGATGATGATGACGATGGTGATGAGGGTAGCGGTCATGGCTGGTATTTCTTGTATAGTGTCTGGCGTGTGATGCCGAGGAGTTCTGCAGCCTTGCTGATGTTGCCGTGGCATTTGTCCACCACCTTCTTTACGTGCATCCTCTCCACTTCATCAAGTCGCGGCACTTCCTTTGTCTTGTCTATTGCATCCTTGAGCGCACGAATGAGTTCGTCGTTGTCCCAAGGTTTGGTGACAAAATCCACCGCGCCGTTCTTCAGCCCCTTTACTGCCAGTTTCACATCGGCATAAGCTGTCATAAGGACCACCGGGATGTCGGGATGCTTACGATGGATGGCCGACAGCCAGATGATGCCCTCTTGTCCGGAATTCACTCCCATGGAGAAATTCATGTCCAGCAGTATGGCATCCACATGCTCGCTCTGGAGGGTGGCGAGTACGGATTCCGGTGTAGAAAGTGTGAGGATGCGTCCGAATGCATCGGCCAGGCAGATTTTCACGGCAGTGAGGATGGCAGGATTGTCGTCGACGACAAGAATGGTGTTGTCATATGCTTTCATGGTGCAAAGTTACCCTTTTTCCTCTTTGCTCCCATTCAAAATACCCGTAAAACAATTGCAGTATATGAAAAGTGTATGAGTTTCATACAGAATAGTGTATGAATTTCATACAATCGGCATGCAGGGGGGAACGTAATCTTGCGGCTTCGAGCTCTTTTATATACCTTTGCACACAAAAAAGCGAAGGCGATGAGAAGAACAATATGCATGATGTGGTTGCTTGCAGTATGCAGAAGCATGTTTGCCATCGGGCCCGACACGTTGGTGCTGCACCTTCACGATGCCATACTCCTGGCACAGGCGCAGTCGCCTTCAGTCCAAAGTGCCCGTAATGCTTTCCTGGCAGCCTATTGGAACTATCGGCATTTCCGTGCCAATTATCTGCCTTCCGTATCGCTCACCTCCTCGCCCTACATCAACAAGGAGATGAACAAGATTACGCAGTCGGACGGTACGGCGATGTTCATCCAACAGGACCAGTTCGGGGCCGACCTTTCGCTGCGCATTAGCCAGAATGTGAGCTGGACCGGTGGCAGCCTGTTTCTGAAAAGCACTCTCAGCCGCATCGACGAATTCCGGAAGCATACCATGGCATACAGCAGCCAGCCCCTTGTGGTGGGGTATGAGCAGAGCCTCTTCGGCTACAATGCCCTGAGGTGGGACAAGCGCATCGAGCCCATCCGTTTCCGCGAGGCCAAAAAACAGTATGCCGAGACGCTGGAGGTCATCTCCGCTACCACCTGCAACCAATTCTTCGCCCTGGCTTCGGCACAGGCCGAACTTGCCATGGCACGCCAGAACTTCGCCTCGGCCGATACGCTTTTCCGTATGGCACAGGGACGTTACGAGATTGGTACCATCACGGAAAACGAGATGCTCCAACTTGAAATCAACCGTCTGAACGAGGAGACCAACGTGATGGATGCGGAAATCAGCCTGAGGGAAGTGGAGCAGCGTGTGCGCTCCTTCTTGGGGCTGGAACAGTCGCCGGCACTCAAGCTGATCATGCCCGACAGTGTGCCACAGTTTCAGGTGCCGTTGGCATCGGCCATGGAACTCGCCTTGCAGAACAGTCCCGATCCCGAATACTACAGCCGCGTCGTCAAGGAGAGCGAGAGCAACCTGGCGTCTGCCAAGGCTGCAAGCGGACTGCGTGCCGACCTCTATGTGCAGTTCGGACTATCGCAGACGGGCCGCGACTTGCGCACTTCATACTGTCATCTTCTGAACCAGGAGTATGTCAGTGTCTCCTTGGCCTTTCCCTTGCTCGACTGGGGACGGGGCCGCGGCAAGGTGAAGGTGGCCAAGTCGCAACTGGCACTTACCCATACGCAGGCAGAGCAGGGCATGCGCAATTTCTGCCAGAACGTGGAGAAACTGGTGCTCCAGTTCAATATGCAGGCCCGGAAGGTGCATGTTGCCGTGCTCACCGATGAGCGTGCGGAACAGCGGTATGCCGTGGCCCGACGGCTCTACGTCATGGGACGCAGCAGCATCCTCGACCTCAATGCCGCCATCAGTGCGAAGAATGCCGCACGCCGTAGCCGTATCAGTGCCCTGAGCACCTATTGGAGCCTATACTATACCCTCCGCAGCATGACGGCCTACGACTTTGAACACCATACTCCCTTAACTACGCAATTACCCATATAATCTCCTTTTCCACACATTGTATGAAACAGTTTCTGACCCTCCTTCTATGTGCCCTTTTCGCCCTGGCTGCACCCATCAGTGCCAAGCGCATTGTGATGAAAGCCCCCGAGGCTTTGGGATGCGCGAATTTTTCAAGAGGCGAACTGAAGGTGCGCGAAGTGGTGTTTGCCGACACCGCCACCACCGTTCGCTTCACGCTCGACTATCCTGCCGGCAACAATTTCCGCATTGCAAGTACCTGTTATCTGGTGGACGCAGACAACAACCGTCACCTTTTGCGCTCTGCCGAGGGTCTGCCCATGGATACTTGGGTGACTTCGCCTTCCGACAGGACCACCGACTTCACGCTGCACTTCAATCCCCTGCCGCAGCGTACACGGGTGTTCGACTTCATCGAGTACGACGGACCGGGCGCCTTCATGCTTCTTGGCATCCACGACAGTAAGCACACACTGCAGATGAAGACGATGGAAGAATTGGCCAGTGCGAATGCCTGTACCGTGCCAGCCGACTGGTTTACGACCGACAGCGTGACCCTCCGCGGACGCATTGAAGGTTACAGTCCGGAGGCAGGCTTCCCCACCCAGCTCGAAGGTTCGTACGATGGTGCATTCAGCAATAATAACTGGATTATGGTTGCCGACATACGCCCCGACGGTACGTTCGAGAAGCGGTGGAAGGTGGACTATCCCAAGCGGCAATTGTTCCGTATGGACAAGGCGTTGCCGGGCATGGAGTGGCTCGAAGTGTTTGTCCGCCCTGGCGACACCATCGATGTAAGCCTGCGTAAAGGCGACGACGGGGTGTTTCGGTGCGACTACCATAACGGCAGCAGCAAGGCGGTAGAGCGGTGGCTGAAATCGGGTTTGAACTTCAGCGAAATTGCCATACGGATGTTCTTTCTCGAAGGTACACCGCAGGAAGCCGAAGTCCTGGCCGGACAGTTGTGGCGGCTCATGGCCTACCGCCTGCAGACGGTGGCAGCCCGCTGTGGCTTCACACCTTTGGAAATGCAGCTAAGTGTGGCAGACGCACAGGTGCACTATGCCGAGGGCGTAATGAGCTACGCACTCCAAAAAGGGTCGAACTGGAAAATGGAGACTCCTGCCGACAGCCTGGAGTATGCCACGCTATTCGACACATCGTTCTACAGCCGGTTGCTCAGCCGCATCGACTTCGACAATCCGCTGCTCATGGCCAGCGATGACTACGATATTCTGATTAACCGCATGCAATTTGCCTGGCCCGTACGTAACGCTGCCATCAGGGAAGTCGTGGATATGGACGAGCAGTGGACCAATACGCCCGAAAGTATCCTGCAGGAAATGGAGGCCCGTTATGCCCTGTGGCGCGAAATGATGGGCAGCAAAGTCAATACCCTGCTGGCACAAATATGCAGTTACAAGGAGATGCAGAGTGGCTACACTTTATGGCAGAGCAGTGAATGCAGCAAAGACCGCATATTGGCCGATACAACCCTCAGTGATGCGGAGCGCAGGCTGCAGGCCGAACGTGTTCCCTGCCTGAGCAATGTTTTTCCCCGCTATGTGGCATCGTTCACCCACGAAGCCCTGCGTCGCCACGCGGAACAGTTCCATGCCGCCCGACAGGCACAGACCGCCCTCACTTCTCCCCTGCCCGTAGGCCGGTCGGGCGAACTCATCCGTTCCCTCCAGGCCCGCTATCCCCGGCGCTACCTGGTGATTGACTTCTGGGGCATGGGATGCGGTCCCTGCCGCAGTGCCATACAGCATTACAAGGAACTGCGGGCGGAGATTGCCCGACGCGATGACGTGAAACTCATCTTCATCGCAGGCGAAGATACGGCAGAGGGTAGCGAGGCATACCACAACTACGTGAAGGAATGGCTCTCTGACGAGGAGACCATCTGCATCCCGAATACCGATTTCAGCCGTCTGCAAGAGGATTTCCGTTTCAACGGCATTCCCCACTACGAAACCATCACTCCCGACGGCCAGCGTGTGGGCGAAGAATACCGCATCAACGGCTTTTACAACTTCAATAACGAAATGGAAATACTGCAGAAGGCCTTGGATTTCACGTTTTCTCGCCATGGCATAGATTGAGCAAATTGGCTTCGCCCTCTTCCTCCTTGCATGGCATAGATTGAGCAAGCTCATCTCTGCTCATGCTTCGTTCGTCAGCTCATCTCTGCTCATTTGGCTGAACGAAAACGTTCGGAAAAAAATATATGAGAAATATATACGGTCCCCAGCTTTTTTACCCCCCCCCTGTAGTATTCGCCATTATTCCGTACCTTTGCAGCAGAAACTTTGAAAAACTCAAAACCTTATGAAACAATTTTGCGTCTTTCTGTTGTATTGTATATTTGCCCTGGCTTCCCATGCCCAAAGGTATTGGGTGATGGGACAGATTGCGGATGAATTTACGTATGAGCATCTGGATTCCGTGACGGTCAGATTCCTACGCCCCGACAGCACGGAAGTGGAGCGCATTGTCAGCAGGGACGACAGGATGAACGACCGCAGTTTCGGCGATTACATCAGTGCACCGGGGAAATATATCCTGCATTTCTCCAAACGTGGCTATGAGGATACGTACAAGACCGTGAACTTCCGCTACAGGAAGTATCGCATTACGGGAGGCACCTTCGGGCGCGTGCTGATGAAGAAGAAGCAGACTCTGACGGAGCACAGCCTGCACGAAGCCGTCGTGACTGCCACCAGGATAAAGATGGTGATGAAAGGCGACACCATACAGTACAATGCCGATGCCTTCCAGCTGCGTACAGGCTCGATGCTCGACCAGCTGAACCGCATGTCGAGCCGCAGCTACAGCCTCGACGCACAGATGCAGACCGAAAACTACAGGAACGTGCTGAGGCGATACGTCATGTTCAACCTCTCGTTCCGTTTAAGGGAGGTTCTATAAATTAGCTTGAGACAATTTTTGAGCTATCGCACAGTAGATTTCTGTCCTGCGAACACACGCAAAGATTGTGCAAGGTGAGCGCAGAGGCTGAGTTTACACAGACTATGCCGAGCCGCAGCCAATCTTCGGCGAAGCCACAGCGGGCTATGTAAGTGTTTAAAGGATAGAAAGATACAAGCGAGAGGTTGAAAAGTGGCCAAGCATAACGCACTGTCCTTATTGAATAAAAAACTAATTTATAGAACATCCCTTAAATAAGGACCCCAAGAAATACACACCCCCTTATGGACATCCAACTCAAACCCCGTCCCTGGTACGTCAGGTATCTCCTCCACATGTTGGCCGGCGCAGTCTTTGTCGCCGTTGCCGGTTATGCCATCTTCCTTGCGTTTGCTCCGCGCCAGGTCAGGTTTGATGCCGGGGAGCATGGCATCGCCGAAGTGGCGGAAGCCCCGTTCCGGGAGTATGTCGATGTGGAAGGTGTGGTAGGTCCCATCCAGACCGTCCGCATCAATGCCCTGGAAGGTGGGTTCGTGGAGCGCATCATGGCCGAGGACGGTGCCATGCTTCAGGTGGGCGACACCATATTGGTGCTGTCCAATCCCGAACTGCTCCGTACCATCGACGAGGAGCAGGCGGAGTGGGAGAACCAGCAGCGCAACTACCGCGAGCAGGAGATTGAGATGAAGCAACGTTCGCTCACCCTCCGCCAGCAGGCACTCGATGCCGCCCATCAGATGGCTTCGCTTGAAAAGTCCCTGAAGCAGAGCCGCGAGGAATGCCGGATGGGGATAAAGAGCAGGGCGGAACAGGAAGTGATGGAGGAAGACTACGACTATCAGCGCAGGAAGGCGGAACTGCAGATTCAGAGCCTCAGGCACGATTCCGTCTGCACGCTCCTCAAGCGGGAGATGGTCGATGCCAACCGCAAGGCGGCTGCCCGGAAGTTCGCCCGCTCGTCGGGCCGCACGGCGAATCTTGTGGTGCGTGCCACCGTGGCGGGCCAGCTCAGTTTCCTCAATGTCGCTTTGGGACAGCAGGTGGCGGCGGGGACCAGTGTGGGTGAAATCAAGGTGCTTTCGGAATACAAGGTGCACACCTCGCTTTCGGAATACTACATCGACCGCATCACCATGGGACTGCCTGCCAGCATCCAGTACGAGGAGCGGAAGTTCCCCCTGCGCATCAGCAAGGTGGTGCCTGAGGTGAAGGAGCGCAATTTTCCGTGCGACCTCGTATTCACCGGCGAAAGGCCCTCGAACATCCGTCTGGGCAAGACGTTCCGGGTACAGATTGAACTGGGCAAACCGGAGACCACCCTCGTCATTCCCCGTGGCGACTTCTACCAGCATACCTTGGGACGTTGGATCTATCGTCTGTTGCCCGACGGCAGGACGGTACGCAGGACGTCGATTGAAATCGGCCGCCAGAATCCGCAGCAGTTTGAAGTCCTTTCGGGATTGAAGGCGGGCGACAGGGTGCTGGTGAGCGGATACGACAAGTTGGGGCAATTCGAGGAACTGGTAATCGATGCCGACTGAGGCAGCGTATTACCGTTGCACGACGCAATGTGTTTACAGCAAACAGCACGTTGCGCCGTGCTTTTTTTTGACGTAAGCAAGAATTCAAGATGAGGCGTTTTAGGATAATTACATCGATAACTGCGGAAAAGTGTGAAATTTTACATAAATCTGCACTTATTGATGTAAGGGGTCTTCTATAAATTCCCACCGTAAACTTGTCAAGCCAATTTATAGAACACCCCTAAAAAGCGACAGAATCGGTTTGTGGTAACAATCCTAATCTGATAATAACCGAGTGTGTGATTTTCATACATTGTGGTGTATGAATTTCATACAATCTGCATCTCATCATCCGGAATTCCTTGCCTGTCCGGCCGTTATCTCCTACCTTTGCGCTCAAACACGAAACGCACATGATTCTACACCATCTCAAAGTTGCCCTGCGCAACCTCATGAAGTACAAGCTACAGACCTTCATCTCGGTACTGAGCATCGCCATCGGCATCGTCACGCTGGCCATCGCCCACGCCTTGGTGTCGGACGTCACGTTCCCCGCCATCTACAGCCAGCCATACTACGACCGCACCTGCGCCGTGAGCCTTATGGCAGCCAATCAGAACGAGGCCAATCAGAACGAGGCCGACGACAGGCGCCGTACGTCCTTCACCCGCGACGTCATCCGTGCCCTCAAGCGCGACGGCGGTCTGAAGAGCGTTGAGCGCATGGCCATACCCAATGGCAACACCTTCAGCAACATCGTGGAGTTTCATCTGGCCGACTCGACAGCGCGCAAGGCGGCCATGAACTACACCTCCATCGACCCCGACCACTTCAACCTGGCCGGGGTGCGCTCGGCCATCACGGGAGAGCCCATCAAAAGGTTGGCACCGGGCGAGGCCATCGTCAGCCGCAGCAATGCCGTCACCATGTTTGGCGATGCCGACCCCGTGGGCGCCGTCTGCTACCAGACCAACGAGATGCGGCCCCTGCCGCTGACCATCGTCGATGTGTTTGAAGACCTCTCCATTCACGAGGTGGCCCTCAGCAACAACACGGTCTATTTCTCGCTCGGAGAGCAGGACGGCGACCTCTTCGGGGCCCATGTGTATGGCAACGACAGGGAGGTGTTCTACAGTACGACGGCGCTGATGGTGCTGCGCGAGGGGTGCACGGAGCGCCAACTGATTGAAGAACTGAACGCGCGGCTGAAGCCCTTTGCCCTCGAGGCCGGGGTGGCGCCGGCGGTCAGCCGGGAGGACATTCAGAGCGTCATCACCACGCAGACGCTGGTCCACCTCATCGGCGCGCTCATCCTCGTGGCCGCCATCATCGGCTTCCTGCGCATGGAGATACAGCTGTTCCTGATGCGCCGCCGCGAGATGGCCCTGCGCATCACCCATGGGGCCAAGCGCCGCCATCTGTTCGGTCTGCTCTTCACCGAGGTGGCGCTGGTGGTGCTGCTCTCGGCCGCCACAGCCATGGTGATGTCCCTGTGGGTGGTGGAGAACGTACTGACCACGCGGTTTGCCCAAATCGTCCGCGAAATGGACTTCTTCTCCCTCCACTTTGCCCCCTTCTGCCTCTATATCGGCGGTATGCTGCTCGTGGTCTGCGCCCTCGTCATCTGGCTGACCGTGGCGCGTGTGCGGCGGGCGGATCACGGCCTGGCCGGCCAGATGCGGGGCAGCCGCTCGCACCTGTTCCGCTACGTCATGCTGGGCCTTCAGGTGGCCATCAGCACGGTCTTCATCTGTGCCACGTTCACCGTCAGCCGATGGTCCGGACTGGTCTTGCGGCCCTACCACATCCCCGACGACACGGCGCCCTACGAGGAATGCGCCTTTCTGGGCGCCACCGAGGCGCAGTATGAAATCAAGGCGCTCAAGGAGGAGATAGGCCGCCTGCACAGCGTGGAGAAGATGATGCCGCACGAGGTGTACTACCTGTCGCTGCCCGAGGTGACGGGCAATGCCGACGCCATGGCGACCCTTCAGAATCAGGACTACCTGCCCTTCCTCTGCACCGCCGACACCACCATCCTCTCGTTCTACGACCTGCGCGTGAAGTGGCTCAACAAGGGGGCCTGCGCGGGTCCGTGCCTGCTGCTGAACGACAGCGTCTATGCCCGGCTGCGCAGCGTGGGCGTGGCCCTCAACGGCACGCTGACCCTCCGGCGCTTCGGACCGATAGGGGCGGACCTGGTGCTACCCATCGCGGGCACCATCTCCTATGTGCCCTACGAGCGCCGCCAACTCTCCATCGCCGTCTGCCCGGCCATCACCGACGCCATGGCCACGGACTTCGTGCTCGTTCCCCGAAAGGGGGAGTATGACCGGATGATGCGCGAGACGAACGCCGTCATCGAGCAGATGGTGCCCACCATCGTGCAGCCCATGACGCACAACTTCCACGACTACTGCAGCGCCGTGCTGTCCGTGGTCAACGTCATGCGCTTTGTCAGCACCATCCTCGGCGTCGTGAGCATCGTCATCTGCGCCATGAGCATCTACAGCACCATCGCCCTCGACACCCGGTCGCGCCGCAAGGAGGTGGCCGTCCGCAAGGTGTGCGGCGCCAAGAGCGGCGACATCTACCGCCTCTTCGGCCGCGTCTATCTGCTCATCGTCAGTATGGCGCTGCTCGTGGCCCTGCCCGTGGCGGTGCTCTTCAACGACATCATGTTCAGCGCCGAGGACCTCAATGACGAAACATTGTCCGGGGCCGACATGTCGCCGCTCTGGCCCTGCCTTATGGGCGCGCTGCTCATTGTCGCGCTGATAGCCACTATCGTCAGCTGGCACATCCGCTGCATTCTGCACACCAATCCCTCGGAGATTATCGCCAAAGAATAAAAGCGTTTTCGATAAGCCGAAAGTCTAAAAGAAAAACGCACTGTTAAGAACTCATCAACAACAGACTATGATACAGTTAGAAAACATCAAGAAAATATTCCGTACGGAAGAAGTGGAGACATGGGCGCTCCGCGAGGTAAACCTCGAAGTGAAGGAAGGCGAGTTCGTGGCCATCATGGGGCCGTCGGGCTGTGGTAAGTCCACCCTGCTCAATATACTGGGCCTGCTCGACAACCCCAGCGAGGGCAAGTATCTGCTGGACGGTAAGGAAGTGAGTACATTGAAGGAGAGCGAGCGGACGGACATCCGCAAAGGTGTCATCGGTTTCGTGTTCCAAAGTTTCAACCTCATTGACGAGCTCAATGTCTATGAAAACATCGAACTGCCGCTGCTCTATATGGGAGTGCCTGCCAAAGAGCGCAAGCGCCGCGTGGAGGCGGCGATGGACCGCATGGCCATTTCGCACCGCCGGAAGCATTTCCCCAACCAGCTTTCGGGCGGTCAGCAGCAGCGCGTGGCCATTGCCCGTGCCGTGTTGGCCAACCCCAAGCTCATTCTGGCCGACGAACCCACGGGTAATCTCGACTCGAAGAACGGCAAGGAGGTGATGAACCTGCTGAGCGAACTGCACCGCGAGGGCACCACCATCATCATGGTCACCCACTCGCAGCACGACGCCTCATATGCCGACCGCATCGTACGCCTCTACGACGGTGAGATAGTGGAACGTGTGGAAATGTAAGTCCCCCCTTCTCTGACCATGTATATGATTCTCCACAATCTGAAGGTTGCTGTGCGCAACCTCCTGAAGTACAAGCTTCAGACCGTCATCTCGGTACTGAGCATCGCCATCGGCATCGTCACGCTGGCCTTTGTCCATGCCGCGTTGTCGAAGATGACGTTCCCCAGCATATACAGCCAGCCCTACGCCGACCGCACCTATTCCGTGGGCCTTGAACCTGTAGGAGGTTACGTTGCAAAAGTGGATTCCACGGGCAGGAGGGTACCCCCGCCATCCTTCAGCCGCGACATCCTCCGTGCCCTGAAGTGTGATGGCGGATTGAAAAGTGTGGAACGTATGGCAGTGCCCAACGGAACAGCGTATAGCAGTATCCTGGAGTTCCGGTTGGGCGACTCCGTTGTGCGGAAGATGTCCATGTCTTTCACACTTACCGACCCCGGTTATTTCAATCTTCTGGGTATCCGCTCTGCCGTTACGGGCCATACCATCGGCAGGCTGAAACCGGGCGAAGCCATCATCAGCCGGAAGTTGGCATCCATCATGTTCGGCGATGTGGATCCCCGGGGGGCGGTACATACGAAAACCACCGCACTGCTTCCGGTCCCGCTGACCATCGTCGACGTATTTGAGGACGTTTCGGAGTTCGACCGTCCCCTCTACAACACGTACCTTTATGTCTGTTTAGGCGAGATGGAGGGTGAGTCGTGCGGTGCGGTAGACGGAGTGGGTGGCGATTTGTTCTATGCTCCCTGGCTTACTACCGTGTTGCGCCGGGAGGGCTGCACGGAATCGCAACTGCTGCAGGAACTGAATGCCCGTCTGGAACCTTTCGGGCTGACTGCGACGTTGGAAAGTGCGGTGAACCAGGCTGACATCCGGCTGATTGTCAGCGTCCAGATGCTGGTGCACCTTATCGGTGCGCTCATCCTCATTGCCGCCGTCATCGGTTTTCTGCGCATGGAGGTGCAGCTGTTCTGGATGCGTCGGCGCGAGGTGTCGTTGCGCATCACCCACGGGGCCAAACGCTGGCAGCTGTTCCGCCTGCTCTTTGCCGAGGTCCTGATGGTGACAGGTATGGCTGTGGCTGTGGCGATGTCCATGGGCAGTTGGGTGGAGCGTTTCTTCCATTCGCATTTTGAACGCCTCATATCCGATACTTCCGTCTCCCTTCAAAACCTGGCATACTACAGTTTCTGCATCGGTGTCGTGCTGCTCCTGCTTTGCGGCATCGTCATCTGGGTGGCACTGGGGCGCATCAGCAAGGCTGGGCAGGGACTGGCCGTCCACATGCGGGGCAGCCATACACACCTTTTCCGAAACGTGATGTTGGGCCTGCAGATGGCCATCAGCATCATCTTCGTGTGCGGTTCGCTCACTGTAGGACGGTGGTCGGGACTTTTGATGAAACACCACAATCTCCCCGACGACCTGGAACCCTACAAGGAAAGCCTTTTCCTGCGACTCAATGAGGTGAATGTCCACAGTCTGCCGCTATTGAAGAAGGAGATTGCGGAGCTGCCCGGACTGGAAAAGATGATGGTACACGAAATGGGCTGGTATCAGATAACCGATATACAAAACAACCGTGAGGTGCTGGAAGCCTTAGGCGGCCAGTCGTATTTTCAGCATCTCGTCGTCCCCGACACTTCGGTCGTCGACTTCTACCGCCTGCGTGTGAATTGGCTGCACAGACCCACGGGCTCCGGTGCATACCTGTTGCTCAACGACAGTCTCTACTGTAAATTCCGCAGGATGGGCGTGGCCACGTCCGATGCGCTGAGAGTTAGCGCGTGGGGGTTCCCGGAGCAGGCATATCCTATAGCAGGCACCATTCCCGGCATTCCATACGAGGTCCAGGAGACGTCCATCATGGTCCATCCCGATGCAGAACTCATTGCCACGGATTTTGTACTTGTGCCTAAAACGGGGAAATACCGGCAACTCCTGAGTCAGACGGAATCCGCCATCCGGAGGGTAGAGCCTTCCGTGGTGCAAAAGATGGCTACCAACTTCCACGAGAGCCACGAACTGGTGCCCCTGATCGAAAACTTCCGTATCGTAGGCTGGATTCTGGCAGGCATCAGCATCCTTATCTGTGTCATGAGCATCTACAGTACCATTGCCCTCGACACCCGTTCGCGCCGCAAGGAGGTGGCGATACGCAAGGTCTGCGGGGCGAAGAGCCGCGACATCTACCGCCTCTTCGGTCGTGTGTATCTGCTGCTTGTCCTGCTCTCGCTCTTCATTGCCCTGCCCGTGGCGGTGCTGTTCCATCGGTTCCTGTTTTCCAAGTCCGTGACAGGCTTCCAGGTGGGGGACGTTTCGCCCCTCATTTCCTGCATCGGCGGTTCGCTCATCGTCATCGTGCTGATAGCCGCCATCGTGCTATGGAACATCCGCAGCACGATGCGCACCAACCCCTCGGAAATCATTGCGAAGGAATAGTTGATGGCTTCGCCTTCTTCCGTCGCGACTCGGGATAGCCCAAGCAAGCTGGTCTCTCCTCTCGCTGCTCCGTCAGTTGGCTTCGCCTTCTTCCGTCGCGACTCGGCATAATCAACGAAAACAACCCGGAACTTCGTGCGTCCCCTGTGTGTTTTGAGCGTTTTTGCACACAGGTCCCCAGCCGAAGTTCCGGTTTCATTTTGGGTCGGTGAGCGTTGCCGGCAATAAGTCGGAGCGTACGCATATTCTCCTCCATAAAAAAAGTTTTTTGAAAATCTCCTACATTTCCTACACCAATGCCGCAAATCTTCAGCATTTGCTGGCAGTTCCGGGTGTAGGATTGGGTGTAGGATAAGGTGCAGGATGTAAGATTGGTGTAGGATTTTGCTGTCTTTTCTGCCGTTTTCTTGACATTTTCCCTGCAACATTTTGCACGAAACTGCACACTTCCGACACGTTGCTTCGCGACCTCCTTCGCGCCTCGGCCATTCAAACAAGTTTGATGGCTCTCGGCTTGGCGTCGGTTTCCATGGTAGAAATACGGTGAAAAAGGGGTGGAAAAAGGCGGAAGGTGTAGGATAATCCTACACCAAGGGGTAATCCTACACCCAATCCTACACCTGAAAATGCCAGTCTTCATTGGGGTTTTCCGTGCCGGGTGTAGGAAATGTAGGAGATTTTCAAAAAACTTTTTTTAGGGGGGGAGGGAAGTGGGCTTCGGAAGAACAAAAACATCGGACTTCTTTGCATAAAAGCTCCGTACTTTTGAGGCAAAACCTCCGTACTTTTGCACAAAGAAGTCCGATGTTTTTGATTTCCGGAACGCCAGTTATGTTTTTTACGACAACAAGGACAACAAATACAACAAGGACAAAATAAGCGTTAGCCGCCAAATGATTGCCGACAGATGCAGAACGGAGGATGAATATAGGGGTGTTCTATAAATTAGTTTTTATTCATTATGGACAGTGCGTTATGCTTGGTCGATTTTAAACCTCTTGCTTGTATCTTTCTGTTCTGCAAATACTTACTTAGCCCGCTATGCGCGTATTTGCAGAACAGAAATCTACTGCGCAATAGTCATAAACTCGCCTCAAGCTAATTTATAGAACCTCCCTGTAATGCGAAATACGGAGGGACGCCCGGTCCAATATCAGATGTCATACTTGTCTTTCAGTTCGTTGAAGCACATTCCTGCCACGTAGAGATAGAGGGTGGTGAAGGCCTTGATATGTGCGTCGAGCTGTGCTTCGGTAAGCAGGTACGAGGCGTGCGCTCCGTTGCCGTGAACAACTCCATGGCGGATTTCCGTATATCCCCCCAAAAAATCATATAATAATTCTCCGTGCCGTCCGTGGACATCTGTGATTGTCCGTGTGATAATATATTCAAATAACTTGCGTAACTTGAATTATGTGATGATAAAATCCGCTTATCCGGCCTGCATTACTCGCACCCATCCTTTACCTGGATGATGACACCGGAGTAATTGTCTTGGGAGCTCTTCTCGCAGAGGAACTTTATGACATCAGCAATCTGTTCCGGCTTACGATTATCCATGAGCCGTTCTTTCATGATGCCTGGCTGCACATACTTGCTGACACCATCGGAACAAAGGAATATCACATCGCCCGGATGGACCTTGAACTCACGGACGTCGGGCACTGCCACCTCCGGACGATTGGAAAAGAAGCATTT
>CAMAFY010000003.1 GCA_945833885.1 uncultured Bacteroidales bacterium
CCGCATCATTCTCTAAAACAGACCTGACCGTCTTCAGACAACTGAAAGAAACCATGGACTCATATAGCCATGGGGAGCAATATGTATGTGTGAGAAAGTGCTGTTTTCCGACCTGTTAGAAAACAAAACACCCAATTTTACAACTTTTTTTGGTGTAAAATTGGGTGTAAATTTTGCAAATCACTGATAATCAGGTGATATTGCGGAGAGAGAGGGATTCGAACCCCCGGTACCTCTCGGTACGGCAGTTTTCAAGACTGCTGTAATCGACCACTCTACCATCTCTCCTTTGGAGGCGTAAGCGTCCGTTTGTTTTGCAAAGTTAAGGAGAAAGTGTGGAATCCGCAAGGAGAATGACGGGTATTTTAGAGATTTTATGTCGTGGTTTGGTTGGATTGTATAGTGTTGTTTGCAATATTCTGTTCTATAATGCGGAAAGTTATCGGAGGTTAGAGCGAAGAGAAGTGGTAGGGGGGAGGGCATAAAAAAGGCTCGGCAGCACATGTCCGTACGCTATTTTTACGGGCAATGTCTGCCGAGCCGTATTTTTTTTCAGGCCTGCCGGTTATTACTTGCAGAGTTCTTTGCGGTAGTTGGCGCGTGCCTTGTCGTAAGCCTTCTGGGCCTTTGCCTTTGCCTTTTCGTTCGTGGCTTTCTTTACAGCGTCGTAGAGGTCCCAAAGTTTGTACTTCGTGGTGGCGTCTATCTGTGCTTGTGTGCAGGCTTCTGCAGCAGCCTCGGTGGCAGCCTCGTCTTCTGCAGAGGCATAGGCATGCTTGTAGCCCTTCACGTCGTTCCAGTGACCACGGGTAAAGTCGGGGAATGCTACGGCAGCGCAGCCGTTGTCCATAGAGAGACTTCCGAGTTCTGCGAGACAGCACCACTCAGCCAGGTCGTAAACGTCCATGTCGAGGGGCAGACCATTCTGCAGACAGTATACGAGACGGCTGTCCATGATGAAGTCCATACCGCCGTGTCCCATCTGACGGCCCTTCTCTCCGTACTTCGTAAGAATGGGATGATAGTACTTTTGATAGAGTTCGTCGTACTGCTTTTGGGGCAGGAAGGAGTGTCCGCTCAGGTCGTCCATATTGGGTGCAACGCCACTCTTGGAGAGTTGGTCGCCGGTAAGGGCAATCTGTTCGGTGGGGTATTTGGTGGCGTAGCCCTCAGTTCCGGTGAGTTTGAACAGACGGTTGTAGGGCTGAGGATTCATGACGTTGTGCTGGATTTCAACTACCTTACCTTCGGCAGTGCGCATCAGCGTGGTGGTTTGGTCGCCGTTGCGGAATTCCTTGCAGGGCTTTCCGGTCTTTTTCTCCACCCATGCCTTTCCATGAACGCTCTTGGTATCCATGGCAACGAGGGTGGTGAAGCGGTCGCCACGGTGAATGTCGAGGCATTGTGCCACAGGGCCGAGGCCGTGAGTAGCGTAGACGTCGCCACGGTTTTCCTTATTGTATTTCATGCGCCAGTGGAGTCCGTCGGCATCGCTGCCGTCGGGGTTCTGCCAATAAGCGTCCCAAAAGGGGTCGAGGTTGTGGATGTAGGCACCTTCAGCACGGATAACCTCTCCGAAAACGCCAGCCTGTTCCATGTTGAGGGCGGTCATTTCGAAGTAGTCGTAGCAGCAGTTTTCCAGAATCATGCAGTGCTTGCGGGTCTGTTCTGAAAGGTTGATGAGGCTCCAGCACTCGTCGAGGTTCATGGCAGAGGGCACTTCGATGGCGGTGTGCTTGCCATTTTCAAGTGCGCACTTGGCTACGGGGAAGTGGTGGTCCCAGTCCGTTGCTACGTAAACCAGGTCGACGTCGGGGTTCTTGCAGAGTTCTTCGTAACCCTTTTCTCCGTAATAAACCTGTGCGGGTGCAAGTCCCTTTTCGCGCATATACTTCTGACAGCCCTCAGCACGTTTCTCTTCGAAATCGCAAAGAGCAACGATTTCAACGCCGGGAATGTTGGCAAAGCGCATCACGGCCCAAGGACCGCGCATACCAAGTCCGACAAAACCAACGCGGACGGTCTTCATTTTCTGGTCGGTGAGACCCAGCACATGCTGCTGACCTGCGGGACGGGCGGGAGTATCCACAACGATGGTACCTTTGTCCCAATGCCATTTGTCCTTGTAAGAACTGTATGCCTGTGCGGAAGCGGAGGTGATACCGAGCACGAATAGGGCGGATACAGCAAAAATACGTGAGATTTTCATGGTTTTTATTATTTATGTTATTGAGGTTATTTCTTCAGAGTGATGCTTGATGAGCCAATCATCTGTCCGTCGGTAAAGATGTAGATGGAGTATTGTCCGGGAGCGATGAAGTCGTTGTCCGTTTTGATAACCATTGAAACGCGCTGTTCTTCACCGGTGAATTCAATGTTTTTCACTGCGGAGCATTCGAGTTGCTTGTTTTCGTAGGAGAAGTTTCCTGACGGATTGACCACTCCTCCTGACGGATTCATCATGCGTACGTACACTTTCCGTTCGCCGGTGTTGGCGGTAACGTTGCGGTTGATGAGGAAATTGACGTCGAAGCGTTTGATGTCTTTTGCACGTCGTGCGGACTTCCCGTTAGACTTCAGTCCGACGGCATTGATGGCCGTAGCATTGAGTTGCGAGGCGATGGCCACCTTGTCCGAGAGTCGTGCCCTTTCATCGTTGAGGTTGCTGATTTTTGTGTTTGCACCATCGAGCATAGCGCGCGCCTCATCGCGTTCGCTGGTAAGCCTTCCGTTCTCGCGTGTAAGGCTGTCTACTTGGATGATGTATGTGCGGAGGATGCCGCGAACGGTCTCGAGTTCCTTCTTCAGACGCCGTATTTCGGCAGCATCATTGTCCTTCACCCGTCGCAGTTCTTCAAGCAATTCCTGCGTACGTTGGCGTTCTTCTTCAAGCCTGACGATGAGCGAATCGTCCCTGATGCCCTTTTTCAGTTCATCATACTGCAAGGCAAACTGCTCGTATTGGTTCTCCATTTCCTGGCGATCCATCTTGGCCAGTTCGCGCAATTCTTCCAGTTCTTTTTCCTGTTGCTTCTGCTTTTCGCTTTGACAGCCGCAGACACTTGCTGCAAGCAGCAACATAAAGGGGAAAGCAATGAGTTTCTTCATGGCAAGCGAGTGAGGGAATCCCTCGTATACGTTTGGTGTAAAGGTGGGTTCTGTTAATTTCCACCGGCTGTTTCACAAGATTTCATATCGGGAAGTCTCCACAGATTATTCCGTTATGGCGGATTTCCGTGATGCAAGGGTGGCAGAACTTCTTTGGTGCTCCACCTTAATATTATATTAATATTGAGTGTCCGAATATAAAATATTGAGTGTCCGAAACTGACAGGTGGGAAATACGGCTCTTCACGATGTGGCTATAATACCTTGCGGTACGTTGTTTCCGATGGCTTTCCGTTGCGAAATGCCGGATGCCATGAAACCGTTCCGAGGGCATTTTTCCGCCATCTCCGCTGGCGTGGTTCGTCAGTCGATGACGGTCACCCAATGGTGAACATCGGGTTCTATGCCATATTGGATGTCGCGGAGCCGGTTGTAGAGTTTTTGGAATACGGGACCGGGTTGTCCGTCTTTGGAGAAAGTATAGCGTTTTCCGTTTTCGGGATCGTCGATATATCCGATGGGGCTGATGACGGCTGCGGTACCGCATGCGCCCGCCTCTTCGAAAGTTTCCAGTTCCTCTACGGGTATTTTGCGGCATTCCACCTCCATTCCCATGTCAAGTGCCAGTTGTTGCAGGCTCTTGTTTGTGATGGAAGGCAGAATGGAATCGCTTTCCGGGGTGATGTATTTGTTACCTTTGACAGCAATGAAGTTGGCGGCTCCGCACTCTTCAATGTATTTTTTCGTGCGGGGGTCGAGGTAGAATTCGCAACTGTATCCCTCTTTTGCGGCCTTGACGTGGGCTCTGAGCGATGCGCCATAGTTGCCTCCCACCTTGTATTTTCCGGTACCCTGGGGGGCGGCACGGTCAAATTCGCGGGTGATGACGTAGTTCGTGGCTGAGAATCCCCCCTTGAAATAGGGGCCGACGGGAGTGACAAAGATGATAATGAGGTATTCGTCAGTAGGGCTTACACCCAGTTGCGCACCCGTTCCTAAGACGATGGGTCGGATATAGAGCGCGGCTCCGGTTTCGTAGGGCGGAACAAAGCGTTCGTTAAGTTTTATTGCCTTCAGGCACATCTCAGTAAAAAGTTCGGTAGGAACTTCGGGCATCATCATGGCTCTGCAGGTTGATTGCAGGCGTGCTGCGTTCTCCTCAAGGCGGAAAGTCCGGATTTTCCCATCGGGACAGCGGAAAGCCTTTTGACCTTCCCAACCGTTCTGACCATAGTGCAGGCAGGATGCTGCCATGTGAAGGTTGATGTATTCAGAGGAAGACACTTCTATTGCTCCCCATTTGCCGTTGCGGAAATAGCAGCGTACGTTGTAATCCGTCGGGGTATAACTGAATTTCAGATTAGCCCAATCGATGTCTGTCATTGTTTTTGTCGTTTATGTTTGTTTTGTGCCTCAAAAAAGCGCAAATCTTTATCGTCGTTATATAAAAGCGTTTCAGAAATATCTGTTGTTTTTCAGATGGGTCCTATAACTTTACCGGCGTATGTTGCCGTCGGTTTTGCGGGTTGCGTATTGCCAGAAAGTTCCTGTCTGTTCAGTCGAATGCCGGACTGAGCATCCTTACTCATGGTGATTCCGGTTTCGAAAACAGAATCGGAATCTGGGCAATGCTAACTTATAGGACCTACCGTCACGCTGGTTCCTGTGTGCTTTTGTATATCCTATTTTTCGGCAAAGTTAGTACTTTTTTCTTATATTGCGGATTTTTGGTGCACGAAAAGGCCTTTATACCTCGATTTTAAGGCCTTCTTTGGCCAAAACGACATGTGGAAATATAAGGGAAGCCTCATCTTTGAGGACAGTTTCATCAGGGTATCTCGAAGAGAAATGTCCGATGATGAGGCGTTTCGCGTGGCATTTTTTTGCCATTTCTGCGGCTTGCGCTGCCGTCGAATGCCCGGTCTCTTTGGCGCGGCTGGCGGCATCGTTGGAGAAAGTCGCCTCATGGAAGAGCACGTCAACGTCTTCCAGCAGCGGAATGTTTCCGTCTACGGGCATGGTGTCGCTGCAATAGGCATAGCGGCGTGGCGCATCAGCGGCAAACACCAGTTCTTCATGTTTCCATTCACGTCCGTCCACGTCGGTCCATCCTGCTCCGGATTTGATGGCGTTGATGGCATAATAGGGTATTTTCAGGAAGTCAATCATCTCGCGACGTATGTGGGGCAACGTCGGTTTTTCCGAGAAAAGGAATCCGCAGCACGGCATCCTGTGGCGGAGAGGCAAGGTGCGGACGCTCACCGTGCGGTCATCGTAGATGACTTCCGATTGGCAGGGGGAGAAGGAATGGAAGATGACGTCAAAGGAAATGCCATGGCAAAAGAAGTCGAGATGCGGACGTAATAGACGCTCCAAGTCGTCCCCCGGACTGTAGATGTGCAGGGGCGCCACCCTTCCGAGGAGGGAAAATGTGGAAATCATCCCCGTCAGTCCCAGACAATGGTCGCCGTGAAGGTGGGAAATGAAGACATGTCCCAGGCGCGAGAAACTCAGATTCTGGCGCCGCATCTGCAGTTGTGTGCCCTCTGCGCAGTCAATCATGAAGAGTTTCTCGCGGAGATTTACCACCTGCGACGTCATTTGATGACGCATAGTGGGCAAAGCGCTTCCGCAACCTAAGATGTTTACTTCGAATTTTTCCATGTCTTGTCGTGGGGAGATGGTGTTTTTCGGGAAGGATATCACATTATTTTTACGTGCATTTGCTTTTGAAACGGACGGTTTCGTCTGTTCCGTAAAAAGTTTCCTTCCGCCCCTCCTGCTTCGTTTTCCCCCCTTATGAAGGTTTCCCGTCAAGCAAAAGAGCAGGGTGGAGGCTTGTGATGCCGGCTGATTGTTTGAAAAGGATGATCTGCAGAACCCATCTCTCGAGGGTGTTTCTACGTCCCCCAAAAGGTGTATCTCAAATCATTTTCCGCATCTGCCCGGACACTTGTAACCGGGGAATGTAGTAAATGCAGGTACAAAAATAGGAAAAAAAAAGTCAGACTTCCAATAAAATACCGCAAAATCTCAACATTACTCGGAATTATATTGTATTTTTGCCATGATTTTTCCTCAATAGGCATTATTCAAGATGGGTTCCGTCAATCATTTTGCCATATCCTAAGCCTGCGTTTAACTGCAAAGAGGCTGAAAGACGGCAGAAAGCAACCCGCAAAACATCAATTAAAGATCTGCGGCGGCAGTTTATGCCTCCCGTCTCAGACCGGCAACAGAGGCTGTGTTTCTCCGTCTGCCGCCCAAAGAATCACCTCCCATACCTTCCTATGAATCAGTTCATCAGTATCTCCGACGTCAGTATCATCATCGACGATAAGACCATTCTTCAGCATGCCAACCTCAGCATCGGGGAGGGCGAATTGGTATATATCATCGGTGCCGTGGGTAGCGGCAAGAGTAGTCTGCTGAAAACCATGTATGCCGAATTGGACTACGAGGATGGCTCCATCAGTGTTCTCGGATACGATCTCGACCATATCAAGCGAAAACAGATACCTGAACTGCGCCGGCAGATGGGCATCGTCTTCCAGGATTACGCGTTGTTACACCATCAGACCATCCGTCAGAATCTCGATTTTGTCCTCCGTGCCACAGGATGGAAGCGTAAGGAGGAACGTATGGAGCGCATTGAGGAGGTGCTTCGGCAAGTGGAACTGCCCGGAAGCATCGACCGTTATCCCCACGAACTTTCCGGAGGCGAGCAGCAACGTATTGCCATCGCACGCGCCATGCTCAATTCTCCGCGCCTCATCCTTGCCGATGAACCCACGGGAAACCTCGATGCCGACACCGGACATAAAATCATGTCGCTCCTCGATTCGTTGCGGAATTCCGGAACAACAGTCGTCATCGTCACCCACAATATGAAGCATCTTGCCGATTTCCCCGGTAGAGTCTATAAATGCTGCGAGGGAACCGTGACGGAATCTTCTGCACTTCCAGGAAGCACCATCAACAGCGATGCCAAACATCAGGTGCACATTATCGGGCAATCATGATGTTGACGGCGTGTGCCAACACCAGAATCCCCCTCTTTTCTTCCAACACAAACAAACGTTTTTTACCACAAATGCAAGTATTCAAATTCGGAGGTACCAGCGTCGGAACGCCCGAACGCATGAAAAATGTCTGCAAACTTATCACTGAGGACGGAACCCCTAAGATTGTAGTGCTTTCTGCCATGAGTGGCACCACCAATTCTTTGGTTGAAATTGCCGACTATGTCCGCAAGGGCAATCCTGAGGGTGCCGGAAGCACCATCACCTGTCTGCGCGGCAAATACCGTGAACATATCCCGCAACTCTACGCAACCGAGGAGGTGCGTCAGGCAACCCGCAAACTCATTGACGACATTTTCCTTGACATACATGACCTGTGCAACATGAAGTTCTCCGAAAGTATCGAGAAGGAAATACTTTCAAAGGGAGAGATCATCAGCACCAACATGATCACCAACTACCTCAAGGAGCAGCAGGTAAAGGCCATCCTTATCCCCGCACTTGACTACATGAAGGTCGACAAGAACGGAGAACCCGACATGCACTACATCCGTGAGCACCTCCAACGTCTGCTCAATGCCAATCCCGGGTACGATGTCTACATCACCCAGGGCTTCATTTGCCGTAACGCCTCCGGACAGGTCGACAATCTTCAGCGCGGAGGTTCCGACTATACCGCCACGCTCATCGGCGCTTCCGTCCGTGCGGAGGAGGTGCAGATATGGACAGACATTGACGGAATGCACAATAACGACCCCAGATTTGTCGTGGGAACGTCTCCCGTCCGCCAGTTGAACTTCGAGGAAAGTGCCGAACTTGCCTATTTCGGAGCCAAGATTCTACATCCTACCTGCATACAGCCAGCACGAATCACCGGCGTTCCTGTACGTCTGAAAAACACCATGGACCCTCACGCTCCTGGTACTATCATCAACAATGAAATGCAAGAAGGCACCATTAAGGCGGTAGCCGCAAAGGATAACATCACCGCCGTCAAGATTGTCAGCAGCAGAATGCTCCTTGCCAGCGGCTTCCTCTGCAAGGTTTTCAGCATCTTTGACAAATACAAGACCCCGATTGACATGATCACCACTTCGGAAGTCGGTGTCAGCGTCACCATCGATAAGACCAGCCGTCTGGCAGCAATCGTCGAACGGCTCAAGAAGATCGGCACGGTTCAGGTTGACCCTGACATGTGCATCATCTGCGTTGTCGGTGATCTCCGCAGCGAAAACACCGGTTTCGAGACGATTGCCACCGATGCACTCCGCGATATTCCCCTCAGGATGATCAGTTATGGTGGCTCCAACCATAATATCTCCTTCCTCGTTTCCATGAGCGACAAGCAACGTGCGCTCCAGGCTTTGCAGGACAATCTCTTTGCAAAGAAGTGAGGACGGTGAGGTCCTGATAAATCCGGTGTGAAACCTTTTATCGCTGTTTCGTGGCACCCTTCTGCCTGTACGCGGCGCTTGCTCTTGACGTGCCGCAGAGCGATGATGCTATCGTGACGCTTCCGACAGGGATGATTGTCAGCGGAATACATTGGGCGTGCGGGTAAAAGGGGATGCCCGGGAAGGAAGCCATCATCCTGATTGACAGCATAACACAAGACTTGAACAGAAACTGAACAATGACTATTTCATCACATTCCGAAAACCAACACACGCCTTATTATCATTATGATTCGGGACTCCTTGCCCAGACCCTTGACAGTATTCGACGTGCTGTTGCCGATGCTCCCGCCTTCCGCGTACATTTTGCCGTGAAGGCCTGCGCCACTCCTGCCGTTCTCCGCCAGATTGCCGCTGCCGGACTTGGCGCCGATTGCGTAAGTGGCGGCGAGATCATCCGTGCCGTCGAGCAAGGGTTCGACCCTTCCAAGGTTGTCTTCGCCGGTGTCGGCAAGAGTGATTGGGAAATCCGTGAGGCCCTGACACGTGGCATTGCAACCTTCAATGTCGAGAGTCTTGAAGAACTTGAAGTCATCAACGACATTGCCATCGCTATGGGTGCTGTGGCTTCCGTGGCTTTCCGCATCAATCCCAATGTTGATGCCCATACCCACGAGAAGATTACCACCGGACTCAATGAGAACAAGTTCGGCATTGCCATGGAGGATATGCTTCCTGCCATCCGCAAAGCCCAGGAAATGTCGGGCATCCGCTTTGTAGGACTTCATTTCCATATCGGAAGTCAGATTACATCTTTCGAACCTTTTGAGGCGCTTTGCCACCGTATAAACGAACTTACTGACGCTCTTCGAAACGAGAACATCCATCTGCAAAGCATCAATGTAGGTGGTGGACTTGGCATTGACTACGAGCATCCCGAGGACCATCCTATCCCCGATTTCGAGGGATATTTCGGCACCTTCAAACGTCTGCTCCGCCTGGAGCCCGGACAGGAGTTGCACTTTGAACTCGGACGTGCCGTGGTGGCGCAGTCCGGAAGCCTTGTCACCCGTGTGCTTTACGTCAAGAAGGGTGTGCAGAAGCGGTTCATCATCGTCGATGCCGGAATGACCGACCTCGTAAGACCGGCCATGTACGGCAGTTTCCACAAACCTGAGAATCTTTCCGCTGCCGAACGTCATGAGGAACTGACGGACACTTACGACATTGTCGGCCCCATTTGCGAAAGCAGCGACGTCTTTGTCAAGGGCTATGTCCTGCCCCGGACGCAGCGTGGCGACATCATTGTCTTCAAAAGTGCCGGAGCATACGGCGAAATCATGGCATGTCAGTACAACTGCCGTCCGTTGCCGGGTAGTGTTTTCGAGTGATTCCGCTTTTCGTGCTTCCGTTCTTCCACACTCGTTGACAACAGTTCGGAAGGGTAATGCCCCACTTACAATAAGCAGAATTTGCGGTGGTAATTTTTAGAACCCACCTTATATTTCAGAATCGTATGGTTGCGACTATTGCTCTTTCAAAGGTGCAGTAGTCGCAATTCCTTTTTCGGCGACAGATTCTACACAATGCGGCTACCGGAAAGATGACGAAAGACAGATGATGTGGCGGGCATTATAAGAAGGTGTGCAAAATCACTTTGCAATAAACTCGCCGGTTGCAGTTTCGGAATCCATCTAAAATCAAGGATTATGTTGGTGATACATCCCAAAGATAGCAGTACGGCCATGCTGCGCCTGCTGTATGAAGGACTGTCGGCCCGCGTGGTCGATGGCGATTGTTCCGTCAGGGAGATGACGCATCTGCTCCATCATACCTCGCCGCAGGAGCGCATTTATCTCCTCGGACACGGTTCCGACCGGGGATTGTTTTACAGAAAGGACGACAGCAGGAAGGACTTTGACAAGATTGTTGTCGGACATCCCCATGGCTATTATTTGCGGAAGCATCCGGGAAATATCGTTGGCATTTGGTGTAATGCCGACCTTTTTGCAAAAGCCGAAAAACTTCATGGATTGTTTTCCGGCATGATCCTATCGGAGATGGAGGAGGCGGACATGTACCATGTGGAGACTACGGAGGAGGAATTGGAGCGCGAGAACCGCAAACTTGCCATGCGTCTGCGCTCTCTCCTTGATGAGGGCATACCTTTACATGAAATTCCGGGACGGATGTTGGCATTGGACGACGTGCATTCTCCGTTAACCGACTTCAATTATAAGAATTTCTTTTATCTTTAAGGCTGGTTCACTTTCATGCCCATACTTGTCCTTTCCAGCGGATTTCGTCCTGTCATCCGATCCGCCACTCCATATTCATTGCTGGGAAAGGCGGTCATCCAGCATTTGTCCCGGCATCTTCAGTACGGTAAACATCAAAAAAACTGCCTGTAAGTTTCCTTGCAGGCAGACGGATTTTTGTTTCCCAAAATGTGGAGCGCCGTGAGAATAATTGCTGTATGCGGCAGTTCCACCTGTAAAACACAGCAATATCTTGTGTCTGTCCGATTGTCCATGCTGATGGGGCAATCGGATTTCCTATGTTTTCTCTTGCCTTCTCTCCCGTTTTTGCCGGTGAAGGGGAATCGGGATGTGTGGTGTTCAGAAGCGAATCATCAGTTCGCAGACCACTTTGTCCTGTTCGCTTTCCTTTGCACCGCCATGTGGATACCAGTAGTTTTCGTAGTTGAGGCGGATGTCGGTGGGGAAATAGGGGTTGCGGACGGAGAAAGTCATGCCCAAAGTCATGCGATGGCGTTCGGAATCGGTGAGGACCAGTTTCGAAGTTCCCTCTTTCAGTCCTTCTTTCCCCGAAGAGTGGTCCTGCATAAAGTCGTAACGTCCGAGGTAAGTCACCGCTTCGACGAAGGCGTTTTTCTTCTTGATGGTGTGTTTGTAGAACGTCATTGCCGACACCGCGCTGCAATCGTCAAAGGCGTTTTTGCCGTAGCATTTGCGTAGATATTCCGCCTCGATGTGCCAGCCTTTGCACTCAAAATAGGAGCCGATGTCGTACGATGTGTACGAAACCATGCGGTTGGCTATCTGCTGATGCTGTATGCTCGGCACGATGGCCAGACCTTTGATGGGGAAATATTGGATGCGGGCGGAATATGCGGGCGATGAAAACCATGCGTTTTTCTGGTCGTCGAGGTTGGAACCGTTGAAAATTCCGGCATCGATGGACAGCATTTTCCGTTGGTCGGTATGGAGGAAATCGTAGCCGACACAAAAACCCACGTCGCGGACATCGCCCACCTGTTTGGCGATGAAACTGCGGTTGGCGAAGAATTGTGCCGAAGGATTGCGGTGAGCGTCAATGGAAAAGGGCATACGTTGCTGACCGATGGTAAGGCGAAGACTCCTGAACGGGGTCACACGTACCCAAGCATCCTTCATCTTTATCGCCGATTCATCGCAAAGGTCCACTTCAAGTTTGTATTCCGAACGCTTTGACATCTTGCCGTTTACCGATAATCGGGCGTTCCTCACCTCAAAACGCGAGGCGTCGAGGTCGGGTTCATACTCGTATTTTCCGCGTAGGATACCATGTATCTGCGGCATAAATTCCGCCCGGCGCTCGTTTTTGGTCAGTTTCTTTTCCAGTATCGTCAGCCGTTCCTCAGCATCCTGTGCCCAGATGCCCATGTGGCAACAGCAGGCAATGGCAAGCGTCAGCCAGCCTTTCTTTACGATTAACCTCATACGTTTTTTTGAAATGTCATGTTTTCCGGACTGCCCATCGGGTGCGGATGTCCGGCGGATGGCGTGTCGCTGACGGAGTACGCGGTAGCCGGGCAACGTCCCCCTCAGCCACTTTTCCCGGTGTGTCCGGTGTCTGCTCGGGCGTTTCCGTCGGCAAAGGTAGGATGTAAGTGTGAAGAAGGTGTGACAATCGTGGTGAAACGGAGGCGGAAATGCAAAATGTAACAAAGATGTAATATCTCGTAAGCCCGCACTTTGCAAAAAAAAACAAAAATAACATGTAACGACGTTAATAGGAAAAACTGTCGGCAATGCGCCGGCGACATTTTTCAGCCGTGGCCTTCATCAGGTGAGAGGTTGGACTTCGGCTTTCGTGCCTGTGGACGAAGGCGGGAAAAAGTGCGGAACTTCGCGTCAGAAAGTGCCGCTTTTTACGAGGGAAAGTTCCGATGTTCTCACCGGAAAGTTCCGATGTTTCCGCCCCTCTTGTTGTCATTTTATGTTCGGCTTGATGAGGTTTGGAGGGCTTTTGGGGGATAAAATGTGATATAAACATCGCAAAAATCGGTGAAAAACGCAGCATTGTCTTGCTTGTTAGCACATTTTTTCATTTCTTTGCACCGAAAATATCCATGTCGACCGCATGGATTTTCTATGATGTCGTCATCTCAGTTTTTCGTCGGTATCGGAAAACCTTTCTTGTTCGGCTGAACAATCTGAAATCCTAAGCCGCAAAGAGGGCAGAAGATGGTGAAACGTCACAGGGGAAACAACAAAGAAATTCATGGTGGTAAATTATAGAAGCCACCTTTAACCTTAACCTAAAAATCATATTTTACAGTTTAAAACATGAAAAACATTCCAGAAGTATTTTGGCTTGTGCCGATAGCGTCGCTGGTGGCGCTGACAATGGCATGGTATTTCTTCAAGGCAATGATGAAAGCCGACGAAGGAACACCGCGAATGCGTGAAATCGCAGAATACGTAAGACGTGGTGCAATGGCCTATCTCAAGCAGCAATACAAGGTCGTATTGATTGTTTTCATCGTCCTTGCTGTCGTGTTTTCCTTTATGGCTTATGTGCTGAAAGTGCAGAATCCTTGGGTGCCTTTTGCATTCCTCACCGGCGGTCTCTTCTCCGGTCTTGCCGGATTTTTCGGTATGAAGACTGCGACCTATGCCTCGGGACGTACAGCCAATGCAGCCTGCAAAGGCCTGGATGCCGGTCTGAAAATAGCCTTCCGTTCGGGTGCCGTCATGGGACTTGTGGTGGTAGGTCTCGGACTTCTCGATATTGCCGTATGGTTCATCATCCTCAATATGTTCTATCATGACGATTCCACTGCCCTGATCACCATCACCACAACCATGCTGACCTTCGGTATGGGTGCCTCCACTCAGGCACTCTTTGCACGTGTAGGTGGCGGTATCTACACGAAGGCCGCCGACGTCGGTGCCGACATCGTGGGAAAGGTGGAAGCCGACATTCCCGAGGATGACCCCCGCAATCCCGCAACCATCGCCGACAATGTGGGCGACAATGTGGGCGATGTCGCAGGAATGGGTGCCGACCTTTACGAAAGTTATTGCGGCAGTATCCTCTCGACGGCTGCCCTTGGCGCCACCGCGTTTGCCATGAATCCTGCCATGCAAATGAAGGCAGTTGTGGCACCGATGATCATTGCTTCGGTCGGAATCTTCCTCTCTCTCATCGGAATCTTCCTTGTCCGCACCAAAGAGGGCGCCTCTATGCGCGACCTTCTCCGCTCACTTTCTTTGGGAACCAACGTGAGTGCCGTGCTCATTGCCGTTGCCACCTTCGCCATCCTCTATCTTCTTGAAATCGACAACTGGCTTGGCGTCTCCTTCTCCGTGATAACCGGTCTGGCAGCCGGCGTCATCATCGGTCAGGCTACGGAATATTATACCAGCCACAGTTATAAACCGACGCAAAAGATTGCGGAAGCCGGTGTCACCGGCAGTGCGACGGTCATCATCAAGGGCATCGGAACGGGTATGATCTCCACATGTATCCCCGTTTTGACCATCGGTGTGGCCATCATGCTCAGTTATATGTGCGCCAATGGTTTCGACCTCAGTATGAGCGCCGACAGCATTTCGCGCGGACTCTACGGCATTGGTGTGGCGGCTGTCGGAATGCTCTCCACACTCGGCATCACACTTGCCACCGACGCCTATGGTCCTATCGCCGACAACGCCGGAGGAAATGCAGAAATGAGCGAACTTGGTGAGGAAATCCGTCACCGCACCGACGCCCTCGATGCCCTCGGAAACACCACGGCAGCAACAGGTAAGGGCTTCGCCATCGGTAGTGCCGCCCTTACGGCTTTGGCATTGTTGGCATCGTATGTCGAGGAAATCAAGATAGCCATGGTGCGCGTGGCAGAAGAAGGCCATGTCTTTATGGATGCTGCCGGAAAGGTGTTCGACCCCGCTTCCGCTTCCATGCCCGACTTTATGGCGTACTTCCAGGTGACATTGATGAATCCTAAGGTGCTCGTGGGTGCGTTCATCGGTGCCATGGCAGCCTTCCTTTTCTGCGGACTTACCATGGAAGCCGTAGGACGTGCCGCACAGAAGATGGTGGAGGAAGTGCGTCGTCAGTTGCGCACAATCAAGGGAATCATGGAGGGTAAGGCAACTCCCGACTATGGACGTTGCGTGGAAATCTCCACCCAGGCTGCCCAGCATGAGATGATTATCCCCGCAGTTCTCGCCATCATTATTCCCGTAGTTGTGGGCATCGTTCTCGGTGTTGCCGGTGTCTTGGGCCTGCTCGTCGGCGGACTTGCTGCTGGTTTCACCCTTGCCGTGTTCATGGCAAATGCCGGTGGCGCGTGGGACAATGCCAAGAAGATGGTTGAGGAAGGCAATTTCGGAGGCAAGGGAAGTTTCAGCCACAAGGCCACCATCGTCGGTGACACCGTCGGCGACCCCTTCAAGGATACCTCAGGTCCCAGCCTCAACATTCTCATCAAACTGATGTCGATGGTCAGCATCGTGATGGCCGGACTTACGGTTGCCTGTATGTAAAGGTGGCTTCTATAAATTAGAATTGTAGGTTTATGAGTCCGTTTCATCCGAAATATGACCATGATAGGACAAAAAACAATACTTGATTTTGTTTTGCCATGGCGAGAAAACGAAGGAGCATCCAACCCATATTAACCTAAGAAACAACGTCTCTGATTTATAGAATTCATCAAAACTGATCAAGGCTGTAAGGACAACGGACGGGTGTCCGCTCCCTACAGCCTTGCTTTTCCCCCGCTTACATCCTCACTTTTCGCCCCCCTCCTCTCCATTGCCGGATGTTGAGGATAGAGATAAACCGCCAAAATCCCCCATCACGGATTTCCTGGAAGTCGGACCGCTATGTGTGCAGAATCCGTTGAAAGGGTAGGGCATTGCGGAAAATGAGCATGTAAAGCGGGCTTTTCCTTTTATTGAAATTCGCCAGCAAAGGATTGTAATATCCATGAAACGGATGAGGAATTCCGTAGAAAACGCTGTGGATGACCAATGAATCTGGCGGGTTCGTCTTAACAAGTACAGCCATGAACCACATTTGTCGGGCGTCATTCGCCCTTCCCCTTTTCCTTTTGACTCCAACCGCTTATGGCCAGGGACTGGAAGATGGTGGGCAACGTCCGCCGAATATCCTGCTTTTCCTTGTCGACGACATGGGGTGGCAGGACACTTCCGTTCCGTTTTGGGACACTTCCACCCACCTCAACCGGCGCTATCACACCCCGAATATGGAACGTCTAGCGTCGCAAGGCATGATGTTTACCCAAGCCTACGCCTCTGCCATCAGTTCGCCCACACGTTGCAGCCTGCTGACCGGCTGCAATGCCGCCCGTCATAGGGTGACGAACTGGACGTTGCACCGCGATAAGTCGACCGACAATCCGCATCCGTTGATAATGACACCGGAATGGAACGTTAACGGCATCGCGCAAGTTCCGGGTACACCGCGTACCTTCGTCGCCACATCCTTTGTGCAGTTGCTGCATGATGCCGGATATCATACCATCCATTGCGGCAAGGCGCATTGGGGAGCCATCGGTACCCCTGGTGAAGACCCCCATCATTTCGGCTTCGACGTCAACATTTCCGGGCATGCTGCTGGAGGGTTGGCAACCTATTATAGCGAGCGTAACTACGGACATGACGCGGAGGGACATCCCGTTTCGCCCATGGCGGTGCCTGGATTGGAGAAATATTGGCAGACGGGGACGTTTGTGACGGAGGCCCTTACGCGTGAGGCCATCGCCGCACTCGACAGTGCAAAGGCGGAAGACCGCCCGTTTTTCCTCTACATGGCACACTATGCCATCCATGTTCCCATTGACCCCGACCCGCGATACCTCGACCGTTATCTCGCAGAAGGGCTCTCCACAAAGGAGGCGGCCTACGCCACACTCATCGAAGGTATGGACAAAAGTTTGGGCGACCTCATGCGATGGCTTGAGGAACATGGGGAGGCGGAGCGTACGGTGGTCATCTTCATGAGCGACAACGGCGGATATGCTACGGGAACACATTGGCGCGATGAGCCGCTTTATACACAGAACTTCCCTCTCCGCTGTGGAAAAGGCTCGGCCTATGAAGGGGGAATCCGAGAACCTATGATTGTCAGATGGCCGGGTGTGACGCCTGCTGGCAGTCGACAACAATCGCCTGTCATCATTGAGGATTTCTATCCTACTATCCTGGACATCGCAGGAATACACCTGCCACGCCGGCTGCCGCAAACCGTTGATGGCGAAAGTTTCGTGCCATTGCTCCGTGGAGAAGCCGGAAAACGCAACAGAACATTGCTGTGGAACTGTCCGAATGTATGGGATAACAGCGGTCCGGGAATCGGACCTTCGTGTTCCGTGCGTCAGGACAACTGGAAAATGATTTATTTCTACGATACCGGACGTCATGAACTCTACAATATCGCCGAGGATATCGGTGAGGAGCATGACCTTGCGCTGCAACGGCCGGAGATTGTGCGGCGATTGTCGAAAATTCTTGGACACCGTTTGCGGAAAATGCGGGCACAACGTCCCGTATTTATAAAAACCGGTAAGCCATGCCCATGGCCCGATGAGGTGGAGAATCTTGGAAAACAGACTCAGGAAAACGGCAAAAGGGAGTAGTCGCAACAGAAAGAAAGTGCGGAAAACAAGAAAGATGTTGGAAAAACTTCTGAAAACTATTATTTGTTTTGTAGTTTTTATTTAATTTTGCACCAAGAAACACAAACAATACTGGTGGTCTTCCATTCCTTGTCGCCATGCTTGTTCAAAAAAAGTGCTGTTTTAGCACTGAGTGTACAAGCATCAAAACAATGATAATGATTTAGGACTGTAATTTACGGAGTCCACCTTTATAAACAGAACCTCAATGAGACATCGACAGATAAACCGCATCAGTTTTCGTATGGCACAAAGGTTTTCGAGCATCCATAGTAGAGAACAGAGTAAAGACGAGGTGTTTGCCATCGAAAATATTCAGCAGATGAATTTCCATGACCGCATTATCCAACCTCAATTCATGACATTATGTCATTGTAAAAGCGGCAGTGTGGATTTTGTGTTGAATGGTGCTTCCCATAGAATGGTGAAGGGTGACCTGCTGTTTCTCTTTGCGGATTGCATATTGGAAAAGGTGGAATGTTCGCCAGACCTCGTAGCAACGGCACTCGTACAGGACACGGCTTTCTTGCAGGAAACGTTGATGTCAATGCTGCGCCTTTGGCCTTACCTTATACATTTGATGCGCCAGCCCATCCTTCACCTCACGGAAGATGCCCAGGAACGTGTACGGTTGAATTACGAATTGCTGTCGTTGCGCCTGCAACAGCCGCAGCATACCTTCCGTCGTGAGGCGCTTGTGGCAAGTCTTCAGGCGGCGTATTTCGATGTTTGCGACCTCTTCCGGCGTCAGGGAATTGGTACGCACCCCACAAGTATCAGGGCTTTTTCCATCTTCGAACAATTCATGACGGTCCTTTCCAGGGAGTATGTACAGCATCGCGACGTATCGTGGTACGCCAATGAACTGAACATTACGTCGAAATATCTTTCAGAGGCGGTAAAAACTGTTTCCGGTCGAACGGCAAGCAGTTGGATAAGCGTGTTCGTCGTGACGGAAATCAAGTCGATGCTTCGGAACACGGACCTCAATATCAAGGAGATAACGCAGGAATTGAACTTTCCTAGCCAGAGTTTTCTTGGGAAATATTTCAGGAAACATGCGGGGATGACTCCATCGGAATACCGTAAAGTCTGATGTGAATGACGGACCCTTCCGAAGTCTATTTTGTAGATAGAACCTCGTTTGTTCCGTGTCCTTTTGGAACAAGTACAAAAAAGCCTGAATTCCTTCGCGGGGAATCCAGGCTTTTTTCTAATACTGATGCTGTGTTTTACTGATACTCATGACATAGTTTTCTGATATCCTTGCCATATTTTTCTGATATCCTTGCCATGCTTTTCAGGTATCCTTGCCATGCTTTTCAGGTATCCTTGCCATGCTTTTCAGGTATCCTTGCCATGCTTTTCTGGTATCCTTGATATAATTTGCTGATATCCTTGAAACAACTACAAATACCTAAGAAACATGTTGCCATTGGAAGTGTTGAGAAATACCGTCAGTTTTTATCGGCATTATGGGGTATCGTCAGGCATTATGCGTCATATTCTTCTGGCGATGGCGCATCATTGTCTGTTTTTTTGGAAGAAATGGAGAGCAACTCCGGGTTTTCTGCATTGACTTCAACGTTGAACGCCGTTCCTTGTGCCGTGCCTTCGAGCAACATGTCGCAGATCGGGTCCTCAACAAGTTCCTGAATCGTACGCTTCAAGGCGCGTGCTCCATACTGCGGGTCGTAGCCTTTGCGGGCGATGAGTTCGATGGCTTGGTCGGAAATGCGGATGTCGTACCCCGATTCTGCCATACGTTGTCCGAGAATATGCGTCTCGAGGCGTGCAATCTGCCGTACACTCTCTTCTGAAAGCGGATCAAACATGATGATATCGTCGAGACGGTTAAGAAATTCAGGGGCAAATTGCTTGCGAAGTGCCTTGCGTACGATGTCTTCTGCAACATCCGGACGGAGATTTGCCGCAGAAGCGTTGAAACCTACGCCAGTTCCGAAGTCTTTCAGTTGCCTGCTTCCTGAGTTTGACGTAAGAATGATGATCGTATTGCGGAAGTCTACCGTCACACCATTGCCATCTGTGAGACGACCTTCGTCCATTACCTGCAAAAGTGTGTTGAAAACGTCGGGATGTGCCTTCTCTATTTCGTCAAGCAGGACAATAGAGTAGGGACGGCGGCGCACTTTCTCGGTGAGTTGTCCGCCTTCTTCATAGCCAACATAGCCCGGAGGGGCTCCGACAAGGCGGCTTACGGAGAATTTTTCGCCGTATTCGCTCATGTCGATGCGGATAAGTGCATCCTTACGTCCGAAGAGATGTTCGGCAAGGGTCTTTACAAGGTGGGTCTTTCCTACGCCTGTTGGACCGACAAACATGAAGGTTCCGATGGGACGGTTCGGGTCTTTCAGCCCCAGACGGTTGCGTGTGATGGAACGACAGAGGCGTGTGATGGCTCGGTCTTGCGAGATAACTCTCGTACTTAATACATGTTTCAGACCACGAAGCCTGGTACTTTCATCCTCTTGTACGCGTTCTGCCGGTACGCCACTCATGGAAGAAATGACTTTTGCTATGTCATCGTAGTCGATAACAAGGCGGTTAGCGTCGAGATCCTCCTCCCATTGTTTCTCCAAAGAGGCGAGTTCCGTTTCCGTTGTTTTGAGTTTTTCTTGAAGGTTTGTTGCGGTTTGGAAGTCCTTCTTCTCTGCCGCGGCATCCTTCAGCAGTCTGAGGTTCTTGATATCGCGGATCTTTTCCTTGATACCTTCGGGAACATGGGCATTCTGCATGTGTTTTCGGCTTCCGGCTTCATCGAGAGCATCGATGGCCTTGTCCGGCAAAGCGCGGTCGGTGATGTAGCGTTCGGCAAGATTCACACAAGCGTTGATGGCCTCCGGTGTGTATGTTACATGGTGATGGTCCTCGTAACGGTTTTTGATATTGTTGAGGATGACGATGGTATCCTCGGCATTCGTGGGTTCAAGTGTGATGCGTTGGAAGCGACGGTCCAATGCTCCGTCCTTCTCGATGCTCTTCCTGAACTCGTTGATGGTTGTGGCCCCGATACATTGTATCTCACCTCGTGCCAGCGCAGGTTTGAGGATGTTGGCGGCATCAAGGGATCCCGGAGCACCTCCAGCGCCGATAATGGTGTGGATTTCGTCGATGAAGAGGATGATTTCGCGGTGGTTCTTCAACTCGTCTATCAAACGTCTCAACCGTTCTTCAAACTGTCCTCGATATTGAGTGCCTGCAACCAGTGATGCCATGTCCAATGCTACGATACGCTTTCCTGCGATGGTGTGGGGCACATTCCCCTCAACAATCCTTTGAGCAAGCCCTTCTACGAGGGCTGATTTTCCGACACCGGGCTCTCCGATGAGGATAGGATTGTTCTTCTTTCGCCGTGAAAGGATCTGGGCGGTGCGTTCTATTTCTCCCAAACGTCCGACAATCGGGTCGAGCACTCCATCGCGGGCGGCCTGTGTAAGGTCGGTACCGAAATTGTCGATGATTGGAGTATCGCTTTTCGATTTTCCGTCCTTTTGGTCGGGTGCGAACCTTGAAGGCTGTCCGTTTCCCACACCTTCCTTCTCGGCATCCCGTTCGTTGCCTCTCGCCTCAGTGTCGAAGGGAAGTGAGACGCTGGTGCTTGATACGTTGCTATTCTGGACATCGCCAGCAACCTTTTCGTAGTTTATACCTTGATGTCCAAGGGCTTTGCTGGCAGCGTTTGAAGTATCGCGGAGAATCGCCCTCAGGAAGTGCAGGTCGGTCACTTCCTTGTCGTGGCTAAGTCTGGCTTCAAGTTGTGTAAGGAACAGTATTCGCTGAGTCTCAGTGTCGGTAGTATAGTATTCGGTGCCGTTTACGATGCGGTCTGCATCGGAGGGTTGCACCGTCTCTTTCAGTTCTGTACGCAGAGCATCAAGGTCAATGTCCATTTCCATGATGCATTTCCTCGCCTCGCTTTCTGTGTCGTTCAAGAGAGCGAGCAGCAGAATGGCTGGCGATATTCTACGGGTGTGGCATACAGTTGCCATCTCCATGCCGCAACGGATAAGGTGTTCTATCTTCGGAGGGTGATTCTGTGCCATATATAATATTAAAGATGAGTGCTTAATAGCCTGGTTGATAGTATTGAAAGTTCTGAAATTTCCTGTAAGGAGCAGTGCAGGAGATAGTCTGTACTACTGCATATCAGTACTTGGATTATCTTTTCCGAAGTGTTGGAAATGCTGGCTTTTACCATGTTTTTGACGGGTTTTCCTATCTCCAACTTTGAGGCATAGTGCCTCGGAAAATGTTTGATTGTAATATTTGCAAAAAGTGTTCTGCAAAAAATATGCCAAGGAATTCCAGGCGTTTGTTTGAACTGCAAAGGTAACAAAATGAATGATATTGTCTGCCAAAATGCCGGAAATTTGCGGATATTTTGAAAAAATAAGCCTAAAACCTTGTGCTTCAAGCCATATTGTCGTAATTTTGCACCCGCTATCGCGCAAATGCCGCAAGCATATTGCTGTGATGGCCATCGGCAACCTCCATGCAACACAGCATGAAAGCCGATGTCCGAAATACAATTTATTCATTCACAAATCCCAACTAATTCACAAGTATGATGAATCAGTACGAGACCGTCTTCATCCTTACTCCCGTTTTGTCTGACGTTCAGATGAAGGAGACGGTTGAAAAGTTCAAGGGCCTTCTCGTCAACCTTGGTGCCGAGATTGTCAACGAGGAGAACTGGGGCCTTAAGAAGATGGCATACGCTATCGAAAAGAAGAGCACTGGCTTCTATAGCCTGCTCGAGTTCAAGGCTGAACCCACCGTTGTAGAAAAACTGGAAATTGGTTTCCGTCGCGACGAGCGCGTTATCCGTTTCCTTACTGTCAAACTCGACAAGTTCGCTGCTCAGTATGCAGAGAAGCGTCGTAACAAGAATAAGGAGGCATAATCATGGCACAATCTGAAATTCGTTATCTGACCGCTCCTGCGATCGACACCAAAAAGAAGAAGTACTGCCGTTTCAAGAAGAGCGGTATTAAGTATATCGACTATAAGGATCCCGAGTTCCTCAAGAAGTTCCTCAACGAGCAGGGTAAGATTCTTCCCCGTCGCATCACCGGAACCTCTTTGAAGTATCAGCGTCGTGTGGCTCAGGCCGTGAAGCGTGCCCGTCACCTCGCTCTCCTTCCTTTTGTAACTGACCTCATGAAATAACCCTTTAAACACAGTTGAACTATGGAAATTATTCTTAAGGAAAACGTAAAGGGTCTCGGTTACAAGAACGATATCGTGACCGTTAAGAACGGATATGGCCGTAATTATCTGATTCCCACAGGCAAGGCTGTCATTGCTTCCGAGTCTGCAAAGAAGGTTCTCGCTGAGAATCTCCGTCAGCAGGCACACAAACTCGAGAAGTTGAAGAATGATGCTCTCGCTCTTGCTGAGAAGATCAACGCACTTGAGGCATTCACTATTGCCGCTAAGGTTGACGCCAATGGCAACCTCTACGGTTCTGTTAATGCTGTTGCCATCGCTGACGAACTCGCTAAGGCTGGTTTCGAAATCGATGCCAAGATGGTTGATATGGTTGATGCCAAGACGCTTGGTGCCCACACCGCCAGCGTACATCTCCACAAGGAGGTTGAGGCTACCGTTAACTTCAACGTAGTGGCAGAAGAGGCTTAATCCTGTTTTTTAAGTCTTTTTACATCAATACGCAAAATACCGCTCCTTCGGCTCCGATGCTGTTGGAGCGGTTTTCTTTGTTTCGGAATACGGCATGCCGATGTCTGGAGTAAGAAGATCCGTATTTTGTGGCAAAAAGTTCTGCTCTTTAAGACAGGAAATGCCGCACTTTGTGGCAGAAAGTTCCGTGTTTTGAGACAGAAAGTGCAGATGTTTTAGACGTGATTCACGGCATCCACATCGAAATTCTTTGCGTTTTGATGCAAGGGTGCCCCGTTTTCCACCACTCTAAATCTTGATAGATGATATCCTTGCTGCTGCAAGACTCCCACGATTATGTCGTAAGGCTAAATCATTCACATTGTAAAGCCAGTTCATTTATCCTGTAGGGCCAGTTCATTTATCCTGTAAACCCAGGGCATTTATATCGTAAGGTTAAATTGCTTTCTTTGCAAAGCCAAAGCGTTCACATTGTAAAATAAAGTTCCGATATTGCTGAATATGCGCTATTTTATCACACTTTCGTTCGATGGTACGGATTTTCATGGTTGGCAGGTCCAGCCTGGTGCCGTCACCGTTCAGGGATGCCTGAACGAAGCCCTGCAACGTCTCTTCGGACCTGCCACGTCCTGCGTGGGAGCGGGGCGTACTGATGCCGGCGTTCATGCCTCGAAGATGGTGGCGCACTTCGATGTTTCCCAGCCCATCGATGCCGCTCAGACGGTTTATCGTCTGAACCGCATGCTCCCGCCTACGATTTCCGTGAGCGATGTCAGTGCCGTTGACGATGAAATGCACGCGCGTTTCAGTGCGACCTCGCGCACCTATCATTATTATGTCACCACGCGCAAGGACCCTTTTCGCCGTCGTTACGCCATGCGTCTGCCTTTTACCCTCGATTTTGAGCGGATGAATCGTGCTGCAGAACTCTTGCTTTCCGTCACGGACTTCACCAGTTTTGCAAAACTTGGCGGCGACCAGAAGACCAACATCTGTCATTTGCGCTACGCCCGTTGGCGTGAGGTGGAGGATGGTGTGTGGCGTTTTGAAATCAGTGCCGACCGTTTTCTGCGCAACATGGTGCGTGCCGTTATCGGAACCCTCATGGAAGTCGGTCGTGGACGCATATCTCCGGAAGGTATCCTCGATGTCATCGCCGCGCAAAACCGCTGTGCCGCCGGTGAAAGTGTGCCGGCATGCGGACTTTTCCTTGTTGATGTGGGTTACTGATTCCCCGCCTTTGCTTACTCTTTTCCCGGTAACTGAGAAACATGATGCGGGAAAAACATAAAAAACTTGCCGTCACAATGCGGGTGATGGCAAGTTTTTTTATGGAATAGAATGGCGGTTTGCTAAGAATATAGTTGTATTAGGTTATCCTTTATTCGAAAAGCATACCTTGACGAACCTCGGTGACAGCCTGTCCGCCAACGAAATTCTCAGCAATGGCACAGCCGAAATCCACTGCCGCTGCGGGTCCCTTTCCGGTGATGAAGTGGCCGTCCTTGACAACCATTTCCGTCAAAGGTGTGGCACCGTGCAGATATTTTTCGAAACTGGGGTAGCAGGTTGCCTTGCGTCCTTCTAGCAATCCCAGGTCACCAAGCACCATCGGGGCGGCGCAAATGGCGGCAATCAGGCCGTTACGGCCGTTGTGTGCCACCAGAAGTTCGCGCAGACGCTCGCATTTCAGCAGGTTCAGCGAACCGGGCATTCCGCCGGGCAGCACGAGGGCATCCCCTGCGGCAGGCTCTATTTCGTTGATGTGTGTGTCGGCAGTCACCTCCATTTGGTGCGCACCCTTCACGCGGATGTCGTCACCGACTGCGGTCAGTTTCACGTCAAGTCCGCAGCGGCGGAGCACGTCTACTGTGGCAAGGGCTTCGATTTCCTCGAAACCATTAGCAAGAAAAACGTAAATCATAATCTTATCTTCGGTGTTTTGTAAGTGTGAAAATCGTTTGTCGTAATGTCAAGCAACGTGACAACGCGGCAAAAATACGAAAAAAAACGGAACATCGTCCTTGTTACCTGTAAAAACATTCTTATTTTTGCCAAATACTTCGTTGGCTTTTCGCAAGATTCCACCGATGTTGTCTCGGCATCTTCCTGAATTGTTCCGTCTGATTTTTGGAATAATCCCACGAAAGGTTCATGTCCGATTATCCACAATGCCATATAATCCCCACTGTCCATGCCCATTTCTCCTGATAAAACTTCCCCTGTCTCCGTATCATCTTCCGCTCCTTCATGTGTGGCGGTCTATGGTCACAACAAATGTTCTTCCTCGACAGCGCCCTGTGCCGTGCGGCTGGTTCGCGAACTTTTGTCGGGTGGAATCGATGTGGAGTTTGAGGAAGAACTTTACCATCGGTTGCTGTCTGATGCCGTTTTTACCGCCGAATTGCAGCAGCAGGTGAGTGTTTTCAGTCAGTTCCCCCAGCGTTCCACAATGGTCATCAGCCTTGGAGGCGATGGAACCTTTCTGCGGACTGTTGAAAAGTTGGGACGTTCGCCCCTTCCGATATTGGGCATCAATACCGGCCGTCTGGGGTTTCTTGCCGATGTTTCCGCCGATGACATCGAGACTGCCGTAAGTCAGATTGTATCCGGCAACTACGAGGTGGGACAACGCAGCCTCATCGCCTTCCAGGCTCCGGGAAAATCCTCCCGGCTTTATCCCTATGCGCTGAACGAAGTGGCGGTGTTGAAGCACGACAACTCCTCGCTTATCGAAGTCGAGACCCGTGTTGATGGCCGCCTGCTCACCACCTATGTGGCCGATGGACTTGTTGTCAGCACCCCTACGGGCTCCACTGGTTATGCCCTTAGTGCGGGAGGCCCCATCCTTTCTCCCGACAGTTCCACGCTCTGCCTCGTACCTGTCGCCCCCCATAGTCTGACAATGCGCCCGGTAGTGCTGTCCGACGACGTCGTTCTGCGGCTTCGTGTGAAAAGCCGTACGGGACATTTCCTCGTCGCCCTCGATGGTCGCAGTTGCAGTATGGAGGCCGGACAGGAAATAGAGTTGCGAAAGGCCGACTATTCCGTGCCTGTCGTGCGGATGCGGGGTAGCGATTTCTTCCATACTTTGCAATGCAAAATGATGTGGGGACTTGACCAACGTAATTGATTGTTACGACAGGTTCGATTCAACAACTTGCCCCTGCCGATCAGTCTTGTTGCTTTGTGGGTTTCGCTTTGCCGCCTTTCAGCCTCTTTTCGATTGAATGCCCCTGTTCATCCAGCCAGATGCTGTTGAACATTGTTGGGCGTTTTCCCCGTCCGGCATGGGAACAAGTTACCTCTGCCCTCGCTTAACCGAATGGGCTATCCGGCGGTTATCGTCTCGTCATACAGTCTTATGGCACGCTATACTCCTTTATCATAAGGATAAAATCCGCTTGAAAACACCAGCAGTTTAAGTACTACTCATTTTGCACACTTACATAAGGAGGGTCCTATAAATTAGATTTGTCGGATTATGAGTTGCTTTTCGAGAAGAAAATTTCTGTGAATGATGAAATATAGCGTGCTATATGGCTGAAAGAACAGGGATTTTATGCCGAAGAGCAACCGAAAGGCTGCAAAACGCAACCCACTTACAATAAACAAAATTTGCGGTGATAATTTATAGAACGCACCTTAAATAAAAACGTTTAATCCATTCTTTCGGAATCGTTTATGGCAAAACTGCAGTCTTCTGTCAAAGTCCTCCGATGGCTTTTCCGGCATGTCGGGCAGCATCGTTTGCAGATGTCGCTCAACACCTTCTTGGGAATCTTCACGGTTGTCCTGAATTTAGGATTCGTTTGGGGGGTGAAGTGGGCTGTGGACATCGCTACGGGTACTGTCTCCGGCCGCTTGAACATGGCCGTCGTGTTGCTTGTCGCCATCGTCCTGATGCAGATTCTTACGGGTTTTGCCAATCGTTGGATTCAGATGTTGCTTGGTGTCCGGGCCCGGAATGCCATGCGTGCGACCACCTTCCGCAGTATGCTCGACAGTTCGTGGCAAGGGTTGCGCCGTTTCCACACCACGGATGTCGTCAGTCGTGTATCGGAAGATGCCCGGGATGTGACGACCTTTATTACAGACAGCATCCCCAATTTCATCTCCGTTGTCGTACAGTTGATAGGCGCATTCCTGTTCATGTACACCCTCAATACCGGACTTGCTGTCGCTGTCCTCCTCATATCTCCCTTTTTCCTCCTCCTCAGCAAACTTTACATACGGCGTTTACACAAACTCAATCATGAGGTCAAGGAAAGTGAGACCCATGTGCTGAAATGTATTCAGGAGAGTTTGCAGCACAGCATTGTCGTCAAAACCCTTGAACGCACGGAGTATGTCTACGACCAACTTCTGGACCGTCAGCGGCATCTTTTCGACAAGATGAGGGAGCGTACCGTATACAGCAGCATATCCTCCACGGCTTTGAATGCCGGATTTGCGATCGGTTACCTCGTGACCTTTGTTTGGGGCGTTTATAGTCTGCAATCCGGTGTGATAACGTATGGCGGTCTGACGGCCTTTGTGCAGTTGGTGTCAAGGTTTCAGGCGCCGGTCCGTACCCTTACGTACTTTATTCCCCATTACATTTCCGTCGCCACCTCGACCGAACGTCTGATGGAACTTGAAGACGTGGAGCGCGAAACGATATTCAAGCCTGCGGCGACGTCGGGCGGGAGAGCGGTGGATGGAGGCGGAAATCCCGTCGTTCCGCATCTGGTCTTCGACGATGTCACCTATCGTTACGAGAATGATGAGCGCGACGTCATTGAACATTTCAGCCACACCTTCCCTCCTGGCAGCGTAACGGCGCTGATGGGCGAGACGGGAGCCGGCAAGACGACCCTCGTTCGTCTGATGCTTGCGCTGGTACGTCCGCAGTCGGGCTGCATAAGCCTCGATGGCGAGCCCGTAACCGCCGCTTCGCGCAGTGCCTTTTCCTATGTTCCGCAGGGCAACACGTTGCTCAGTGGCACCATCCGCGCAAACCTTCTGATGGGAAATCCCGACGCTACGGACGAAGAACTTGCGGAGGTTCTGCGTCTTTCCGCAGCAGAGTTTGTCTACGACTTCCCCAATGGTCTCGACACACTTTGCAGCGAACTTGGCGGAGGACTGAGCGAAGGTCAGGCCCAACGCCTGTGTATTGCCCGCGCACTCCTGCGTTCCAGTGGTATTATCATCTTTGACGAGTGCACTTCCGCCCTGGATTCCGACACCGAACGCCGTGTCATCGGCGGCATCCTCAGCGCTTGTCGGCAACGCACACTCATCTTTGTCACCCATCGTGCGGCGGTCCTCGAATATTGCGACGAGACCATCCGCGTATAATCCTGTGAAATGTCGGCGGCATTGTCCCGTACCCGACCTTCATGATGGGGAGAAGGGTAGGGCTGCTTACCCAAATCTTCCCCCCGATTCTCCGCATCCGTTGACAGAGAAAGCCGGAAACATCGGTGCAAAATGATGGCATTCAGACGGGTTTGTTCCGAAAACGTCCCGGACAGAGCGATATTCCATCCTCCGTCCGGGACGTTTTTTGTACTACGGAACCGGTTGGTCTCATGTCCGAAGCGTGTGTTTCCGCCGTTTTCCTTCCGAATCGGCATAGAATGCAGACGGGGCTTGCATATCGCCATTGTGGTTGTCTCAACGTCTTTAAGTGGGGCTTCGTTTTGTCATTTTCCGGTCTTTCTCAGGATGAAAATTTGCGTTGCGTTCCCTCATTTTAAGGATTTTCCATTTCTAAAACCGGCGCATTGTCTGACAAACTGCTTTTGTTGAACCCGCAAAGAATGAGAACACGGCTGAAAAACATACATGACAATTTTTGCACGAAATTGTGGTTTTTGTGAAATATTCCGTGGAAAACCTTGCGAAAAGCCCGAAATCGGCGTAAATTTGCAACTGTTTTCATGGTATTAGATTTAAGGTTAATGAAGATTGGTTGTCGTGAGACAATCAATTTTTTTGTTTTGCTCCCTTTCAGGGGGCATTTTTTGTATCCCTACCTTCGGGTGTTTTCCACAGCGTTCTCTGTTTCCGCCGCCTCATTCTCCGTTTCCGCCGTAGGAAAGCAGCGGAGTTTTCCGTGCATGCGTTCCTTTTGCCTTCCCCGAAAGTCGGATGTCTGACGTTTTCGGTACCATACCCATGTGCGGGGTGAATGGCACGTCACGATGAAGGATTGCACACTCAACGAAAAAAACGGTTTGAAAATCATTCCTTTCTTACTGGGAATCACCTTCTGACCTTCAAAATTTTTGACATGGTCCTGTTGCCCTTCCAGCGGATTGACCGATGCGTTTTGCGGCATTTTCCCCTCTTCTCCTTCCCCGTTTCAAAGCGAAAGGTACCGAAACACCGTGGTTTGTCCGTAGAAAACACCGTTTCTTTCGCTTCCGGTCGCCCAAAACAGCATGACAAAAACGGGGACGCCCCTCTAAAACTGCCGCATATCCTATAAGAAAGTGCCGCATTTTCTTTTGCAAACTTCCGTACTTTTTCATACAAAATGCCGCACTTTCCGCATCAAACTGCGGAACATTCTGTCGCTATCTCCTGTTTTGTCCCAAAAATGCTGGGCGGTTGTTTTTGCGATATTCCGCACCTGTCCTCGCCTTGTTCGGTTCCGACGGCCTTCCTGAGGCGTTTCCGATGTCGTTTTGTTTTGGAAAAATCCCCCAAAAAGAGGAGGGAAAATAATTGCACACATGGTTTTCCAAACCTCTGAAACGCACGGTTTTCTGTCGTCATTCCAAGTCTTTTTACAAAGTAAATCCGTAGTCTTCCCGTTGAAAATCCCTGCCGGTTTACCCCAATGTTGCAAACTCGTGAGGAGCAGGTCTGCGGAACGTTCCTGCGATTTCCGAAATCTGCATTGTGCATTGAAGGTCATGGAGATGTCATCTTCGGTGTTATTTTTGAGAATATGACAACGGGGATGTGGGAAATTTTGTATATTTGCACGCGATTTTTGAATCATTATGGTTCGGAAAAAAGCATTCACCGATAAGAACAATAAGAATATCCAGATATATGAGCAAGACATTCACCGAGCGTAAGTCGCTCGACCTTTCCGCAGTCAACAAAGAAGTGCTTGCCGAGTGGGACCGACTCGACCTCTTTCACCGCAGTATGTCCGAGCGTGAGCATTGTCCTTCATACGTATTCTTTGAGGGACCACCCTCTGCCAACGGACATCCCGGCATCCATCACGTGATGGCACGTACCATCAAGGACACGTTTTGCCGTTACAAGACGATGCAGGGTTTCCTGGTAAAGCGCAAGGCCGGATGGGATACCCATGGACTTCCCGTGGAACTTGGCGTGGAAAAGGAACTCGGAATAACGAAGGAAGACATCGGCGGTAAGGTAAGTGTGGATGAATATAACCGCAAATGCCGCGAAAATGTGATGATGTATACGCAGGAATGGACCGACCTCAGCCACAAGATGGGCTATTGGGTGGATATGGAACATCCCTACGTGACCTACGAAAACTCCTATATCGAGAGCCTTTGGTGGCTCCTTCGCCAACTTTATGACAAGGGACTTCTCTACAAAGGCTACACCATTCAGCCTTACAGTCCCGGAGCCGGTACGGGTCTTTCAAGCCACGAACTGAACCAACCCGGCTGTTATCGCGATGTAAAGGACACGACTGTCACCGCCCAATTCCGCGTGACCGATGCCACCGACCGCCTATTTTCGAACCCCGAAGGCCTGCCTGTCTATATTCTTGCGTGGACCACTACGCCTTGGACACTGCCTTCGAACACCGCGCTCTGCGTAGGTCCGAGGATCGATTATGTGGCCCTTCGCAATAAAAATCCTTATACTGGCGAGGAAGCCATCTACATTCTTGCTGAAAGTCGTCTGAATGCCTACTTCAAGGCTGAGGAGGGTGAGAGCCTGAAGACGCTGGCACGGTTCAGCGGAAACGACATGGTCGGACTCCATTACCGGCAGTTGATGCCCTGGATTGAGCCTGTCGAGATGCAGGACGACAAAATTATCGGCCGTGGCAGCGAGGCTTTCCGTGTCATTCCCGGCGACTATGTCACCACAGAAGACGGTACTGGAATCGTACACATCGCACCAACGTTCGGTGCGGACGACGCCAAGGTGGCAAAAGATGCCGGTGTCCCCTCGCTTTTTGTTGTCGACAAGAACGGAGATACCCGTCCTATGGTCGACTTTACGGGCAAATACTTCCTTCGGGAAGACATGAATCCCGACTTCGCTGCACGCTTTGTGCACGAAAGTTATTGGAAACACAGCGGCGACTACGTGAAAAATGCCTATGATCCTAAGTACAATGTCGGTGGAGTCTACGATGCTAAGGCCGCACAGAAGGAAATGGATCTCAACGTAGTGCTGTGTCTGGAGATGAAAGAGGAGGGTAGCGCCTTCAAAATTGAGAAGCATGTCCACAACTATCCCCACTGTTGGCGTACTGACAAGCCCGTTCTCTACTATCCTCTCGACAGTTGGTTTATCAGAAGTACGGCCGTCAAGGAACGGATGATGGAACTTAACCGCAGCATCCTTTGGAAACCCGAGTCGACGGGTACGGGACGCTTCGGTAAATGGTTGGAGAATCTGAACGATTGGAACCTCAGTCGTAGCCGTTATTGGGGAACTCCTCTGCCAATCTGGCGCAATCGCGAGACAAAAGAGGAGATTTGCATCGGCAGTATTCAGCAACTTTGGGACGAAATAGAGAAGTCTGTGGCTGCAGGTGTCATGGTTTCCAACCCGCTTAGGGACAAAGGCTTCGTTCCCGGAGACTATTCTTCCGAAAACTACCATCGTATCGACCTCCATCGTCCGTATGTCGATGACATTGTCCTTGTGGGCGAGAGTGGATCTCCCCTCCGTCGTGAGACAGACCTCATCGATGTCTGGTTCGATTCCGGCTCTATGCCCTACGCACAGCACCACTATCCCTTCGAGAATAAGGAGGAACTTGACAGCCGTCGCTGCTATCCTGCCGATTTCATTGCAGAAGGTGTCGACCAGACCCGTGGATGGTTCTTCACACTTCATGCCATTGCCACCATGGTCTTTGATTCCGTGGCTTTCAAGGCCGTCATCTCCAACGGACTTGTCCTCGACAAGAACGGTCAGAAGATGTCAAAGCGTCTTGGAAATGCCGTCAATCCTTTTGAAACTATTGAGGAATACGGTTCCGACCCCTTACGTTGGTACATGATCACCAACAGTGCGCCATGGGATAACCTGTCGTTCGACCCCGATGGTGTGAAGGAAGTGGCTGGTGCATTCTTTGCCAAACTCTATCAGATCTACAATATGCTCGCCACATTCGCCAACATCGACGGATGGAATCCTGAGATGACGGGCGAGAAGGCCGATGAAACACTGATGGATCGTTGGATACTTTCGAAACTCAACACCTTGACCGCCGAGGTGACTTCCGCATACGAGGCCTACGAACCCACACGTGCCGGCCGTGCCATCCAAAGTTTTGTGGTCGATGACCTCAGCAACTGGTATGTCCGTCTTTGCAAAAAACGTTTCTGGGGCGAGGGCCTTACCGCCGATAAGAAGGTGGCTTACACCACGCTTTACAACTGTCTGTTCACCGTCAGCAAACTGATGGCACCCGTTTCGCCGTTCTATGCCGACCGTCTCTACCTTGATCTTATGGGAACTGCGGACAGTGTACACCTCGACACCTTCCCCAAGGCCGACGAAAGCCGCATTCTCACGACTCTTGAACAGCAGATGGCACTTGCACAGAACGTCACTTCCATGGTGCATGCCGTCAGAAAGAAGGAGAAAATCGGTACACGTCAGCCTCTTCAGACCATTGCCATACCCGTAACTGACAAACAAATCAAAGCGGATATACAATCACTTCAGGCGCTGATACTGGACGAGGTGAATGTCAAGCAGATAAACTTCGTGGAAGGACAAATGGTTCAGAAGACATTGAAGCCTAATTTCCGCGTTATGGGTAAGAAGTTTGGCAAACTTATGAAGGAGGCTGCCGCTGTGGTTGCCGCACTTGGACAGGACGCCATCGCTGAACTTGAGGCCGGCAGCACGCGAATCGTGGTGGCAGGTCAGGAGTATGACCTCGTACGTGAGGATGTTGACATCATCGCAGAGGACATGCCCGGATGGAGTGTCGCATCAGACGGCGCGCTGACTGTGGCTCTTGACATCACCGTCACCCCAGAACTCCGCCGTGAAGGTCAGGCACGCGACATCGTTCGTTCCGTACAGAACCTCCGTAAGGACACTGGTCTTGAGATTACGGACCGCATTCACCTCACCCTTCCTGAGAGCATGCGTGAGGCGGCCAGCGTGTTTGCCGACTACATCTGCGGTCAGGTTCTTGCTGTAGACCTTGCATTCGACGAAATTGACGCCCCGGTTATCCGAAAGGCTTAAAACGTTTCGGGGTGGATGTTCCGCAACATTCTGAGTGGACCGCGGAACATTCCGTGCGGCATCCTGCATGTCCCCTATGCTATTACAGAGGTTGTCCGCCTGATAACCCCGTTTATAAAAAGGTACGGGCCGCAAACCTTTTGGTGAGTGGCCTGTACCTTACACTATAAAAGGCAGGTCCTGTAAATTCGCTTTGCCGGACTTCGAGCCGAAAAAAGTCCGTAAGATGGCAAGACGCCACGCATAAAACAATAATAAAACACAAAGCAACGATAAAGATTGCGGTGGTGATTTATAGAACCCGCTTGAAACTTTCCCTATAATTGTTGAGGCGGCTTGCGATAGGGAACCGAATTGCCCCTGTCGTGAAGCGGATGACAAATAGAAAAGCATCTGCATGGATGAACAGACATGCTGATGCCCTCATCGACAACACCTCGAAAAACAGAACCAAGAGAAGCGATTGTTTTGACCAAAATAACCCCTTTTAACTTTTTAAATCCATGGAAAAGTTACGTTATTCTGATGAAGAACTTGAAGAGTTCCGTCAGATTGTCAACGAAAAACTTGAGGTTGCCGAGCAACAGTATAAGGACATCCTGGATACCATTTCCAAACGTTCTGGAAACGATATCGACGACACTCTTCCCACTTATCATGCGTTAGAGGAAGGAAGTTGCACACAAACCCTCGATGACTACCTGATGCAGGCGCAGCGACTGAGCAAGTTCATCAATGGTCTCCACGCTGCGCTCGTGCGTATTGACAACAAAACGTATGGCATTTGTCGTGTTACCAAGAAACTCATACCCAAAGAGCGTTTGATGGCAGTGCCTCATACTACGCTCAGCATTGAGGCAAAACTCCAGCAAAAGAAATGAAGTTACGTACCTGCATATCCATATCCCTCATCCTCATCATCCTTATTGCCGACCAGATTATCAAGGTTGCGGTAAAGACGAACATGTCGCTTTTTGAGCATATTGTCGTCACTGACTGGTTCCATATCGCCTTTGTCGAGAACCGTGGTATGGCATTCGGAATGGACTTCATCGGAACAACCGTGCTCACAGTCTTCCGTTTTCTTGCCGTCGGTGCCTTCGGATGGTTCCTCGTGCGCTGCATCCGCAGCCGTTGCCCCATAGGTTTTATTGTCTGTCTGTCGCTCGTTATTGCCGGAGCCTTTGGCAATATCATCGATAATTGCCTTTATGGTTTGATATTTACCGAGAGTCAGCCTGCCAATCCCTTCTATGCTCCCGTAGCGGAAATCGTACCTTTCGGACAAGGTTACGGCACATTCCTCAGCGGTCGCGTGGTCGACATGTTCTATTTCCCGTTCTGGCAGTGGCCGGAGTCGTGGCCTCTTATCGGAGGTCGCACATTCTTCGGTGCGGTATTCAACCTTGCCGATGCCGCCATCAGCGTCGGCGCCGTGGCAATCATCGTGTTTTATTATAAGTTGCTCTCATCATTGCTGTCCGGATCAAAGGAAAATTGATTGCGATTGTCGGGGGGAGGTGCAAACCACCATGCCACGAACGACCTGTCCGTAGGGAGTGACGATGCTGACACTCTGGTGGTTTCCGTAACGGACAGCTGTAAAACCGCTGCCGAATAATGGTAGGACAGAGGTCTGTGTTCTGTAATGACATCGCGATACACGGAAAATCCCCCTTCAAAATCATCCTGAATTATTTATAGAATCCACCGTAATTGATTCCTTTTCAAAACACATCCGTCCCTGTGAAACGATACTTCCATACCTTAAAGGCCGTAATTCTGCCTGCCATTCTCCTGATGGCGGCCGTTGCGTGCGAGAGGAAAGGTGTGCACAACATCATTCCTGAGCGCACCATGTCCGACGTCCTCTATGACTATCAGTTGGCAGTTGCGCTTGCCGATGCCGAAATGGAAAACAAGCAGGTGGCGGAGAAGGAGTATCTCTATACCCAGGCTGTCTTCCGGAAATACGGTATAACGGCAGAGGAATTCGACCTTTCCGTGGCACATTATGCCCGTGATCCCAAGACGATGTTGAAGATAACGGACAAGGTATGTGAGCGGTATTCCGAAGAAATCCGCGAAGGAACAGACCGGGAAAAGGACGAGGAAACATTGCAGAGAGGCGTTCGTTACGATACAGTTATGGTGTGGAAACTCCATCACGACGTCATGCTTTCCGCCGCTGGACGCAACCGTTACGAGGTGGAAATTCCGCACAAGCAGTTGAAACGTGGTGCCCGGTTGATGGTAGGTTTCAACACATCGTGGGCATATCGCGAGGGTTCCAAGCAGGGATATTACCAGATTGCGGTGACCTATGCCAATGATTCCACCTATACGCAGGGTCAGGAAATCCGAGAATACGATGCCAAGCAGGGATTATCCGTGTTCCTTTCCGACCATTATGACGTGCGCCGGGTGAGTCTTTACATATATCAGGATGCCCAATGGCGTCCTTTCCCCCAAATGCTTTGCCTGAACAACCTCAGAGCATGGAGCATTACGTCGCAAATCGTTGACAAAAAAGAGAATGGAAAGAAAGATACACCGGCAGATAGCGGTTCTACGCCTGCACCTGAAGGACGGTCGCACCTTGCGAAACCAGATACTTTACCTTGATGGACAAGGAAAGTTGCTCCGCCATTTGCCGTTGTCAGGCGAAACCTGCTTCATGGAATGGCATCGCGGAGACTGGTATGAGGAATGATTCTCATCGGTTTTTGGGGTAAAGACGATTGCTGTCTGGAAAAAAATGCTGCTGCTTGAAAGGGAAGTATGCGAGTAATCCCGAGCAGGAAGTACACCGATGGAAGGTTGTCAGGAAGGCGGTTGACTATAGATGCTACAATGCTTTCCACACCTTTTCCCCACGGTATGCGAAGACAACCCTCCGTCATGATATCTGTCGTTACAGGCTTTTGGCGGAAGGAACCCAAAATTATTTGAATAAAGAGCAAAAGTTTACAAACAAAACCACGGAACTTTCTGGCAGAAAGTACGGCACTTTAGGTCCTAAAGTACGGCACTTCAAGTCAGAAAGTTCCGTGTTTTTTTTCATCCATTTAGCGTGCTTTCAGAGGTCTTCATCTCTTCCCTCATAGATTTTTGTCGTGTGTGTGTTCCTGCACATCCTGCACTTTTGGAGGAAATGTTTTGTGTGAATTGGGGATTTTGAATGTGGAATGGTGTGTAGAATGTGAGGAAACTTGTAGGATAACCCTGCATTTTCCGGAAAATTCCGCGTAAAACAGTATGCAGAATGTTTCACGATTTTATAATAAGTCGTTCCGTATCCGGTAGAAAATCGCAAAAAGATGCGCTTGAAAAGCAGGTTTTCAACCTGTCAAACCGAAAGGTGCTGATGAGATTCTGGAGGTTGTGTCGGGAAAAACCACAGTCTTCCGGATGGAGGTTTGCAGAAAAAACATGAAGATTCGGGCGTTGTCCATAATAATAAAAAGTGAAGTATTATGGGCTTTCCTTTATGAATCGTGAACACGGGTCCTTGTCTCATTGTCTGCAGATATCTGTTTGAAACATAAGAAGATAGGCATGTTCTAATTGTCTGTGTAGACACCAACGGAAAAGACAAAGGTGGCTGTTGCAGAAAGCGCAACAACCACCTTTGCCAATATCAGGATAGGGGAGCGGAGTCCCGAAGAATTGTGAGGAGTCAGTCTTGATGTCCTGTCAGGAAAACACGTCGGTATTCCTGTTCAAAGTTTGGCGTGAAGAAAGATTTTCCCATGAGTCCGGCAATCTCTTCGGGCGAAAAGAAGCGTCCGCCATCGAGTTCTTCGGTGGGATGGGGCGGAATATCTGTCACCAAACGGAAGACATGTACCAGTTCTCTCTCGCGCTGGCTCTCGAAAACATAGCGTGTGAGCATCTCCGCACCGGTGATGTCGGTGATGCCAATCTCCTCTCGCACTTCGCGTTGCAGGGCTGTGTTGATGTCTTCGCCCCAGTCGACATGTCCGCCTACGGCAGTATCCCACTTGTCGGGCTGGATATCCTTCCATGCCGGGCGGTGTTGCAGATAGAGTTCTCCGCGGGAATTGAAGACGTGGAGGTGGACAACGGGGTGCAGAGGTTTGCCGTCGGTGCCGGAATGCGCCTTGCCGCGTGTGGTGTTTCCCACAACATGGCCTTCGGTGTCCACCACCGGAAGGAGTTCGTGTGCGTTATCGTGCATCATAGTTCAGGATTGAGGAGTCGCCGTAACTGAGGAATCGGAAATCATGCTCCAAGGCATAGTCGTAAATGGACCGCCAATCGCCACCGACAAAGGCGCTGACGAGCAGGAGCAGCGTGGACTGCGGCTGGTGAAAATTGGTGATGATGGTGCGGACGATGTGGAAACGGTAGCCGGGAGCAATGATGATTTGCGTGGAAGTGGCGAGGGCTGTCAGACGTTGTGCGTCAAGATAGCGCAGAATGGCGCGCAAAGCCTCGTCAGGTTCTATGGGTTCGGGACAAAGATTAGCGTCGTTGGCATCTTCCACATCCTCGGAATACGGCATCCATTGCGTCACATGCAGGTCGTCGGGCGTGAGGTTGGTGAGCGGTGTTCCCGCTTTCTCCATATTATATATAAGGAGTCCGATGTAGTAAAGGCTTTCCAATGTGCGCACGCTGGTGGTTCCTACGGCCGTGCATTGTGAGTTGTGGGCCAGCAGACGTTCGATGACCTGACGCGGAACACTGATCCATTCGGCGTGCATGGTGTGGCCTTCGATATCGTCGCTTTTGACAGGCTTGAAAGTTCCTGCGCCGACGTGCAGGGTAAGTTCGGCACGCTCGACGCCAAGTGCGTCAACCGCAGCCAAAACCTCGGGAGTAAAATGCAAACCTGCCGTAGGAGCCGCCACAGAGCCCTTGATTTTCGAGTAGACAGTCTGATATGTCTTCAAATCGCTCTCCTCTGTCTCGCGGTTAAGATAGGGAGGTATGGGTAATTCTCCAATGGCATCGAGGACTTCTGCCCAACTTACGGTGTCGTCGTTCCACGAGAAGCGTACGATGAATCCGGAACCGTTAGCGCCGAGACGCTCAGCATTGAGTACAATGGTCCGTTGTTCGCCGTCAGGAGCGTGGAGGATGATGTCGCGGTGCAGCGCACCTTCCTTCCATTTCTTCAGATTTCCCACGAGGCATGTCCATTCCACACTGCCGTGGCAGGCAAAGGATTGTTGGTAGTCGAGGGGAAGATGGGGCTCAAGACAGAAGATCTCTATCAACGCACCTGTCAGTTTATGGAAGTGAAGACGCGCCTGAATGACCTTCGTATTGTTGAAGACAAGCAGGGAACCTTCGGCAAGGTATTCGGGAAGATGCTGGAAAAGGGTTTCGCCGACACGGCCATCGCTGCTCCGGAGCAGGAGTTTTGAACTGTCGCGCTGTGGAAGCGGGTACTTGGCAATACGGTGGTCGGGGAGCGGATAATTGAAGTCGCGGATATGCAAATGTTTGGGATGCATGGCGGAAAATATCGGGGAAAAATGTCGGGATATACGATGAAGAGGGGACTATAAATTGGTCTTGCCAAATTTAGTGTCAGTTTTCGAGATGAAATTTTCTGCGGGTAAGGGAGTGTTACGCCCTGTTTGACAGAGTGAATAAGGGATTTTTCTCGGAAATGGACAAAGATATGCAAAAACGCAAACCCGCGATTCAGCAGGAATGATTTGCTGTTCTAAATTATTAAGAGCCAACCTCCGATGAAAGAAGATTGAACTTTTTTACTCTGCCGGGCGTGAAAGCCGAAGACAATCAAGCAAAATTCACTCGAAAATCGCGGTGTTTCAGGTATAGATGAAGTTCGCCCATTTACTTGAAATCCAACTGTTTATTCGTCGGCATGCAGGAGAACGGGGAGGGCGGATGGCGGAACGTGTCCTATATGACAGGCAATGCCGTTGAGACTGACGCCAAGAACCTGGAAAATGTCGTCGGGTGTGACATCGTTCTCAAAGTGTGCGACCATATTGATGTTGCAGCCTTCCTGCCGGACTTCAGCCGTTACTTCCACAGCAACGTGAGCCGGCACCTGCACATAGTCGGCCCCTGCCTTGGCGGCTGCAATGACATCGGCGCTGTTGTCGACAACAACGCCAATAATCTGCGGAGAGTCCTCGCCCAGAATCTCACGCGCCACATGAATGGCACTGGTGACTGCGCGCGGACGTTGGAGCACGATGCCGGTAGGTTCCGGACGTTGTGCGGCAAGACGCGCTATTCCGGACGCCGTAAGCAGCAGACCGTCAGCGGCAATATCGCGTACGGCTTCGGCATCATCAGTAATCGTCAGGTAGCAGCCCGCGGAATGACAGTCGTGAAGGGCACTTTTCGTGTCGGAAGGGCACTCTTCGAGTTGTATCCATCGGCATCCTGCCGCCAGAGCCTCGCGGATGTCCGTAGGAGAAATGATGTATTGTATGGGAACCATTGTAACGTTTTTTGTGATATTTTGTCGGCAAAGGTACGTACAAAAAGCCAAAAGAAAAGGTAGAAGTTGAAAAAAACACGCGAAATTTTGCCGTTTCCGTCCTTTTGAGGTACTTTTGCACAAGATAAGTATATGCCGGTTGTCAGATAGGGACTGCGGCATCCTCCACCGTCATGGTGGATTTTTTTGGATAGTACATTCAAAACAAGTTACTCATATTTTATATATATATATGTATAAAATCCTCAGTAAGGAGCAGTTCTCCGAAAAGGTCTTCAAGTTCGTTGTTTCTGCACCTTTTATCGCACGTTCCCGTCGTGCCGGAAATTTTGTCATCATCCGTCTCGAGGAAAAGGGCGAGCGTATCCCCTTAACCATTGCCGATGCCGATGTCGAGCATGGCTCTATCACTTTGGTGGTGCAGGCAATCGGCGTAAGTACCTGCAAACTTTGCGCCCTCGAAGCCGGTGACAACATCCTCGATGTGGTCGGACCTTTGGGGCGTGCCACTCAGATAGAGCGTTATGAAAATACGGTACTCTGTGCGGGCGGAGGCGTAGGTGTTGCTCCCCTGCTTCCCATTGTCCGTGCGTTGAAAGCCGCAGGAAACCGCGTGGTGACCGTGCTTGCAGGACGTTCACGCGAACTGATTATCCTGGAAAAGGAGATTCGCGAGAGCAGTGATGACGTGGTTATCATGACGGATGACGGCAGTTATGGCCAACAAGGCGTGGTGACAGTTGGAATGGAACAGGTCATACAGCGCGAGAAGGTCGACAAATGTTTTGCCATTGGTCCGGCCATCATGATGAAGTTCTGCTGTCTGACGACGGCAAAGTATGGCATTTCCACGGACGTTTCGCTCAACACCATTATGGTGGACGGCACAGGAATGTGTGGCGCCTGCCGCGTAACGGTAGGCGGAGAGCGCAAATTCGTTTGTGTAGACGGTCCGGAATTTGACGGCCATGCTGTGAATTTTGACGAGATGCTGAAGCGTATGAAGGCCTTCTCGCAGGAAGAGCGCGACGCTTTGGCGCGCTATGAGGAGGCACATGCCGCCATGCAGGACGTAAAAGACGCCGATGCCGGCAGCGTTGCCTGTGAGGAGAGCGTCGTTCCCGCGCAGACGGAAACAAAAACTGTCGTTTCCGGAAATACGGATGCCGATACAACACGCGATGCACAGTGGCGTGTGGAACTGCGAAAGTCGATGAAACCGAAGGAGAGAATGGAGATTGAGCGTGTGGAGATGCCCCATCTTGATGGTGCAACCCGTGCACATCTCTTCCGCGATGAGGTGAATCTTGGTCTCAGCATCGCCCAAGCCCAGCGCGAAGCCCAGCGTTGTCTGGACTGTCCCAACCCAGGTTGCCGTCAGGGTTGCCCAGTAGGCATCGACATTCCTCGCTTCGTCAAGCACATAGAGGCCGGCAATATCCCCGCCGCTGCCGCCACCATCAAGGAAACATCTTCGCTTCCTGCCGTCTGCGGACGCGTATGTCCTCAGGAAAAACAGTGCGAAAGCCAGTGCATACATCAGAAGACCGGCCGTCCGGCAGTGGCAATCGGATATCTGGAACGCTTTGCTGCCGACTACGCCCGCGAGCATTCTGATGAGATGCCTGCCGTACCCGTTGCCGAAAAGTGCGGCAAGAGGGTAGCGGTTGTCGGCAGCGGACCGGCAGGACTTTCCTTTGCCGGAGAGATGGTAAAGCATGGTGTTGAGGTGACTGTTTTCGAGGCTCTGCACGAAGTGGGCGGAGTATTGAAATACGGTATTCCCGAGTTCCGCCTTCCCAACGCTATCGTAGAGACGGAAATCCGCAGCCTTGAGGCCCTGGGAGTACGCTTCGTTACCGATTGTGTCATTGGAAAAACGCTGACCATCAGCGAACTGAGGGCTGATGGATACGATGCAGTCTTTGTGGCAAGTGGCGCAGGACTTCCCAATTTCATGGGCGTTCCGGGCGAAAATGCCAATGGTATTCTTTCCTCAAACGAATATCTCACCCGTTGCAATCTGATGGATGCCTCCAACATCTCCACAGACACGCCCGTTTTCATTGGGCGCCGTGTCGTAGTTGTCGGAGGTGGCAACACAGCAATGGACTCTGTCCGTACAGCATTGCGCCTCGGAGCGGAAGAAGCAACGATAGTTTACCGTCGTTCCATGGAGGAAATGCCGGCACGTGCTGAAGAAGTGCTCCACGCTGCGGAAGAAGGCGTGCGTTTCATGACACTTCATAATCCGATCGAGTACAAACAGGATGAGAATGGCCACGTTTCGCAGGTCGTACTTCAGAAGATGGAACTCGGAGAACCCGATGCCAGCGGCCGCCGCCGCCCCGTTCCTGTCGAGGGAGCATTGGTGACGCTCGATTGTGACCTTGTCATCGTTGCCGTAGGTGTGAGTCCTAACCCTATTGTCCCCGCCTCTGTCGAGGGACTTGAACTGGGACGTAAGCACACGATTGTGGTAGATGACGACATGCAGTCCAATCTTCCCGGTCTGTATGCCGGCGGAGACATCGTCCGTGGTGGCGCTACCGTCATTCTTGCTATGGGAGATGGAAAACGTGCCGCCCAAGCATTGGCACACAAATTCGGGGTGTAAAATGAAAAAGAAAAGTGCGGAATTTGCAACAATTACTTGAAAGTTGTTTGCAAATACCGCACTTTTTATGTGCTTTCACGCAAATATTTTCCTCCCATCTTCGTCCGTTTTCAATAAAGTCTTAACTTTACCCACGATTTATGCCCTTGTCTGCTGTTGGAATGTCAGTACAGATGTGGCGGAAGAGGGAAGAATCATCTTAAAAGATCAAAATATTTTATTCACTGATTATGTCAGAAAACCGTAGTTTAGTGAGCATTGCCGGCCTCTCCCGCGAGAAGATTCTGTATCTTATGGAGATGGCACATGAGTTCGAACAGCATCCTAATCGCAAGATTCTCGATGGATGTATTGTCGCCACGCTGTTCTTTGAGCCCTCTACACGCACACGTCTTTCGTTCGAGACGGCAGCCAACCGCCTCGGAGCCCGCGTCATTGGGTTCACCGACCCGAAAGTCACGTCGAGTACCAAGGGCGAAACCTTGAAAGATACCATCATGATGGTTAGCAATTACAGCGATGTCATCGTCATGCGCCATTATCTTGAGGGAGCAGCCCTATATGCCAGCGAACTGACATCGGTGCCTGTGGTGAATGCCGGGGACGGAGCGCATCAACATCCTTCGCAAACGTTGCTCGATCTCTACACCATTATCCAGACACAAGGCACACTTGAGAACCTGAACATCTATCTTGTCGGTGACTTGAAGTACGGCCGTACCGTCCATTCGTTGATAATGGCCATGCGACATTTCAATCCTACCTTCCATTTCATCGCGCCAAAGGAACTGGCTATGCCCGATGAATACAAGCAGTATTGCGTGGAAAACAAGATATCCTTTGTGGAACATGAGGACTTCAATGAGGACATTATCGCCGGAGCCGACATCCTTTATATGACGAGAGTCCAGCGTGAGCGCTTCTCTGACCTGATGGAATACGAGCGTGTCAAGGATGTCTACGTCCTCAACGCCGCCATGTTGGGAAAGGCAAAGCCCAATATGCGCATCCTTCATCCCCTGCCCCGTGTCAACGAAATCAGTCAAGATGTCGACCCAACGCCGCATGCCTACTATTTTCAGCAGGCGTTGAACGGTCTTTATGCCCGTGAAGCCATCATTTGTGACGTGCTTGGCATCACACTTGACGATGTCCGTGCCGACAAGTCTATCCTCAATTCTTAAGTTACTCCTGTCCTTTGATGTCTATGAAAAGAGAACAACTCATGGTGGCCGCCATAGAAAACGGCACCGTCATCGACCATATCCCCAGCGACCGTCTGTTTGAAGTTATCCGGTTGTTGCGTATTGAAGAACTTGAGCACGACACTGTCTTCATCGGTTACCGATTGAAGAGCAAGGCGATGGGGACCAAGAGCATCATAAAGATTGCAAACCGCTTCTTTTCCGAGCAGGAACTCAACAGCCTCGCCGTGGTTGCCCCAAAGGTTACGCTGAGCATTATCCGCGATTTTGACGTTGTTGAAAAGCGTTGTGTGGAACTTCCCCACGAGATTGTCAGCATCGTAAAATGCAACAACCCCAAATGTATCTGCAACAATGAGCCCATGCCCACGCGTTTCATCGCTGCCGGCCATGTGCTGAAGTGCTATTATTGCGAGAAGGAACAGCAACTGAGTTCCGTAAAACTTGTAGAATCCCTTTGAAAGGGCTTTGCGTGCAGCCGTTTTTTGTGGAATCCTGTGGGGGGAATTCCCCGGCCACGATGCGGACTGCTTGCAGAAAACTTCCTGAAAGAAAGTACGTTATATCCCGGAATACGGAGTTGATTTCTCCCCAAAGCGGATCAGCTTGTCTCAGAATACAGAGAATATTTTCCCTAAAATGGAGTAAATCATCCTAAAATACGGAGCAAAGGAGGTAAACGTAGGCCGAAAGGCAACAAATAGGCTTGCTGCGGTTACTTACGGGACCTACCTGAAAACGCTCAAACTTCGAACTAACCCATCAAAAATAATCCTCAACTACTTATGCAAGACCAAGAAATTTTTCGTCTGATTGACGCCGAACGCCAACGCCAAATGCGTGGTATCGAACTCATCGCCTCTGAAAATTTTGTTTCTGACCAAGTGATGCAGGCTATGGGTAGCGTGCTCACCAATAAATACGCCGAAGGTTATCCTGCAAAGCGCTACTATGGTGGATGCCAAGTGGTGGACCAGGTCGAGAATCTTGCCATTGAACGCATCTGCAAACTCTTTGGTGCCGAATACGCCAACGTGCAACCTCACTCCGGAGCACAGGCCAATGCTGCGGTTTTCCTTGCAGTCCTCAAGCCGGGTGACACCTTTATGGGCCTGAATCTTGACCATGGAGGTCACCTCAGTCACGGCTCTAAGGTGAATACAAGCGGCATCATCTATAACCCCATCGGCTACAATCTCAACCGTGAGACCGGACGTGTCGACTATGATGAGATGGAAAAACTGGCTCTTGAGCACAAGCCTAAACTCATCATTGGCGGTGGTTCCGCCTACAGCCGTGAGTGGGATTATGCCCGTATGCGCGAAATCGCCGACCGTGTAGGCGCCATCTTTATGGTCGATATGGCGCATCCTGCGGGTCTTATTGCCGCCGGACTGCTCGACAATCCTGTGAAATATGCCCACATCGTCACCTCCACCACCCACAAGACCCTGCGTGGTCCTCGTGGAGGTATCATCCTTATGGGCAAGGACTTTGAGAATCCTTGGGGACTCAAGACGCCTAAGGGTGTGACGAAGATGATGAGTCAGATCCTCAACAGCGCCGTTTTCCCCGGCATTCAGGGCGGTCCTCTCGAACATGTCATTGCTGCCAAGGCTGTGGCTTTCGGAGAATGTCTCCAACCTCAGTGGAAGGATTATGCCTTGCAGGTGAAGCGTAATGCCGAAAAACTCGCGGAAGAACTTACCAAACGTGGGTTTACCATCGTCTCCGGTGGTACAGATAACCACTCCATGCTCGTTGACCTTCGTTCCAAATATCCCGACCTTACCGGTAAGGTTGCCGAGAATGCCCTCGTAGCAGCCGATATAACCGTCAATAAAAACATGGTACCTTTCGACAGCCGTTCCGCATTCCAGACCAGCGGAATACGGCTTGGAACACCTGCCATCACCACGCGTGGTGCCAAGGAAGACCTCATGGTCGTCATTGCCGAACTCATTGAAACCGTACTCAATGCTCCCGAGGATGAGAACGTGATTGCAGATGTTCGGGCCCGTGTCAACGACATCATGAAGGACTATCCTCTCTTTGCCTGGAACTAAGCGGCGAATTGTTCCTCCGCAACTTCCGGACAGCCGGGAACGCCTGCGGAGGGACCCATAGAAAAAGTGCGGCACAATGCCATAGAAAGTGCCGCATTTTCCATTGCAAACCTCCGCACTTTTACGGACAAACCTCCGCATTTTCTTTGAGCATATTCTGCCGTGTCTGCCAGCGTGTTCCGCGGTGCTCACGAGGTGGAACCGCTACTTCTTGCCTGACGTTTTGAAACGCCTGTCAATCAATCGCTTCATGCTTGCTGAAAATGCAGGCGCATTTTGTCGAATAGGCAAATTGTGTTAACCGGGCAAGCAAGTGTTGTTCGCTGAAAATGCAGGTGCATTTTGTCGAACAGGCAAGTGATGCTTGTTGCATGAGTACGTATGGCTCATTCCTATAATAGGACTCTAAAGACTTTTGTGTGACAATTCCATCTGTCCGCCGCAATGTTTTTAGAGTCCTTTTTTCATATTCTCCAACATCGTTTCCCCATGAATCCGTTGCTACCTTCCTTTCCCGGTGATGACGAAGGCCGTTGGAAAGTCCTCACATCCGAATATCTTTTCCAACGACCGTGGATGACCGTCCGTCGACAACGGATGCTTTTGCCCAACGGACAGGAGCATCCCGAATACTATATCCTGGAATATCCCACGTGGGTGAACATCATTGCCCTGACCCCTGACGACAAGATGCTGCTGGTTCGTCAGTATCGTCCGGCGCTCGATGTGACGCGTTATGAACTTTGTGCCGGTGTCATGGATGATACTGACGCATCGCCCATGGAGGCTGCGTGGCGCGAACTGCTTGAAGAAACGGGATATGGCGGGGGGGAGTGGAGCCAACTGATGGTCATCGGTCCGAATGCCAGTGCCATGACCAACGTGAGTGTCTCCTTTATCGCCCATGGTGTGACCAAAGTTTCGTGCCAACATCTGGAGAATACCGAGGACATCAGTGTCCATCTCTTCACGCGGAAAGAGGTGTACGATATGCTTCTCGCCGGGCAGTTTGCCCAGGCTTTGATGGTAGCACCCCTATGGCGCTACTTTGCAGAGCACCCGCTTTGACCTCGGAAATTCCAGCGTTTGCGTAAAAAACGACGGACTCCATCTCTTTACATTCGGGAGATGAAGTCCGTCGTTGTCGTCTTTTCTCATACCATCGGCAGTTTGTGGCCGTTGATTTTTCGGTAAAGGTCGAGGGCATAGACGTCGGTCATGCCGCTGATGTAGTCGATGACGGCCATGACACGGTCGGGAAGATTCGGTGCTTGTACGTCGTATTGTCTCGAAACCTGCCGCAAAAGCAGTTGGGAATACGACTTTTCGGGGTGGCAGATGGCGTCAGTCATCAGTTCAAGCAGGGTATAAATGATCTGGAATCCTGACAAATCGATGTCAATCACCTCTTTACATTTGTAAATCCTCCGTTTTGAGAATTCCGCGCACTGCAGATATCCTGTTTTCATCGGCTCCGGTATGCAGTGAATGAGGCTGCCTTCGAAGGTTCCTTCGAGGATTTCCCCCTCATGTTCCACAAAAGCCTGCACACAGGCCTGTTCCAGGATGTTGATGGCCGAAGAACGGTAATAGACAATGCGCTCACCTTCATCGATGACATCGGGATAGATGGCGAGAAGTTCCGCCTGACGCTCCTCGGAATGGAAACTTAAAAGCAGTTTCGACGCCTCTTCGTAGGTGAGAAGGCGGAGTTTGTAGGCATCTTCTATGTCCATAATCTCATAACAGATGTCGTCTGCCGCCTCGACAAGGTAGACCAACGGATGGCGTGCCCAGCGTTCGTGACCGTTTCCTGCGGAGGTTTGTGTGATGCCGAGTTCGTGTGCGATGTCCATATATATGGATTCCTCGGTGGAGAAGAAACCGAATTTAGGCTTTTCTACGAAGTATGACGGGAAAGGATATTTGACAACGCTGGCCAAAGTGCTGTATGTCAGTCCGAATCCTCCGCTGCGCCGTCCCTGAAACTGATGCGTCAGCAGTCGGAAAGTGTTGGCGTTTCCGTCAAAGTTGATGAGGTCGCTCCACAAAGTCCAGGGAACGAGAGGCTGAAGTTCCTTACCTTTACCCTCGCGGAAGAAGGATCGGATGGCCTCTTCTCCGCTATGTCCGAATGGAGGGTTGCCCATATCGTGGGCAAGACACGCAGCGCTGACGATGGCACTGAAGGATTGGAAGTCGACATCCTGCAATTCCGGGTGACGTTCTTGGAGGATTCTTCCCACATCGGCGCCCAGTGAGCGTCCGACACTCGACACCTCCAGGGAGTGTGTCAGACGGTTGTGTACGAAGATGCTGCCGGGAAGGGGAAAAACCTGCGTCTTATTCTGCATGCGGCGGAAGGCCGACGAGAAAATCAGACGGTCGAAATCGCGCTGAAATTCAGTGCGTTGTTCCTTGATGAGCGGTGAGGGCGAACTTTTGCCCAGACGGTGGGAGGAAAGAAGTTGGGACCAATTCATTGCGTCGTGGGAGAAATGTTTGTCGAATGCTGTCCTATTAAGGATGAGGTCGTTGAAAAACAAGTGCAAAAATACGTTTTTTTTCGTTCACTGTGCGGTATTTTGCGATAAAATGTGTATTTTTGCACGTCAATTTTGCCATGTTTGGGTCAGTGTGTATCGGCATTGTTTATGATGACGCTCCCAAGCCTCTGCGGAATTCGCGGAACTTGTTCCGAAATCCTGCGCGATGCCCGTCGGGAATCCCCTCCGTAAGGTTGCCGTCGACACCGCATTTTCTTCCTCCATCCATTGTACAATACCAGTAAAATGAAAGTAAGCATCATCAACAAGTCGCACCATCCCCTGCCATCTTATGCCACCGCTTTGAGTGCGGGCATGGATCTTCGTGCCAATATCGACAGCCCCATCACCCTTAAACCTTTGGAGCGTTGCCTTGTTCCTACGGGCATCTTCATCGCTCTTCCCGCAGGTTATGAGGGTCAGGTGCGCCCCCGTTCGGGTCTGGCCACCAAGCGTGGCATCACGGTTGTCAATGCTCCCGGTACAGTGGATGCCGACTATCGTGGCGAACTCCGCGTGAGCCTCATCAACCTTTCGACGGAGGATTTTATCATCGAGGACGGCGAACGCATAGCCCAACTTGTGGTCGCACGCCATGAAACCGTGGAGTGGGAAGAGGCGGAAACCCTGGATGAGACGGCACGAGGTGCCGGAGGATGGGGTAGTACAGGCAGTAAGTAATTCAGAAAATCAGAGATGAAACGCCTTAAAAATCCGGTCGGCAGGCTGCAGATTGTGCTATGGTTGCTCGTGATGTGCGTCATTACGGGCTGCGTTGGTTCGCGCTATTCCCGCAATTATCATAGCGAGGTTGCTGTCGAGGACGGGACTTTCCGGGCGCGTTCGCTGTTGTCGTTTCAGCAGCAACGGACCTTCGACAAACTTTTCCTTGAATCGCTATGCCAAAAGCACAAGGGAAATTACGACGCTTGCCGTGAATTGCTGGTGGCGGCGTTGGAGATAAACCCCAATGCCTCGGAAGCCTTGTACGAGTTGGGGAAGATTGAGACATCTTTTTCCTCGAAGACCGATAGCGCCACTGTGGCGAATGGCGACGAAATGCTTCTGCGCGCCTACCAGTTGGAGCCGTCCAATCCCTACATTTGCCGCGCCTATGCCCAGCGTTTGGTACGCAATGGCAAGTTCAAGCGCGCGGCAAGTGTCTACGAACAGTTGGTCAAGGTACACCCCCGTTCGGAGGATGTCGGCGTGTTGCTCGGCATTTACGAGAGCATTCCTGACTTTCCCGCTGCCCTCAACGCCGTGGAACTTTATGAAAGCATTGAGGGTGAGGACGAATCCACCGTGCTTGAGCGTTTCAGAATACTGCTCAAGATGGGACGAACCGCCGAGGCTTTCGGTGCCGTCGAGCGTCTGAGCGAGGAACATCCCGAGGAATTGCGTTACCGGGTTCTGCTCGGCGACCTCTATATGCAGAACGGTTATAAGGAAAAAGCGTTGGCCATCTATGGCGACGTCCACACTTCCGATCCCGACAACGCCTTTGTGCGCCTCGCCATGCTGGAATATTATATCGAAGAAGGAGATACCGCACGCTTCGAGACGGAGATGAAGGCCGCCATGTCCGACCCTAAAATCGAGAATTCCCAAAAGACTTCCCTCCTGTCAGCCTATTCGCAGGTGCTGCTTCGGGGAAACGGGGCCATAACTCCCCTGCAAATGCTCGAATACTTCCGTCTTGCGCTTGCCATCCCCCAAGAAACGAACGATTTAGGACTGCTTTGTGCGGCTTTTGTTGAGGCTTCCAAACTGCCTTCTGACTCTCTTCACGTGGCACTTGACGCCATTCTCCGCGACCAACCCGAATACAAGCAGGCGCGATTGCAGATGCTTTCCATCCTTGTTTCCCAGAATCGGGTGGAAGACATCATCGATCTTTGCCGCGATGGGCTTGTTTACAATCCTGAAGAAACGGTGTTCAGTTATTATTTGGGCGTAGGATTGTTCCAGATTGGCGACAATGATGGGGCTTTTGACGTCTTGAAGAAGGCGACAAAGTCGATAGCGCCAGCCGATTCCTGCGAGGATTACGCCTGTGATTTGGGTGCGGAAATCTATCAGTTCCTTGGTGACCTTTACAGTGAACGGAATGAAAAGGAGCAATGTTTTGAGGCTTATGAGAGATCTTTAGAATATAATTCCGAGAATCTTGTGGTCCTGAACAATTATGCCTATTACCTTGCACTGGAAGGACGGGAACTCGACTATGCAGAGTCAATGAGTAAGAAGACTATTGAGGCAGAACCGCAGAATTCCACCTATCTTGACACCTACGCATGGGTGCTTTATTGTAAGAAACAATACACCCAGGCAAGGATATATATGGAACAACTCTTCCGACAGATGGACGATGAGGAGCGTGAATCTCCGTCGTCCGCCACGCTTTATGACCATGCCGGAGACATTTATTTCAAATGCGGAAGCCGTCAAAAGGCGCGTGAAAACTGGCGGAAAGCGGCAGAACTTACCGAAGATGCCGAACTCCTGAAAAAGGTGAAGGCGAAATTAAAGGCTCGCTAAGCCGTGGTTAAGGACTTGTCAAGCCGTGGTTTGCAGAGTCAATAAGCCGGAGTTGAAGCCTGGTAAACCATGCTATAAGACGCTACAAGCGGAGGTTAAGGACTTGTCAAGCCGTGGTTTGCAGAGTCAATAAGCCGAAGTTGAAGCCTGCTAAACCATGCTATAAGACGCTACAAGCCGTGGTTAAGGACTTGGTAAGCCGTTTTCCGTGGCTCCGAAAGCCGGAAACGTGCGTTTTTCCTGTGTTTTTACAAGCCGATAGGTCAGGGTTGAACCAGGCAGATCTTGGTAGTTCGATGCAAAAACCTGAAAACAACGAAGGGAATCCAACCAGAAAACTCAATAAAATCCCCCGTATCCGGGGGTAAAGACGACTAAATTTTATAACGATGAAAAACTTGTTTACAAGCATCATTCTCCTTGTCATTCTGCTGACAATGGGGAGTTGTGCCAGCCAGCGTGCGCTGACGGGAAACATCGATGCCGTATCGGCACGTCTCGAAACCCAGGTCCGTGCTTTCAACCTTGACGAGAAAGCCGGTGGAAACATCCGTATGAAGCGCGGCGAGGCCATACAAATCAGCCTGACAAAGTTCGGAATTGAGGGCGTACGTGTGGTACTTACGCCCGATAGCATCCTGTTTGTCAACAAACTTACCAAAACTTATCTCCGCACATCCTTCGCTGAGGCTGACAAAATGCTGATGGGCGGTGAGGGAACCCTTAACTTCCGGAACGTCGAGGCCTACTTCTGGAACGATAACCGTTCCGGTGAGGACGATGCAGTTTTGCCTTTGGGAGGAATGTTCCCCATAGAACTCCATACCGATTACGGACGTTCGCTCCGTGTGGGCGAGCATCGCCTTCCGCTAAAGATAAGCATGGAGATGAATGCTGCCGATGGTCTCATCGAGACGGGCCGCGTGCAGATGAAACTTTCCAAGGTGAAGGCCGTCAACGGTTGGACACCTAACACCCAGATTTCAGACAAATACAAGAGCCTGAACGTCGTGAAACTCCTCAGAGGTCTGCTCAATCAGAAAAAGTAGCGGCAGTTTCTGCAGTTTCCTGCCCCCCTGTCCGTAAAGTTCAGTGGCACTGGTGTGCGGAAATTTGGGAAGTCGCTTATTCCCAGTTCCTTGAAACCACCTTTCCGGACCGGATATCCTGCGACGCTTTCCGGCATGCAGGTTTCCCAACTATCAGAAATCTTCAGGTGGAAACCTGCCTTCCACCATCAAGACATCCCACACTCTACGATGCGTCATATCATCTTTCTTTTCATATTCTGTTGCACGCTTTCCATCGGTGCCCAGCAACGCGCGTCCTCTTCTCAGAAGGCACGCACCACTACTGTGTCCAAAAAGGCGACGACGTCCAATAAAACAGCAAGTAAAAAGAAGACTTCTACGAAAAAGAAGACTACATCAACGAAGAAAAAGACCGCTGAAAAGGTTCCCACCACCAAGGATATCCGCCGTTTGCAGAACGAACAATCCAACCTGCAAAAGCAAATCAACGAGTCGCAAAACCTGCTCTCTTCCACCAAGAAGGACGTGAAGTCGCAGTTGGCGAACCTCGCGCTTATCAACGGAAAGATCTCTACCCAGCAGACATTGGTCAGTGCTATTCAAACGCAAGTCGACACTTTGAGTTACAATCTTAGGGCCCTCGACCGCCAGTTGCTGAAATTGGAGAAGGAATTGAAGGAATGCAAGCAGAAGTACACCCGTGGTGTGATGTACATGTACCGCAACCGGCAGACGCAGAACAAACTGATGTTCATCTTTTCCGCTGAGAATTTCCAGCAGATGTACCGTCGTCTGCGCTACGTGCAGGAGTATGCCCGCTACCAACGGGCGCAAGGACGCATCGTGGAAAAGAAGGAACGCGAGGTGGAGGACAAACGTTCTGAACTCGAAAGCACGCGTCAGCAGAAGCAAGCGTTGCTCGATGAGGGAAAACGTCAGCAACAACAACTTGAAGACCAGAAGAAAGACCGTCAGAAAGTGGTGGATGCTTTGAACAAAAAGCAGAAACAATTACAGAAAACCATCAAAGAACAGCAGAGGAAGAGCGACCAACTTAACGCCAAGATCGACAAACTCATCCAGGAGGAAATCCGCAAGGCTGAGGCCCGTCGTAAGGCGGAAGAGGAGCGCCGTGCCCGCGAAATGGCTGCCGCAGAGGAGAAGGCGAAGCGCGAGGCCGCCAAAAATTCGGGCAAGCAGGGCGGCACTTCGTCGAAGTCATCGTCGAAATCCTCGAAGACATCCTCCAAGAGTTCTTCGAAATCCACGGCATCCACTCCCGCTTTCAAGGCTCCCGACGAGACCGATCTCCGGCTTTCCTCCACGTTCTCTGCCAATCAGGGCCGTCTGCCTGTCCCCATTACGGGCAGTTATGTCGTGACCTCTGGCTTCGGACGTGTGAATGCCGAAGGCCTGACGGGCGTATATCTCAACAACAAGGGTGTGGACATTACAGGAAAGAGTGGCGCACAGGCCCGCTGCGTGTTCGAGGGTGAGGTGACCTCAATCTTCGATATGAGCGGTATGAAGAACGTGATTGTCCGCCACGGAGGCTATCTTACTGTCTATTGCAACCTGTCGTCCGTGGCTGTGCGCGTGGGACAAAAGGTCAGCGCCAAGCAGACTTTGGGCTCCGTTGCACGCGATGGTAATGGAAATGCCACCCTGCATTTTCAGATTCGTAAGGAAAAAGCCCAGTTGAATCCCTCATCCTGGATACGCCTTTGACCCTCTCTTACAGGGACGAAAGCGGCAGAACGGCAGGAAATCTTCCGTATGCCGATTGCCAATCACGGTGAAGGTACGATGTGGCCTCCCCATTAACACAGAAACGATGACAAAACACCACCCGTAAAACAACAAGGAAAATGCGTGGCGGTAGTTTACAAAACCTGTAAAAACACAGCACTATCCATAACTAATATGCACAGACGGTAATCCTTTCCGTCGACGTTCAAAACATGAAAAGCAACAGAATTGAAATGCTGCGTTACATACTAACGCACAAGGAAATCAACAATCAGGAGAGCCTTCTGAAGGAATTGCGCAAGGCCGGGCACCATGTCACGCAGGCCACTCTCTCGCGCGATTTACAGCAATTAAAGGCCGCCAAGGTGGTAAGTCCGGATGGTTACCGCTACGTCCTCCAAGAAAATGCACCCTATCTGCCGAAGATGACGGTGGAACTGCCCAACAGTTTGCGCGAAACAGGCTTCAAAGGACTGGAAGTTGCGGGAAACATCATCGTCATGCACACCCGTACGGGATACGCCAACGGCATCGCCACCGACATTGACCGCTGTGAATTTGAGACGATTGCAGGAACCGTGGCGGGAAGTGACACCATCCTCATCGTCGTGCGCAATGGTTACGAGCCCGCAGACGTGCTTGAGGACCTTTCGAAATTGCTTCCTGTCATCAAATCGCTGGACTTATAGGACCGCTTTTGCTGTCCTTCGGGAAAACATCCTCAGCGGGGGCTCTCGCTAAGTTTTGGATATCATTCGCATCCTCCCGTTCTCATTCACTATCATGATGGCGGGGATATGACCAACAGCCACAGTATACTTACCGCAAAACAACGGTACGGATGCTGTGGCTGTTGCTTTTCCGGCGTGTTGTACCATATATTTTTTCTCCGACCTTCGCTTATGGGGGCATGAATGCTGGCCATGCGAAAAACATTGCCCTACGATGACGGTAAGAAACTGCGGATGTTTGCAAGCGAAATATCGGAACTTTCCGGCATAAACATCGGAACATCCGATTACGAACATCGGAGGTTTTCATTGAAGGTTACCAAACAACATCTTATAATATGTAGTTTATGAGACTAAGCGTGTCAACCTTATAGCGAATGTCAAGGCGTTCATTTTTCTCCGCAAACCATGGAAGAAAGCCTGAATGGTGTTGTCTTATTCAACGCGGACAATGCCCGTAGTTCCAGGTTGTACCGGCAAATCTCTTTTTGAAGGTCAGTACCTTTTCGCAACGCAACCTGTTGAGTTTTCTCAGTCTTTCTCGCATTGGCAGGATGATTCCCGCTCTCCCACTGCGTCGTTTTGCAGAATTTTACCGAATCGTGAAGCATCTTTCAAACTGTTTTACACGGAATTTCCCGAAAAGGTGTAGGATTATCCTACACTTTTTGGTGCATCCTACACACCATCCTACACCAAGAATTGTCCAGATTATATTGACGTTTTCTCCACAAGGTGTAGGATGTGTAGGATAAAATCAAGAAAAAAAACGGAGGAGGGGAGAATGATACTGTAGTTGGTTGCGGCATTTAAGTCGAAAGATGGCAGAGGATAACAAAAAGGGATATCGGAATACAAACGGATTTGCAAGGTGGTGATGGGTGAAAACCGTCTTGGGGTATCGTAACGAAGTCGTGAAAAGAACGGATAGAAGTGCGTAAACCTACAGCCACAGCACGGAGCCCTCAGGGAGTAGGGTGCGCATGCTGTGGCTGTAGGTTTTGAAATGTTGTGAAGGAAGGTGCGGAACGATTATGCCCTTGAGCAATCATCCCCTTTCCATACTGTGGTTTTTCGGATACGGGACATTCGGGTTATTTACGTTCTTGTTCAAGAATCTCCTGTAATTGTTGCAGTATTTCGGGGTGCTTGGTGGCCACGTTTTCGCGTTCGCCTTCGATGCTCATGTCATAGAGTTGCGGTTCCGGTGAGTTTCCGGTCTCCACCTTTTCAAGTTCCATAAAGGCGCGTCTGTTGCTGGGCTCAATGTATTTCCATTCGGGAGTGCGGATGGAGAGGGTGTGACTCAGCGACTGTTCCACCACGTAGGGGCGTGCGTCGCGGTCGCTTCCCATGAGGTTCGCCCAGTGAGGACGGCTGTCCGGACACGCCCCCTTCGGAATTCTTGCCCCCAACATTTCGCCGAACGAGGCAAAAAGGTCGATGTGCGACATCAGAGTTCGGCTCTCTTTACCGCCTTGGATGCCATTTGGCCAGGCGACAATGAAGGGCACCCGTGTTCCGCCCTCGAATGCACTGTACTTGTTTCCACGGAGTGGTCCGGCAGGACTGTGCCCTTGAAGGAGTTCTTCGGCACGGTCCTCGTAGCCATCATTCACCACGGGTCCGTTGTCGCTGGTCAGTACAATCAGGGTGTTGTCGGCAATGCCGGCCTTTTCAAGTGCCGCTGTAATCTGCCCGACAGTCCAGTCGAATTGGGCGATGGCATCGCCGCGGAGGCCCATCATGTTCTTGCCCCGGAAGCGTTCGTGTGGGAAGCGTGGCACATGAATGTCGTTGGTGCAGAGGTAAAGGAAGAAGGGCTCATCGCGGTTTTCCTCGATGAAGCGTATGGCATGGCTGGTGATGCTGTCGGCAATGTCCTCATCTTTCCATAAGGCCTTTCCGCCGCCTTTCATGTAGCCGATGCGTCCGATGCCGTTGACGATGGACATATTGTGGCCGTGGTTCGGACAGGCCTTCAGGTTGTATAGGAGTTCTGGGTTGTCTTTTCCCGTAGGTTCGCCTTCGAAGTTCCGTTCATAACTGACCTCGATGGGGGCTTCGGGGTCGTAGTTTGCCACGAAACCGTTTTCGATGAACACGCATGGCACGCGGTCAGCCGTGGCAGCCATGATGTAATGATAGTCGAAACCGATGTCCTGAAGTCCGCAGGGTAGGGGGGCGTTCCAGTCCTGTTGTCCCGTTTTGTCCCCAAGTCCGAGGTGCCATTTTCCGATGGCTGCGGTGCGGTATCCGGCAGCATGGAACATATCGGCCATGGTAAATTGTTGCGGACCGATGATCATTTTGGCATTTCCTGCGGCAATGTCCGTGTCGGGACGCCGCCAGGAGTACTCGCCGGTAAGGAGGGCGTAGCGCGAAGGTGTGCTGGTTGCGGCCACGGCATGCGCCTGTGTGAACCGGATGCCTTGGGATGCCAGGCGGTCGACGTGCGGTGTCGACACGTTCGAAGCGCCATAACAGGAGAGGTCACCATAGCCAAGATCGTCGGCAAGGATGAACACCACGTTCGGGCGTTCCGACTGTGCTGTCGCCATTGTCGGCAGAGCCAGCAGGGCAGAGCAGAGGATGTAGGGGTGTTTTCTCATAGTCGTTGGGGAGTATGTGCTGCAAAGGTAGGCATTTTCTGCCTATTCTCCATGTTTTTTTGCCGAAAAGAGGTCGAAAGAGTGCAAGACGTCAGCCATAATAATGCAAGACGTCAGCCATAATAATGCAAGACGTCTGCCGTAATAATGCAAAGGATTTTACGCCGGAAGTTTGCGGAAGACACCCAAACATTCTGAAAATTAGCGTAGTGAGTTCAGACAAATCAGAAAGGCTGACGGCGTGTAAGAGTAGTCATCTTTGCAAACTTTAACTAAAAAAAGCCGTGATTTTTAATAATTTTTTGGAAAAATATGCTATATTTATGATGAAAATGTTTGTTTTATATTGTGTCTTCTTGCAAAAATCACTAATTTTGCCTTGCGAGATGCCCGTATAGCACCTTCCTTGATGCCTCGTTTCTTTATGGCAGATGCTTTGTCCTTTCATGGCGGATGCCGCTTTATAGTTTGCTGCAATCCTATTGAAATATTAGGATTCATGGTGGAGTTTTATTGAATTCACCTATAACGAACAGACCAAATATGGAAGGTTTGCCAAAAGATTTTCCGAAAATTTCCAGACATTCTTAAGGCATCTTTTCCTTTCTGTGCATACTAAACTATCCAAATAAATCAATATTTTATTCATTTAAAACGAACAAATTATGAAGAATCTTTTCTTTTCGTTTGTTGCTGTTATCGTAGTATTCTTCGCTTCGTTGAGTGCTTCGGCTTTCGAGGTTACCGTGAAACCTGTTGCAGGTGAGGTAGAAAGTCTCAAAGACTTCCGTGTTTCAAGCCCCGCAGGTCTCCTTCTTTCCTCTAACTGTAAGGTTAAACTCCTTGACTTTCTCGGTGCTACTGTAGTAGAATTCGACAATACTGTCATGGAAGCCGACTGGGGTAACAACAAGAATCTGCCTGATGCCTGGAAATTCAGCATCGATGAGGAATTCGTTGCTCCTGGAACCTACACTCTCGTTGCTGACGAAGGTGCTTTCCTCATTGGCGAAAACCAAGTCCCCAGTGCGGCACTCAGCGTGGTATACACCATTCCTGGTGAGCCTGTCATCAACGACATTGCGTTGGCACAGAAACTCGCTGCATCGTACACGGCTACGCAACATGGCGAATCGTGCAACAACGATTCGTACGAACTCCTGCCCTACGAAAGGTCGTACAAGGCAGAAATTTCGGCCGACGGCGAATATATCTATATCACTAACCTCTGCGACTTCGGCAACCAGTTCTTCATTTACGGTTTGGTAAACGGAGCATCGCGCAAGGTTTATTTCGACCAGCAGAGTCTCTTTCTCGGTTGGAACAGAGTCATCGTCAAGGGTGCCGAAGATGCGTCCTTTACCGCCACCATCAGCGATGACTTCCAGACACTGACCTTCGACGATTTCAACATCATGTTCGGCGAGGACCTTTACGAAAGCGTCAAGTCGCTTGTCCTCACACGTACGCCAGATCCCGTGGTAGAATGGACAGTCAGCGGAACTACACACTGGACAACCGATGCCGGCAACACCTCGGCTTATGTGGCGGACAATGCCAACATCACCCTTACCAAGTTCGTCCAGGGTGAAGATGTCCACTACGAACTTTCTTGCTTCGGCGGAACCTACGAATATCCCACGCTTGTGAAGTTCAATGTAAACGAGGACGGAACCCTCAACTTCCTCAATCCTACATATAGTGAGATGTTCTACGACAGCGTCAACAAGTACGACGACTCCGTGGCCGTTTACCCCTATGACGAAGAGGGTAATCCCGCTTCGGGCATCGAGGGCAATGCACAGGGCGGTAAGATGTTCGTATCTTATCAGTTCTATGACTACTACGGTAATTATGAACCCGACGAGTACGGTACCATCACCTTCAAGTGGGGCGACTACAATGTGCCTGAACTTGAGTTCACCACCGATCCCGAAGACGGTAGCGAGGTTGAAAGTTTCAACCGCATTGTCTACACCTTCCCCGGTGTAAACTTTGCAAACTATAATTTCGACTACAACAAGGTAACCATCGTTGATGAAGAAGGCAATTCGGCCAGTGACAATATTGGTCTCTCTTGGGGCGCAGGTATCAACCAAATTGCCGTAAACTGCAACACCGTTTCTAAGCCTGGAACCTACACCATCACCATCCTCAAAGGTTCTGTAATCCTTGACGGCGAGACTGTAGATCAGGATATTGTTATCAAACTCACCATTGCTAAATGGGATGGCAGTGTTGTTCTTCCCGAATCCGTGACAACTGTTGACGATTTGCTCAACGTTCCCGTAACCTTCCCTCATGCTCAAAGCGTAGATGTATCGGGATTCGGTGTTCTCGGTGCTGTATTCGATGAGGATGGTGACGTTTATGCTCTCCTCTTCACCGATGGTGTTAACGACTTTGCCGGAAGTGTTGACGTTGAAGGTTCGACTGTCAATGCACACTTCGTGACGATGACCGACCTGAAGGCCGCCATCGGTTCTGCCGCTGACTCGTATGCACAGCGCATCGGTGGCTTCGTTGAGCCCGAACTTGGCAAGGCTACCGTATACTTCTGCCCGAAGAGTTTCGTTGTAAACGGCACTGTCTTCGCTGACAGCATCAGCAAGGCTTACACCGTTGCAGGCTCTGGACAGGCTACAGGTATCGACAGCATTGCTACCGACAGCGAGGCTACTTACTACGACTTCTCCGGTCGTCGTATCGCAACTCCCGCAAATGGTCTTGTCATCAAGAACGGTGTAAAGGTCATTAAGTAAGTTTTTCACAGGATGGATATTGAATCATCCACCTAAATAACATTAGGCGCGTCTCCTTATTTGTAGAAAATAAGAGGGCGCGCCTTTGTTGTATCTTTATGACACTACGGATGAATACGATGGAGAGGACGGATATTTGCTGCGGATAGATTTGATGTTTGTGTCGGAAAGTTCCGAGGTTTATAACGAGATGCTCCGAGGTTTTCAGCGGAATGTTTCGAAGTACGTGGTGGACAGTTCCATTTTTTTTCTGAATGCCGATGGCTGTTTTGTCGTTCTTGTTTTTGTTGTTAAAGGTGGGGTGCTCCGTATAAAAATCGATATAGATGCACATTATTATGCAAAAAAAATGAGGTCAGGTAGTGGGGTGTTTTGAAAAACTTCCTTATATTTGCGTAAAATATTGCAAAAAGCACAAAAACTAATGTCACATTTTATGGCCTCATTAAGGCATATTTATTGATTGGAAAATCATATACCATAATAATTCATATCTCAAAAACAAGGACAATATGAAAAAGTTTATCCTTTCATTTGTTGCTGTTATCGTAGGTTTCTTTGTTTCCATATAAGCCTCGGCGTTCAGATTCACGGCTTCTCCGGATCCCAGTGGGGCGGAATGCCAGACAGCACTCGCTATTCCTAATATGAATAGTGAGGTTAATTACATTAGCAGCACTGAAAGTGCCGATGAGGTGACCCTAACGGCCGCTGAAATTGCCCTGAAACTTGCGGGCGATTACAACGTCAAACGTTCGGGCGAAACGCGTGTTTCTTCAACCGATCCCTTCACGGAATATACGAAGGAGTACGTGGTTTCCGTCATTGCTGACGGTGATGACATCATCATCATCGATGCTGACGGTGCAGGAAATGCGTTCCGCGGTACCATCGATGCCGAAAATTACAGCATTTATTTCTATAAACCCAACATCTCTTATTGGTATGCCGGCGTGTCAGCATCGGACTACAGTTCGGGCTTTACGGCAGAAATTTCTGAAGACCTCCAGACGCTTACCTTTGAAGAGTGGCATAAGGTTTGGGGAACTAAACTCTATGAGACCTCCACTTACCATGTTATGACCCGCGTTCCTGACCCAGTTCTGGTATGGGAAGTTGAGGGAAATATCTCATGGACCGGTGACGATGGTAAGGATTCCTACTACATTTCCAGCCTCGAAGGCGTGAAACTTTCCAAGTATGCCCGTGGTGAGGAAGCCTTCTACCAACTCGAGCACCTCGGAGGCACTTACTATAACGCTCCCAAGATGGAGTTTGAAGTGGTAGACGGCAAGATTTCTCCCCTCAACTGGGGCTCTTACAAGCGCTATCTTTCTATCCAGGGAGGTTACGACACGGTTTATCCTATGGTAGACAACTCCTCTTTCGAGGGTGATGAAGAGGGCGGAAAGTTCACTTTTGCCTACGATTATCACGAATACTACTATTCTTCCGCAAGCGAAACCGGAACGATGACCTTCGTTTGGGGCACTTATGCGGTAGAGAAGTTCGTACCTGAGTATACGACCGACCCCGCAGACGGTAGCGTTATCAACGATGCTGTTGACGAGGCTTACCTGCAATTCTCCGGATATTGCGACATTATGTATACCGATAAGGCGCAGATTGTGGTGAAGGATGCCGAGGGTAATGAAGTCAACACCAATGCTTACTTCGAATATAACTACGGAGATTACAGCAAGATCCGCATTTCGAACCTCGGACTTACGGAATCCGGCACCTATACCATCACGGTTAAGGGCAATTCCTTGACAGTTTCTACAAACTACTTAAGTTATAAGACCGTCACAGGTGACGTTTCCTTCACCATAACTGTTGAAAGAGTTTGGGATGGCAACGTGGTTCTCCCCGAAACTGTTGCATCAACCGATGAACTTCTCAGCATTCCTGTCACCTTCCCCTATGCAGAGCAGGTTAGTCTTACGAACTTTGGTGTCCTGGGTGCCGTTTTCAGCGAAGGCGGTGACGTATTTGCCCTTCTCTTCCCCGATACATACACCGGAGAAGTTGAGATCGACGGCAGTACGGTGAACGTTCGTTTCGAGAAGATGAGCGACCTCCGTGCCCAGAATGCTGCGCTCGCCGAGACTCTTGCCTAGCGTGTTGCAGGCTTCGTTCAGCCCGAGATAGGTAAGGCTACCGTATACATCAGCCCGAAATCCTTCAAGGTTAATGGCGCTATCTACCAGGAATCCATCAGCAAGACCTATGAAGTTGCCGGCTCTGGTCAGAGCACGGGTATCGAGTCCGTTGAGACCTCCGGTGAAAATGCCGTTGTTTACGACCTCCAGGGTCGCCGTATCGCACCTGCCGCTAAGGGTGTTGTCATCCGCAACGGTGTGAAGATTATCAAGTAATCACTTTGCCTTCCGGGGCTTAGGCACGGCTTTTACAGCCTCTTGTCTCAAGCCTTGAAATAAGTTAGCGCGTCTCTCGATTGCTTCGGGAGGCGCGCTTTTTTTAGTTTGGTCCGTGTTTTATTGAAGGTATTATCATTTTCCAATTAAGGTGTTATCATGTTCCAGTTAAGGTGTTACCATGTTCCTTATGCGCTATTACCATGTTCCTTCCAAGATACTGCCATGTCCCTTTTATGCGACAGTCGTGTTTCGTCTTGTGGTGTTTGCGTTCCTTAGGTCAGTATCGTGAGATTTTGTGTGAGGAGGACACCTGTTTATGTTGTAAGATGCCAGTAAAATGGTTTGTAGGACCTATAGTAAGCGGTTTGGAAAGTTGTAGTGTAAGTCTGAAACGCCAGACCTACGTATAAACAAAAAAGCCATCGGTTGTGGAAACCGACGGCTTGAAGTGGTTGGGGTACCCGGACTCGAACCAGGAAAGACAGGACCAGAATCTGTAGTGTTGCCAATTACACCATACCCCAATCTTTGGATTGCAGGATGCCCTCCCGCAGAGGATTTGAAAAGAATACTGAAGAAATCAGTGAAATGGTTGGGGTACCCGGACTCGAACCAGGAAAGACAGGACCAGAATCTGTAGTGTTGCCAATTACACCATACCCCAATTTTTTGAGATTGTCATTGCAGGATGCCCTCCTGCACTTGGCATTCTTTCTTTTTTGCGTTTGCAAATTTACGATGAATTTCGGGTTGTTTCAATACTTTTGCCGGACTTTTTAGGAAATTTTGCGGCGTATGATTTTGTTTTGTCACTTATACATTAAAAAATGCTGAAGAAAATCACTGGTGATGACCTTTCTTCAGCGTTTCTTTTTTTGAAATCTGTGTTTGGTAAACCTGTCAATACAAGGCGGCAACTCCGTCAGAATTTTTTGCCGAATACGATGTTGATGAAGGTTTTCCAAAGGATTTTCACATCGAACCACCATGAACGGTGTTCAAGGTAGAAGAGATCGTATTCCAATCGCCGTATCATCTTTTCCATATTGTCGGTGTATCCGTTGTAAAGTGTGGCGTATGATGTCACTCCCGGTCTGATGGCATAGAGCCGTTCGTAGCGTGAATCGATGGCCATGATCTGGTCGATATAGAACTTTCGTTCGGGTCTGTGTCCTACGAAAGCCATGTCTCCGATGAGTACGTTCCACAGTTGCGGCAGTTCGTCCAGATGATGGTTGCGTAAAAACAGGCCGATTCGTGTCAGACGCGGGTCGTTTGGCGACTGCAAGAGTTGCGGACCGTGTTGCTCCGTATCGGTGTGCATGGAGCGGAACTTGTAGATTTTGAAGGGTTTTCCGTGCAGTCCGATGCGCTCTTGTGAGTAGATTGCCGGTCCGTTGTCCTCGCGTTTGATGCGAATGTAGCACCAAATCATCAAGGGAGAGAAGACAATGATGCAGAAAGCCGCGACGATGGCGTCCTGCAAACGCTTCAAAACGTCTTGCAAACGCTGCAGAATGCTCCGTTTATATATATATATGGTGTCCGGCATGGCGGTATTTTTCAGTGTGATGGCTGCAGTTTGCAGGTCATGATGCCGTGGTAGGGGCGTGGAATGCAAGATGTTTGCGTCAGATCATTTCGAGCGAAATGCCGTGAGTTTCCGCCATTTTACGGATATTGATGAGGGCATAGCGCATTCTTCCGAGGGAAGTGTTGATGCTTACTCCGGTCTTGTCGGCGATTTCCTTGAAGGAAAGTTCCTCGTAAAAGCGCATTTGCAGCACCTCACGTTGGTTTTCCGGCAGGTGCATCATCAGACGATGAAGGTCGTTCAGCGTCTGTTGATTGATGATTTCCGCCTCATGATAAGTCTCTTCCAGTTGTGCTTTGTTCAGGATTCTGTCGTTCTCACAGTCCTGAGACACCATGATTGTGGTATTCTCACGACGGAAGATGTCCACAATAAGATTGTGGGCAATCCGTGTAAGCCATGGCAGAAAATGTCCCTCATGGCTGTAGCGTCTTTCCTTTAACATCACAATCGCCTTGACGAATGTCTCTTGAAAGACATCGTCGGCATGGGTGTTTTGCTTATCTTGTCCGAGTTGAAAACAAATATAGTCGTACAGGCGTGTCTTATAACGGTCGAGTAAGACATCGAATGCTTCGTCACATCCGTTGACATACATGTTGACCAACGCCTCGTCATTAGCGTGGCTGATATTGTTCATTACAGTCAATGTTAAAAAATAATAGAGCGTAATGTCAGTCGATAGGCTAAGGATTTATGTTATTAATTACTATATTTGACTCTGCAAAAGTACTTTAAAAATGTGAAACTCCCAATATTTTCGGTGTTTTTTTACGTTTTTTCACCTGTTTTCATCTCTAAATCCGTAACTTTGCGGTGATTTTTCCCTCCGGAACCTCGAAAAACGTCATTTCGCTTTCGGACAAAGCACAGCGGTTACTATTGGTTTCGTGGACGGATATTGTTGGACAATCTAATAAAAAACACAATGTAATTGTATGAAAAAGTCGATAATCCTTGCATTGTTACTGGGCTTTTCAGGCGTATCCTCATCACTTTCTGCCAAGACCCCCAAGGTTTCGAAGGAGCGCAAGGCTGCCATCGAGGCCTGCGAACGCGGACTTTCCACCATCAACCGCGCCTCGTCGGAGGCCATCATCGGATTTCTTGCCAGCGATGCCATGCAGGGTCGTGAGGCGGGCACGAATTACAGCCTCGTTGCCGGCGAATATCTTATCAGCCAATTACGGGAGGCTGGGGTAGAACCCTTTGAGGGTAGTTACAAACATCCCTTTGCCGCTTATCAGCAGGCTTCGTTCCGCCGTCCCGGACGTGTGTGGCAAGTCCACCCCGACTCCGTGGCAAAGGTGCAGGAAGGTCCCCATCGTCGTATGGATCTTGTCAATGTCTTCGGCGTCATCCCCGGCGAACGCAGCGACGAATACGTGTTTGTCGGTGCCCATCGCGACCATTGGGGCATCGATCCCCTGAAGGTCGGTGACCAGATTTACAACGGTGCTGACGACAATGCCTCGGGAGTGAGTTGCGCTTTGCAGATAGCCCGTGCCATAAAGGCCAGTGGACGGAAGCCCCTGCGTACGATGGTCTTCGCCTTCTGGGACGGTGAGGAGAAGGGAACCCTCGGCAGTGAATGGTTCACAGCCACGTGGCCCGAGATAAACAAGGTGAAGGCTTACCTCAATTTCGACATGGCCGGTGGCAACAATCAGCCGGAGAATCCCCCCTATTTCGCTTACATTTACAGCCAGGAAGCCCCGGCTTTCGGAGAGTGGATAAAGGAAGACATTGAAAAATACGGGCTGAAACTCGACCCCAGCATCCGTCCTACGGAAAACCTTCTGGGCGGTAGCGACCAGGGAAACTTTGTACAACATGGCATCCCCTTCATCTGGTATCATACCGATTGGACGCCATATTACCATCAGGTTACCGACGAGGTGCAATACATCAACTGGGACAAATTGCTGGATATCACCAAGGCCAGTTATCTCAACGCCTGGAACATGGCAAACGAAGAGACGTATCAGACAGTTTCCGAGTAGGTCTCCACAACGGGAAGTGTTGTGAAAAACAATTTCCGTGACCTGCTTTGTCTGTGGAATCTGCCGTTGGTCTTACCGGCATGTCCCCCTACAACAACGAACGAAGATTATGAAAAGACTATTGAAGAGCGTCATACCCATGCTCATGATGCTGCTTCCTCTGTGCCTCAGTGCCCAGGAACCCCTGCAGAACACCGCCTTCAAGAGTGGCGAAAGCGTGAACTATATCATGAAATTCAACTGGGGACCGATATGGATTGACGTAGGAACGGCGGAATGGCGCGTCATTGACAGCCAGTACAAAGGGCAGGATGCCTATAAAGTTTCGCTGCGGACACTGACCAACAAGCGTGCCGACCGTTATTTTGTCCTGCGCGACACCATGTCAACCTTTGTCACCCACGACCTCGTCCCCCTGTATTTCCATAAGAGCGGACGCGAAGGAAAGCGCCACAAACGCGACTATGTGGAGTACGACTACGCCGACAAGAAGTGCAAGGTCTCCACATTCCACCATACATTGGGCCACAAATCGCGTACCAGCAACTACGCAGGTTACGTCCATGCCTACGATATGGTGAGCATGATGCTCCGCGCACGTTCTTTCGATCCTTCGGGATGGAAGAAGGGACATCGCATCAAATTCATGATGGCGGAGGGCAGTAAGGTGGCGCCACAGGTGATAGTTTACCGTGGAAAGAAGGTGGTGGAACTCGACGACATGGGAAGGAAGTACAACTGTATGGTGTTCTCGTTCAATGAAATCGAGAAAGGTAAGGAGACGGAAATCGTACGTTTTTACATTACCGACGACAAGAATCACCTCCCCATCCGCCTGGATATGAACCTGAATTTCGGCAGTGCGAAAGCATTTATGACGTCGGCTTCGGGTCTTCGTCACGAAGAATCCTCCCTTGTCAGATAGGAAAACCGGGGTGATGTCCGGAGATCCGTGAAGGCCGATGCCTTTCTTCTCCACACAGATGCCTGTATAAATCTGTGCCATCCTCCGCCTTTCCACAGGAATCCGCTGTTTTTATCCTCACCGGATAACGCATCCGCAGACACCCCCTTCAACGGGCTGTCTGCGGATTTCCTTTTTCTGCAAGTTGCAACGGCACCATAATGATGGAACAATGCACGATGTCTCGGGCAAGGACTGAGGCATTTGAAGGTAAGAAACTGCGGCCGTTTATGAGGGCAAGAGGCACGTTGTAGGACGGAAAAACCGAATTTCGCACGAATGCGCACCGGTGAAGGACAACAACAAGTATGATGATTTTATAGAATGCACCTTCATTTTATATCCATATTACCGGTATTGTTAAAAAAAGTGCGTTTTTATACACTAAAACGGAGCCATATACGTTATATAGATGACGAAAAGGAAAGACCTTCGTCTCCGCCTTTTCCGTGCTTCCTTTCGGAACCTCCTCACCCCATCATCCGCTGTTCCCTTGCGGTGCGTTGTACATCAGACTCGGAACGTGCGGACATTCCGGTCAGAAACATCGGTACTTTTGCCTTGAAACTTCGGAACTTTCGCTTTGAAAATGCGGCACTTTCCATCGGAAACTGCCGTAGTTTTTCAACCGCATTGCAAACCGTTGAATTTCAAGACATTGAAATATGTTGTCAGGCTCCTGTGCGTTTCCTGCGATAACCGCAGGGTGGTTGTCGAGACGCATCGGATGCAGAGAATGCAAAGCCTTGTCACCGACCTTACATTCACCTTACCAAATACTATGCCTATGACGCAAATTTCTACTCCACAGCAACATCCAAGTCGCGAAACGCTTGAGTTTTTACGACGTTTCGCCCGTAATTACCGTGCAAAGCAAAGCACAAACTATTATCTTGTAGTGGATTCCGATATGTCAGGCATCGCATTGCCCAATTAAATCCACGGCAAGACAATCCCCATTTCCCGGCCTTCTTATGTCCAGACATCGGTAGCGTGTGGTGTTTTCCCTGCATGTCGCCGTTGTCGCGCTTGTCGTTTGTCTTGAAATTCAAGGCTGTCTTCGCCGGGATGTACGTACCATATCCTCCCAACATCAAATCCTATCCCTTTATAACATGAAGAAAATCCTTTTGTTAGGCTCTGGCGAACTTGGCAAAGAGTTTGTCATCGCCGCCCAGCGCCTTGGACAGTATGTGATAGCCTGCGACAGTTATGCCGGCGCGCCTGCGATGCAGGTGGCCGATGCGCAGGAAGTTTTCTCGATGCTTGACGGCGAAGCACTCGATGCTGCTGTGGCAAAACACCATCCCGACGTCATTGTCTGCGAGATAGAAGCCATACGTACCGAGCGGCTTTATGACTATGAAAAGGAGGGAATCCACGTGGTTCCTTCTGCCCGTGCTGTGAACTTTACCATGAACCGTAAGGCAATTCGCGACCTCGCTGCCAAGGACCTTGGGCTGAAGACTGCACGCTACTTCTATGCCAAAACGCTGGAAGAACTGCAACAGGCTGCGGCAGAAATCGGCTTCCCTTGCGTGGTAAAGCCGCTGATGAGTTCGAGCGGAAAGGGTCAGAGTGTCGTACGTTCTGCCGAAGACCTCGAGAAGGCTTTCAACTATGGTATGGAAGGAAGCCGTGGCGATGTCAAGGAACTCATCATCGAAGAGTTCGTGGCGTTCGACTATGAAATCACATTACTGACCGTAACACAGGCACAAGGCGACACACTCTTCTGCGCTCCCATCGGTCATGTGCAGGAACATGGCGACTATCGCGAGAGTTTCCAGCCCCGAACCATGAAGGAAGAGCATCTGCGTGAGGCAGAACGCATGGCAAAAGCCGTGACGGAGGCCCTCGGTGGTGCCGGAATCTGGGGTGTGGAGTTCTTCGTCAGCGAAAAGGATGGCGTATATTTCAGTGAACTTTCTCCGCGTCCTCACGATACGGGAATGGTAACCCTTGCCGGAACACAGAACTTCAATGAGTTCGAACTTCATTGTCGTGCTGCCCTCGGGCTCCCCATTCCTTGCATCAAACAGTTGCGCAAGGGTGCCAGTGCCGTTGTTCTCAGCGCCATTACTCCTGACCAGATGGCTGGAAATGTCCCTGAATTCCGTGGTGTAGAGCGCACTTGTGAGGAAGATGCCGACATCCGTTTGTTCGGAAAACCAACAGTCCGCCTCCATCGTCGCATGGGAGTGGTGGTGGTCAGCGGCGATTTGGACGCCGACCTCGATGCTTTGCGCGACAAGGCCAAGCGTTTGGCCTCGTATGTAGAGGTTTATTGAGGCATTTCCCCGCTTCCCGCTACTCCGGATTTCAAAGGAATCATGCCGGAATAGCCGTAAAAAACCGCTTATAGACAATACACGAACACAAAAAGGGCTATAAACTCATCGCAATTTGATGGGTTTATAGCCCTTTTCTTGGGGAAATGATAAGGTTGATGTCTGGTAGGACGGAGGCGGTTAGTCCTCGTTTTCAATGTCCGCCCCCGACTGAACGGCTTTGATCAGACTGTGCCAGAAGCCGATGAGTCCGCGGAAAATCCATCCGAAGGCCAGGCTGAGTCCTTTCCAAACGTAGCGCGAAACGATGGCGATCATGCGTCCCAACCACTTCATCCCCAACCATGTATAGGCTGTTGCTACGCCTATTCCGATGGAGGCATAGTGTGCGGCGGTGGAAAGTGCCGCGCCAATGTGGGCGAAGACAACGGAATAGGAGAGGGAGGCAAAGTATTTCTGACGGCAGACGCCGGCAAGATAGACACATAGCAGGGGAACCGCGATGCCGATGATGGTGTAGATGACCCAGAACCATTGGCCGCTCTCGGAATGCACTACGGGATGTCCGCCGACCATCTCCCATGGCAGTCCGTAAATTCCCACCTTCAGCATGCTCGCAAGTTTGAATGCCAGCAGATGCCATCCGAAGATATAGAGGGTGTTGTCGCCGATGTAGAGGAGCATCTTCGAGACTATGTGGGTGTTTCCTGCGTTCCCGGCACTTTTTTCCAACGTCTTCATCAGGTTGTTGATGATGACGGAAAGGTGGTAGATGAGGGCAAAACCGGCAATGCCGCTCAGTGCCAGCGCCAGCACTTCTCCGATGTTCCGGGCACGGACTGCCATGGTAGGATGGGGGAATGCTGCAAGGAGTGCCACGATGAGCGCGGAAAAGAGTAGGGGAGCGACGGGAATGCGGTGCGTGGTACGGGTGAAATTCTTTGTCGATATCCATGCCACGGCGGCGTAATGCCGGCATTTCACACCCATACTGAGGGGTGAGCCGTCGGAATTTGCCACCAATCGGGGAAGAGGCAGGGCGTTTTGCGGATGATTGTACGCCACCCAGTTGAAGAAACGATGGTAAAGGTATCCGGTGCTGAGGAAGAATATGCCCATCAGTTCGCGGTATCCGCCTTGCGAAAGCCCTGTCCATTGCAGATTGCACCCCGTTTTCCACATTGCCAGTCCAAGGGAGATGCCTGAAATTGTGAGGGCTATGAGGGAATAGGGTGAGAATCGTTCCGGATTTTCCTTGATTTCCGGGGCATCAGCCTCCGCTGTCCGGTAGAAAGGTAACAGACTGAGGAGTTTGAAAAGAATGAGGAATGCGATGCCCGATACCAGCAGGGCGCGGAAGAACCAATACGCTTCTCCGAGGAAAGCGTCGTAGCCGCTCATGTTGGTGACAATGCTCCACAACGATTGCATCCATTGTTGGGCATTCAAAGGATGGGTGACCTCTCCGGTAGCATTGCCGTAAGTCTCGCTGAGAATGCCGATATGGAACCAAAGATTATGGAGAATGAGCAGTAAAACGCTCCATTTGACGAAGGGAACATAAAGTCTGCGTAGGCGGCGCTTCACGAAAGTTCCTTCGTCGTTCAGGTATTTTACGTTAAAAAAGAAGCCCGAAGCCATGAAAAACAGGCTCACGCCAATCATATAGGACAGGCGTGAGACAGGCAGAGGGCTTGCAGCATGGGCCATAACGACAAAGGTAATGGCGAGAGCCTTCAGTATTGTGATGTTGTTGTCGCGCACTTTTGTCATGGTTTTTGTGTTAAAGCCCCTCCGTATCTGAGCGTCAGACAGGAGGGGATGTAGGGAAAATGAGGTCAGAGTTTCAGCCTGAAACTGTCGATAACTCCTACCAAATGCTGTTCCTCGTCGGTGACAAGGACACAATGTATCTTGTTCTTGTGCATCAAATCGTCAATCTCCACAATCTTTGTGTCCGGACTTACGCATTTGGGATGCCGTGTCATGTTGTCCGAAACAGTGCTGTGGAAGAAGTTTGTATGGTGATGTTCCATCGCCCTTCGCACGTCTCCGTCAGTGACAATGCCCTCTACACGACCATCTTTGACGGCAATGAGGAGTCCGAGACGCCCGTTCGACATGGTGACAAGCGCCTCTACCATATTGGTGTTTCCGTCGATGACGGGCAGATTGTCCGTCTGCATCACATCGCGAGCCCGTGTCAGCAATTTGCGTCCAAGGCTTCCGCCAGGATGGAAAAGGGCAAAATCATGTGCTTGGAAGCCGCGGGCCACCATCAAAGCACAAGCCAAGGCGTCGCCCATGGCAAGGGTTGCCGTGGTGCTGCACGTAGGAGCGAGGTTCAATGGACAAGCCTCGTGGTCGACCCCTGTGTAAAGATGGATGGTGGAGTTCCGCGCGAGCAGGCTGTCAGGGTTGCCGGTCATGGAGATGACAGGGATGTTGTGGGAGAGCAAGTACGGCAGAAAGCGCAGAAGTTCATCGGTCTGTCCGCTGTTGCTGATGGTCAAAACCACATCGTCCTTGCCGATAACTCCGAGGTCGCCATGGAACACATCAAGTGGGTTTACAAAGAAACTCGGGGTGCCGGTTGAGGACATTGTGGCGGCAATCTTCGCACCAATATGACCGCTTTTTCCGACTCCTGTGACGATAAACTTGCCAGTACAGCGCAGAATGGTCTCCACTGCACGGTCGAAATCTTCCGCCAATCGGGGAATCAAGGCTTCAATAGCACTGGCCTCATCGCGGAGGCATTGTGCTGCAACATCGATGTTTCTTGACATTTTATCTTTTTCTTGTGGGTAGGGTTGATGGAGAGATGGGGTAGGATTGATGGGGAAATGAGGTTGCGTTGACGAAAAGTCGTGCAGGCGTTGATGGAATGTTGTGGTAACGTTGATGGAATGATGTGGCAGCGTTAGTGGGGAGATGATGTGGGGATGTTGGAGAGAAGGAATGGAACTGAAGGGGAAATTTCGAGGGTGTTTCCTGAAAACATATGGCATTGTGCTGTGTCTGCGGCCTTCTCCTCCAACGTTTTCCGGAAGTTAGAGCAACGATTCCACTACTTTTTGCAACTGATTGAGGAACAACATGTTGGGGCCGTCGCTTAAAGCATTGTCGGGATTGGGGTGAACTTCAAAGAAATACCCCTCGGCACCAAAGGCCTTTGCGGCCAAAGCCATTGCAGGAACGTACTGCCTGTCGCCGCTTGTGCAACCTCCACCACCGCCAGGACGCTGCACACTGTGCGTACAATCCATGATGACACGGTCGGCCCATTGGCTCATAACCGGAAGGTTCCGGAAGTCAACTACCAGATTGTTGTAGCCGAAAGTGTTGCCGCGTTCGGTCAGCCACACCTCCTTTGCACCGGCTTCACGGGCTTTTTCGACCGGATACCTCATATCCTCTCCGCTGAGGAATTGGGCCTTCTTGATGTTGACGGTGCGTCCTGTCTTTGCCGCTGCCACGAGAAGGTCGGTCTGACGACAAAGGAATGCGGGAATTTGCAGCACATCGCAGACCTCGCCGGCCGGAGCCGCCTGACAACTTTCATGGATGTCGGTGGTGATGCGGAGCCCATATTTTGCCTTGATGTCCGCGAGCATCTGCAATCCTTTTTCCAATCCTGGACCGCGGAAAGAATGCAATGATGTACGGTTTGCCTTGTCGAAGGATGCCTTGAATATCACTTCTGTGCCCAGATTCTGCTGTATTTCTACCAGGTGTTGTGCGACGGTGTCAAGGAGTTCTGCGCTTTCTATCACGCAGGGACCGGCGATAAATATAGGTTTCATAGGAGGTGTGGGGTAAGTGGTGTGGGTTTTCTGCCATTAAGATGTTGGTGAGCAAGGTGGGAGTCTCTGACGTCTTCAGGTTTTATCCTTGATTTCCCTCCCCTTAAAATCTGCCGCGGCGCGTTGATGTTGCCTTGTCAGTAGGGGGATGGTGTGGAAGATGTTTGCGGAATCAGTCGAGGTTGAGATAGTATCCCAACTTGTAAAAGGCGAAGATATGTAGGGATGGTCTTCCCGAAAGCAGGTTCATCCGCAGGCAAGGTGCCGTGATGCGGTATAACCATCTCACGACTTTTGCCGCACCAATGCTGCGGATTTTTTTTGCAATGACGGCAACGTGAGCCCGTTCTGTCATGGGACTTCCTAAGGAATGCAGAGTGCGGAGTGCCGTTTCGCTGTTCTTCAGGAATTGTTCCGAGGAGTTTATGCCCGTGTGGAGCAGGGGGTTGTCGATGTGAAGGAAGTTGAATCCTAATCGTTCTGCCTCAATTCCGAAGAGGGCGTCCTCGTATCCGTAATCCGAACATCGGGGGTCGAAATGCAGGACTTCCAACACCCGGCGGTTGACCATCACGTTGAAGGTGGAGAAATGGTCGGCGGGATGGGCGCGTCGGCGGTCCAATGTCCTCAGTTTTTCCGCATTCTTTTCGTAGCGGAGGCGCAGTTCGCATCCTCGGGGTGCGTTGTCGGGCGTCTGCAGTCCGCCAATGATGATGTCGGCATCAGAAGAAACCTGTGCGAAGTTCCAATAATTCAGTATGAAGTCCGACGTGATGACTTCAGCATCAGCGTCAATCATCAGGATCCATTCCAGCCTGCATTCGTCGATGAGCCGGTTTCTGTTGTCGGTCCGCCCCACATTCATATTATAAATATTGTAGTGGCAGTGGGGAAGAGCCTCGATGACGGCATTTTTTTCCACGATGCCGTTGTCGGTACTGTTGTCATCTCCGACGATAATCTCGTAATCGAATCCCTTATACATCGCCTGCACCTCCTCGCATTGTTTTTGAAGTTCGCAGACGAGAGGCGCACAGTAAAAGTTGAAAGTCGGGATGATGATGCTGATCATGTCGGGAACTGTTCTGGAAAATGCGGGGCTTTATGGGTGTAAGTGCGGGAGCATACGTTGGGAATGCGGAGCATCTCGGTGGGGATGTCCCGGATTTCTTCCGGGTGAGAACAAATCATTACAGGAGAACCACATGGCTCCCCCAATGAAATGTCAGGACCTTAAAGGTGGATGCAACCGATTGTCGCTCAGGATTGTTGGGCGGGCAAAGGTTGAAAATACCCACCTTTAAGGTGTGACGACCTATGTTAGAGCAGGCGTTTGAGCGTGGCAATCTTGGAAAGCGTGTCGGCTTCCTTCTTGCGTTCCAACTCAACAACCTGCGCGGGGGCGCCGTTTACGAACTTTTCGTTCGACAATTTCTTCCGGATTCCAGCAAGGAAACCCTCCAAACGTTGGATTTCCGCTTCGGCAGCCTTACGTTCTGCCTCCAAATCAATGTGTCCTTCCATCTGAACACCGTATTCTTGGGTGCCGACAAGGAAACTTACGCTGGAATTTCCCGTATGTTCAACGTAAAGGATCTCCTCCACGAATGCCATTTTGCGGATAATCGGTCCCAAAGCCTGGCAATGGGTGATGTGGTCATCGCCAACAACCTCAAGAGTCATGAAGGTTTTGGGAGGAATGTTCTTTTGTTGGCGGGCACCACGTACGCCTGTGATGACACCTTGTGCCTGTTCGAAGCGCTGAAGCACGTGTTTGTCCTCCTCGGAAAGCGGTGAAACGCTGAAAGTTTCGAGCATAATGCTCTCGCCCTCTTTGCGTTCGCGAATCTGTTGGTAGAGTTCTTCGGTGATGAAAGGCATGAAAGGATGGAGCATCTTCATCAGATTTTCGAAGATGTCCAAAGCGTTTTCAAGGGTTGTGCGGTCGATGGGCTGCTGATAGGCAGGCTTTATCATCTCAAGATACCATCCGCTGAAGTCGTCGGTGAAGAGTTTGAACACCGTCATGAGGGCTTCTGAGAGACGATACTTCTTGAAAAGGTCCTCCAACTCCTCTGCTGTCACCTTGATACGTGCGTTCATCCACTGCGCAGCCTTGAGGTTGCTGCGGCTTTGTTCCGCATCGCATACGGGCCACTGCTTGACAAGGCGGAAGGCGTTCCAGATTTTGTTGCAGAAATTGCGGCCGTTTTCGCAGAGGCTCTTGTCGAAGAGGATGTCGTTGCCGGCAGGAGCGCAGAGCATCATGCCCATTCTGACGCCGTCGGCACCATAGTTTTCAATCAATTCAATGGGGTCGGGGCTGTTTCCGAGTTGCTTTGACATCTTGCGACCTTGCTCATCGCGTACGATTCCTGTGAAATATACGTTGCGGAAAGGCACATCTCCGACGTATTCCATGCCGGCCATGATCATGCGTGCCACCCAGAAAAAGATGATGTCCGGGCCGGTTACAAGGTCGGAAGTCGGATAATAGTATTTGATTTCCTCGTTGTCGGGATGTGTGATGCCCTTGAAAAGGCTGATGGGCCACAGCCAACTGGAGAACCAAGTGTCGAGGGCGTCCTCGTCGCGTTTGAGGTCTGCGGCGGTGATATGCTCAAAACCTGCCATCTTCCGCGCCTTTTCGACAGCCTCTTCTTCGGTAAGTGCCACCACGAAACGCTCATTTTCCTCGTTTTCTGTGGGCAGGAACCATGCCGGAATGCGGTGTCCCCACCAGAGTTGGCGGCTGATGCACCAGTCTTGTATGTTCTCCAACCAGTTTTTATAGGTGGTTACATACTTCGCGGGGTGGAATTTGATGCGGCCATCAAGGACAGGCGGGAGGGCAATGTCGGCAAAATGCTTCATGGAGAGGAACCATTGGCGGCAAAGGCGCGGCTCGACGGCTACGTCGGGGTTGCGCTCTGAATAGCCAACCTTGTTCTCGTAGTTCTCAATGCGCTCCATCAGTCCGGCGTTTTGCAGATCTACGACAATCTGCTTGCGGACATCCATACGGTCCATGCCAACGTAGAGGCCGCCTTCCGGGGAGATTGTGCCGTCGGGATTGAAGATATCGATGGTCTCCAGGTTGTGTGTCTTGCCGAGAGCATAGTCGTTTACATCATGGGCAGGCGTCACTTTGAGGCATCCTGTTCCGAATTCGATGTCGACATAGCGGTCCTCGATGACGGGAACCACGCGTCCTACGAGGGGAACACGCACCTTATGACCGCGTAGCCACGTGTTTTTGACGTCCTTGGGATTGATGCACATGGCGGTATCTCCCATAATGGTTTCGGGACGTGTCGTAGCAACGACGGCATAATATCCGTTTTCGTCGTGATGAACCACCTCACCTTCTTCGCCAGTCACCACAACCGGGTTGGTTTCTGCGTCGGCAACGTAGTATTTCAGGTGATAAAGTTTAGACTTTTCATCGCGGTATACCACCTCTTCTGTGGAGAGAACGGTCTGGGCTTTGGGGTCCCAGTTCACCATTCGCAGGCCACGATAGATGAGACCCTTGTCGTACAGGTCGACAAACACGCGCATAACGCTCTCGGAACGCTCGTCGTCCATGGTGAAAGCCGTGCGGTCCCAGTCGCAACTTGCGCCGAGACGACGGAGTTGTTTCAGAATAATGCCGCCATGAGTATGGGTCCAATCCCAGGCATGTTCCAGGAATTGCTCGCGGGTAAGGTCGCGTTTGCGGATGCCTTCCTTGGCGAGTTTGCCCACGACTTTGGCTTCCGTGGCGATGGAGGCATGGTCGGTGCCGGGAACCCAGCAGGCGTTTTTGCCCATCATACGCGCACGACGGACAAGAATGTCCTGTATCGTGTTGTTAAGCATGTGCCCCATGTGGAGCACACCCGTGACATTTGGGGGCGGGATGACTATGGTGTATGCCTCGCGGCTATCGGGCTTGCTGCTGAAGAGATGGTGGTCAGTCCAGTACTGATACCATTTGCTTTCTACCTCCTCGGGGGAGTACTTGGTGGATGGTTCCATATTTTCTAAAATGATTGCAGTGTTTTGCGTTGTAAAAATGAGGTGCTTTCGTGTGCGGGTGCCGTATGCGTGGGTGCGCATACGCCATAATTGGCCGCAAATATACGAAATACTGCGGGATTTTGGAAACTTATTTTGACAAAAGTTTTCATTTCCTTCAGTCTCTTCTTCCGCCTTGTGCAGGAGACTTTCCGATTTTGATGGTTGTGATGCCCTGATGCCGCTTGGAAAAAGTGCGGAACTTTGCGATGAAAACCTCCGCACTTTGTGGCGGAAAGTTCCGATGTTCACATCGTAAACCTCCGCATTTTTTGACCCCGTCTTTGCCTGCCCCTCAAAAAGAGGCTGGAAGACGGAGAAACGCGATTTCAAAATAGAGGAGGAGAATTCGCGGTGATGATTTGTATAACCTGCAAGAAATCAAAAAACACCATCCGGCCATTGGGCGTGGAATCCCGAATGGCCGGATGGTGAATGATTGCGGAAAAAGGTTAGGCATTCGCCTTTCGTTTCCTCGCCATGGCATACCGTAAGCAAGTTTCACCTGCTTCCGCTCTGCTCATTTGGCTTAACGAAAACATCGGATATGCGCTGGAAAATGCGAGAAATGCGGACCATTCCTGTTGGAGTATCAAAGGTCGGGGAATGAGCGGACGGGCTGAATTTCCCTTGGTCCCGGAATGTTCAGGATGGCGTTTTGGGCATCCGCTTTCGGATGTGTCTTGTATGACGTCCCGAATAGGGCGAAATGATATGGGAACGGCGGATGTGGCTTATTCCGGCATTGCGGAATTCCGGATTTTTTCGATGTTTCCGGTGACGGAATTCAAAAGAACTTCAGTATTGAACTTCTTGTTGAAGAGTTCGCCTCCAAGGTGTTCTGTATTACCGAATTGCGCAATGCTGACATCTGCTTTTGCTATAGCGGTTCCATTGTGCAATAGGATGAGTTGGGCCCGTCCGGGAACACAGTAGCGTACATCGGGCTTTTCCTTCTTCTTTGCCGCCTTGGGGTCGATGTTTTCATCCGGCAGTTTTGTGGTGTTCTTCACTTCCAACGTGTATGGTTCTCCGGCCATGTCGTCGATGTCAACGAGTCCGAGATACTTCGAAAAACGGAATAGCAAGCCCCCATTGTCGGAGGTTTTCGGACAGTAGTCCACAACCATGGTGTGGCGTTCTACGGTCTCTGTGCCCGTAAAGAGCGAGAGCAAGGCTTGCTCAGCGGCGTCAAGTTGGTGGAACATTGCCTTCAGTTGCTCGCCGTCGGTGGGGTTGAAGTCGGCCTGACCTTTGGCAAGCAGGATTCGGTTTTCGCGGATGTCATAGATTTCCTGCGCCGTAAGTTCTGCCTTTTTCGAGCGTGTTGAGGCACGGATAATGTCGGGTGTGAGGAACTCTTTCGCATTCACCGTGGGCTTACTGACGATGGTCTTCGACGGAACCGGCAGTTCTTCGGGCTGCTCCGTTTCGGTGTTGATGGCAAGAAGCAGGCCGTCGGGCGTAAGCGTTACCAATGGTGCGCTGCTCTTGGGATTGAGCGCGATGGTGAAAGCCTTTGTCTTGTCGGGGATGCCGAAGGGAATGACCTCAATGTCGTCGAGGGTCCAGTTCTCGAAATTCTCCATAGGAGCATCGGTGATTCCCAAGTACCGTTCTGCAAATACAGCATATTCGCCGGCGGTATGTACGTGGCGTGTGGCGGTAAGTACGAAGCGAATGTGCGTCTCGGGCAGGAAGTATGTGATGCCTTCTGGCGTGAGTCCGGGGATATAGTCCTCAACAACTGTCTGTGCATTGGCACTGAGCGATGCGGAAAGAAGCATGGCACTGGCGACGAGATGGGGGAATGATGACATGGGAAGATGGTGTTTTTGAAGGGATTCAGAAAAGAAAAGTGCCGGAGATTGCCGGATTTTCGGCGGTGGCTTTCCGGGCTTGTTCGGGAATATTCTGGCCGCCGTCGGGGCATTGGTGCGCAAAGTGTGTTCTGCGTTCCGAACTCCTATGTTTGTATGTGGCGGATTCCATAGGGGAACAGTGTGCTTTTTGCTCCTCCGGAAGGGGGAGATGATTGTCAGGAATACGGAACGAAACAGAAGTCTTTGCGGCAATGTTTGACGCGCGGTTGCAATTTGCTGACGGCAAATATAGGAACAAAATCTACAACGTACCCTATATTTTGCTGTTAATTCCATCTTTTTGCATGGTTTTTGCCGGCATTTGCTTTGCAATTTATGCAGAAAGTCGTAATTTTGCCACGAAATATTCAATTTGTATTACGCTTTGAGCGCCGTGATGGTGCCATGTGTCGGCTTCCGATGTTTAGGAGATGCCATTTAGGTGATTTCGGTAGAGCATCTTGTATTTCGTCTTGCATCAAAGGGAAGGCGTGTCTTTTGCCCAACATCCTTTTCCCTTTGGCCGTAAGCGTTTTGGGGTTTCCCGCCAGCCAATTCCGTGTGAATTGTTGGCATATTCGCGATTGGAATTTGGGAACGACGCCCTTTACAGGACAAACATCAAGGCTTTACCTTGTTTTAAACGGAATGTCCGGCACGGCGGTGGAGAACCTTCGGGATAGAAGACTTCTTCATCGTCAAAGAATTGTCAAAAACTAACAACGAATTCGTACAGAATGCCTAATTTAGTAGCCATTGTAGGTCGTCCGAACGTCGGAAAATCTACGCTTTTCAATCGTCTCACAGGAACGCGCCACGCCATTGTAAGTGAAGAGGCCGGCACCACACGCGACCGTCAATACGGGAAAGTGGAGTGGTGTCAGAAGGAATTTTCGATTGTTGATACCGGAGGATGGGTGGTCGGTAGCGACGATATCTTTGAAAGTGAAATCCGTAAACAAGTGGACATTGCCACGGAAGAGAGCGACTTGATTCTCTTTGTTGTGGACGTTATTGGTGGTGTTACCGACCTTGACATGTCGGTAGCGCAGATTTTGCGTCGCGCAAAGGTACCCGTCATCGTCTGTGCCAACAAGACAGACAACAATGAGGACCGCTACGGATCGGCGGAGTTCTACTCGCTCGGACTGGGCGATCCTTTCTGCATCAGCGCCGCCACCGGAAGTGGAACGGGCGACCTGTTGGATAAAATCTGCGAGATGTTGCCTGTAAAGGAGGGCGATGAGACCGAAGACAACATTCCTCGTTTTGCCATTGTCGGCCGTCCGAATGCCGGAAAGAGCAGCCTTATCAATGCCTTTATCGGCGAAGATCGTCACATCGTGACCGATATCGCCGGCACAACCCGCGACTCCATTTATACTCGATACGACAAGTTTGGATTCGATTTCTACCTTGTTGACACGGCAGGAATCAGAAAAAAGAACAAGGTGTCTGAGGACTTGGAGTTCTATAGCGTGATGCGTTCCATCCGTGCCATTGAAAATTCCGACGTGTGTATCCTTCTTATCGATGCCACACGCGGCATTGAGGCGCAGGATATGAACATCTTCCAACTCGTCCAGCGCAACGGAAAGAGTCTCGTTGTCGTGGTGAACAAGTGGGATCTTGTGGAGGAAAAGTCGACGCAGAGCATCAAATGTTTCACAGATGCCATATACGAGCGTATGGCACCCTTCACGAATTTTCCCATCATCTTCGGAAGTGCCCTGACAAAGCAGCGTATCTTCAAGGTGCTGGAAACCGCCAAGGAGGTGTATCTCAACCGTAAGCGCCACGTTTCCACCGGACGTCTTAACGAGGAAATGCTTCCCATCATCGAGGCTTATCCGCCACCTTCAATCAAAGGCAAGTACATCAAGATTAAATATTGCTCACAAATCCGCGATACACAGGTGCCGACTTTCGTCTTCTACGCCAACCTTCCGCAGTACGTCAAGGAGCCTTACAAGCGTTTTCTTGAGAACAAGATTCGTGAGCGTTGGGATTTCTCAGGATGTCCCATGAATATCTTTATCCGTCAAAAATAGGATTTTCCGGTACGAAGCAATGTGGACCGTCAGGTGATAATCCTCGAATCCATGTTGTCTTTCCAGACTGCGACTGACAAATTGCGGAAAAAACAGGCGGGCTCTCCGATAATCTGCGGAGCGATTCCTGTGAGTGAACCCGATAGGAACGGCGGTTCCCGCTGTGTCCGCAACATGGTCTGCAGAGTTTTACCGGAAAATAGAAATCTCGCAACAATAATGCGCCACTTTTACATCCCCCTTTTCGCCCTTTCGCTTTGGACGATGGTGGCGTGCGGAAGCATGCAGGCCGAAGAGAACCACGATGCTCCTCCATTGCCCGATGCCGTTATGGTGGCGGAAATGTACGGGCATTACATCAACGGAGAGTTCGATGCTTATGTAGGCTATATGGAGTCGCTCGACCATGTCACAGAGGAATACCGAAGCCAGATGGCGGCACTCTTCAAACAGCGTCACCGCGCACAGGTGGAGGAAAACGGAGGCCCGATAGCCTGCCGCCTCATAGATGTGAAGCCGAACGACAGTTGTACGTATGCCGAGGTGTACGTCGAAGTGACTTTCAAGGACCGTACCTATGAGGAGATTATGCTGCCAATGGTGCGGGTGAACGATGTTTGGCGCTTGCGCTGACATTGTATTCTCCATTCCGGATGCCGCTATGGTGAGGCGGAAAATCCTGTATGCTTTCCCTCTTTTATCCCAAGAAACTAAAAATAATCTTATATATTGATATATGGAACTGGACATTCTGACTGCCGTTTCTCCCATTGACGGCCGTTATCATTCAAAGACGGCTGCCCTTGCGCAGTACTATTCCGAGTATGCGTTGATGAAGTATCGCGTACGAGTAGAGGTGGAATATTTCATCGCTCTCTGCGAACTTCCTCTGCCACAACTGGAGGCTTTCCCTCACGAACTCTTTGAAACGCTTCGCGATATCTATAGAAATTTCTCCGAAAACGACGCTTCGCACGTGAAGGAAATCGAAAGTGTTACGAACCATGACGTGAAGGCTATCGAGTATTTCATCAAGGAAAAGTTCGATGCCATCGGAGGTCTTGACAGTTTTAAGGAGTTTATTCACTTCGGTCTTACCAGTCAGGACATCAACAACACCTCGTTCCCCATGATGCTCAAGGAGAGTCTGACGGAAGTTTATATCCCTCTTTTGCAGCAAGTCATTGATGCTCTGAACGAGCGTGCCGAGGAATGGACGGAAATCCCCATGCTTGCCAAGACCCATGGACAGCCTGCCAGCCCTACACGTTTGGGAAAAGAGGTGCGCGTGTTCAGTTATCGTTTGGAACAACAGTTGGCACAATTGAAGGCTGTGCCTGTAAGTGCGAAGTTCGGTGGCGCAACCGGTAACTTCAACGCCCATCATGTGGCCTATCCGGAGAAGGACTGGAAAGCGTTTGCTGAGAAGTTCCTCAGTGAGAAACTCGGACTTGTACGTGAGGAATACACCACGCAGATTTCGAATTACGATAATCTTGCTGCCGTTTTCGATGCCATGAAGCGCATCCATACCATACTTATCGACTGCGACCGCGATTTTTGGCAGTATGTTTCTATGGAATACTTCAAGCAGAAGATCAAGGCCGGCGAGGTCGGCTCCAGTGCAATGCCCCACAAAGTGAACCCTATCGACTTCGAGAATTCCGAAGGAAATCTGGGTATGGCCAATGCCATTCTTGAACACCTCAGCAGAAAACTTCCCATCAGCCGTCTTCAGCGTGACCTTACAGACTCTACTGTCATCCGTAATATCGGTGTTCCCATGGGACATGCCCTTATTGCCTTTGCCAGTACCTTGAAGGGACTTGATAAACTGTTGCTCCACGAGGAAAGTATTGCCGCAGATCTCGACGCATGCTGGGCTGTTTGTGCCGAGGCTGTGCAGACTATATTGCGCCGTGAGGCGTTCCCTCACCCCTATGAAGCGCTGAAAGCGTTGACGCGTACCAACAGTGCCATAACGGAAAACAGCATTTCGGAGTTCATTGACCAACTTGAAGTCAGCGATGATGTGAAGGCAGAACTCCATCGTATCCGTCCTGAGAACTACACTGGTCTTTAATTAAGGTGGGGTTTATGGGCTAATTTTGCCAGATTCCATGCCTGTTTTCGAGATAATGCCTTCTGTGAATAGGCGTTTGATTAAGCGAGAACCGAGCAAATTCGTTTGCTTTGCGAGCATGATAATCGTAGAACATAGTTCAAGATAGCGTGTCTCGTGGCTGAATCCACAGACTTTTAAGCCGGAAGAAGGGCGAAAGATGGCAAATATAATCAAAAACAACGTTTTCGATAAGCCAAATGAGCAGAAGGGAAGTACGTGTAACGCACTTACGTTATGCCATGGCGGGAAAACGAAGAACAAAGTATAACCATAAAAACTTTGCGGTGGCTATTTCTGAAAGCCACTTAAAGAAAACCGAATACACACAATATTTATAATAATATATGTCAGAAATCAAGAACAACAACGAGGGAGGCAGCCGCGAAGGTTATACTTCTTCGAACCACGATGGCGGCAACCGTAGCCAAAACCGTGGAGGTTATGGACGCGCTTATTCGTCAGAAGGCGGTCGTGGACGAAATTTTTATAATGAAAATCGCCAAGGTTATTCCCGCGGAGGCTACCAACAGCGTAGCTATCAGCAGCGTGGTGAGGGCTATCAGGGCGGTGGTCAGCGTCGACAATACGATGCCGACGGCGGTTATCAGCGCGGTGAAGGCTACCAGAGTGGCGGTCAGCGTCGTCAGAACTACGGCGATTATCAGCAGAGAGGCTACCAGCAGCGTGGCGGATTCCAGCGTGGCGGTTATCAGCAGCGCGGTGAAGGCTATCAAGGTGGCGGCCAACGTCGCCCGTATGATGCCGAAGGTGGCTATCAGCAGCGCGGAGGTTTCCAACACCGTGGTGGTTATCAGAACGCTGGTTATCAACAGCGTGGCGATGGTTTCCAGGGCGATGGCCAGCATCGTGGCGGCTATCAGAACGGTGGATACCAGCAGCGCGGAGGGTTCGGACCGCGTAAACACAATGCGTTCAAGCGTCAGAATCCTGGAAAGCGCCGTGTAGACTATAAGGAAATTCCGTATGATCCCAATGAACCCATCCGTCTGAACAAGTTCCTTGCCAATGCCGGTGTATGCAGTCGTCGCGATGCCGACAAGTATATTGCCGCAGGAGTAGTGACGGTGAACGGTGAAATCATTACGGAACTCGGACATAAGGTGCTCCGCAGCGACATTGTCCTGTTCCATGATCAGCAAGTTAAGGCTGAAAAGAAGGTATATGTTCTCCTGAACAAGCCCAAAGGCTATGTGACGACCAGCGAAGACCCGCAGAATCGTAAGACGGTGATGGACCTTGTTGCCAAGGCTTGCCGCGAACGCATCTATCCTGTCGGCCGACTTGACCGCAATACGACCGGTGTTCTTCTGCTTACCAACGACGGAGAACTGGCCAGCAAGTTGACTCATCCCATGTTCCTCAAGAAAAAGATCTATCATGTATATCTCGACCGCAATGTAACGGCTGGTGATATCCGACAGATTGCTGAAGGTATTACGCTTGAGGATGGTGATATCAAGGCGGATGCCATCGATTATGCAAGTGATACCGACAAAAAGCAGGTAGGTATTGAGATCCATTCCGGACGTAACCGCATCGTTCGTCGCATCTTTGAAAGTCTCGGCTACCATGTTGTCAAACTCGATCGCGTATATTTTGCCGGACTGACCAAGAAGAATGTCAAGCGTGGTGACTGGCGTTTCCTCACCGAAGACGAGGTCAGCATGCTTCGTATGGGGGCGTTTGAATAATGCATTCTCCGCAGAATCCCATTTTCGGAACAGCAGATACATACCACAATAACAGTTTTTTAGAACCCGCGAATACACACAAATACTAACGATGAAACGAACAAAAATCATCGATGCCCTCGCCAGCACTGCCTATGGTTCGGAGATGACCGTCATGGGTTGGGTGCGTTCAAAGCGTGGAAGCAAGAATGTGAACTTCATTGCTCTGAATGACGGTTCGACAATCAAGAATATCCAGATTGTCGCCGACGTGGAAAAGTTTGACGATGAATTGCTTCGTCAGATTGGAACCGGCGCAAGCATTGCCTGCACTGGCAAACTTGTGGAAAGCCAAGGTGCCGGACAGACCACGGAAATCCAGGCAGAAAGCATCACCCTCTTCGGAGCATGCGCACCGGATTATCCCATGCAGAAGAAGGGACAGACGTTTGAATACATGCGTCAACACGCCCACATGCGTCTTCGCACCAACACTTTTGGTGCCGTTATGCGCATCCGTCACAACATGGCAATGGCAATCCACACCTATTTCCATGAACACGGATACTATTACTTCCATACTCCTCTGATTACTGCCAGCGACTGTGAAGGCGCAGGGCAGATGTTCCAGGTGACGACCAAGAACCTTTACGAACTGAAGAAGGACGAAAACGGTTCCATCATCTATGATGACGACTTCTTTGGCAAGCAGACCAGCCTCACGGTCAGCGGACAACTTGAAGGTGAACTCGGCGCTACCGCATTAGGAGCCATCTACACTTTCGGTCCAACCTTCCGTGCTGAGAACAGCAACACCCCCAGGCACCTGGCGGAATTCTGGATGATTGAGCCCGAAGTATGCTTTATCGACCTCGAAGACCTGATGGATTTGGAGGAAGACTTCATCAAATACTGTGTACGATGGGCGCTCGAGCACTGCAAGGATGACCTGGAATTCCTCAACAAGATGATAGATAAGGGCCTGATCGAGCGTCTTGAGGGTGTCCTTAAGGAGGACTTTGTACGTCTTGACTACACACATGGTATCGAAATCCTCCAAGAAGCCATTAAGAACGGCCGCAAATTCGAGTTCCCATGCAACTGGGGCGACGACCTTGCTTCGGAACATGAGCGCTATCTTGTGGAAGAATATTTCAAGAAGCCTGTCATCATGACCCATTATCCCAAGAAAATCAAGGCTTTCTATATGAAGATTGACGAAGAAGTTCCCACTTTCAACGGTGAGCCTCAGGAGCAGACTGTTCAGGGAACCGACGTCCTCTTCCCCTCTATCGGCGAGATTATCGGTGGAAGTGTCCGCGAAGAGAACTACGATAAGTTGCTTGGCGAAATAGAAGAACGGCATATCCCCATGAAGGATATGTGGTGGTACATGGATACCCGCCGCTTCGGAACCTGCCCCCACGGAGGTTTCGGACTCGGATTCGAGCGTCTCATCCTCTTTGTCACCGGTATGGCTAACATCCGCGACGTCATTCCTTTCCCCCGAACTCCGAAAACAGCAGAATTCTAACCCGCGTTTTCGTCAAGCCTGAAGGGTAGGGTAGCATTTTATAGAAGCCACTTTATCTTATTTAAGGCGAGAAAACGAAGGGTGAAATCCAACGTTTTCGATAAGCCAAATGAGCGGAACGGAAGCAGTTGAAAACTGATTACGCTATGCCATGGCGAGAAAACGAAGGTTAAAAACCAACATTTCCTTTATGCAAGTCCTTCAATTCTGAGAAAACACATCCTTTCCATTGGCATCGAGTGCCGAAGGTTGCTCTCAGTGTTGAAGGACTTTTTTTAGGTAATAACCATAAAAATCACGTGACAGTCTTTGTCTTACACAATAATTCGCCGCAATCTCCGTTTAATGTTAATGTAAAAGATTGTGCGCTTTACACACTTCCCGATACGGCGGTGCAGCGGAATGGCAAACCGATGTTTGTTCCAGATTTTGCCGTTCCCTGTACATTCCATGCCCATGTGGCGTTGCGTCTCTGTCGTTTGGGGCGCAGTGTCAGTCCGCGCTTTGCACATCGCTATTGGGATGCCGCTTCTGTGGTGGCACACTTCGTAGCAACGCCATTGTTGGAGCAGGCACAGCGCGAGGGATTGCCATGGTCTTGTGCTACAGGCTTTGACAATGCCCTGCCAGTTGGCGACTTTGTGGCAAAGGAAGCGTTGCTTGCCGCTGACCCGCAGTTGGCACATCGCATTGTCACCAGTGCGGGCCAGCAGTTGGAAAGCACCATGCCCGATGTGGAGAACATCGCATCCGAAGCCATAGCGCGTATCAGTGAATTCTACATGATTCGCAATGGTGACGTGGTGTTGCTACCAGCCACGGGTGAGGGATGTTCTGCTGTCATTGACAGTCATCTTGAAGGTTTCATAGCCGGAAACCGGGTCCTCTCCTATAATATTAAATAGTATAGCACTTAATACTAAATAGAATTTCGCTTTTCATCACCTTGTCGCACATCCCAATCTTCGGGAATCTTGTCGCGATGTTACGATGATGAGATTTTGAAGTTCAGACCTATATCGTAGGTCAGACAAAAACGTTGGATTTCATCCTTCGTTTTCTCGCCATGGCACAGCGTAAACAGTTTTCAACTGCTTCCGTTCTGCTCATTTGGCTTATCGAAAACGTTGAACTTCGTTCTTCGTTTTCTCGCCATGGCACAGCGAAAACGCTCTCATAGAAATACAGGACATCAATCTCTGTTTTCTGTGGTTTTACTACAAAAAACATGGTATCATGGATAAATCTCACAGGTTTTCTTTAAGGTACCATCGGTAAGTCAGAATAAATTCTTGAATCCTCTTCAACCAAATATATGTTGTCACGAATCCTTAACCCCGGCGTCTTTGCACTTTCAGTAGCCATGTTGCCTATGGTAGTCTGTGCTGATGAGGCTGTTCGTGTCCAGTCTGCCACTGTACAAGGTGGTATAACGGCCGACTCCTGTTTTGTGCATATTGATTCAAACTATTACTCCGTGAGTGAAGAATCCCTGCCCCGCTTCTATCATGAGGTCGAGGTAGGTGAGCCGTGCAGTGCTGGATATGATGTGGAAATCCGCTATCCTGAGTATCAGAAACTGTCGGGAAAAGAGTTGAAGGCCGTTCGCAGACTGCAGAAACTCGGAGAAGTCGCCTCGGATGTTGAGGTTGCCCAGGATGGAATCGTGCTGCTTCCCGAGAAGGTCAGCACGGGAGGCCTGCATCTTGATACGCAACTTTCCATCAGCCGGAAGCAGGGTTATCTGGGCATTTCCTTCTCTCCCGTTGTCCTTCATGAGGGACAATGGAAGCGCATCCTTTCGTGTCAGATAGCCGTAAAGCCGCGTGGCGCTTCCGTTTCTCAGCGCGCAGTGGCAGCGGTTGCCGCCGATGCCGAAGAACGATGGGCGGAAAAGAGCGTGCTTGCAGAGGGAAAATGGGCAAAAATCCGTGTATCACAAGAGGGTATCTACCAGTTGACAGAATCCGATATCCAGAAGATGGGATTCTCTTCTTTGGACAAAGTGAAGGTCTATGGCTATGGTGGCCTGATTCAAAATGAGGTCTTCACCTTTCCTGTCGTTGATGAAAGACTGAATCAGAACCGCACTCCCGACGACCTTGTTGAGGTTCCTACATTGACAACTTCCGACGGTCGGCGTCTTTTCTGGGCAGAAGGCACACTTTATTACAAGTGGAACAGCAGTACGCAGCGCTATACTCATGTCCAGAATCCTTATAGTAATTACAGTTATTATTTCATTACTGAAGGCGATTCACCGGCATCGGTCCAGCAACTTTCCGAAGTCAGTCTTGATGAAACCGATGTGATCATGACGGATGTTCCGTATGTGACGGTTTATGAAAAGGATGCTTACAGTTGGTATCAGGGTGGTCGCAACATGTTCGACAGCCACGATTTCAGCACGAATTCCCTGTTCTCCTACCGTCTTGCAACACCTGGATTGTCGACTTCCGGCAACAAGACTGTAGAAGTGCGCATGGGAGCCTCTTCCTCTTCGGATGTCACCCCCTTCAACGTCAATCTCAACGGCAGCAAGTTGGGAACATTCTCCGTAAACCGCTATGACCCTACCATAGGAGTAGCCAAGGCTGAGTTGTTTACCTTCAATCGTGTCACTACGCTTCAAGGAGAAGGTTCCAACACTTTCCAGTTCTCTGCTCAGACCAATCACAGTGCCCGTCTCGACTATATCCGCATCAACTATCAGCGGACATTGAGTCTTTCGGAGCAACCTTACAGTTTTTCTCCGCAGAAGTCCGGTACTGTGGCCCTGCAGATACAGAACGCCAATGCCACGACTCACGTATGGCGAATTGGACAGTATGGCAGTCCTACTGCCGAAGTTCCGTCTACTCTTGCTTCCGACGGTATGCTTACCGCAGTAACATCCACCGCCGCGCGCCGTTTTGTGTGCTTCGATGAGAGCCTGTCCTACGCATCTCCCGAATATGTCGGTAGTGTTGCGAACCAGAATCTTCACGGTTCCGAGAATGTCGACTACGTCATCATCGTCCCCGCCAGCGGCAAATTGGTAAGTCAGGCCGAGCGTTTGCTGAGCCTTCATAAGGAGCGCAGGGGGCTGACGGGTTGTGTGGTCCGTGCCGATGAACTGTACAATGAGTTCTCTTCGGGAACACCTGATGCCAATGCCTACCGTCGTTTCCTGAAGATGCTCTACGACCGTGCGGACAATGTGGAGAAAGTTATGCCGCGTTATTGCCTGCTGATGGGCAAAGCCTCCTGGGATAACCGCCTCATTACCTCGTTGACCTCCAAATATAATGCCGAAGATCTTCTGCTCTCTTACGAGTATGATGCCTCAAATGTTGAGGTCGGAACCATATACAGCATCTGTACAGACGACTTTTTTGGCTTCCTTGACGACGGAGAGGGTGGGGATGTGAGTCAGAATAAACTCGACATCGCCCTTGGACGTATGACCTGTCTGACAGAAGATGACGCCAAATGCCTTGTCGACAAGGTGGAGTCATACATGAATAATACCGTTGTCGGTAACTGGAAGAATACGGTTGTCATGCTTGGCGACAACGGAAATGGCAACGGACACATGCAGGATGCCGAGTCGGCAGCCAAGGTTATCGCTCAGGCAAATCCGTCCATCGATATACAACGTGTCTATTGGGACCGCTATGCCCGCACGTCTTCCGCTACCGGATTCACGTATCCCCAGGCCACAGAGCGCATACATCAGTTGATGTCCGATGGTGCTCTCGTTTTTAATTACAGTGGTCACGGAAGTCCCAACAGCATTTCAAAGTCACAAGTGTTGCAGACGAAGGATTTTCGTCAGTCATATTCTTCCATGCCGTTGTGGGTTCTTGCTTCATGTGAGATATTCCCCTTCGACAGTGAGGAGGAAAGCCTTGCCGAAACGTCGCTCTATCTCCCCGGAAGTGGCTCCATCGCCTTCATTTGTGCCACACGTGCCGTTTACGCCATCAGCAATACTGTCCTCAACCGTAGTGTAAGTTCGCTACTTTTCACCCCCAATGCCGACGGCACCTACAACACCATGGGCGAGGCTTTGCAGAAGTCTAAGATACAAATGATTGAGAGCAGCACCGAAAAGACCATCAATAAGGCAAAATACGTCTTCTTCGGTGACCCTGCGCTCCATCTTTCCTTCCCCACCGGACGCCTTGTCCTTGATTCCATCAACGGCAAGTCCATCCAGGACATCGACACTCTCGTCGTCCTTCCTGCTGGCAGTCTTGCCACTTTCTCCGGACATGTCTGTGTCGATGACACATTCAATGAGTGCGATGAAGGCTTCACGGGAACGGTAACTGCAACGATTTACGATTCGGAGGAGACGGTTACCTGCAAGAACAACGATGGTGAGGACATCCAACCCTACGTCTTTACGGAGCGTTCCAAGAAGATTTTCCAGGGAACCTCTGCGGCTGAGAAGGGAAGGTTCCGTTTCGTGCTCACCATTCCACGTGACATTTCCTATTCCGAGAGCGCTGGCCGCATCAATCTCTATGCTGTCAATACCGACAAGAGCCGCGAATACCATGGCTATTCCGAGACTTTCTGTCTCAATGGTACGTCCATCAGCGAGGTCGACACCATTCCTCCCACGGTATATCTCTATGTCAACAGCATCGAGAACCCCGACTATGTCATCACAGACGAGAATCCTATCCTCATAGCCGACATATATGACAAGAGCGGAATCAACAATGCCGGTATTGCTCTTGGGCATGACATCGAACTGACCCTTGATGATGATTATGCCAACTACATCAATCTCAAGCCATACTTCAACTATGATGCCGGCAGTTATCAGAAGGGACAGATCGTATATCCCCTTTCTGGCATAAGCCGGGGCACGCATAAGGCATCGATCCGTGTGTGGGATGTCAACAACAACTACACTGTCACCGATACCCATTTCATTGTACGTTCCGACTACAATACCGGAATGACGACCGACGGTTATATCACTTCCACGCAGAATCCTGCGTCCAGCGTCACCAATCTCATCACCTATTTCCCGGAAAATGCGGAAGAACCCGGTCTCGTTGTCTATGAAGTCTACGACACACGCGGACGAATCGTCTACAAACAGAGCGTCAGTGTCGAGGCATCAGCGCGTTCCTCCATCCATCAGTGGGACCTTTGTGGCAACAACCACCAACCTCTTCCCGATGGCCTCTACTTTTATCGTGCCGTTATCAGCAGTGCCAATGGCCGATTTGAGACCGATGCGCAGAAAATCATCATTTCCCGTTGAACAGGACATAGTATAGACTCTACCAAATAGCAATGAAAAACTACAAGATATATTCCCTTCTCCTCAGCCTTGCCGGTCTTTCTGCTGTGCAAAATGCCATGGCTGAGGATGATACGCGCGACCAATTCAATCCCGTACAGACGGCTGTCGTCTCGCAATCCATTGCATCCGATGCCCGTTCTGCCGGTATGGGTGATATCGGAGCCGCCACTGAACCGGATGTCTATTCCCAGGCTTGGAACCCGGCGAAGTATCCTTTTACCATCTCCCGTGCGGGCTTTGCTTTGAGTTATACGCCGTGGCTGCGTTATCTTACCGATGGTATCGCCTTGATCAACGCCGCCGGCTATTACCGTCTTGGAGATTATCAGGCCCTTTCGGCGTCTGTCCGCTACTTTACCCTTGGAGATGTCACCGTTTCCGGCTCAGATTACACCGTGAACCCCTACGAATTCGGCATCGACCTCGCCTATTCCCGTATGCTTTCCGAGCGTTTCTCCGCCGCTGTAGCGCTGAGATACATGTATTCTGACCTTTCCGGACACTACGATGACAACACAACTCCCGGCTCTGCTTTCGCTGCCGACATCGCTTTGTATTGGAATAATTACATGTTCATCGGCAGACGCGAATGCAATCTTGCGTGGGGTCTGAACATTTCCAACATTGGTTCGAAGATAAACTACGGCTCCGATTACAGTTATTACATACCTACTAACCTTCGTTTGGGTATCAATCTCAGTATTCCCCTCAACGAATACAACCGTTTTAGCGTGAGTGCCGAGGCCAATAAACTGCTTGTTCCGTCAATGCCTCTCCAGAATGCCGACGAGACGAACGAGGATTATCAGGAGCGTCTCCGCGAGGACTACTACGATAAGTCGTCCATTTCGGGAATTTTCACATCATTCTCCGACTCCGAACGCGGTTTCAAAGGTGAGATGGAGGAAATCCAGTGGTCCCTTGGTGCGGAATATGTCTACAATGAGAAGTTCTTTCTCCGCGCAGGTTACCACAATGAGTCAGAAATGCAGGGCAATCGTTGCTATGCCACCTTCGGTGCCGGATTCAAACTCAACGTACTTGCCGTCGACGCTTCCTACTGTTGCGCCACCACGGCTGGCAATCCCCTTGACCAAACCCTGCGTGTGTCGCTCGCTTTTGACTTCGATGGCATTCAGGAACTCGTAGGCCGCCGCCGCGGTCGTTGAGGAAACCTGTCCGCGATTTCTGCTCTTGGAGGTGGAAACACCGGCATCCCGCGTCGCATCCCCTGTTTTTTTGACGTTTTCGATAAGCCATAGCGAGAAAACGAAGGATGAAATTCAAGGTCGCTGCTCACAGGTCCTGAAGGCTTCAGCGGCAGCACACATCCTTCGAAACGAATCTTTTAGCATAGGATTAACCATGATGACACCAATCCGTGTGGGCATGGGCTTCGATGTCCATCGCCTTGTTGCCGACCGTCAACTGTGGTTGGGCGGTATCCTCATTCCGCATACCCATGGACTTTTAGGACATAGCGATGCTGATGTCCTCATCCATGCCATCTGCGATGCCCTGCTCGGGGCTGCCAATATGCGCGATATCGGCTATCATTTTCCTGATACCAGCGCCGATTTCGCCGGCATCGACAGCAAGATTCTGCTGAAGAAGACCGTAGAAATCATTGCTTCGAAAGGATGGCGTGTCGGTAATGTCGATTGTACGGTCTGTGCCGAACGTCCGAAACTCAATCCTCACATTCCTCAAATGCAGCAAACGTTGGCACCGTTGATGGACGTCAATGTCGACGCTGTAAGCATCAAGGCCACGACCACCGAGAAACTGGGCTTCACAGGTCGGCAGGAAGGCATTTCAGCCTATGCAACGGCATTGATTTTCAAGGGTTGACAAGCCTGTAACAGTTGGGCGGGGAGTCTGGGAGGCCGCAGAGGTCCGTCTCAGTCTCCCCGCTTTTTTTCATCATCAGGTCGTGCTGGTGGTCAAGTTCTTCTATAAACATTGTAAAAAACATTTGGCGGAGCCTGCCAGAAGTGCAGATAAAACATCATGATAGTACGCATAACATCCCTACATACTCCGGGAGTTGAGGTGTTCAGCACCCTTACCGAGAGCCAACTTCGCAATCGTCTGGAGCCGGAGCGCGGCATTTTCATCGTAGAAAGCCCTAAAGTCATCCGTGTCGCGCTCTCTGCCGGTTACGAACCTCAGGCCCTTCTCTGCGAAGAACGGCACATCGAGGGCGACGCCGCCGACATTGTCGCCGCCCTTCCTGACGATGTACCCGTCTATACCGGCAGTCGTGAAATTCTTGCCAGTCTTACGGGCTACACACTTACGCGCGGTGTGCTTTGTGCCATGCGCCGTCCGGAGGCCACTCCCCGTCTTTATGCCTCTACCGGTGGGACTGCGCCCCTGCAAACGCTGCTTGCCGATGCCCATAGGGTGGTGGTTATCCACGGTGTGGTGGACACTACAAACATCGGTGCCATCTTTCGTTCTGCCGCGGCCCTTGGAATCGATGCCGTTCTGCTGACCCCCGACTCCTGCGACCCGCTCAATCGTCGGGCTGTCCGCGTGAGTATGGGCAGCGTCTTCCTCGTTCCCTGGACCTTCCTGCCGTTGTCCGAAGCCGGAAGTACGCTCCGGCCTCTCCACGATATGGGTTTCTCCACCGCCGCCATGGCGCTTTCCGACGACAGCATCCCCCTTTCCGACCCGCGTCTGCGGCAAGTGGAGCGCCTTGCCCTCATTATGGGCACCGAGGGCGACGGACTTCCCCTTGATACCATCCGCGAAGCCACCTATGTGGTGCGCATTCCCATGCACCATCAGGTCGATTCGCTCAATGTCGCTGCCGCTTCCGCTGTTGCCTTTTGGGAACTCCGCGACAGGGAAAGGCTGGGAGGATAGACGGTAACGTCCGTTCTTTTCCATGCTATTTCCGCCGTTCCGGACCGCCTTTCTCCGTCATCCTCCTAAAAAGTTTTGCAGGTTATGCCCGTCCGTGTGGAAATGAAATGGTCCGCCATGCGCAAACGTATGCGTGAACCCTTGGAGTTCAGTCTGCCCGTATGCGGGAAAACTGCGTCAAATGCACGTCTTTTGCTAAGTTCCATAAAATGTTTTTAGGACTTCCACATGGCTTTTCAACCGGAAAGAGTGCGGAGGAAGGTGAATAACTGACCACGGAATCACGCTGAAACTTGACGCTTGCAATTTCGTGGAACATGTTTTCCATCCGTATTTTATTGCCATATAGGAGGTAAATGCCCGTTGTTCAGGGTGTTTACCTCCTATCTTTTTTCTACGCGTATGTGCGCGGTCAAACCGGGCTGCTGATGCCGCTTGGAGAAAGTGCGGAGAAATCGTATGAGAAGTGCGGAACTTTCCAACGGAAACCTCCGATGTCTCTTATGCAAAGTGCCGTGCTTTTTCTTCCCGTTTTCCGATGCCGTTTCCCGTCTTCCCACCATCGTCAGGACAGGACGTCGAAGGTCCGTAGAATGAGGATTTGCCAACCTTTACAGAAACTTCATCATTTCGTTGTCTTTTTGAAAACACCCCGCTGTAAATTTGCCGGCGAAACCAACACTTTAAGACAATGAACACAAACCGTAAGATGCTGAGCATCATGCTCTGGGCCTCAACGGCAGCCGTAGGAATGGCGGCCGTCAATGAATCTCACGTCCCCGAAACGCCCGACAAATCCTCTACCGTCATGGAGGGAATCGTCAGTGGTCAGGTGACGGACGTCGACCATAATGCACTGCCCGGTGCGATGGTGCAGATTGAAAGTCTGCATACAACAGTCTCCACCGATGGGAACGGATTCTATAAACTTGTGCATCTGAAGCCCGGAACCTACACGCTTAAAATTTCCTACGTCGGCTATGCCCCTATCTATAAGGAGGTGAAGGTGACGGATGACATGGTGGTCGTCGCCGATTTCACGCTGACCGACGGCATCGTTCTCGATGAAGCCCTTGTGCATGGTGCGTTCAGCGGCCAGCGACGTGCCCTGCAACAGCAGCGGGGAGCCATGGGAGTGATGAATGTGGTTTCCGCAGATCAGGTCGGAAAATTCCCCGATTCCAACATTGGTGACGCGCTGAAGCGCATCAATGGCATCAATGTCCAGTATGACCAGGGTGAGGCTCGTTTCGGTCAAATCCGAGGAACGAGTGCTGACCTGACGGCGGTGACCATCAACGGAAACCGCCTTCCCTCGGCCGAAGGCGATACCCGCAATGTCCAACTTGACCTGATTCCCGCCGACATGATCCAGACTATCGAGGTCAGCAAGGTGCTGACGGCCGACATGGATGGCGATGCCATCGGAGGTTCCATCAATCTTGTGACGAAGAATACGCCGTTCCGACGCATCCTTAATTTCAATGGTGGCGTCGGATACACTTGGGTCAGCGGCAAGCCACAGTGGAATGTCGGCGGAACTTACGGCGACCGCTTCTGTAATGGACGGCTCGGTCTGATGGCAAGTGCCTCATATCAGTATGCGCCCGGCGGTTCGGACAATGTGGAATACGAGTATGTGGAGAAAAAAGGTGAAATCCTGTTGAAGGAAGCGCAGGTCCGCCAGTATTATGTCACCCGCGAACGTCAGAGTTATTCCTTGGCCGCCGACTATCGTTTCACCCCTCTTCACAGCATCTCCTTCAAAGGAATCTACAATCATCGTAACGATTGGGAGAACCGATACCGCATCAGTTACAAAAAATTGAACAGCGATGCCGGGAGCCAAAGCATAGTGCTTCAGACCAAGGCCGGCGCGGACAATCATAAGAGTGCGCGCCTTGAACGCCAGCAGACCATGGACTTTACCCTTAGCGGAGAGCATCAGTTCGGACGCCTTGCCTTGGATTGGGCATCAAGTTATTCCAGGGCTTCGGAGAAGCGTCCCAACGAGCGTTATATCGGACTGAAACTCAAAGGCAGCGAGGGCCTGGACTTTTCAGAGACTTTCCGCAACGTCGGTACAGAGCCTTACAGCACCTTTGCCATCCCTTCGTTTGAAGATGCGAAATGGAAGATTGATGAATTTACGAATTCTGACCAGAAGATTTGCGAGAACGAGTGGAAGGAACGCATCAATTTCACCCTGCCGATGATGGACGGAAGGTTTGGAAACACCCTCAAATTCGGCTACAAATATACCCGCAAGGACAAGGAACGCCAGACGGCTTATTTCGACTATTCCGATGCCATTGACAAATATGTCCCCGATTGGCAGGGACATGTCGTTTACGAAGTCCGCGATGGTTTCATGCCAGGTGCTGAATTTCCCATCGCAACTCCCTTTGTAGACAAGGATTATCTTGGCACTATCCGTTTCAACCGCGCCGATGGTAGCGAAGTCTTCGAGGAAGAAGCCGGAAATTATCAGGCAACGGAGCAGATACATGCGGGATTTCTGCGCTTCGACCAGAAGTTTGGCAGGAATTTCGACGCCACAATCGGACTGCGCGTCGAGAATACCCGCCTCCTGACCTCAGGTGTCAACTATATGATTGACGAGGAAGAGCAGGAAAGCCTTACTCCTACGGGAGAATACTGCCACAATTATACCGACGTACTTCCGAGCCTACTGTTGAAATACACCCTTTCTGACAAAGGAAATCTCCGCACCAGCGTCACGCGTTCATTGGCGCGTCCGAAGTATTCGGCGCTCATTGCCAACAAATCGTTCAACATTGTCGACCAGGAAGCCACCATTGGCGACCCTTCCATCCTTCCTACAACGGCATGGAACATCGATGTTTCCGCCGACTATTACTTCAAGAGTGTCGGAATGGTAAGCCTCGGATGGTTCTATAAGGACGTGAAAAACGTCAATGTAGAGACGCTCGGTTACTACACCGGTGAGGAACTTGGACTGAAAGGGAACGGAGAATTGTTTGAGGTTACTCAAAATCTGAATGCCTATGATGCCCGGGTTATGGGCGTGGAGGTGGCATATCAGCGCGATTTCGGCTTCATTTCCCCCCAACTTCGTTGCCTCGGTCTTTATGGAACCTACACATTCACCCATTCCACAACGCGGAATTTCAACGAAAGATTGGGCATCGAGGAGGGAGACGACGTGAAAATGGCTGGTTCACCTGAGCATACTGCCAATGCTTCCATCTTCTTTGAGAAGAGCGGAATCAATGTCCGCCTGTCCTATAACTTCGCTTCCGCCTTCATAGATATGATGAATACCGGCAGTCGGGAACTGGACCGTTATTACGACCATACCCATTATCTCGACCTCAATGCCTCGTATACTTGGGGTAAGAAAACCAAGTTCACCGTCTTCGGCGAGGCTAACAACCTGCTCAATCAGCCGCTCCGCTACTATCAGGGGCGCGAGGAACGCACGATGCAGGCCGAATATTATGGTATGAAAATCAACTTTGGTTTGAAGGTGAACCTCTGAAAGAAAACGGAATATTTTGAAAAAAATGCGGAACGATGGGGCTGTCGCGCTCCAACGTTCCCCCAAAACAGCATAATTTATGCGAAGAATACACTTGATTTTTGCCTTGCTGTTTACCTGCATGGCCACACTTGCTGCGCAGACTGCGGCAGAATGGAAGACGTTGAAATCGGATATCAACCTGTTTCTGGCAAACGATTTGGGACGAAACGGCTATTATGACCAACGCAAGATTGCGGACCTTATGGGAATAATGGCGGAGACCATCGGTCCGGAAGCCGTGATTGCCATTGGCGACGTGCATCATTTCGATGGCGTGGCATCGGTCTCCGACCCGCTGTGGTCCAGCAATTATGAGCAGATCTACACCCATCCCGAACTGATGTTTCCATGGATGGCGGTACTCGGAAACCATGAGTATCGGGGAAATACCCAGGCTGTTCTCGACTATTCGCAGGTCAGCCGGCGTTGGCGTATGCCGGAACGCTACTATACCCACGTGTTTTCCGATGAGGATGACGGCGTAAGTTTGCGTCTGGTGTTTGTAGACACTACGCCACTCATTGAATCCTACCATACGGATTCCCGCTATCCGGATGTCGCTTTTCAGGACGTCGAGCGGCAGTTGGCTTGGATGGACAGTGTGTTGACACAGGCCTCTGAGGACTGGGTCGTCGTGGTCGGACATCATCCTGTCTATGCTGAGACGGGTAAAGATGTGGCGGAACAGGAGGCGTTGCAGCGGAAACTTATGCCCATCATGCAGCGTTCGGGCAAGGTGAAGGCTTACGTTTGCGGCCATATCCACAATTTTCAGCATATCCGTGCCGCGGACGATGACATCGTATATGTGGTGAATTCTGCAGGAGCCCTCTCCAGAAAGGTGAAACCCATTACGGACCGTCCGTACCTGTCTACGCTATTTGCGTCGGATGCCACAGGTTTTTCCGTACTCTCCGCCAGTCATGACCGTCTGGTTCTTTCCATGATTGATGCCGAGGGTCGTGTCATTCACAGCATTGACCTTTAGTCATCTTCAAGGAAAATCTGTAAGGTCCCCCCGTGATGCTGGAGGATTTCATACCTTCTTGCTGCATCACCGGTAGACGTCAGACGATAAGGAAACGACCGGATTCCAAACAAGGGATCCGGTCGTTTCGGGTATGATGTGGAAAGGCTTTAGCAACAGTTCTCGTTTTCACGAAGGAAAAATAGAGCCATAGCCGTATATGTTGAGGATTGTCGTGGGAGAAACCGCCTCAAAATTTCGCTGCAAGCGGATGGGAGGACGGCGCTTCATACCGTAAGTATGGCAAACAGGGCATCGGACCACGGGTGTTGTGGCCTGATGCCCTGAGATTATTGGAAATCGTGAAGGGGAAATACGATGGAATACTACCTGCCTCGCTGCATGATGATTTCGTAGAAACAGGCATAGACACCGTTCGAGGCGTAGGTGTGACCCTCGGTGCTGGGTACAATCAGACGGATTTTCGCCACCTCGGAATCGGCGGAATACTGGCGTCCGAGTTTGACAAAGGGGAGGGCAATGGTCCATCCTCCGGGCACACTTGACGTACTATAGGCGGAAAGCATCAGTCCCGAGGAGAAAGATGCGCTGAAAGTTCCGCTGTTGTTTGTGACATTCATGATGTCCGGCATCTGCTCATAAGCCGCCACACGGTTGCTGAGTTGCAGCGAATCGGAGGAGATGTTGTATTCGTGGAACCGGCATACCACCTGTGCGCTTTCGCCGTCCTTAATGCGTTCGCCGGAACCTTGGCGTACAATCTGCATATAAACGCCGGATCCGGAGAAGAGGACGTACTCGTTATCTGCCACATTTGTGGTGGAGTCCTGTGCGTAGAATTGCTCCTCGGATATTTCTTTTATGGGGTCGATATGTAGGATTTCGGTAACGTCGTCTTCGGCTGTTACGATACAGCCCTTCTTGACAAATGCCGCGATGGCTTTGTTCTCTGCATCGCGAAGTTCGGCGTAGGTTTCGTCATCGTCGCACGAGATGGTCAGTTGAAGGGCGGTAATGGAGGCGAAAAGTATCAGAAATGCGTTGAGATAGTGTTTCATTTGTTTTCTGTGGAGTTTGGTTTTTTTGTGGTGTTTTCCGCATGGCATGGAAGAAAGCGGGCGCTGTTGGAGTGGCGCTATCCCCAGGTATGCAATGCGTCGGACGTGGCAAAATTACGTTTTTTCAGTGGAATATGTGGGAAAGTGCGGCCTTTTTTCACGCCATACATACAAAAATGACAGGAAACCTTCACATATAAGCGTCAAAAAAGCGGTAAAAAGGCGCCTTTACCCTGTCATACTTTGCGGCAGTCAGCAGTTTTTTGTACTTTTGCACCCAGTTTTGATACGTCTATCCCGTTGAAAGGGATGAGAAAAATCAAGTTTTTGAGAACATACCTATAATATATCAGACAAGTATGCATAAAATCTTTCCGACACTTTTGTTGGCGATACTCATGATGGGTGCTGTTCTTCCCGTCTCCGGACGTGGCAAGAAAGAGGCCAAGGACAGTAATAAACCGACCCAGATAGTGTACGTCTACGGCGTTTCACAGGACCTTGGTGACACCATCGTTTACTTTTCCTCCATCACACCTGTGGCAGGAGCGACGCTGAAAGCCCATAATGAACTTGAAAACCGTCTCTACTATAGTGAACAGTTCAAGAAATATATCGAGGCAAAGTACGGAAGTCCCCGCCAGACAGTAGCGGTGGTTTACGGCAGAAAACTGAAGGATGTGGAAAAGCGCTTCAAGAAAATGGAGGAGAAAATCCGCAAGAAGTCGCCTTATCCTCCAACATTGAAGTATGTGCGTCCTGAGGATTTCCATTTCAAGGTTCCCGTAATCGTGCAGGCTGAGGACGACAATTTCTGATAACAATTCCTGAACGTTCTGATACCAATTCCTGGACGGACCGGGAATAGAATACGATATGAAGACGCTGAACTTCAAGGTCGGTACCCGTTTCTACGTGTTGCATTTCGCTGATGATGCGGCACCCTATGAGGAACTTCTGCCATCACATGGCGTTTTTCTGCAGGCTCAGACTGATGGAAATCCGCTTTTCGAAATGTCGGTAGTGGACAATCTGCCGGAACATCCCGAGGAACATACAGAAACGATAGGGGATTTTGTCGGTGACAACGGCATCTATCATGTGGCGCGTAACGCCAATGGTGACTACCATTTGCGGATAAGTAGCCCGGATGGCAGGTTGGCGGCGGTGTTCTTGTGCGACAGTTTTTTCCGCAAATGTCGCGTTATGCTCTGTGGAACGCCCGATGTCCGGCGCTTTGGCATGGAGAATAGTGTCATCATCGCCTATACTTACGCCGGCGCCTATCAGAGTGCCCTGACCATTCATGCCAGTGTGGCGGTGGTCGATGGCAAGGCTTATGCCTTCCTGGGACGCAGCGGCACGGGCAAAAGCACGCATTGCGAACTGTGGTTGAAGCACATCGACGGTGCCGTTCGTCTGAATGACGACAATCCGGTTGTGGAAATTCACCCCGACGGCGACGTGTGGATTTACGGATCACCATGGAGCGGAAAGACACCGGTTTACAAGAAAGAAGGCTACAAGGTCGGAGGTTTCCTGCGTCTGCATCAGGCTCCGAAGAACAGTATACGCCGATTGAGCGTGCTCGAAGGCTATGCTTCGCTGATGGGTTCTGTGAGTTCCATGTTTTGGGATAGGGAATCGTCAGATTGCATCAAGGCGACTATTACCAGGGTTGTCCGGCATATACCATGTTATGACATGCAGTGTCTGCCCGACGAATCTGCGGCGCGTATGAGTCATACTGCAATGACGAAAGGTTAAAGCCTTGGAAAAGAATAAGATAAAATATAGAATCGAAATAAATAGATAACCGTGCGAAGATACAGAAAATGGCGTGAATGTTTAAGACGATGGCTGAATGCCGGAGAAAAAAAGCCGCTTCTGAACAGTTCGAACGGCACGGTTGTCGGAAAGCCCAACCACGAAGTGATGGAAATGGTGCGGCAGTTTGTCGGTGAAGGACGGCAGACACTGCTCCCGGTCCGGGGGTATAGCATGCGCATCTTCGTGGAACATGAGCGCGACAAGGCCATTCTTGCTCCCTTTGATGCGGCGACGCTGAAACGGGGTGACGTGGTTTTGACATGGGTGACGGAGGGTTATTACGTCCTGCACCGTATCGTGAACGTCGAAGGTGACGACCTGACACTCATGGGTGACGGCAATATCCGGGGCAAGGAGCATTGCAAACGTAGCGATGTGTTGGCAAAGGCGATAGGATTTGTCCGTAAGGGACGGCAGAATCCCGATATGGTAACGGACTGGAAATGGAGAATTTATTCAGTTTTCTGGCTCGGATTGCTGCCCATTCGCCGATGGCTGTTGCTCTTGTGGCGCCTCAAACAGCGCATTCTGCGGTAGTCAGGATGGAGCGGATGGCTGGTTTGCACAGGAAATGTCGGAAACTCCTGAATGTGAATGCCGGAAATGTCCGCACATAAATGTTGAGGCAGAAAAGCATTCCCCCTCAAAAAGACAAAACTGGTTCAACCATTCATTTTTGAAAATATCGTGGATTGCGAGGACAGCCTGCGCGGTTGTCATCGCGGAAATCCGCCTTTATATACGGTAATATGCGTTTTAAGAAAGGATATGAACTCCGCGATGTCTGCGGAGAATTGGTACTTGTGCCTGATGGTATGGAAGGAATCGACCTGACAGCCATGCTTCATCTCAATGAAAGTACGGCAGAAATCTATCGTAATTTTGAAAGTCGCGACTTTACCATTGAGGACGTCGTGGCATTTCTTCTCGACAATTATGATGTCGATGCCGTACAGGTTCAGAAAGATGTGGAATCTCTCTTTGAAAAACTCTGTAAAAACGGAGGAATAGAGGAGTAGAAACGGAAAAGAAAACAATAATAAATAACAATAATATCTGATGGATAAAAATACCATTACAGGACTTGTGCTCATCGCTGTCGTGCTTTTCGGCTTTTCCTTTTGGTCAAGCCGTAATGCGGAACAGTATGCTGAGGAGCATCCTGCCGAACAGGTAGAAACACCTAAGGCCCAGTCTTCAGCCAAAGCCTCGGAAAACGTTGTGGCAAGTGCCGCAGAAGATGCCGATTCCACCGCACTCTTCTTTGCCGCACGTCAAAGGAATGCACAGGAGACTGTGCTCCTTAGAAACGGAAAGATCGAGGTACTTATCAATCCGAAAGGCGGACAAGTGGCACGCGTGAACCTCAATGAATTCAAAAGTTATAAGGAATATCATGCCGGAGGTAGCGCACCCCTTAACCTTTACAACGAGAAAGATGCCCGAATGAACTTTGTCTTTGAGACGAAGAATGAGAACATCTCCACCGACGACTATTACTTTACGGCAGAGAATGTCACGGATTCGACGGTGACAATGTTGCTTTCTGACCCTTCGGGAGCGCGGATTGCCTTTGATTATGCCCTTTCTGAGAACTATATGCTCAATATGAAGGTGCGTACAGAAGGCATGAAGAACCTGATGCCTGCAAAGACAAAGACCTTTAACCTCGAATGGGAGGACCGTGTAAGACAGCATGAAAAGGGATTCTACTTCGAGAATATGTATTCAACCCTTACATATAAGGAGGCGGATGGCGACACCGAAAAACTCAAAGAACAGGGTAGTGAGGAGGAGACAGCGGAACAAAATGTCCGTTGGATCGCTTTCAAAAACCAGTATTTTTCGAGTTGCCTGATATCCAAAGCCCCGCTTAGCGGCTGTAAGTTCAACAGTACCCAACTCGATGAGGGCACTGGCTACCTCAAAGCCTATAAGGCTGAGGCAGAAGTGGCGATGGATGCCAGTGGAAAACAGGCAACCGAACTCCAATTCTATTTTGGTCCAAACCATTTCCGCCTGCTCCAATCGATGGATAAGCAGAGCATCACGAACGAAGACCTCGACCTTCAAGACCTTGTATACCTGGGATGGCCCATCGTACGTTGGATAAACCGCTTCTTTACCCTCTATGTCTTCGACTTCCTTACCGCAGCCAATCTACCCATGTGGCTCGTACTTCTGCTCATAACCCTTTTGCTTCGTGTGCTGGTTTACGCACCAACCCGCAAGAGTTTCTTGAGTTCTGCCAAGATGCGTGTGCTACGTCCGAAGATGGAAGCCATCAATAAGAAGTATCCGAATCCGGAAGATGCCATGAAACGTCAGCAGGAAATGATGACACTTTACAGCCAATATGGTGCCAGTCCTATGGCAGGATGCCTGCCGATGCTGATACAAATGCCCATCTGGATTGCCATGTTCAACTTTGTTCCCAATGCTATTGAACTCCGACAGCAGTCTTTCCTCTGGGCAGATGACCTTTCGGCATACGACGACCTCATCTCTTGGGGAACGAATATTTGGGGATTGGGCAATCATCTTTCCCTGTTCTGCATCCTTTTCTGCCTTACAAACCTTCTGTACAGTTACATGTCGATGCGCCAACAAAAGGATATGATGGCTGGAAATCCCGAGCAGATGCAGCAAATGAAGGTGATGCAGTGGATGATGTACCTCATGCCACTGATGTTCTTCTTCATGTTCAACAAGTATTCTGCCGGACTTAACTATTATTACTTCATATCTCTTCTCTTCTCAGCATTGACCATGTGGTATCTTCGCAAGACAACAGACGACGCAAAACTCCTTGCCCGTCTTGAAGAATACTACGAGAAGCAGAAGAATAATCCCAACAAAAAGCCGGGCGGACTCGCAGCACGCCTGCAGGCATTGCAGGAACAGCAGCAGGCATTGCTCGACGAACAGCGCGCGCGCAATCGTGCCGCCCGTGGTGAAAAGTAATTTTTTTTTCACGAAACAACAATATGGAGGAGGGAGGTTGACGCCTCCCTTCATCCTATTTTTTAGTGGGTTGTTTGAAATTGTTTTGCCGGATATTAAGTCAGTTTCGGAGATTGCTGTTCCTGAGAATAAAGGAATTCTGCCTGTTGCATGACTGGAAGGTCCGTTTTTTTCAGATGAAAAGAATGCGAAAGACGGTAAAACGCATCCCGCAAGATAACAATAAAGATTTGAGGTGGCGGCTCTTTCCCCCTACCTTTTACACACTCTTCATGCCATTTCCCCTTTTTTATGAACATTAAGAATTCGATTATGGCTATCGTCATGTCGGCCGGACTGACGGCAATGCCAGCAGAATGTCAGGCGGAAACGCCTATTCTGAAGAGCACAATGTCCTTCAAAGGCGACCTTCTTACGCCCGAGGCACTTTGGGCGATGGGACGTATCGGCAGTGTTTCCTTGAACGCTGAGGGAACAAAGATGGTCTACACCGTCAGTTATTACAGTGTAGAGCAGAACAAAAGCCGTTCAATGATTTACCTTTTTGACTTCGAACGGAATGATTCCACGCTTCTAACGCCTGCAGAGAGCGGTCAAAGCGAGGCGGCACCCACATGGATTACCGATGCTGAGGGCCGTAACCGCATCGCTTTCCTTTGCAAGGGCCAGATCTGGAGCATGAATCCCGACGGAACAGACCGCCGACAACTCACGCATGATGCCGATGGTATCGGCGATTTCCTCTTCTCGCCCGACTGCAAACGCGTCATTCTTGTCAAGGAAGTTCCGCAGCATACCTCCATTGCTCAGAACGATGAGGACCTTCCCCTTGCTACCGGTATGGTCATCAACGACCTTATGTACAAGCACTGGGACCATTATGTCGCTTCCGCACCGCATCCTTTCGTCGCGGATGTGACGTCTGAGGGGATAAGTGCAGGTAAGGACATCCTCGAAGGCGAACCTTATGAAAGTCCGATGGAGCCTTTCGGAGGCGTAGAGCAACTGGCTTGGACTCCCGATGCGAACTTCGTGGCATATACTTGCCGCAAAAAGACAGGGCGTGACTATGCAATCTCTACAGACTCTGACATTTTTTATTATAATGTGCAGAAAGGTTGTACGGAAAGCAACATGCTCAAGCCCGAAGGCTTTGTGGCTCCTGCAGTAGACTACGTACATTCCTTGGAAAAACAGCAGGTGAACGCCGGCACCTCCTCCCAACCTGAGGCAACCAAGGGTGGGGTGCCTTTTGCCGGATATGACGACAATCCCGCCTTTTCTCCCGATGGCCGCTACATGGCTTTCCGCTCCATGGAGCGCGATGGCTACGAGAGTGACCGCACACGTCTTGTGCTTCTTGACCGTCAAAGCGGAGAATTCATCTTTGTCAGCGAACATCTGGATGCCAATCAGCCGGAAATGCAGAGCGGAGTGGAGGACTTTGTCTGGTCGCCCGACTCACGTAGCCTTTATTTCACGGCAGTTTGGCATGGTAAGACCAATGTCTACGTCACCAATCTCAGCGGGCAGGTCAAGCAACTGACGGATGATCAGGCTGACTATTCCATCTCCGCCATCGCTCCCGACGGAAAATCGCTTATCTGCAAACGGCATTCCATGGCTGCACCCGACGAGATTTATCGCTTGCAACTCGATGTTAAGGGCCTTCAACGTGTGTGGAAATCCAAGCGTTTCCTCAGTGCATACCAGCCCGGACTCGCCACAGTCCAGCAGTTGACCTGTGAAAACGAACTGTTCTACGACAATCTTTCGTGGGGCGATGTCAAGGAACGTTGGGTGCGTACCACCGATGGAAAGGACATGCTTTGTTGGGTAATCTATCCTCCCCATTTCGATGCCACGAAGAAATATCCCACACTCCTTTTCTGCGAAGGCGGTCCTCAGAGTCCAGTAAGCCAGTTCTGGAGTTATCGTTGGAACATGCAAATCATGGCAGCCCACGGATATATCATCATCGCTCCCAATCGTCGTGGCCTTCCGGGCTTTGGAATGGAATGGCTCGAGCAGATATCCGGCGACTATACCGGCCAATGTATGAAGGACTACCTCAGTGCTATCGATGACATTTGCCGCGAATCCTATGTCGATGTCGAGCATCTCGGAGCGGTTGGTGCCTCGTTCGGTGGTTTCAGTGTCTATTGGCTTGCCGGTAATCACGAAGGCCGTTTTAAGGCTTTCATTGCACATGACGGTATCTACAACACGCAACAGCAGTATGTTGAGACCGAGGAACTCTGGTTCCCGAACTGGGATTTGGGTTCCGCACCGTGGTGCAAGGCCGCCAATGGTCAGCAGCAGAAAGTCTATAGCACGTCACCTCATCTCTATGTTGACCGCTGGGACGCCCCGATTCTCTGCATTCACGGGCAAAAGGACTTCCGCATTGAATATACGCAAGCCGAAAGTGCCTTCACTGCGGCCCGTATGCGCGGTCTTGACGCACAACTTCTTCTCTTCCCCGACGAGAACCATTGGGTGCTGAAGCCCCAGAACGGCATCCTGTGGCAGCGTACTTTCTTCCGTTGGCTCGACAAGTATTTGAAGAAATAATCCACGCATTATCAATCATCAATCCATAAATTATTATGTCATCACAAACAACACTGAGAGATTCTGCCGCTTTGCGCTGGACAGCCCTCCTGCTTCTTGCCTTGGCGATGTTCTGTTCATATATCTTTATGGACATTCTCTCCCCCATCAAGGACCTCATGCAGAGCACCCGTGGTTGGGACTCTACCGCCTTCGGTACCATGCAAGGTTCTGAAACCTTCCTCAATGTCTTTGTCTTCTTCCTCATCTTCGCGGGCATTATCCTCGATAAGATGGGTGTCCGTTTCACCGCTCTTCTTTCCGGAGCCGTGATGCTTTTGGGTGCAACCATCAATTGGTACGCCGTCACAGAGGGCTTTATCGGAAGCAGCCTCGACGTTTGGTTTACCAATAATCTGAACTATATCCCCGTTTTTGACGAAATCGGAGTGTCGCCTTTCTACCAGGGAATGCCCTCTTCTGCCAAACTCAGCGCCGTAGGATTCATGATTTTCGGTTGCGGAGTAGAGATGGCTGGTATCACCGTCAGCCGTGGTATCGTCAAGTGGTTCAAGGGCCGCGAGATGGCACTTGCCATGGGTTCCGAGATGGCTCTCGCACGTCTTGGTGTCGCCACCTGTATGATTTTCTCCCCGATGTTCGCCAATCTTGGCGGTAAGGTCGATGTTTCCCGTTCCGTAGCGTTCGGTGTCATCCTCCTTTTCATTGCCCTTATCATGTTCATCGTCTACTTCTTCATGGACCGTAAACTCGATGAGCAGACCGGCGAAGCCGAAGAAAAGGACGATCCCTTCAAACTTTCCGACCTCAAAGCCATCCTTACCAGTGGTGGATTCTGGCTTGTCGCCCTCCTTTGTGTCCTCTATTACAGCGCCATCTTCCCCTTCCAGAAGTACGCTGTCAACATGTTGCAGTGCAATCTTTCGTTCACAGAGGTTCCTGCCGACAGTTTCTGGGCCGGAAATGCCGTAACAATCGTGCAGTACATCATCATGCTTGTTGCCGCAGGTACCGCATTTGCCAGCAACTTCGCCCGTCGTTCCCTTAAATATCCCCTCCTTGCCCTTGCCATTCTGTGCCTTGTAGCCTTCTGCTATATGGGTTATATGCGTCAGTCGGCCGCTACCGTCTTCTCCGTATTCCCCCTTCTTGCCGTCGGTATCACGCCCATTCTCGGGTCTTATGTCGACCATAAGGGTAAGGCTGCCACTATGCTTATCCTCGGTTCCATCCTGCTTATCGTCTGCCACCTCACCTTTGCCTTCGTCCTTCCTTTGTTCAAGGGCGATGCCATTGGCGGAGTCATCGTGGCTTATGCCACCATTCTTGTGCTTGGAGCCAGTTTCTCGCTCGTTCCCGCATCGCTTTGGCCCAGCGTTCCCAAACTTGTTGACGCCAAGATCATCGGTTCTGCCTATGCCGTTATCTTCTGGATTCAGAACATTGGACTGTGGCTTTTCCCCCTCCTCATCGGTAAGGTCCTCGATGCCAGCAACCCCGGCGTAACCGATCCTTTGAAGTACGACTATACGAATCCTCTCCTCATGCTCGCAGGTCTTGGCGTGGCAGCCTTCTTCATCGGTCTTATCCTGAAAGTTGTGGACCGTAAGAAGCATATCGGCCTTGAACTTCCCAACATCGTTGAGGAGAAAAACTGATAAGACTGCCCAAGAATCCCATTTCAATATGCGATAGCATGAAATGACACCTTCCGTTTTTTACGGAAAAGGGGTGGAATGTTTCGGTGTTCTATTACGCCGGAATGTTCCACCTCTTCTTTTTCTCCTTTTCAGAACACTTCGGACATGGCACCGTGTTTCCTGAAATCACCGTAGGAAAGAGCGGAACTTTCCGATGAAAAGAGCGGAACTTTCGCTCTTGATGTTCCGATGTTTGTGGCTCAAAGTTCCGATGTTTTCAAGTCGTCTGCAAAACATTGCGGAAAGCCTTCCTGGACAGGTATAAACTTTTCGTTGTGGAATGTTTTTTTTTAACGTGGAAAGCACGCCTTGGGGAGCGGATGAAAAAATAATGCTTTGCAACAAAAAAAATAAAAACTTACTTTGGTAGTTTCATCGGAACACACTAAATTTGCACGTGGAAATTACAATCTGAATACTACTACCCCCTAATACTGTGTAGACCTCGACAATTATTTTAGATGCGTTCTATAAATTGGATTTGCCGGAATTCGGGTCAATTTCCGTATAACTCTCTGTAAGTAAAAGGCATGTTCCCCTTAATCCAAATGAGCAGTACGGAAGCAAGTGAAAACTCTTACCGTTATGCCATGGCGAGAAAACGTTGAACATGGTTCTGTATAGCGGGCTATATGGCCGGCAGAACAGAGCCTTTTTACCGAAAAGAGACGGAAAGACGGCAATACGCAATCCGTAAAACTGCAAGAAAGTTATGCGGAGGTAATTACAGAATCCGGCATAAACTGATTGTTGCGACCTACTTATAGAAAAACAATAAATGTAAGTTTGCCTGCATGTGTGGGCATAAACTGATGTGTCCGGCAGGAACCGTCCCCTTCCCGAATGGAAGATGAACGTCACACTATGGACATTCCTTTTATTTTTTTCTGATGTGCCGATGCCGCCATCCGTTCTTCGAGCAAACCTTCTATGGGAAGATGCTTCGGATTGTAGGGTGTTTTATTCCCTCTATGCTGTTGGCGCCGTTCAACGTACAGGACATCACGAGCATAAAACCCGCCAAATCAACCCATTCCCTCAGAAACACTAACCAAAAATCATCATAAATTACATGAAAAACGTACTTGCCCAACTTCTGACAAAGAAGTTTTGGGTGGAATTGTTTGTAATGACGGCAGGCATGTTTGTCGCTGCCATTGCCGTGCATTTCTTCCTTATTCCCAGTAAACTCATTGTAGGTTCCATCACAGGTCTTTCGCTTGTCATCTCCCAACTTCTGCCTTTCGTATCGACGGGAACGTACATTTTCGCCATCAATGCCATCCTGTTGTTGTTGGCATTCCTGTTGATTGGCAATGAGTTCGGTGCGAAAACCGTCTATACAGCCCTTATTCTTGGTCCGATGGTCGACTTCCTCGCTTCCATTTATCCCATGGAGCAGTCGATGTTTGCCGAGGTTATCGAAGGCACAGGACAGGTTATTCTCAATCCCTGGTTCGACCTTTTGGGATTTGTCCTCGTGCTCAGTGCCTCGCAGAGCATCCTTTTCAGCATCAATGCTTCGACCGGCGGCCTCGATATCCTGGCAAAAATCATCAACAAGTATCTCCATGTCAATATCGGAACCGCGGTATCCATCGGTGGCGGTCTCATCTGTTGCACGGCGTTTGCCATCAATCCTGCCAAACTTGTCATCATCGGTCTTATCGGAACATGGATAAATGGTGTCATCGTGAACTACTTCATGAGCAACATAAACTCCAAGATTCGTGTACATATCATCACCGACGAGTATGAGAAAATCTCTGAATTTATCATGCACGAAATCCGTCGTGGCATCACCCTTCATCACGTAGTCGGGGGGTACGAACACAAGCAAAAGGTGCAGATAGAGACCATACTTACCGAGGACGACTTCTCGAAACTCATTGACTTTATGCACCGCGAAAACATCCGTTCCTTCATGTCGTGCGACACCGTCAGCGCGGTTTACGGACTTTGGAACAAGAAGAGTCTGCTCAATCTTTCGCAAGAATAACTTCCCATGTTCCAAGATTTTTCCTCTAATATTCAAAAGAATGCCAGCATGAAGAAAATCGTTCCCCTCGTCCTTTGCGCCATGTTTGCCCCGCAAAGTTTGGTTCATACAAGCGCACAAGAGACATCTTTGCGTCCGAAATTGAAGTTCGAGGCAAGATGCGACTACAATCACGACAGCGAAAACGCCGACAAATCGGGAATAAAAGGATACATCGTTGACTTCAAACTTGAAGGAGACCTGTCGCCCAGATTCTCATATAAATACCGTCAACGTCTGAACAAACCGCAGAAGGATGCTTCGTTCTTTGATGCCACAGACTGGCTCTACCTTACCTATAAAGCGCATAGAAACGTATCGCTGATGGCGGGAAAATGGATTGTAGCCCTCGGAGGTTGGGAGACGGAACCTGCGCCAATCGACATCTTCCAGGTGGGAGAATTCTGCAACAATTACTCATGTTATCAATGGGGAGCCAACGTGATTCTCAACACGAACAACGATAATCATCAGGTGTATTTCCAGTTCTGCGAAAGCCCGTTCCGCAAACTTTATGAGCAGACGTCGGGAAAGGGGAAAGAAATGTGGGCATATAATGTCCTTTGGATTGGCAACGCCGATTTCTTCCACTCTTTCTATTCGGCAAACATGATGGAATACCGTCCTGGAAAGTACCTTAGTTTCGTTGCCCTCGGCAACCGTTTCGACCTCGGTCCTAAGGTCTCTCTCGATTTCGACTTCCAGCATCGTGCGTCGCGTGCCTCAGATTTCTTTAAGGACTACAGCATTTCCACTCAAATTGACTACCATCCTGTGCCCGCTTTCCGCTGTTTCAGCAAGTATAGTTACGATACCAACACAACGGGTAACGACAGTGACCTCTGCGTTCACGATGGAACCAAGATCTCACGTCTTGGAGCCGGGGTGGAATACTTCCCATTGAAGAACGACAATCTTCGGCTTCATGCCCAATATAGTTACAGTTGGGGCGATAATACCAACCCTGATGGAGTGTTGCGTGACAAGCAATCTATTGTCAATGTCGGTGTGACATGGCGGATGCACATCCTGAAATAATGCCTCGGATTCCAGAATTTTCCTATCTGAAAAGCCGATGAAAGGATATGGGAACCGGAATGTTATCCTAAGAAAAATCCATAGAAATCGGCAAAACGTAACCAATATAAAGGCAAGATAGGTTCATGGTGAATTCCTGAAATCCGCCTAAAAATATAAGCGAAGGGCAATCTGCGTTTCTGCGGATTGCCCGTTTTTGTTATGTCATGTCCGTAAATTCCTGTCGGAGATGGTTGTAAACAGAAAGGGCCACACCCGGCATTGAAGGAGGGTGTGGCCCAGAATGGTAAAGAATGTTTTGTATGATGTGGAGGTGGAATCAGTCTTCCGTCTCGAAATCGAGGCATGTACGTTGTGCGGTGAACGGACGTACGCGGCTGTTTGCTACGGCAACGTGCTCGGGATGCTTGGCATAGGCGGCAAGCGCTTCGGGATTTTCGAGGGTGCTGTCGAGCATGACGTCGCAGTTCGATGTGGCAAGACGCCCGTCAATGTGTACGGTAGCGCTGACGAGACCGGGGACTTTGCCCACAAGGCCTTCAAGACCCTCCTTGATGTTACGCTTGATGTCGGCCTTTTCGGCTTCGGAAAGTTCTGGCTTCAAGGTCCAGAGAATGATGTGTTTTACCATGTTTTTGGGGAATGGATTATTGGGTGATGATATCCTTCAGAGGGCGTTGACCCTCTTGATTGTCCGCCCGTCATGTCTGTTCTTCCTTTTCTTTTTTGGCGGATTCTGCGGCGCATCCGGTGTCGGGACTTCGTAGAAGGATGAAGAATGTCGGCGTGAAAATCCTAATGGCATCGCAAGGATATTACTGCAATCTCCGTATAATGCGGGTGGACGATGGGACGTAGACTTTGCGGGAAGCGGTGATTTTAGCGTATCGCCGTGAGTGTCAGATAGACGGTGTAGCACATTAGAAGCACCAGACCTTCGATACGTGTAAGCCGGTAGTCGGTACGCATTTGCAGCCAGATGAGCAGCGTGAGGGCAATCATCCACAAAAAGTCAGAGGAAAAGGCGGGGTCGATGTTGCCAATAGGGCTGATTGCTGCGGAAGCGGCCAGCACACAGAGGATGTTGAACAGGTTGGATCCTATCGCATTTCCAACAGCCATGTCGACGTTTCCCTTGCGTGCGGCGATGACGGATGCAAAGAGTTCGGGGAGACTGGTGCCGATGGCGACGACGGTAAGTCCGATGACGCGGTCACTGACACCCAGGGAACGTGCGATGTCTGACGCACCGTCAACAAGAAATTCCGCGCCATATTTCAGGCCTATAACGGAAATGATGATGAATGCTACGGCTTTCAGCAGCGATGGTTTCGGTGTGTCTTCGGTGTTTTCTTCCGTTTTTTCTATGGTATGACGCGAATGCCAGACCAGAAAAGTGGTGTATGCAATGAGAACGACAACACCAACGATACCTTCGATGCGCGTGATAGACTGGGTGAAATAGCAGAGAACGGCGAGGATAACACTGCAGATAAGGAGTAGAGGTGCGTCGATTTTCAATGTATTTCCCTGGACGGGGATGGGACGAAGTAGGGCGGTGGCACCGAGGATGAGGGCGATGTTGGCGATGTTTGAGCCGATGACATTACCCAAAGCAATGCCGGAATTGCCGTCAAGTGCGGATTGAAGACTGACGATGAACTCCGGTGCGGAGGTTCCGAAACTGACGACGGTGAGTCCGATGACCATGGGAGTGAGGTGTAGACGCTGGGCAATGTTGACGCTGCCACGGATAAGCCAGTCACCGCCGACGACGAGAAGAATCAGACCTATCAGACAATAAAGGATGGAAATATACATTGTTGGGAATCAAATGTTTGAGTATCGGTTTTGAAAGTAGAATATTAAGGTGGGGGGGTACAACTTCCCACCATGTGGTTTTGTTGTTTTCCCGGTTTTGTTTTTTTGCCGTTTTCCAGTTTTTTTATTTGAAATCAAGGCCGTTGTTTTCGGGAAGCGGTTTCCAACGTTCGCCATAAACATCGTATGAATTGGAAATGATGATGAAGGCGTTCGGTGCTATCTTGCGGATTTCATCGGTAATGATGCAGATTTCCTTTTCACGGACAATCATGATGATCACGTCTTTGTCCTTTTCCGTATAGAGGCCTTTTGCCTGAACATGGGTGGCTGTGCGGTTGAGTGTGAAGAGAATCCATTCGCGCAACCGCTCTTTGGCACCGGCATCGCAGATGATGTATATCATCATTGTGTCGCGGTTTCCGCTGAGACTCCAAGCCAGCGAACGGTTCATAATGACCATTGTGATGAGGGCATAGAAGGAAAGTCGCCACGAGTTCTCGTCGACAGGGCCGTCAAGTCCCCATCCAAAGCCGATGACAAACAGTCCGGAGAGTACGATAATGCCGTCAATGATGATGAGAGCCTTGGAAAAATGCAGATGAAGATACTTGTGTGCCAGCATGGCAAGAATGTCTGTTCCGCCGCTGGATGCGTGGCTTCGGATGATAAGTGACGTACCAAAACCGACGAGGGCACCGCCGATGATGCAGGAAATCAGGAGGTCTTCCGTCATATTCAGGTGACCTCCGAACATCTGGGTAGGGTCAAGTGCCTGCATGGCTTCCGGAGTATCGAAGGCTATCCACGTGATTGCGTTGAACATGAGTGGCGTGGCAAAGGTGGTAATGAGCGTTTGAAGTCCAAGCCGTTTGCCGAGGAAAAAGGTGGAGAGTACCAAAAGAGGGACTTGGATGAACAGTGCTATGGTACCGACTTGTACGAACGGGAAGAAACTATGTATGACGATACTGGTGCCGAAAACGCCGCCCGGGACGAGTTTGTAGGGGCTGATGAAATAGCAGAAACCAATGGAAACGATGAAGCATCCGAGAAGAATCAGAATGATATCGCGGAGAAATTCCTTTGAAAAGGCAGTGTTCTTAATCTCTTTTAACAGGGCATTCATGATGGGATATGGGGTTACTGACAGTTAAGAAACCGTCTGTGTGACAATTTTCTATGGAGGTTTTGGCTGGAAAAAATGGAACAGGATGCTTCAGAATTCCGGTGGAACTACGAAATGCATACGGTGTTTGCCGTCGGGATGTACGAAACAGATCTCGGCGGCATGGAGCATCAGTCGCTCGGATGCCGTGCCGTAAAGCGCGTCTCCCACAATGGGACAGTGCAAGCCTTGAGGATGCGCACAGTGTACACGCAGTTGATGGGTGCGTCCGGTGCGGGGCCATAGCATCAGACGTGTGGTACCTTCCTTGGGATGCCCGGCAACCTGATAGTGTGTCAGCGCATCCCTGCCATGTGTCTCGGAGACCATCTGGCGCGGACGGTCATGGGGATTTGGCGCTAAAGGCAAATCAATGTCTCCTTCGCCACGGATATCGCCTGCCACGATTGCCTCATAACGTTTGAGCACCTTATGGGATTCGAACTGCCGTTGCAGGATGTGGTAGGCGCGGATGTGGAGCGCGACGACCATAATGCCGGATGTATCCATGTCGAGTCGGTGGACAATCAAGGGACCTTTGGCGTGAGGAAAGCGTTTTTGCACCACATCTTTGACGCTTGGAACCTCATCATTCCCGGGAACACTGAGCATTCCTGACGGCTTATTGACAACAACGATATCGGAATCTTCGTAGATTACTTTCAACCGGTTCGCCATCAGACGGTTGCGTTCAAGCACAGGATTGGGTTCAACATCCAGTCCTTGGAGCATAAAGTGCAGAATCGGGCGACATTTGCTGCGGCAGGCTGGATAGTAATGTCCGTCCTGCCGAAGTTCTTCTTTGGGCGATTGCCCCATCCAGAACTCGGCCATGCAGAGTGGACGCCAGTGATTTCGGTAGGCACATTGCAGAAGTTTCGGAGCACAACATTCGCCGGCACCGGAAGGTGGTAAGGAATTGTTGAAGATTTCCATGAGGGTTGTGCTCGCCCCATGGGCATTGTTGACCACATATTGTTCGAATATCCACTGTTGAAGTGCCACGCTACGTTTCTGACGTTCCCGGCGGAGTAGGGTTATTTCTTTGTCGTGTTCCGCCATTTTTTCCTCGTAATGCTTCCTTTCATCCGCCAGTTTGCGTTGCAGACGTTTGTAGTCGGCTTTCTGCTGTTGGCTTTCATGGATGAGTGATGGTAGCATTTCCTGAAGTTCCTCTGGAGTAGCGTTGTGACGTTTTGCGTCACGTTTCCGCTTGGCTTCAGCCATTTGTGTGCGGAAGTCTGCAAGATGCTTTTCGCTGTCTTCGCGAAACCGGTTGACTGTTTCCTTCAACAGACGGAATTCTGCCGATGTCTCCATTTCCAAAATGCGTTGGGAGAGCAGGCTGATGCGGTGTTCTTCGTCCACAAAATGGCCGCCGGGTTTCAGAATGTCGAAGATTGGTGGCACAAACCATGGCCAATCGTAACTTCCTGCCAACTGTGCTGAGTAGGAAGCAATGAATCCTATCTTCCGGGATGCGTCTTTTCCTGTGGAAACATCAACGATGAGTACGCCAAACATTTTACCTTCTTCCGCTTCAGAGAGCATTTCCGGATGACTTTTCACCTGTTCGCGCACCAATTTTGCCGCTGCCGTGCAAAGCGGATGCGGAACATAATGGAAAGGGAAGGTGAAAAGGTGGGGGATATCCTGCGCATATTGTTGGAGGATATCCGCAGGAAGCGGGTGAAAATAGGATGGATATGACATGGATTTTGTCAGCATGTACGGCGAATATTCCGTAAGATGTTCCCGTTGGGGATGTGTGTCCGTCCGTTAAAGATGGGGGCTATAAATTAGTTAAAGGTGGATTTTGTGGTAGTCTGGTGCAGGAATCTTCTTCGTATTGAGGGATAACAGTTGGACAAGGTGGGTACATAGCGGAATTTCTTACAGGTCTTCCGGCCATGTCGGGTCGCAGTCACCCATCGGTGTAGCCAAGATTTCCGGCTATATGACGGAAACCGATTGGAATTTATTTGCGCCAAAAAGCACAGAAATCATGTAGACACTTATAAAGAACGTTCATAAGTATCGTCTAAACTAATTGTTGAATCCTTCTTATTTTTCGACATGAACGATTTCGGTAGGCGCCATTTCCGCATTGCGTTTATCTACGGCTTCTACCACAGCCTTGGCAAGTTGGTGGAAGGCTTGTCCGGTAATTGTATCTGGTTTTGTGGCGACAGGCTCGCCTTCGTCGCCTGCTTCGCAGATGCTTTGTACGATGGGAATCTGTGCCAATAGCGTAGTTTTCATGTCCTTTGCCAATCGTTTCACCCCTTCACGTCCGAAGATGTAATAGCGGTTTTCGGGAAGTTCTGCCGGTGTGAACCAAGCCATGTTTTCCACAAGTCCGAGGATGGGTACATTAACCTTTTCGTTCCGGTACATATCAATGCCTTTCCGGGCATCGGCGAGCGCCACTTCTTGGGGAGTGCTGACGATGACCGCACCGGTGATGGCAAGATTTTGGAGTAGGGTAAGGTGGATATCGCTGGTGCCTGGAGGGGTGTCGAGGATGAGATAGTCCAATTCTTCCCAGTCAGCGTCCGCAATAAGTTGCTTGAGAGTGTTGCTGGCCATGCCTCCACGCCAAAGGGTTGCCGTGTTAGGATTGACGAAAAAACCGATGGATAGAATCTTTATGTTGTATTTCAACGCAGGAATGAGCAACTGTCTGCCGTCCTTTTCCCAAGAAAATATCTCCTGTTCTTCCAAATGGAACATCTTTGGAACGGACGGACCGAAGATATCTGCATCGAGAAGTCCGACTTTGTAGCCCTGCATGGCCAGTGCTACGGCAAGATTGGCCGCCACAGTGCTCTTGCCGACTCCGCCCTTTCCGGAACTGACGGCAATGACATTCTTGACTTGTGGCAGCATTTTCCCCGGTTCGGGGCGCATGGCTTGCCTGCTTTTGGTGGAGATGGTTACCTCAACATCAGGACTGACGTAGGCATGTATGGCAGCCTCGGCGGATTTCACCACACTTTTCATGAAGGGGTCGGTACTTTTCTCAAAGATAAGACTGAAACTTACCTTCATATTATCGATGCGGAGATCGTCTTCCAGCATCTCGTTTTCGATAATATTGCGGCCATTGCCAGGATAACGTACGTTGGCAAGGGCGTCGAATATGAGTTTCGGATATAGAGTCATAGGTGTTGGATGGAATGTTTTTCCATCGATGTATATTATAAGTATTTATAAATGATGAGACAAATATTTATAAGTAATGAGACGAGGACAACCTTTTGGTGTCTTTTTTATGGAACCCTTTGCCGGATTATTTGCTGGTATCGCAACCGCTTCGCTTTGAACGGTTATAGGAACGGTAGGAATCCATCTCGATTTCCACGTCAGGTTCCACGAGAGTTCCCATCTGTGGTAATGAGAATTTGAGGTATTTGATGGTAAGACCACGGCTGAGCCATTGGTCTTCGTAGTAAGTGTGGATGCCAAGTATGCTGCGTACGGCATCATCCTTTTCGGCTTCGAGGGTGTGATAGAGGTCGTCGGTGCGGAAAAGCACGGGAAGATTGTTTTCGCGCACAACATAATCGGTGTAGGTGAAGAGGAAATGGGAGTCGGTCTTCAAATGAATCGTACCATTATCTGCGAGGAAATGGCGGTAACGTTGCAGGAAATAGGTGGATGTCAGGCGTTTCGTCACCTTTTTCATTTGAGGATCGGAGAATGTCAGCCAGATTTCCGCAATCTCTCCCGGCGCGAAGAAATTGTCGATGAACTCGATATGGGTGCGAAGGAATCCGACATTCGTCAGTCCTTCTTTGACGGCATCCGTGGCACCGCTCCACATTCGTGCCCCTTTAATGTCGACACCGATGAAGTTGACATGTGGGAACATCCTGCCAAGTCCCACGCAATACTCTCCGCGTCCACAGCCCAATTCGAGGACAATGGGGTTGTTGTTGTGGAAAAATTCGTTGTGCCAGTTGCCATAGAGCGGATGTCGTGGGCTTTCAGGAGTCTGGAATGGAGCCTCTACAACGTTGGAATAGGAGGCCATGTCGGCGAATTTCGCCAGTTTATTCTTACTCATGGTCGTTATTTTCGCTTAGAATACTGTTGACATCGTTCTCAACTTTGGTGAGATTGTCGTTACAATAGGCAAGAAGTTGCTGAGCCCGTCGGAGTTGAGGCGTGAGTTGGCTGATCTCAAGATCGCCTTTTTCGAGGTTCGCCACAATGGATTCCAGTTCCGCTAATGCCGTTTCGTAAGTGAGATTGTTCATGGAAAGTTATAGGGATTTTTCCTATTTGTGATGAGAATATAAATGGATATGTTGTCGTTTTTCAGAGGCTTGAGGAATATGGTCTTGATGGTAGGCGGTGAAAAAACGCTGGAAAATTGCCGGTAATCGACATTTCGTACAAGAATATTCCAGGAGTTCCTATCAAGAATCCTGTGCTTCGTCGGTTTTGATGCTGTGCATGATGCCGTTTTGCAGGCGTGTGATGATGAGGCTTCCGGCTTTCAGGTCATCGGGATGCCGCAGAACATGTCCGTCGGCATCGGTCGTGATGGAGAATCCTAACTTGAGAATGCGGTCAGGTTCCGCCATTTGCAACGTTTTTTTCGCCAGAGACAGGCGCTGATGTTGGCGCGATAGATAGTTTTCGGTGTATTGCCGAAGTCGCGGATCCAATGTTTCGAGGTGATGGCGCCGCTGTTTTAGTTGCGAAGTGCTGAGGATCTGCATTGTGGCGGCCAACCTCATCAGTTGCTTGCGTTGGTGTTGGCAGAAGAAATGTGCCGCACGTTCATAGCGACGTGCAATGTTGTCGAATTGCCGGCGCTGCTGTTGCAGATGGTTTTCCGTAGCCCTTCGTAGACGTTCCCCGTATTCTTGGAGGGTTTTAAGCTCGTTTTGCATCTTATCTATGATGAATTGCGCCACGGCTGTCGGTGTTTTCAGATGCGTATTCGCCACATAGTCGACAACGGTCAGGTCGCGGTCGTGTCCGATACCCGTGATTACAGGCAACGGAAACTGTGCAATGTTTGCGGCAAGAAGGTAAGTTTCGAAGCCGTTCAGGTCGGTTACGGCTCCTCCGCCACGGATAATGACCACGCAATCCCAATTTGAAATGTCGTCCGCAATGGCGTTAAGGGCCGCAATGATGGAGCCTTCCACTTCGCTACCTTGCATGGTTGCAGCGAAAAGACGGGTGCGGAAGCATAACTCACTTTCTGTAAGTTGTTTACAAAAGTCGCCATAGCCGGCCGCTCCTTCCGCAGAAATGACGGCAATGCGTTGTAAAGGGCGTGGTAAAGTCAGTTGGCGGTTGAGGTCGATGACGCCGTCTTCTTCCAGTTGCTCGAGGATTTCCTTACGTTTCCGTGCCATCTCTCCTATGGAAAATGAGGTGTCAATATCGTTGATGGTCAGGCTATATCCGTATTGTTCATGGAAGTTGATGTGTACTTGCATCAGTACTTTCATGCCGATGGACAATGGTTGCCCGCTTTCCCGTTCGAACTTTCTTTTGAGAGGTCGCCAGACATTGGCCCAAATATTTGCCTTTGCCCTTGCTTTGAAGCGCCCTGCCGCACTGTCGTATCTGCTATATCCGTTTGTGAAAGGCGTTCCCCATGCGTCTGTCGCATGGTCTTTTTCCACCAGTTCCAGGTAACAATGGCCGTTATTCCCTTCACGCATTTCTGCGATTTCCGCCACTACCCAGTAGTCTTCGGGGAAAGTGAGTGCCAATGCTTGGCGCACCATGCCGTTGAGTTCAGAAAGGCTGATGGATTTCATGGGAAATGTAGGTGATTTTCAAGTGGGCTCTATAAAAAATCCACTGTAAATTCTGTTATTTGTTTGTGTATGATGTGGGGCGGAACGACTGGATACTGTATGTTTTTTGCCGTCAATCTCCGCCAAGTATATGGTAGGCTTTGAGCATATCGGGGATGCCGTTGCCGAAGACCTCGTCAGGATGCTGGTAGTTGTTCCCTGATTGGCGTACGGCATTCATAATGTCTACCGGCCGATGTTCGGGGAAAGCCTGGTAGAGACACGTGACGGCACCTGCCATGATGGGGCAGGAGAAGGACGTTCCGTTGTTCATGGTGACAGTACCATTGGTGTCAAGCATGTAAGTGTCTTCACCACGGGCCATGACATCGGGTTTGATACGTCTGTCGGCACTGTATCCGATGCTCGAGAAAGCGGCGTTCACCCCGTCGGCGTTCACGGCTCCTACCGCAAGAATGTTGTGTGCATCGGCAGGAAATCCGATTTTTTTCCACGTGCGGCTCCCCTCATTTCCTGCGGAATTGCAGAGAAGGATGCCACGACTGGCGGCAAGCGATGCCGAACGTGAGTTCAATTCGTGATGACCGTCCAGCCATTCATATTCTAATGTTGCGTCCGGAGTGTCGAAATGGGTGTATCCGAGGCTGCTTGTTACAATGTCCACGCCTAAGGAGTCGGCATATTCGAGTGCCGCACACCAGTTGTCTTCCTCGCCACGATACTCAAACCATGTGTCTTCGCTTTGAAGAAGATAGAAGGATGCTTCGGGGGCTGTGCCGACAAGTCGGTAAGGCATGTCGGGAGCGATGCAGGAAAGCACCATCATTCCGTGGGAATGTTCGGCAAAAGTGTCGCTGTCAGGTCGTGCGAAGTTCCTCACTCCAAGTATTTTTGTATCCTTGAAGGCAGGGATGACATCGGCATTATAGAAGCCGCCGTCAATGACGGCTATCGTCATGCCTTGGCCTCGATAGCCTTTTGCATGGAGGGCTTCAAGGTGAAGTTGCTCTATCTGCGCCTGGGCTTTGCCATAATAGTCGGCGGTCTCCACTGTGTCCGCAATAATTTCTTCCGTACGTTTTGAGGCGTCATTCAAACTGACGCTGTCGGGACTGGCGTAAACCAGCATGACATCCGTGACAAAGGGGAGTGCATGGAGTTGTGATTCCATCAGCGAATCATGGACTTCTACCTGTACGGTATTGTTCCATTTGGAGTGATTGAACACGTGGGCTCCGGTACGTTTTATGGCTTCGATGTACTTCGGACTAATGGGTAGGTCGTATTCATCAACGGCGATTCCCATACGGCGACGCCGTTCTATGCTCTTCTGCGAGAGGAACTTTTCGGGATGATGTATGGTGTATGGACTGTCAGCCTTGTCTTTGAGGGTGAGACGATAGCGGAAAGTTTTGGGTAAAGCGACCTTCTGTTTCTCGCCGGCTACGGCATTCAGAGGGAGAAAAAGGAGCAGAAGCAGGCTGATTATCAGTTGTTTCATGAATTGTTTTTTTGTGAAGATTTCAGTTTTTCCCTGTCAGATGTTTGACAATGCGTTGATTGGCGCCGCGCAGAGCATGGCTTGCTGCGGAAAGATTGCGGCAGAATTCGTCGTAGGTCTTCTCGCCTCCGTCGCATAGATCGGTGACAGACTTGACGAGGAGCAGAGGAACGTGGGCCAAAGAGCAGACAAACGCTATGGCTGCGGCTTCCATGTCTTTGAGTTGTCCGCCATTTCTGCGGATAATCTCCTCATCTATGGGTTGCATATCCAGGGAGGACCCTGTGGTGACCTTACCCATTTTGAAACCAAGTTCAGCGGCCAGACTTTCGGAGTTCTGCCAAAGCGGATAGTTTCCCAAAGCCTGCGTGCCCCATTGGTCGTCTCCCGGGACGCGACGGTCGTGAAACATGACGGCGTTGCCGATGTATACGTCAGCGATTGCCGCTCCGTCGGCCTTGAAGGCCCCGCATGTGCCGGAATTGATCACAAGATCCGGGGTCAAACGTTGGAGTGCCGCCATCGTAGTGATGCTGGCAGCCTCGCATCCTACGAGGTCTGTGCCGTGCTGTTGGCCGTTGAGCACTACCGAAAGACGACAACCTCCGATGCTTGTCTGGTAGAGTCGGAAAGGGTAGGGTGCGAAGAATCCGGGGATTTCCTCCATGTTATATTCTTCGATGAAGGGCTGTGCTTCGGCCTGCATGGCCACGATGTAGCAGATATGCTTCATTGGAAATAATTGGAATGTCAGAATAATTTCATTATTTGGCCACAACATTGCGCACCTGCACTTGGGTGTGGGGCAGCAGTTGTGAGGAGTTGCAGATAACGCGCTGTCCGTCTCCCTTGGTGAAGAAATAGAACATCGACGTCATGCTTTTGGGACGCGCATCGGTGCAGATGGCATAAACACCGCGGAAGAGCGGGTATTCACCAGTGGCAATGTAGTATTGGTAGGGGCGTTGCCAGTCTTTCGCATCAAGTCCGAGGGGATCTTTCAGTCCGTAGAACCCTACAAGCATCACCCTGACATCGAGGTCGCGGAAATTTTCCATGACACAGGTGTCGCCTTTTGCCACTCTCAGCCAGTCGGTGCTGACCACTCCGATGACGTCCTCGCGGTTCTTTACGGTTTCGATGACAGACTGGTTGTCGCCTTGTGCAAAGACATTGCCGCTGAGAGGTTTGCCACCGTTGAGCGAATCCTTCATAAACCGTACGGTGGACGACCCGCTATGGTCAAAGACGAGATAGAGTGGACCTTGCTTATGAGTCACTTCAAGTTGCTTCCAGTCCGTGATTTTACCACTGATAATGCCCTTGATTTCATTCATGTTGATGACGGTATCAGGGTTGTTCTTGTTGACAATGAGTGCAAAGGCATCGTATGCGAATAGCGATTGCTTGAAGTTGTGTTTCTGTTTCCTGATAAGTGCCTTCTCGCCTTCGGTAAGTTTGCGGGTAGTAATGGCGAGGCGTACACTGTCGCGTACAAGAAGACGAATGGCAGAGTCTTCGTCGCAGAATGTCGGAAGCATGGTCGCTTCGGGGTGACGGGCGTTGAAAAGTTCTGCAAGTTCCTGCACAATGGGCTCGAAACTGATGTCTGCGGCGTAGCGGACATCGTCTTCGTGAAGATAATTGTCTGAGGGTTTGCTGTTGTTACCACAGGAGGTTGCGAAACATGCTGCGGCGATGAGGATTATAAACGTGTGGACGATGGTCTTCATGATGGGTGAAATGGGAAAAGAATGATGGATGTTCAGAATGAATTCAGGCGATGTGTTCCGGTGAAGGCATGCGTCTCCGCCAATCTTGGTTTAGCGGATATGTGGGTGATGTTCAGCGTTTACCGCCTGCACTCATTATATAAATATATATGGGCAAACAATACGTTATGACGGGGTGCCTTGTGCTTTGACACGAGAGATTCGGATTCCCTTGAAGGCACGGGTGGAGTCCCGTGTCAGAAAGAGCGGAACTTTCGATGAAGAAATGCGGAACTTTCGGGCAAAAAGTACGGAACTTTCAGCCTGAAAGTTCGGATGTTTCCAAAGGCTTGTTTTCCATAAGGAAACGGAGGGTGCGAAAGAGCGTTCCTTTGACGCTGGGGATGGTGGCCGTTGACCACCGTCCGACGTCGGGAATTGTGCGGGATTCTGGTTTCGGGAATCAGTATCCGAGGTCATCCCACCACGAGGAATCGCATTGCAGATGCTTGGCGAACCATGCGCAGATGGCCTCAACCCAGTCCTTCCGTTTCTGATAATCGTTGATGATATGGTTCTCTCCATCGACCTGAATGTAAGACACTTCGCGTCCGAGAATCTTCAAAGCCGTGAAAAGTTGCTGACTTTCGTTGGTAGGGACATTGGTGTCTTGCGTGCCGTGTAGGAGAAGTAGGGGGGTATGTATCTTGTCTGCGTTGAAAAGAGGGGAGTGTTCCGTAAACAATTTCGGATTATTCCATGGGAATTGTCCGTATTCTGCAGTCTCACCATAACTGTATCCCCAAAAACCTCCGCCCCAGTAGGAGGCAATGTTGGAGATTCCGGCATGGCTGATGGCGGCTGCGAAGATGTTTGTCCGTGTTTGCAGATACTGAGTCATGAATCCTCCATAACTTGCTCCGATACATCCGATTTTTGTGGCGTCGACGAAGGCGTATTCCTCGCAGAATTTCTTCACACCTTCAATGATATCGTCCCCACTTTCCTCACCCCAGGTGCCTACATGCCGGGCAGCGAACTCCTGACCAAAGCCACATGCGCCCGAAGGTTCCAACACAAGCACCACATATCCCATGTTGGCCATGGCTGTAAGTGGGTAGTGCCAGCGCATTGTTCGCGAGGTTGGGGTGCAGCCGCCATAGTAATAGACAATCATTGGATAGTGCTTGTTGGCGTCGAAATCGGCGGGAAGATAATAGAAACCTTTGACCTCGTCGCCACGGGAAGCGCGGAATTTCCATTCGGTGCACGATGCCGGACGGATTTCAGGGCTGAGGTCCTCCCAGCGAAGGTTGCCGAAAGTCTTGCAATCGGGGCGCACCGCAAGTTCCTTACATCTGATGGTGTCGCCACGAACAATGTTGATGCCGTAGGTGGAATCGTCGGTATATGCCTTTAATTTTGCGCTAAGCACTGTGGAATATGCACCGAAAGCCTGCGTGCCGCTCTGTCCATAGAACAGGCAACGTGGGGAGGCCGTGTGGGCGATTGCCGCGCCTTGCAGGTAGGACAGTGGCATATCGTAGCGCTGACGTCGGAGGGTGGTGGGGTGAAGTGTCCAAAGCGTGCGGTTGTAAGCGTCGGTGCAGGTCAGATAGAGCAGACCATCGGCCTTGTTGACAAAGACATTGTCGACGGAGGGCTTGAAACCATTAGGCAACAAGTGGCGTACTTCTTTGGTGGTAGGGTTGTAACTGAAAAGCGTCACTTGGTAAGTCATGGCGTGTTGTCCGGGAGTGACCTCAGAGCCGATGCCGTCGAATGCCTTACCTGTTGCCTGCATGTAGAGGGTGCAATCATCGGCGGCATAGCAGACATCTTGAATCCATTCGGTATCTTTCAGCAGGGTTGTGACGCGTCCTGTGGCCACATTGTATTCCAGAATGTCCATGGTTCTCATTGGCAAGCGGCTGACATCGGTATGATAATTCGCCAACAAGATCCGGCTGGAGTCGTGTGAGATGTCCAGGACATGCGTACTTTCCTTGCCAAAGGTCAGCCGCTGCATCACGCCGTCGGCGAATCGCATGATGAAAGGATTGGATTGCTTGCGCCATCCGTCCATGCGGTCGTCGGGTTCATAAAGGCTTTTCAGTGCGTTTTTTGGTTTCGGACCTTCTTCTGTGCGGTAGATGATGACGAAACTTTCGTCTGGGCTCAGGGTGAAGTTCGCATCGGGTAATGCTGTTGCCAATGTGCTTTCCGTCATTGTCGCAACGTCGAGCAGGATAAGTTCCAATCCATTGCTGCCTTTTCGGGTGTAGTATACAGCATCACGCTGCAGACACCACCGGAAATTGCGGAATTCGCCGGCGTAAATCGTGCGTTGTGTGTTGAGGTCTGTGAGTGTTGTGTGCCAGATATTCTCGCCGCCTTGCAGGACATTCAGGTAATTTGTGGCGGCATAGCGGCCTGAGGGCGAGATGCTGATGCCGCCATAGCGGGGCCCGTGTGCGTTCAAGTCAAGGTCGAAATTGCGGGGTGTGGTCGGATTTATCGTCAAATGCCCGAGGTTTTCACCGGTGATTTTCAGGTCAAATGTGTCGGGTGTAGCGGCAACGGCCACATAATCGAGCACCGTAATCTCATGACGTCCGGGCAAAAGTCGGAGTTCTCCTCCTGTTTCCTTGCCATCCATGAAAAGGGTACGCTGCTTCATCTTGTCGGAACTGAGGCTGCATTTGGTCCAGCGTGCGGCATCTATGGTAAAACGCATGGTGGAAAGTGTGGCCAACGAGTCGGAAACCGGGCGCCCGATGGCGTCTCCATAGCGGATAGTTCCGGCATCGGCATTGAACGGACGGAGTGCCAGCGAGGTGTTCTGCTTGAGAACGTCAGCGCTGTCATAGTGCTTTCCTTCAAGATTGACGCTGTCAGTCATGTGAACCGCGGGAAGGGTGTACGGACCTTCCATTGCCGCATGCTTGATTTCCAACGTATCGCTTTGTATGGTTGAGGCAAGCAGGAGGGATAATAGGGGTATCATGGTGCGAAAGGATGATAATAATGTGTCAGATAAAGGGTGGAAAAGAGGGGAACGTACAAATGATGGGAAGGCAGTGTACGGATGAATAATCGGTAACGTGCGGCTGGTGGTGTCGGAGTGTGCGGCTGACGGAACGTGGATGCACGGTCATACGAATAGGGATGTGCAGCCGATGGTCTGGTAAAGTGCCGTAGAATTCCTCAGATTGTTTGTTCCGCTTCGCGTTCGGCAGCCAATGCCGCAAAGTCCTTTTTGCGGAGTTTGAACGAATTGGTCAGGTATCTGTCGCGGACAATCTGGTTCTCCGAGAGTTCTTCCGGCGTTCCGTGGAAGAGGATTCGGCCTTCAAAGAGCAGGTATGCGCGGTCAGTAATGCATAGGGTTTCCTCCACATTGTGGTCAGTGATAAGGATTCCGATGCCCATTGATTTGAGTTTCCATACGATAAACTGGATATCTTCAACCGCAATGGGGTCCACTCCGGCAAAGGGTTCATCGAGCATGATGAACTTAGGGTCAATGGCCAGGCATCGGGCAATCTCGGTTCTGCGTCGCTCACCTCCGGAGAGTTGGTCGCCCATATTCTTTCTTACCTTCTGCAAGCGGAACTCATTGATAAGCCTTTCCAACATCTTATGCTGCTCATCTCTTGATTTTCCTGTCATCTCGAGCACGGAAAGGATGTTGTCTTCAACGCTCATCTTTCTGAAAACACTGGCTTCCTGTGCCAGATATCCTATGCCTGCTTTGGCACGTTTATAGACAGGATACTTCGTGATATCCTGCTCTCCGAGGAAGATTTTTCCGTCGTTTGGTACGACAAGTCCAGTAGTCATGTAAAAAGATGTGGTCTTTCCGGCACCATTTGGGCCAAGCAGACCGACAATCTCGCCTTGTTGGACCGAAAAAGATACGTTGTTCACCACCGTTCTTTTGCCATAACGTTTGACAAGTCCTTCGGAACGCAAGGTGAGTGGGGAGAAATCTGTAACTTCCATGGGAAAGTCGTATCGAAAATGATGGTATAATATAACGACAAAAAAGGAACGACCCATCTTGCGAGGAGCCGTTCCTTTGCGAGGTACCTGGCGGATTCGAACCGCCGT